>JBJEBK010000033.1:0-58307 GCA_051869975.1 Candidatus Cryptobacteroides sp. | reverse complement strand
AATACGAAGCGGGCTTTCTAGCGAAATGCTGGGTGCCTATGCTCCGAAATACTCAGCTCACAAGTAAGAACAAATTCCTCACCCGGAGCAAATGTGTAAGACTCAGCTTTGAAAGACAAAGCCTTGAGTGTCTGTTCAGTTTCTTTTCCAGTTTCCTTGATGCAAGAGCCAAGGCCTATTGCCAAAAATGCTCCGGCAATAACTGCCAAAAATAGATTCCTTTGCATTGTATTGATTATTTAGTTTTGTTAATGTCTTTCTCCCATTCCGCCCATTCTTTGAGCATCATTTCTTTGATATGCGGATATTCATCCGAGACATCCTTGGTCTCGTACATATCGTCCCTGAGAAGGAACAATTCTGATTTTTCAGAATCGAAAACAAGTTTGAAAGCTCCGAGACGCATTGCCCCGTTCTTGACCCTCTTCCAGAAAAGGGCACGATGAGGAACAGATTTGGTCTCTTCCCTGAGATATTTCACAAGGCTCACACCGTCGATGATACAGCTCTGAGGTATGTCCACTCCTGCCAATTCACAAACGGTAGGATAAAAGTCCATCGTGGATATCATATCCGGAAACACCTTTCCCGCCCTGAACTTTGGAGGATATACTATTGCCATAGGTGTACGGATACCACCTTCATAAAGATCAACCTTATGGCCGCGCAAGCCGGAAGTCTGTCCGAAAATATATTCCCTTGAATCGTCATACTCCGCCCAGGTTTTCAGTTCAGGGCCACCCTTTGCCGGGCCATTGTCGCTCAACATCACAATGACAGTATTGCCAAGCTGATTTTTCTCCTCCAAATAATTGAGTATTCTTCCCACATTGTCGTCCAGAGACGCAATAAGGGAGGCATATACTCTCATATATTCTTCCTCAATTCCGTCAAGCCTGTCATAATACTTCTGGCAGGCCTGCCAAGGATTGTGAACCGCATTATAACCAAGATAGAGGAAAAATGGGGTTTTTGTAGAATCCATATATTCTATGGCATGAGTCGTGAGCCTGTCGGTCATATACTCATTTTCCTCTTTCGGCTCCATTGAAGCAAGGATAGGCAGCCTCTTGTAATTGTACTCTCCCTGCTCGTTTGGAAAATAGTTGGAACTGATTTCAATAGGCTGGATAACAGTCTCGAATACCTGCTCAGGCTTCCTTACAACGTGCCACTTTCCGACAAGAGCTGTGTGATATCCGCCCAAAGCGAGGGTCTGAGGCAGAAGCAGCTGTGATTCAGGAAATTGAGCCTTTTTGTAATCTGCATTGATTTCAACTCCGAAACGCTGCTGGTACGCACCGCTCACCAAACCGTTTCTGCTCGGGCAACTTGTTCCGGCGGTGGCATATCCGTTAGTGAACGATACACCCATTGAGGCGAGACGGTCTATATTGGGTGTCTCCACCAGAGTGCTTCCCATATATCCCAAATCTCCCCAACCCATATCGTCTATTACAATATAGAGTATGTTAGGCTTGACATTGTCTGCCTGCTGTGCAAATGCTGCCAAAGGAAGCAACATTCCGAGGGTCAATGATGTTTCTCTCTTTTTCATAACTGCAAATTACTGTTCTCTGGCAGCCTTGCCGAAGTAAGGAGCCGTGTCAAATATATCCGTTTCGTTTCCGTCCTGTCTTGGGTCTTCTGTACGCTTCTGCCAGCTGTTCAGTTCCTTCTGCATCTTTTTGAGGCGGAAAGCATACTGCCATTTCCCCGCAAGATTGTTGAACTGGTTAGGGTCCTTCTTCAAATCATAAAGTTCCCATTCAGGTCTTACGGTAAAGGTCATCTCATAATATGGCTTGATTTCCTCCTTGTCCTTGCCCTTCATTATGACTTTCTTGCTGGCACCGTTGTCACAATCGTCCGGAACAAGATATGGACGGAAATTATGGATCAGCAGATAGCGTCCGTCCCTGATGGAACGCATAGGATAGCTGATATTGTTTGGCTGGGCATTGTAGCCGTGCCTTTCTCTTCCGGCGTGGATATATTTTCTGTTCAAGGATATTCCTTCCGTAAGAAGAGGAATAAGGCTTTGACCTTGAACAGAGTCCGGAATCGGCACGCCTGCCGCATCCAAAAATGTTGGACAGAGATCCACAAGGGATACGAGCTCATCGCAACTTGTGTTCTCCTGAATGTGGCCTTCCCACATAATGATCAGCGGCTCACTCGTTCCCTGCTCATAAAGGTTCGCTTTTGCTCTCGGAAACGGCATTCCGTTGTCGCCTGTAACCACAATCAAAGTATTGGACAGTTGCCCGCATTCTTTGAGTATGCCTATGGTCTCGTACAGTTCATAATCCATCCTCTCCACAAAATAGTAGTAGTCGGCAAGGTCGTTCCTGGTTTCCCAAGTATCGGGCAGAAAATCAGGCACCTTTATCTTCCTCGGATCGATTCCGTTCTCCATTCCCGAGCCATAACGATAAGGCCTGTGCGGATACTTGCTGCCATACCAGAAGCAAAATGGCTTTCCTTCGGCGAGGGACTGCTTGACGAACTTCTTGAAATCGTCGGAATAGTGTCCAGCAGGATTGTCTGCCCAGGCTCCATCCTCATATTTGCCAGGTCCCCAGCCCTTTTTCGTATAGCCAACCTGATATCCGTTCTCCTCCAAAGCTCTTGTGTAGGTGTACAGCTCTTTCGGGAAAAGAGACCACAAGTCACCGGCAGGGCCAAGGGAGTGAGAATACCTTCCTGTCAGTAATGCTCCTCTTGAGGCCGTGGATGTTGGGGCTGCACAAAAAGCGTTGTTGAATGTAACTCCGTGATTGGAAACATAATCAACTGCAGGCATTCTTGCTGTCGTATCTCCATAAACACGGGCGTGAGGAGACCAGTCATCCGCAATAAAAAGCAGAATGTTCGGTCTGTTCTCCTGTCCGAATGCAGGAACAAAACCGGCTCCCGCAAGCGCGCAGGTTAAAAAAGAATACTGTTTTGCTTTTCTCATATCTGTTCTGTTATGATTTCAAATGAAAATGGCGGGACATAAAGCAGTCCATTTTGGATGCTTCCCTTGAAATGGCAGGAAAAGTCCTTCCCCGCAGGAATATCAAAAGCAGCTTCGCTGTCCGAATCGTTAAGAGCAACAACAACGCTCCTGCCCATATAAGAGCGCTCAAAATACAGATGCTGTCCGTCTGCCCTCAGATTGTGAAGATCCCCATAAAGAAGCGGCATTTCGCTTCTTCTGAGCGAAGTGAGAAGTTTTATCGTGGAAAGAACCTCTTGTTCCGATTCGGTATAGCCGTCGAATTGCATCATTCTGCGATTGTCAGGGTCGCCGGCTCCCGGAACGCCGAATTCATCGCCTTGGTAAATGCACGGTACACCCGGAACTGTTAGCATCAGTGCTTCCAGCAGCATAAGTTTGGAATAGGCAATACTGTCCCCGACTCCAATGGCCCTCGTCCTGCCGGCTTTCTTGGCATTTTCGCCTGGAGAAACGGCACCACCAGCCAGGGATATGAATCTGGCTTTGTCGTGATTTCCCGTGATGTTTCCCATAAGATGATGATAGCCGTAATTGTTCAGTGAGGCCTGAAGGGACGATGCAAGGGCCTGCATATCATCTTTTTTTGTAGCAATGGAATTGAGGGCACTGTGATAAAGGGAAAAATCGAACTGCCCGTCCAGAAGACCGGATGAAACATAGCTGCGGATCAAGGAATACGAGCCGTAAGTTTCCCCTATCTGATAAAGCGGCCGGTCAACCCTGTTGGCAAGCTTATGGTTCAACAGCCTCCAGTATTCAATCGGGATATGCTTGGCAGCATCGTGCCTCATTCCGTCAAAATCAAAGTTCTCCATCCAGAAAAGCGTGGAATCGCTGATGGCTTCCCTCACTTCCTCCCTGTCAAGAGCCATTGTCGGAAGAAAAGAATCGAACCAGGTTGTAAGTCTCTGGTCATCGAACAGTCTTATATTCGGGGTGCCATCCGGAAGATACATCGGCGTGCTCCAATCCGGATGTTCTTTAAGAATATGACTCTCCTGATGGAGATGATTTGCGACCACATCGACAATGACATTCATCCCGCAATCATGAGCTGTTCCTATCAATTTTTCAAGCTCCTTTTCTGTTCCAAAATGCGGATTCAGAGCCGTAGGCTCAGTTGGCCAATAACCATGATAAGAAGAGAATCGGGTAAAAGGCTCTTCATCCAAACCCCATGCACCCTCGGCATTCTTTACGATTGGAGTCATCCATATGGTGTTTACTCCCAAATCCTCGAAATAGCCGTCCTTGATTTTAGAGAGTATTCCGGCAAAATCCCCTCCTTGATAATCAACAGTTTGCATTACGTCGCTTCTGTTAAGAGGGCAATCATTACTGCTGTCTCCATTGCAAAAACGGTCCACCATCAAAGAATAGATGATATAGGAATTCTTGTCCTGACGGGGCAGCTCTTTCGGATTCACTGCAACTTTACCGTCTACAAGAGGGATCAGAATATCATTGAAGAGCCTGCTCCCCGCACTTGCATAGACTCTCATATAACTGAGAGCATACTTTCTAGCCGCTTCAGGCACTTTAATTATATATGACGAGCCGTTTGAAGCAAGCGGGATACGGGTATCGTTCCAAAGAGCAACAATGGTGTCCGGGCTCTGCTCGAATTCAATATGAATACTCTTACCGTGCACGCCTGATGTGGTTGCAAATAGCGGTGTCTCTTCAGTATCCCGCAGACAAACCAATGTCTTAGTTTCTCCTCCGCTGATGCAGTCCAAAGTTGACAAAACATCTGTTCCGAATTTCAAAGCATAAACCCTGCCGCAAGAATCCAGTCTTGTGGCTACAATCTGGCTGCTTTCAATGATGTCGCAACTCTGGCTTAGCGGCAGATAATCCGTTACAAATAGTGTATCATAAGTAGTATTGTATCGGATAGGGGAAGTGGGATACAAATAACACTCTTCCTTGTTGCATCCTGTAAAAATGGACAACAAAAGGGGTATGATCAAATGTACTGAACGATTTTTTGGAAGCATTGTTTCCGTGTTTGTGGTTGTCGCAAAATTAACGGAAATATACGGGCGCCCAAACACGAAAAAGTCCAAATATAGGTTAAGACAAGAAGCAAATAAAGTTTTTCGTATTAATTTTCAACTACTTGGCCTATCAACTCTTCTTTGACGAATATAGACCGATCTTCATCACATCTGCCTCAAAAGTATCCTTGTTTTTTGCTTTTGATTTGATTTTTGTTCTGTATGTATAGATAGTATTCGGAGAATAATTCAAAAATTTTGCAATCTGGGAGCTGTCGGATATTCCGAGCCTGATAATGGCAAGCATTCTGAGTGCCGGGCCTAATGAATTTTCCCTCTCAACCTCCAAAGCCTCCTCCGGCCTGAGCAGCTCATTCACTTTTTCCACGAATGCAGGATAAAGGGAAAGGAAGGCCTTGTCGAACTCAGAATAAAACTCTTCATAACTGTCCTTGGACTGAATGTCAGTTTCTTCCTTCAGTTCAGCATATTTTCCCTGGGTCAGTTTGTTGTGAACCTTTGAGACAAAACGATTGTACTGGGTGATATAATAAGAGCACTTGCTGAGGAACAGACTTACATACTTTTCCTTGACATTGTTCGATTCAATCAGCCTGTCATTTACCTCTTCAAGCATCTTGTGGGATTTGCGCACCATATTGTTCTGCTTCTTCAAGATAATGGCAAGCACAATCGCCAGCAAACACAAAGCACTTGCAATAATTGCAAAAAGCATAATCCTGCGCTGCTGTCTGTTGATAATCTCCAAATAGGACTTCTCAACAATGCTGAAAGTATCGCTGGATTCTATTCGACGAAGCCTCGCATTGTATTTTTCGGCATCGTCCATAGAAATCGAACAAAACTTATAAGACAACTTTATCTGGCCTACCTTGTACAGCAAAACAGACACCTTTCTCAAGGCCTGATTCTCCCTGACTCCAAGCTTGATGTCATTGATAGCTGCCAAAGCAAGATATTTCATCTGCATTCTGGTATTTCCCAAACCTTCGTATGCATTGGACAGGCTGGACATTATCATAGCGTCGTTTCTGTCGTCATATTCGCCTTTCTCAACAAGTTCGGTAAGCATTTCTGCCGCCTGTTCATATTCTTTAAGATAGATGTAACGTCTTGCCCGGGGTCTTTCCGCATTCCCTTTAGTCAACTCTATAAGAGCCTCAAGACAAGCTAAACTCACTTCTTCATATTTGGGAGAAATCTGAGGATCCCCGGCATATATGGACATTTGGTAATATAACTGTTCCCAAGCCAATATATA
Organism: Candidatus Cryptobacteroides sp.; assembly: GCA_051869975.1. Taxonomy (GTDB): domain Bacteria; phylum Bacteroidota; class Bacteroidia; order Bacteroidales; family UBA932; genus Cryptobacteroides. The sequence continues at coordinate 52,018 of JBJEBK010000033.1, read as the reverse complement.
CATACGCTTCGTATCATAATCCAAGTCTTCCGGATTGATTCCTTCCAGTATTCTATGAGCTTCCAGATACAATCCGCCCGAAACATAGTTGTGTGCTTTTGTTATCAGCAGTTCTGGTATCCAATCCTCCCTTCCGAGCTCTTGGGCCAAGGCAAGATTTTTGTCAATATATACTATTGTGGAATCGTATTGAAAAGTCCGGTATTCCGCAATTATATCATTAATAAGCTGATATCGTTTCACGGAATCGGCCTCAACAGACAGGCTGTCCGTTAATGAAGCTATCCGGAATTCTTTTTGCTCAATGTAGCGGCTTCTGTTATCTGTCAGAGTATCAAGAGTATGAAGAATAGAGTCCAGTTCACGATCCTCTCCCCACGGAAATTGCAGATGCGGGGTGGAAATAACAAGAGAAAGGAATAACAGAAGCTTAACCATTGCTGTGTGAACATTTGTTCAAAATTAACAATTATTTGTGAAATGCAAAAAACAGTATGCTATGAAAACCTACAAATATGATGATATCATATTGATAAATTGATATCTTTTGTATCTTTGCGATATGAGAACTACAGCAAAAAGAGAAAGAAAGCCCGTCCTCTTCAGATTTGATGAGGATTTATACAACAATATCAAATACCGGGCAAAAGTGAATAAACAAAGTTTAAACTCTTACGTTGAAGATATCCTGAACAGGGAAATTCATAAAAAAGACAGTTTACCTGAATTTTCACTGCCAGAAGGAATTGCTCCTGAGCTGGAAGAACTATGTGGCATTCTGAAAGAGTACCGGATTGAAGATAAAGATTTCGAAGAGGCAAAATACGATTATATTATCAGCAAATGACAAAAACTTACCTTGACACAAATATCCTTTTAGATTTTCTTCTTGGAAGGGAAGGCTGCAAGGATACTGCGCTTATTCTTCAATTGGGAAGAGAGGGGAAAATACGGCTTTATTGCTCAATCCTTTCTATTGCTGATGCTTTCTATATTCTCCGCAAAAACGTTGGCAAAATCAAAGCATTGGATGCAATAAAAACATTGCAAGCGCAACTCAATATTCTTCCAATGGGAGATATGACCCTCTATTCAACCCTTAAGAATTGTGGCCCGGACTTTGAGGACACTCTCCAGAAAGAATGTGCAGAATCCGCATTTTGCGACTATTTCCTCACACGGAATCCAAAAGACTTTCCGAGTTGTGCCATTCCTATTCTCAGTCCGAAGGACTTCCTTAAATTCTGCAAGGAATAAACTTCAAGATGTATAGTTTCGGAATGAGGTTGACGGCTTTGCGCTTGCTTTCGTCAACGATTTTGGCGTAGATTTGTGTTGCCTTTGCCGGATGTTTTTGTATCTTTGCGGTGCAAATGGGCGGAGTTCTAGGCCTGTCATCCTCCGCCAAGGTATAAATCAAAACATAAAGGGCAAATGAAACACATTTTTTCTTTGGCGGCGGCTGGGAAGCATCTCCTGCCTGAGCTGGGACTTCGCAGCAAAGCCTCAGCTTACCGTCTTCCTTGGATCGAAGTTTAACCTCTAACACGCCGCACTATGAACATCATCCGCCGCGAACTTGAAGACTACAAAGTCCTCTTCCGCAATATCCCCTCGATAGTCGTAGCCCTGTTTTTCCTCAGCGTAGTCGCAATGAACCTGCTTGCAAACAAAGAGCTCTTCACTACCGACTGGCTCGCCCTCGACTGCGGCTTCACCCTCAGCTGGGTCTCCTTCCTGCTGATGGATATGGTATGCAAACGCTTCGGCGCCAAGGCCGCGATGAAGCTTTCCGTCGCCGCGCTCGCCGTCAACCTCTGCGTCTGCGGCATATTCTGGCTCCTCTCCCTCACGCCCGGGCATTGGGGAGAATATTACAGCTTCCTCGACTCCGACCCTGCCGCCGCGCAGGCCGCCAACTACGCCCTGAACCGCACAATCGGAGGCAGTTGGTACGTGGTCCTCGGCTCGGCCCTTGCGATGCTCGTATCCTCATTTGTCAACTCCCTTAGCAACCACCTTATAGCCAAGCACTTGAAGTACAATAACTACGGCAGTTTCGCCCTTCGATCCTTCGTCTCCACAGCCCTCGCGCAGTTCGTTGACAACCTTATCTTCGCTACCGTCGTAAGCCACGTCTTCTTCGGCTGGACCTGGACTCAGGTGCTCGTATGCTCGCTTACAGGCGCCCTGATGGAGCTGCTCTGCGAAGTCGTATTCAGCCCTTTGGGCTACAGGATGGCGCGTCAATGGGAAGAAGAAAAGGTAGGACAGGACTATCTGGACAAGAAAATATGAACATACTGATTACAGGCACATCCAGCGGCATAGGCCGCGCCACCGCGCAGCTTTTCCTTGAGCGCGGGCATAATGTATTCGGTCTCGACATCGCGCCGGCTCCAGTTTTTCCGGAAGGTAGCAGCTACACCCACATCATCGCGGACATTACCGGAGCGCTTCCTGAGCTCCCGCCCTGCGAAGTGGTCATCGCCAACGCAGGCGTGCAGCAGAGCGGCCGCGACATAGATGTTAACCTCAAAGGGACCATAGCCACCGTCGAAAAATATGCCTTCCACGACGGCGTGCGTGCGGTTCTGATAATGGCCAGCGCCTCAGCACACAGTGGCGCAGAGTTTCCGTGCTACGCCGCATCCAAGGGCGGCCTGCTCTCGTATATGCGCAACGCGGCACAGCGTCTTGCCCGATTTGGGGCCGTATGCAACAGCCTGTCTCCGGGCGGCGTGACCACCGAACTCAACCGCACCGTGATGGAAGACAGTGCGCTGTGGCAGCAGATAATGGACTGCACGCCTCTGCGGCGCTGGGCTTCTCCCGAGGAGATAGCCCGCTGGGTATGGTTTCTCACAATGGAGAACCGTTTCTGCACAGGGCAGGACATACTTGTTGACGGTGGAGAAAAGGATTTGAATACACATTTCGTCTGGCCTGATTATCTTTGCAAATAAAACATCGACACGATATGGCAGTAAATACAGCAGACCTCGACAGGTACGAAGCCGTACTCGAGGAGGGGTTGGTCAAAATATGCAAAGGCGCGGGACTCCTTCGCGAGCAGTTTATGCGCTCGGAAGATATTGACGGCAAATGGGAACAGTATGTGCAGGATTATGTCGCGGATGCGGTGCTCAATTTCAACGAGTATCCCGAAGCCGCCATTGCCTGGGCCGGCTTCCTCGGAATGGCCGTTGCGCACAATTGGGATGTGGACTGGGATGCCCACAAGGATGATTCCTACAAGAGCTATTACGGCAGCCGGGGCTGGGACGATATGGACGAGCACATACTTTGGGAAGTGCTTGCCCTGCCGGAAGCAATAGGGAAGAAGCTCAGCGATACCCTTGACAGCTGCGCACTAGCAGCCCTGGGTCTTATCCGCCACGAAGGCATCGAAGCCCAGACCGAACTCGGTTTCTATGTGCTTGTGCGCACCTATGCTGTACTCTACCGTCTCGGCGCCGCCATCGAGCTCCAGAGGCTCGGCTACCAGCGGGTCCGTGTCGCGTGAGGGCTGCCGGCCGGTTTACCTGCTCAGCGTTCGGCTGATGGCGTCTTTCCAGCCGGAGACGGTGCGGGAAACCTGCTCGGAAGGCATTGACGGGTGGAATACGCGCTCGGCGCGCCAGCTGCCCCGCAACTCGTCGAGACTGCCCCAGAATCCCACAGCAAGCCCCGCGAGGCAGGCCGCGCCGAGCGCCGTAGTCTCCGTAACCTGTGGTCTTACCACCTCCGTGCCGAGAATATCCGCCTGGAACTGCATCAGCAGATTATTGCGCGAAGCGCCACCGTCCACCTTAAGGCTGGCAAGCTGCACTCCCGCATCCTTCTGCATAGCCTCCACTATATCCATAGTCTGGAAAGCAATGCCCTCAAGGGCTGCCCGCGCGATATGCCCCGCAGCAGTACCGCGGGTAATGCCCGTAATGCTTCCCTTTGCGTACTGGTCCCAGTACGGTGCTCCCAGTCCGGTCATAGCAGGTACGAAATAGACCCCTCCGTTATCCGGCACACTGCCGGCCAGAGCTTCCACCTCGGCGGAACTCCTTATGATACCCAGGCCGTCGCGCAGCCACTGCACCACAGAACCAGCCACGAAAATGCTCCCCTCCAGGGCATAAGTCACCTCGTCTCCTATCTTCCAGGCAATTGTAGTCAGCAGTCTGTTCTGCGAAACGATTGGCCTGGACCCGGTATTCATCAGAAGGAAGCACCCCGTCCCGTAGGTATTCTTCACCATTCCCGGTTCCAGACACATCTGTCCGAACAGAGCCGCCTGCTGGTCTCCGGCAATTCCCGCAACCGGCACATTGTCGCCCAGCAGGGAAGTCTGCCCGTAAACTTCGGAAGATGAGCAGACTCGCGGCATCATCGAGCGAGGAATGCCCATAAGCTTCAGCAGCTCCTCATCCCACTCGAGCGTGTGGATGTTGAACAGCATAGTGCGAGAAGCATTGGACACATCCGTAATGTGGGTATAGCCTCCGGTCAGGTTCCATACCAGCCAGCTGTCCACGGTGCCGAAACGCAGTTCGCCCCTTTCGGCCCTCTCCCTTGCTCCCGGCACATTCTCCAGAATCCAGTGGATTTTGGTCCCGGAAAAATATGCATCCGCAATCAGCCCGGTCTTTTCCCGAATCATTTCCGTAAGTCCCCGGGCCTTAAGCGAATCGCAATACTGCGAAGTCCTGCGGTCCTGCCATACGATAGCGTTGCAAACCGGCTTTCCCGTCGCGGCGTCCCAAACGATTGTCGTCTCGCGCTGGTTGGTAATGCCTATTGCCGCAATGTCCGCCCCGCCCAGGCCCAGGCTCGTAACAGCCTCAGTCATAACGGCATATTCGGTAGCCCATATCTCCATTGGGTCGTGTTCCACCATTCCCGGCTTGGGAAAATGCTGGGTGAATTCCTTCTGGCAGGTCGCGCAGGCGCGTCCGTTCCTGTCGAAAACTATTGCTCTGGAAGAGCTCGTGCCCTGGTCGAGGGCGATGACATAATCTTTCATACCGACCTTAAAAATACGAATAATTTGGTTAACTTTGTTCCCCTGTTAGGAGTAAAGGACAATATGAATACAAAGTACGTTTTCGTAACAGGAGGAGTGGCATCATCACTCGGCAAAGGAATCGTTGCAGCATCTACTGCCAAACTTCTGCAGGCCCGCGGCCTCAGGGTGACGATTCAGAAATTCGACCCCTATATCAACATCGACCCGGGCACACTCAACCCTTACGAGCACGGTGAGTGTTATGTCACCGAAGACGGCGCGGAAACCGACCTTGACCTCGGCCACTACGAGCGCTTTCTGGACATCTACACCTCCAAAGCGAACAACGTCACTACCGGCAAAATCTACAATACCGTCATCACCAAGGAGCGTGAAGGCGCCTACCTTGGCAAAACGGTCCAGATTGTGCCTCATATCACCGACGAAATCAAACGCCGTATGCTTCTGCTCGGCCGTACCGGACAGTACGATGTGGTAATCACTGAGGTCGGCGGTACGGTGGGAGATATGGAAAGCCAGCCTTTTGTCGAGGCCATACGCCAGCTCCAATGGGAAATGCCCGAAGAGGACCTTATCTGCATACATCTTACGCTGGTGCCATATCTTGCGGCAGCTAAAGAGCTCAAGACCAAGCCTACCCAGCACTCGGTGCAGACCTTGCAGCAGGCCGGAGTCCATCCTGACATCATAGTATGCCGCACCGAAAAGGAACTCAGCCCGGAGCTGAGGCGCAAGATGGCCCTGTTCTGCAATGTCAAGCCGGGCAATGTCATCCAGAGCATAGATGCTCCTACCATCTACCATGTACCTTTCCTGATGCACGAGGAAGGGCTTGACGCTAAGGTGTGCGACCTGCTGGGCTTCAAGGACTTGCCTGAACCTGACCTTAGCGCCCTCCGCAAGTTCTGCGACGATATGGAACATCCTCTGCACGAAGTCAACATAGCTCTTGTGGGCAAATATGTCGAGCTCCAGGACGCCTACAAGTCAATTCTCGAATCCTTCGTTCACGCCGGTGTGGCCAACCGTACGAAGGTCAATGTGATATATGTCCACAGCGAGTTCCTCACCGAAGAGAATGTGCAGGAGAAACTCGGCTCAATGGACGGTGTGCTCGTAGCTCCGGGCTTCGGAGAGCGCGGACTTGAAGGCAAGGTCGTGGCTGTACGCTATGCTAGAACCCACAGAGTGCCTTTCTTCGGCATATGTCTGGGTATGCAGATGTGCGTAGTAGAGTTTGCCCGGGATGTGCTCGGCTGGGAGGATGCTGCTTCGACTGAGGTCAACGCCTACACCAGTCATCCTGTCATCAACCTGATGGAGGACCAGAAGAGCACCACCATCAAGGGAGGCACTATGCGTCTTGGCGCCTATGACTGCCAGCTGCAGGAAGGTTCGCTTGCCCGCCGCATCTATGGCAAGGAACTTATCCGCGAACGCCACCGCCACCGTTATGAGTTCAACGGCGAGTTCCTTCCCCAGTTCGAGGCCGCCGGAATGAAAGCAACCGGACGTAATCCTCAGACCGGCCTTGTGGAAATCGTGGAAATCCCTGAGCACCCGTTCTTTATCGGAACTCAGTTCCATCCTGAATACAAGAGCACAGCCCTTCACCCGCAGCCTATTTTCGTGGAATTCGTCAAGGCCGCTGTTGCCTTAAAGGAAGGAAGATAATGCGCTGCTGCCCGAAACTCCTGCTTGCCGCACTTGTCGCGCTGCTGCCCCTCGGCTGCCGCGCGCAGAAGAATGCTGAGCATTGGAGCATAGAGGTCGTAAAGGAACATCCGCACGACACCGGCTCCTATACCCAGGGCCTGTTCTTCCACGAAGGCAGGCTCTACGAAACGACGGGACTGAACGGCAAATCCACGCTCCGCGTCAACGACCTTGCCACTGGCAAGGCGCAGGAACTCCGTAAGTTTTCAAGGAAATACTTCGCCGAAGGCTCAGTTGTGCTGGGGGACCGCCTCTATGTGCTGACCTGGACCAACAAGGTGGTTTTCGTCTATGACCCCGAAACTCTCGAGTACCGTTCGACCTGGTCCTATCCGCGTGAAGGCTGGGGACTTACCACAGACGGCCGCTCGCTCATCGCCTCCGACGGCAGCTCCAAACTGTATTTCATGAACCCGGACCTGAAGGTCGAAAAGACCCTCACAGTCACACTCAACGGCCGCCCCCTGCGACTTCTGAATGAACTCGAATGGATAGACGGGAAGATTTGGGCCAATATCTATACCACTGACTCCATTGCAGTTATTGACCCTAAGACCGGAGTGGTTGAGGCTCTCATCGATTGTTCCGACCTTTTGCCCGAGAGCCTGCGCACTCAGGATACCGATGTGCTCAACGGCATAGCAGTGCTCGGGGAGGGACGCTCTCAAAGGATTTTCCTGACCGGAAAGAACTGGCCGAGGCTCTACGAAGTCCGCATTGTGAAGAAATAGCAGATTTTTTATTGAATTTCTGCTCTTTTTGCCTACATTGCGAAAATTTCCGCTCATGGATAAATTGGAATTGTTGAATTTTATAGAGGAAAGCCGACTCTTTGAGGATATAGGCTTCCCTTTTTTTGTTGTCGATAAAGACCTTACTGTCAAAAGTATAGCATATACTCCTGTGGAGAAAGGCGTGTCTATGTGCCTTGGAGATTTTCTAAAATGCACCAATGCAGTATCCGCCCCCGGAGGATGCGGAACTCACGCCAACTGTCCGCTTTGTCCTCTTCGCCGTGCTTTGCCCGAAAGCATAGTAAGACAGGAAAAATATAAGGGAGAAGTATCTCTGCTTCTGGAAGGCAATCAGGACTACTATGCCCAGGTATCCACTGCGCCTTTTGTTGAAAATGGGGTCCCTTGTGCAGTAGTTCTCTTCCTGGACCGCACGCAGCAGCATCGCAAGAAGGCTATGGAGAGGATATTCTTCCACGATATACTGAATCTGAGCGGTGCAGTCCACGGACTTCTCGACAATCCCGATGATCCGGAGCCGGAAAAGACCAGAACCATAGTCCGCGACATTTCTTACCAGCTTATGGAGGAAATCAAGTCCCAGCGCGACCTGGTTTATGCTATGAACGGAAGTCTCAAACCGCATAAACAGGTATTGAAGGCCACCGATGTTCTTGCCTATCTGCAGACCCATTTCGAGAAAATTGCCCTGCAGATGTTCAATGTCGAACTGAAGGTGGAGTCTTCCCTCGGTGACGAGCTTGTCGAAACCGACAGGGTGCTGCTTTTCAGGGTGCTCTACAATATGCTCAAGAATGCCTGCGAGAGTTGTGCCGGTCAGCCTGTCACAGTGAAAGGAAGCATTCGTGACGGTATGGTCTGCTTTGCTGTCCACAATGCTGCCGTTATGACTGATGAGGTAAGAAGCAAGATTTTCGTACAGGGCTATACAACAAAAAGTACCGGTTATGGACTCGGTACTTTCAGTATGAAAATTATCGGTGAGAACTACCTTGGTGGAAAGGTTTCCTTTGTTTCCGAACCCGGTTCCGGCACCGAATTCAGTTTCGCCCTTCCGGTTTTGCCTAAGGCCTGAGAGCTGAGCGCAGCTTTTCGAGCGCCTGCATCAGAGTCGCGCGCGGGCAGCCCACATTCATTCTCATAAAGCCCTGTCCTCCCTGACCGAACATTTCTCCGTCATTGAGGGCCAGCCCGGCTTTGTCCACGAACAGGCTCACAAGCTGCTCGTGACCGAGTCCAAGTGCGCGGCAGTCCAGCCATACCAGAAATGAGGCCTGGGGTCTGAGCGGCTTGATTTCAGGGATGTACTGCCTGCAGTACTGCTCCAGAGCAAGGATATTGCCTTCCACATACTCAAGCATCTCTTTTCTCCACTGCTCTCCGTTGCGGAATGCCGCAATGGTAGCGATAGGGGAGAAGATGGGAGGGTCGTTGTATTCGTTGGCGGAAAGATAGCCGTAGAACTTCTCTCTCAGCTCTTTGTCCGGAACAATTGCATAGGAGCTCACGATGCCGGCAATGTTGAAAGTCTTGGAAGGCGACCCGAAAGTGATGCTGCACTGCGCAGCCTCCTTGCAGCTGGTGGCGAAAGGAATGTGCCTGCCTCCCCAGAGGGCCATATCGCAATGGATTTCATCCGAAATGACGATAATTCCCCGGGAGTAGCAGAAACGGGCAAGCCGCTCGAGTGTGTCCTTGTCCCAGAGTATCCCTGCCGGGTTGTGAGGGTTGGAAAGGATGAGCATACGGCATTTGTCATCGCAGACCTGCTCAAGGTTTCCGAAGTCCATAGAGTAGCTTCCGTCGGAGTTTTCCCGCAGGGGATTATAGACCACCTCGCGTCCGTTGCCCTGAGGCACAAGCCTGAACGGGTGATAGACAGGAGGCTGGATGATGACTTTGTCGTCGGGGGCAAGGAAGGCATTGATGGCCATACCTATGCCCTTGACTATGCCCGGGATATAGGTGAGCCATTCCCTTTCCACCTTCCAGCCGTGGTGCTCCAGAATCCAGTCCTGAACCGAAGGCCAGAAGTCGTCAGGCTCCACGGTGTAGCCGAAGACGGGATGTTCCATCCTCTTTTTGAGGGCGTCAACGATAAAGGGTGGAGTGGCGAAGTCCATATCAGCTACCCAGAGGGGAAGGAGATCTGCATTGCCGTAGCGCTGCTGCAGGGCATCAGTTTTAAGAGCGCCGGTACCCCGGCGCTCTATGATGCAGTCAAAGTCGTATTGTCCCATCAGTCGAGTGCCTGTTTGAGGTCTTCGAAGATGTCGTCCACATCTTCGAGACCTATGCTGAGCCTGATGGTGGTATCGAAGATGTCAAGGGCGAGCCTTTCCTGCTCGGTGAAGTTGCCGAAAATGGTGCTTGCCGGATGGATGGCAAGCGAGCGGTTGTCGAAGAGGTTGGTTGCCCTCTTGACGAGTTTCAGGCGGTTGAGGAAATCGAAGCAGGCCTGCCTGTCAGCAAGGTCAATGGTTAGCATAGCCCCGTAGGTGCCGCCGAACTGCTCCTTTGCGAGCTCGTGGAAAGGATTATCCTCAAGTCCGAGATAGGTCACTTTCTTCACTGCCGGCAGGTCCCTCAGGCGCCTTGCGATTTCAAGGGTGTTGGCTGATTCGAGAGCATACCTGGCATTGAGGTTTTCAAGACCGAGGGTCTGCATATAAGCCGCGTGGGGCGACATATAGGCCCCGAGGTTGAGCAGATTCTCCTTCATCATCTGCTGGAACTGCCCGCATTGCCCGTAGGCTATTGCAAGGCCTCCAATGGTGGTGGCACCGCCGGAAAGGTATTTGGTGCTGGAGACTACCTCTATGTCCACGCCCAGTTCGCGTGCGCTGAAATGGGTGAACGGAATCATTGTGGTGTCGGCAACCAGAGGCACTCCCGCCCCGTGTGCGAGAGCCGAAAGCGCCTTCAGGTCAACAACTTCCTGGTGCGGGTTGCTGATGATTTCGGCATAGATGCAGCAGCTGTCAGCATCCAGGGCCTGCTTTACTGCATCCAGATCGGTCAGGTCAATGAATTTGCTCTTCACACCGAATCTGCCGAGGGTATTAGCTATCAGCAGCCAGGTGTTGCCGAAGAGGTGGTTTGAAGTGACTATGGTCTTGCCCTGGGAGGCGAGGCACATCAGGGTATTGGCTATGGCAGCCATTCCCGAAGAGAAGGCGTAGGCCGCGCTTGCGCCAGTCAGTTCTTTGACCTTTTTCTCGAAGTATATTACTGTCGGATTGGTGATTCTGGAGTAGTCCGGTAGGGCGACCCTTCCGCAGAAGGCGTCAGCCATAATGTCCGCATCTGCAAACTCGTAGGCTGCCGTATGGTAAACCGGCATACTCAGGGCTCCGTATGCGTCCGGAGCCTGATATGCGGTGTGGATGGCCTTAGTACTTTGTTTCATATTGCTCTTGCTGTTTGTTCGTGTTTATTGTGCTTCGAAGGATACTGCGAAACCGCCTCCCGCAGCCATCTTTACCTTGATGGTGCTTCCGGCCTTGACTGTCCTGCGCTCGATGGTGTATGCCTTAGGGTTGGTGAGATAGTCGGCGTCAGGAGCGTCCTTATAGATGGTGGCGGTATAATTCTTACCCTTCTCAAGGAAGTTGCAAGGGATCTTGAATTCGCGCACCTGCTCGTCGGTTACACCGCCGAGGTACCAGTTGTCGCTGTGCTTGTCCTTGCGCGCAATAATCAGATAATCGGCAGGTTCTGCGAAGAGGTAGCGGCTCTCGCTCCAATCCACAGGCACATCCTTGATGAACTGGAAGGCATCCATATGCTCGGCATAGTGCTCCGGAGTGTCGCAGGCCATCTGCAGAGGAGAGTACATCGTGACATAAAGCGCGAGCTGGCCGGCGATGGTGGTGCCTACGGTAGAGCCGTTGCCGCACCAGGCTTTCAGGTCAGTCTCGAAGATGCCGGGGGTGTAGTCCATAGGACCTCCGTTCAGACGGGAGAACGGAAGCATGGCGGTGTGGCCCGGCTTTATGCCTCCGAAAGCCTGATATTCGGTACCCATTGCGGATTCGTTGGCGATGAGGTTAGGGTAGGTTCTGCACAGACCTGTAGGGCGCACGGCCTCGTGTGCATTGACCATAATGTGGTGCTTTGCGGCCTCGGTGACGCAGTACTGGTAGTGGTTGACCATATATTGGCTGTAGTGATGTACGCCTTCAGGCAGAATGTCGCCTACATAGCCGGACTTGACGGCGTCGTAGCCGTATTGCTCCATAAGATTGTAGGCAGCATCCAGGTGACGCTCGTAGTTGCGCGGGCTGGAAGAGGTCTCGTGGTGCATTATGAGTTTGATGCCCTTGCTGTGGGCGTAGTCATTGAGGGCTGCGATGTCGAAGTCAGGATATGGGGTTACGAAGTCGAAGACATAGTCCTTGTTGCAGTTTGCCCAGTCTTCCCAACCGATGTTCCATCCTTCCACGAGGACAGCGTCGAAGCCGTGCTCGGCAGCGAAGTCTATGTATTTGCGGACATTTTCGTTGTTGGCCGAGTGCCTTCCGTTAGGTTTGGCGCTGGCGTAGTCGGTCTGTCCGAGCTTGACGGAGCTGAAATCGTCCGTATAGGCCCAGGAGCCTGCTCCTGCAATCATTTCCCACCATACTCCCATATACTTCACAGGGTGAATCCAGCTTACATCCTCAAGGGCGCAAGGCTCGTTGAGGTTGAGTACGAGCCTGCTTGCGAGCTGCTCTTCCGCGCTGCGGGCAAGCTGCACCGTTCTCCAAGGGGTTTTGGCCGGGGTCTGGATGCGGCCTTTGTAGCCTTCGGCGTCAGGAGTGAGGAAACTGCGCATACTGTGGTTTTCGGCGTCCACGAGCAGGTGCATGCAAGGGTAATCAACGAGGGCTGCTTCGTGTATGTTGACATAAATGCCTTCGTCAGTTTTCATCTGCAGGGAGGTCTGGACTCCGGAGGTGCTGAACGGGGTCTGGCTGTCATTGCCGCGAAGGGCCTGATGATATTTTTCAGGTATTTCGGAAAGACGGGATTTGGTGAACTGGTATTCCTGGGTGTCGAAGTCGCCCGGAATCCACCACGCGGTATAGTCGCCTGCGAGGTTGAATTCGGTGAGTTCCTCGATGATGCACAAATAGGCGGGGGCGTCGCACTCAGGGAATTCGTAGCGGAGTCCCAGGCCGTCATTGAAGAGGCGGAAGCGCACATCGAGCAGGCGCTTGTCTTTCTGAAGGTGTACGAGGGTTTCGTTATAGTGGTTGCGGATACTGCTCTCTTCGCCCCAGACCGGCTCCCAGGTCTCGTCGAAGCTGCAGCTTTCGGTGCCGAGCAGGGTGAATCCGTCGTGCAGGGAATAAGCCGGCTGCCAGTCTGATTTGGTGATGTCACCATCATTGAACTCGATTTTCTGGGCTTTCAGCACACCGCGCATCTCAAAACCGAGTTTGCTCGGAGTTACAATCTGCTGTCCGTCAATCGAGAGGTCGTAACAGATTTCTCCTTTGTCACTGAGGCTGATGTTTGCAGTCAGGGTTCCGTCCGGTGAACTCATTCGGGATACACTCTGGGCCTGGACTGCCGTGTTTGTGGCAAGCAGCATTGCAGCTGCAAGAAATGTGGTTGCTAATCGTATCATATCGAATCAAAAATTTCTACGCAAAACTACTAAATTGCTCAGTCTTTTGAAAATCCTTTCGTCAACCGCTACGGGAATAACGATTAAGACCCGCAATCACTGCGGGTCTTAACGATTAGTTAGTAGTGTATTACCTTTAAGAAGGTCAATATTGTTGGTTAGAATCCTTACTATCGTAAGTGAGTTGTTTATCATTTCCGAAGGCAAATATACTGCGAAATTTTGAATCTGCAAATTATTTGCAAAAATTTTTTTGAAAAATATTTTCCATTATTAAAATATTTTAAAAACTATTCATCCAGCAGATGCGGCCGGAGCTGGCGGGTACGCTCGAGAGCCTGCGCATCCTGCCACTCCTTGATGAGTTTCGGATTGCCGCTCAGAAGCACATCCGGCACCTTCCACCCGTTGAACTCAGCCGGGCGAGTATAGACAGGAGGGGACAGCAGATTGTCCTGAAACGAATCCGACAGAGCGGAAGTCTCATCTGTCAGAGCCCCCGGAATCAGCCTGACAATCGAATCCGCAAGCAGAGCCGCCGGAATCTCTCCGCCGCTCACCACATAATCTCCCACCGAAATCTCCATCGTAACCAGATGCTCGCGGATACGGTGGTCTATACCTTTATAATGTCCGCAAAGAATAATCAGATTCCCACACATTGACAGCCGGTTGGATATCCCCTGGGTAAGAGTCTGGCCGTCAGGCGACATATAAATCACCTCATCGTAGGCCCTTTCCTCCTTCAACTCCTCAATCATCCTGTACACAGGCTCAATCATCATCACCATCCCGGCATCTCCGCCGTAGGAATAATCATCCACATTCTTGCGCGGACCAATGCCGTATTTCCTGAGGTTATGTACGTGGATTTCCACCAGTCCTTTCTTGATTGCCCTTCCGACAATGCTGTGGCTCAGAGGGCTCTCCAGCAACTCGGGCACTACAGTCAAAATATCTATTCTCATATGTTTCTCTTGAAATTCCGTCAAATTTACTCAAAAAGAGGGAATTGACCGTCAAAAATGTTATCTTAGCGGACGAATTTATGAAATCACTCAGAGAACTGTACAAAATAGGCAAGGGCCCGTCCAGCAGTCACACAATGGGTCCGAACAAGGCAGCCAAAGACTTTGCCGCAAGGCACTCGGACGCTGCCCGTTTTGAGGTTACCCTCTACGGCAGTCTCGCGGCAACCGGCAAAGGCCATATGACCGATGTCGCCATCACGGAAGTACTGGAGCCTCTCGCTCCTGCGCAGATAATCTGGAAACCCGAAATATTTCTCCCTTTCCATCCCAACGGCATGCAGTTCAAAGCCTTCGGCGCGGACGGAACCCTTGAGGAGGACTGGACTGTTTACAGCATAGGCGGCGGATCGCTCTCAGAAGGAACGCCGGACGACCGCTATGCTGCCGGCACTGAGGATGTCTATGAGCTGAATACCCTTTCGGAAATACAGCAGTGGTGCGAGAACAACGGCCGCAGCTATTGGGAATATGTCGAGCACTGCGAGGGCCCGGGCATCTGGGATTATCTCCAGAAGGTCTGGGAAGCTATGCAGGATGCGGTACAGCGCGGCCTGAACACCGAAGGCGTGCTGCCGGGGCCGCTCAACCTTCCGCGCAAGGCCGTGATGTATCACGTGAAGGCAACAGGCTACAAGCCCCACCTGCAGACGCGCGGCCTAGTATATTCCTACGCCCTTGCGGTAAGCGAGGAGAACGCCTCTGGAGGCATTATAGCCACCGCCCCTACCTGCGGGTCCAGCGGAGTGCTGCCGGCGGTGCTGTATCATCTTTCGCGCGGACACAACTTCTCTGACATAAGGATAGTGCACGCGCTCGCAACTGCCGGAATTTTCGGCAATGTGGTCAAGCAGAACGCCTCCATCTCCGGCGCCGAGGTAGGTTGTCAGGGCGAGGTGGGAGTCGCCTGCGCAATGGCTTCTGCCGCCACCTGCCATCTGTTCGGAGGCAGCCCTGCCCAAATCGAATATGCCGCCGAGATGGGCCTGGAGCACCACCTCGGGATGACCTGCGACCCTATATGCGGCCTGGTGCAGATTCCGTGCATAGAAAGGAATGCCTTTGCCGCGACCCGTGCGCTGGATGCCAACCTGTACGCAACCTTCTCTGACGGCAAGCACTGCGTCTCCTTCGACCACGTGGTTGAAGTGATGAAGCAGACCGGCAAGGACCTGCCATCCCTATATAAGGAAACCTCGACGGGAGGCCTTGCAAAGGGATATAGAAGAAAGAAATAATACTAATACCATATAGTTATGAAAACCCTAGCAAAAATCACAGGCACCCTGCTCGCCTTGGCTTGCGTCCTTCCAGCAAGTGCGCAGAGCTTCAACGAGTGGCAGGAACCGAATGTAAACCAGGTCAACCGTGCTCCGATGCACACTGACTTCTTTGCCTTCTCCAGTCTTGAAGAGGTCGAGAATGGAATGGAGAACAGCCAGAACTATCTCTCTCTCAACGGAGAATGGAAATTCAATTGGGTAAAGGATGCAGACCAGCGCCCTACCAATTTCTGGGCTCCTGACTTCAATGACTCCGAATGGGGAACGATGCCGGTTCCAGGAATGTGGGAACTCAACGGCTATGGCGATCCGGTTTATCTCAATATAGGCTATGCCTGGAAAGACAATTTCAGCAGCAATCCGCCTGCAGTCCCTACGGAGAACAATCACGTGGGTACCTACCGCAGGACAATCAGCATTCCTGATGACTGGAAGGGACGCAACATTACCATTCACTTCGGCTCAGTTACCAGCAATATCTATCTTTGGGTAAACGGCAAGTTCGTCGGCTACAGCGAAGACAGCAAGCTTGCTGCCGAGTTTGATATCACAAAATTCGTGAAGCCGGGAAAGGACGCAACCATTGCCTTCCAGACCTTCCGCTGGTGCGACGGTACCTATCTTGAGGACCAGGATTTCTTCCGTCTCAGCGGAGTTGCGAGGGACAGCTATATCTACAGCCGTCCAAAGACCTGTGTATCAAATGTCAGGGTTACTCCTGACCTTGACGCCAGCTATGTAAACGGAACCCTCGATGTGGACCTCCAGCTTACAGGCAAGACCAAGGTGCTCGTCGAGCTGCTCGATGCTGACGGCAAGGTCGTAACAAGCAAGGAAAAGAAGCTCAAGGCGGAGACCATCCGTCTCGATGTCCCTTCTCCGAAGAAATGGACAGCCGAGACTCCATATCTCTATACCCTTCGCATAACCACCTACAATGGAAAGAAGGTTTCCGAGGTGGTTCCTGTCCAGGTTGGTTTCCGCAAGGTCGAAATCCGCGGCGCACTCGTGCTCGTAAACGGCCAGCCTGTTTTCTTCAAGGGAGTCAACCGTCACGAAATCGATCCTGACGGAGGTTATGTGGTAAGCCGCGAGCGTATGCTCCAGGATATCACCATAATGAAGCAGAACAATATCAACGCCGTGCGTACCTGCCACTATCCTGATGACAGCTATTGGTATCAGCTCTGCGACAAATACGGTCTGTATGTCATTGCGGAGGCCAATGTCGAGTCCCACGGAATGGGCTATGGCAACCAGAGCCTTGCGCACAGGGACGACTACACCAAGGCTCATCTTGAGCGTAACGAGCGCAATGTGGCTGCAAACTACAACCATCCTTCCATCATATGCTGGTCACTCGGCAATGAGGGAGGCTACGGAAAGAATTTCGAGCAGGCATATGACCTTGTGAAGGGAATAGACCCGGGGCGCGTTGTCCAGTACGAAAGGGCAGAGTACAGCGGAAAGACCGACTTTTATGGCCATATGTATCTGCCGTACGATAAGGTGCAGGAATACTGCGAAGACCAGACCAAGGTCAAGCCTCTGATTCTCGTTGAGTACGCTCACGCAATGGGCAACTCCGAAGGCGGATTCAAGGAGTACTGGGACCTTGTCCGCAAGTATCCTAAGTTCCAGGGCGGCTTCATCTGGGATTTCGTTGACCAGAGCCTGCGTTGGCACAAGGAGGACGGCACCGAGTTCTACGCATTCGGCGGTGACTTCAATGACTATGACCCGTCCGACAACAATTTCTGCGACAACGGACTTGTAAGTCCTGACCGCCGTCTCAATCCACATATGGAAGAGGTGAAGTATGTATATCAGAATATCTGGACCAGCCTCAAGGCTTATGATTATGGCGTTGCTTCCGTAGAAATCCGCAACGAGAACTTCTTCACCGACCTTTCGGGCGTGCGTCTCTACTGGACTCTACTCCGCGACGGCAAAGTGGTGGCAAAGGGCCTTGAGTCAGACCTTTACTGCGGTCCTCAGCAGACAGTATCCGTTGATCTCCCGATAGGAGACGTTAACGAAGAAGGAGAGTGGCTGCTCAATCTCAGCTATGAACTGAAGACTGACGGCAAGCTCCTCAAGCACGGCCATCAGGTGGCAAAGCAGCAGATTCTTGTCGAGGGCGGCGCTCCTGCTTATGAAGGACTGGAGAAAACAGTCGGAACGGTAATAGTAGGCGAGACCTGTATTACCGGCAAGGACTACCTCGTTGCCTTCGACCCTCAGACCGGATTCATCAGCTCATATATCGTAGGAGGCAAGCAGATTCTCAAGGAGGGTTATCAGATTACCCCTTCATTCTGGCGTGCACCTACCGACAATGACTACGGTGCAAAACTCGACCAGAAGATGGCTTTCTGGAAGAATCCTGCCTTCAAGGTAGAGAAAATCGAGAAGGATGCCAATGACGGAATCGGAACTGTGAGGGTGCAGTACAGCGCCAAGGGCATTTCCCTTATTATGACCTATCGCATCAACTCTGACGGTTCACTCGAGATTACGGAAGATATGGATGCGGACATCACACTCCCGGGCCTCTTCCGCTTCGGTATGCGCATAGTGATGCCTTCAAGCTTCGAGAATATCTGCTACTACGGACGCGGTCCGGTGGAGAACTACATCGACAGGTGCAATTCCGCAGACCTGGGCATCTGGGAGCAGACCGTTACCGAGCAGTATTATCCTTATATCCACCCTCAGGAGACCGGCAACAAGACCGATATTCGCTGGATGGAACTTACCGACAATACCGGCAAGGGTATCCGCATCACCGCTACCGACCCGTTCTCAGCTTCCGCTCTCCACTATCAGCTGGAGACCCTGGATGCAGGTCACGCAAGCAAGCAGGTACACGCTGCCGACATCAAGCCTTCTGATGTGACCAACCTGATGCTTGACAAGGTTCAGATGGGTCTCGGCTGCGTTGACAGTTGGCACGCAGTTCCCCGTGACGAATACCTCCTGCCTGCAGGACACTATGTATTCACCGTAAGGATTGACCCGAAATAGTGATTGTAATCCTTTTGGGGAATTCAGCAGGTGCGTGAAATTATAACTGCTTAATACATAGGATATTAAAATTTTCGTATGGGTGAAAACCACCCATACGAAAATTTTAAATCTCTGATATACAATACTTTACAATTTCACCGCCGCCCCCACCCCACTGCGGGAAAGCCGGAGCCGGGGGCAGGGGAGACTACTGGATTTCCTTGAGCATTTCGGTGACGGCGGCTTCAAGCTGCTTGTCCACTCCGTCGATTACACTCTGAGGGTCATTGTAAACCAGGATGTCCGGTTCAAGCTGGAGATTCTCCAGTGGACGGTCCTCGGCAAGGCCCCAGCTGGTAACCTGAGGGATACCGAAGACGGTAGCGCCGTCAATCTGATACTCCCACCAGACGGCAGTCATAGTTCCCGGAACTGGTGCTCCGATAATCTTGCCGATCCCCAGAGTCTTATAGACATAAGGGAAACCGCTGGCATCGGAGTAATTGTCCTCGCAGACCAGCACACAGCTTGGCTTGTTCCACTTGCTGTACGGCTCGGTGCCGATATACTGTCCCCTTGGACGGAACTCCACATAAGACTTTCCGTTAAGGAAGGTAGCAAGGTCGTCGTGCAGCCAGCCGCCGCCGTTGTGACGGGTATCCACAATCAGGGCCTCGCAGCTGCGGTATTTGCCGAGAGCATTCTTGTAAACCTCACGGAAACTTGGGGAATCCATTCCCTCGACGTGAACATAGCCCACACGGCCTCCGGAAAGCCTCTCCACAAGCTCTTCATTGCGGCGCACCCATCTGGTGTAATATGCATTGTTTTCATTGCTGCCGGCAACCAGACGGAGCTCGATTTCATCGTCAAGTTTCAGGGCATCGCTCACGCCCTGGGCAAGCTTGCTGTCTTTTGCAACCTTGATGCGCAGGGTCACCATCTTGCGTGCCTGACGGTCGAGAACCTCATACCACAGGGCATTGCTGCCTATCTTTTCTCCATTGACAGCGGTAATGATATCGCCTTCTTTAAGCTCCGGATAGACAATCTGCAGACGGCTGCCCGGAAGCACCTCGGCAATCCTCAGGCCCTCACCGGTCCAGCTTTCATCGAAGAGTACTCCGAGAGTACCGACATTTCTTGAACCGTAACTGTAATATCTTGCACCTGTATGAGAGCCGTTGAGTTCGCCCAGCATCTCGGAAAGCATATCCTTGAAGTCCTCGCCGTTGGCGATGTACGGCAGGAACTGGGCGTAGTTGTCGTGCATAGCCTTCCAGTCCAGGCCGTGGATGTTCTTGTCGTAGAACTTCTCGTCAACCTGCTTCCAGGTATGCTCGAAAATGTATTCGCGTTCCTCGCGGGCTCTGTACTCGAATTCTCCGGAGAAAGTGATGTTCTTTCTCTGACCGTTTGCAAGGTTCATACATACTATGCTGCTGCCGCTGAGCATATAGATATTCTTTCCGCTCTGGTCGGCAATGAAGCCGCTCCTCAGGCCTTTCTCCAACTCCTTGACAGACCCGGATTTGAGGTCACGCTTGAACATTGATGTACCGTCCTGCTGACGTGCGGTGTAGTAGAGGCTGCGTCCGTCAGGGGAAAGGATATAGCTTCCCAGACGGGCTGAACTTGGGGTAAGCTTCACGAGGCGGTCTTCGATATGCTTGAGGTCAAGAGTAAGGGTGGAATCCTTCTTCGCATCCTTCTTGCCGGAAAGAGCCTTGAGTATCTTGTCGCTGTTCTCGTCGCGTACGAAATCGGCATAGGCCTTTCCGTCAAAGAACATAGCATAGACATCATACTCGGCTCCCCAGCTTCCGTGGCTGCGGTAGCCGGCACGGTCGGAGCAGAAGGTCATAGCCTTGCCGTCAAGGGCCCAGCGGAAATTGCTCTCGCTGTAACCGCTTCTTGTAAGGTTGGTTACCTTGCCGTCCTTGATATCTACAAGAGCAATGTCGCTGTTGTTCCAGCCTCCGTCGCTCATATCTGTCACAAGCAGATGCTTGCTGTCCGGACACCATTCGAACTCCTGGTCTCCGTCGGTGTATGAGTAGTTGACACCCTTCAGAAGGCTCTTCTCCTGCTTTCCGTCAACGCTTCGGATCACGAGTTCGGTGCGGTCACGAAGGAAGGCGACCCATTTGCCGTCAGGCGAAACCATTGGCTGGAAACAGGTCTGGCCGGCCTCGGTAAAGAGCTGCTCTTCGATTTCACCGCCGAGGCTGAAGAATTTGTCGTCCTTGTTCTTGAGGCTGGCCCTCCATACGCCCCAGTTGCCGTCACGTTCGGCAGCATAGTAGAGAGACCTTCCGTCAGGGGCGAAACTTACGCCTCTTTCCTGGGACGGGGTGTTGGTAATGCGGCGGGTAGCCTTGAAATCCACACCGGTGACATATACATCACCGTGCAGTACAAGTGCGAGTTCATCTCCCTTCCAGCTTGGGCAGAGATTGCTGACTCCGGAGGAGAGGGTGCGATATACCACCTGATGCTCGTCATTGTCCTTATTTACGCAAATGGAAAGTTTGCGAGGCTCGCATCCCTCCTTGATAAGGTAGAGCGAGCCGTTCCAGCTGGCGAGCAGGGTGCCGTCGGAGGAGGCGCTGATATTGCGCACAGGATGAGTCTCGAAGGAGCTGACCTTCACGCACTTGGAAGGATTGGAGACGGAACTGCGCCAGATGTTGAAGCAGTCACCTTCGCGCTCGGAAGTCCACCAGAAGCTGTCTCCGTCGGCAGCGAAAACAGGGTTGCGGTCCTCGCCCTGGTAGTCGGAAAGCTTGGTGAAGCTGCCGTTGGAAGCTTTGCGTACCCAGATGTCGCGGGTTACGGAAGAGGTATGGTGCTTGCGCAGAGGGTCCTCATAGCCCTTATAGTCCTCGTAGAGAATGTCACCTGCGGCATTGACGCTGGCATTACCCACGGTAAACGGGAATACCATCTGCGGCTTACCGCCCTCAAGAGGGACTGACCACAACTGAGGGTCTCCCGGGAATGCGCTGGTCTTGGGGTCAATACCGATAACGGCGCTGAACAGCACCTTGCCGTCCGGAGTTACGCAGAGCGGGGTCTCTCCTCCCTGGTAGGTAGTGATGCGGGCAGGAGTGCCGCCTCCTATGCCTATTCTCCATATATCCTTTGAGCCTTCTCGGGAAGAGGTGAATACAATCTGCTTTCCGTCAGGGGCCCAGATAGGGTCAGACTCATAGGCGGAGCTGCTTGTCAGCTGCCTTGCGAGTCCGCCTTCGGAGCTCACCACGAAGATGTCTCCCTGATAGCTGAAGGCTATGCGCTTCCCGTCCGGGGAAATGGCCGATTTGCGCAGCCAGCCGGTGTTGTTTTCCATAGCGCAGCAGGCTCCATCGCTAGGCTGCACTTCCTCGGTGATGAGCTTAACCTCCTCAGTTCCGGCAGGTTGAGTCTTCTTTTCAGGAAGCAGACGCCTTGCTACGTCCGCTACGAGAATCAGCGCCGCAACAGAAACGGCGATGATTGAAATGATTTTGACTGTCTTTTTCATATCAATGTGATTTCACCGCGCAAGGACCTGCCAAGCGCGCAATATATGTCTTCTATGCTTCTTCCGCCTCCGAAGAGGTAGAACAGCTTCGCGAGCATTGCTTCCGTAGTACTGTCGCAGCCGGAGACGACCCCTGCTTCCATCAGGCTCTTGCCAGTGGCATAGAGGTTCATATTGACAGTGCCGGCAAGACACTGCGTTACGCTGACGAGCACCTTGCCCCTTGCCGCAGACTCGCGTACTATGTCAAGGAACCAAGGCTTGGTAGGAGCGTTGCCCGAACCGTAGGTCTCAATGATGACTGCCCTGGTCTGCTCTCCCAGAAGGATGTTGCTTACCACCGCAGGCGTGATGCCGGGGTGGATTTTGAGTATGGAAACGCGAGTATCGAGAGCCGTGTAAACCTCCAGAGGGGCATCAGAAGGCTTGAGGAGCACGCTTTCGTTGTAGCGTATGCTGATGCCGGCCTCTGCGAGCGGAGGAAGGTTGGGCGAAAGGAAGGCCTCGAAGCTCTCCGCATTGACCTTGGTTGTGCGGTTGCCCCTCATCAGGCGGGAACCGAAGAATATGGCCACCTCAGGGACCATTGCGCTGCCGTCCGGGCGCTTTGCGGCTGCGATTTCGACGGATGAGACGAGATTCTCCTTTCCGTCGGTGCGCGGTGCGCCTATAGGCAGCTGGCTTCCGGTGAGAATCACCGGCTTGGACAGGTTCTTGAGCATAAAACTCAGCGCTGAAGCGGTGTAGGACATAGTGTCCGTGCCGTGGAGCACAACGAAGCCGTCATATTCATCATATTTCTCTTTGATGATAAGGGCAAGCTTCCCCCATAGCGCGGGCTCGATGTCGGAAGAGTCGATGAGCGGGTCAAATGCTATGGAATCTATGCGGCAGGCGAATTTGGAAATCTCCGGAACCTCTTTTATGATTTGGCTGAAATCGAAAGGGCAGAGGGCTCCGACAGAGGGGTCCGTCTTCATTCCAATCGTACCTCCGGTGTAAATCAGGAGAATTGCAGACTTATTCATTGTCAACGGCTTTAAGTCCCATTTCGAGGGCTTTGACCCTCATATATTTGTCCGCCTGATCGAAGTTGTTCTCTATGATACCTTCGAGTATGGCTTCCTTTACTGCTTCCTTGAGCTGCCCGATGAGATTGCACGGCGGTATGCCGTAAACCTTCATTACATATTCGCCGCAAATAGGATTCTTGAAATTGCGCAGCTGGTCTTTCTGCTCGACTTCCTCCAGCTTTTTCTCTACCAGGGAGAAATTGGACATAATGCGTGCAACCTTAGCCGGATTCTTGGAAGTCACATCCGCGCGGCAGAGTGTCATCAAATCGTCAATGTCGTCTCCCGCATCGAATAGGAGCCTTCGGACCGCCGAATCCGTAACTCCGTCATCCACAAGGGCAATAGGTCTGAGGTGCAGCCAAACCAGTTTGCGTACATATTTGGAAGCGTCAAGGGGCAGTTTGAGGCGGTTGAAGATGGCTGGGACCATCTTGGACCCGATGACATCGTGTCCGTGGAAGGTCCAACCTATTGCGGGGTCGAAGCGTTTTGAGGCGGGCTTGCCGATGTCGTGAAGCAGGGCAGCCCAGCGCAGCCATAGCTTCGGTGCCGCGGCATCTGACTGGGCCACATTGTCAAGGACCATAAGAGTGTGGGAGAAATTCTCCTTGTGGCCGCGGCCTTCGACGGTCTCAACTCCCTTTAGGGCGCAGAGCTCTGGGAGGATGTGCTGCAGCAGGCCGGTCCGGTCCATAAGCTCGAAGGCCATCGAAGGCCGCGGCGTGAGCAGCATTTTGTTGAGCTCCTCGGTGATTCTCTCCATAGAGAGTATGCTGAGGCGGTCCGCCATACGGCGCATAGAGTCAAGGGATTCCTGCACTATGGTGAATTTCAGCTCCGGAGTGGATAGTTTGGTTGCGAAGCGCACGGCCCTGAGCATGCGCAGAGGGTCGTCCGAATAGGTCGTGTCCGGGTCGAGCGGAGTGCGGATAATCCCGTTTGCGAGGTCGCTAATGCCACCGAAAGGGTCAACCAGCTCTCCGAAGGAGTCTTTCTGAAGGGAGAAAGCCATCGCATTGATGGTGAAGTCGCGCCGGAGCTGGTCGTCGCGCAGGGTACCGTCTTCCACTATGGGCTTGCGGGACTCTCGTCTGTATGATTCTTTGCGGGCACCCACGAACTCGATTTCCGCTCCCTGGTAATGGAGCATCGCAGTTCCGAAATTCTTGAAATAGGAGACATATTTCCCCGTTATCCGGCCCACTTCGCGGGCAAACTCGATTCCGCTGCCCTCGACCACTATATCTATGTCGTTGCATTCCCTTCCGAGGAAGCAGTCGCGCACATAGCCTCCGATTGCGAAGGCCCGCACTCCGCGGCTATGCGCCACATCGCTTACGATGTGGAAGATGTCCTTGTCCAAAAATTGCGGTACTATTGTCGGCATAAAAGCATTTCTTCATATTTGGGGAGTCCTTTCAGAGGCTCAAATCTGCCCTTATCCCCTTTGCGGCCATAAAGATAAGTATTTTTCCCGTTTGTGACGAATACATAGGCGACATCCAGGACCGCATTGTAGCGAAGAGCTTGGAGCACGACCTCCTGAGTGAGTTCCACTTCGGGCCGTTTGCACTCCACTACGGCAAGTGGCCGCAAGGCACGGTCATAGACCACTATGTCTGCACGGAATTTCTTCTTCCCGAATTGAAGAGAGACCTCGCTCCCCATCATATGCAGGGGAACGAGGGCTTCTTGATTGAGCAGCCGTATAAACCAGCTGCGTACCTGTTCTTCAGGCGTCAGTGCAACTTCCTTTTTCCTGAGCGGGTCCCAAATCTTGTCCATATCCCGGGCGGGCCCTATTCCTTTACCGGAGTCCAGTAAACGGTTTCGCCTATTCCGAGGACGGTTCCCTTGATGGAGAGGCGGCCGTCCGGAAGGAACTGGGCTGTGACATTTGCCTTGAGTCCGCGCTGAGGGTCATAGATTTTTGCGTCTCCCCAAGCCTTCTTTGCAGGAAGGTATTTGATGTTCTGAATGAGGACTATACGGTCGCAAGGGGTGTTGCGAAGGCTTTTGTCAGGGTTCTTGACATCGAGGGCCTTTTTGCCTGTCTTAGGGTCGATAGGATCTTTCATCCAGTAAATCTGTGCCTTGTAGGTTCCGTCAGCATTCTTTGTGACTTCTACCTTGTAAGCATCAGTACCCTGTACTGATTCGTACTTTCCGATAATGTTGTCTGCAGAGCTGTTTTTTGCAGACTGGGCGGATGCCGGAAGCATCGCAAAGAGCACTGCTGCGAGTGCAATCACAAATCTCTTCATTTGATTTTTTTTGTATTTGGTTTAGTACTTTATCGTGTTGTCACACTCTGCAAATATAGTGCTTTTCTCCAAAATACATTCTCCCAAATTACATACGATATATCCACATATGCGCGAAGGAAGGCTGCTGCCCTCCGAGACCTTCCGCTTCGCTCCATCCCGGCGCTTCGCGCCACCCATTCACATAGCCATGGGCGGCTATGGGTCATGGAGGGCAGCAGCCTTCCTTCATACCCCTGAATGCAAAAAAAGAAGATGACCATTGTCATCTTCTTTGTGGGAGCTGAGGGAGTCGAACCCCCGACCCTCTGCTTGTAAGGCAGACGCTCTGAACCAACTGAGCTAAGCTCCCGATTCCCGCGTTTGGGGAATGCAAAAGTAGAACATATTTTTGGGTTATGCAATACCCTGAAGTAAATTTAACCCATAATTTTGCTTCCAATCTTCGGAATTTTCTGAATGAGGACACAGCCGACAGCTACAATGGTGTAGCTGATGAGGACTGTACCGAGAATCTGCACTGGAGTGGTCCATACTCCGAGTACTCCCTGCTCACCGAGGCCGAGCCATCCGCGCAGGGCAGATGACACGGTTCCGAGCACAAGCATATGGCTGAGGTACATTCCGTAGCTGGCCTTGGAAACCGGCAGCACGGCTGCGGACCAGAAGCGGGTCTGGGTATTGAACTTCCTTAGTATCAGCACCCAGGCTATTGCCATCAATGCAACTCCGAGGCTGTCGTTGAGCCAAGGGGTTTCCCAAAGTGCAGCCAATCCGACCGGACCTTCAACCGGGAAGACTCCACCGCAATCGGCATAAACCCTTCTGAGGAAGCCTCCTACGCCAATTGCAAAGCCCGTTGCGAAGACAGGAAGTGCGATGGCAAGAGTCTTTTTCCAACTGAGTTCTCCTACGAAGCGGCGGAAATAAAGACCGAGCAGCATATAGCCGATCATTCCGCTGAAATAATAGAACAGGCCGTAGGCATTCCAGCTGGCCTCGCCCCAAAGGGGATACCTGGCAGGATTAGGTATGCCTGAAGGGCCATATATTACCGGAGCTGCGCCTCCGAGCCAGGTGCGGATGAACGGCAGCAGGGTAGTGAAGAGCCATATCCCTAAGTATATCTGAAGCTCCTTTTTGCCCACTTTCTCCGCCCAAGGGGAAAGCATCGGCATCAGCAGATAAAGCCCGAGCAGCATATAGACATACCACAGATGGCCGGCTGCATAGTTGAAGTTCCAGATGAGGTCCTTCAGATTCTGCACCGGTTCGCCCCAAACCAGAGCATAGACAAGGGTCCAGAAGATGAACGGGATGAGTATGCGCACAGCCCTGCGCCGCATAAACTCGCCTGTGGAGTAGTGCAGGGGGAACTGCAGATAGCTGGAGGCTATGATGAACAGCACAACTGCCGCTCTGGAAAGCACATCCATCACCGATACCCATACGGCATCGCTTTGCGTGAGTATGAGTGAGCCCTCTCCTCCGAGATAAAACGGTTCTGTGGCGTGGGTGACCATCACGAGCATACACGCGATGACCCTCAGCCAGTCAAGCCACACCTCGCGCTTGCGCTCCTGTGGCGCTGTCATTGTGTTTTGTGTCATTGATTTTCGGGTTTTATGCAAAGATACCCATTTTTTGCGATGAAGCCAGCCGCACTTCGCGGCTGGCTTCCGAATTCTACAAAAGCGTGAACTGGGCGCTGTTGGAAGTGGTGGAGTCGCTGCCGATATAGACTTTGAAGTCTCCGCTCTCCGCATCATACTCCATCTGCTGGTTCCAGAACTTGAGAGCATCAGGTCTGATTTCAAACTCTACAGTCCTGCTCTCACCCGGCTTGAGGTTCACTTTCTCGAAGCCCTTCAGCTCCCTTACAGGTCGTGATACACTGGCCTTCACATCCTGGATGTACAGCTGAACCACCTCCTTGCCTTCCCGCTTGCCGGTATTGGTAACGGTGACGGAAGCCTTGACGCTGCCGTTGGCGGCCATAGTGTCGGAAGACAGGCTTACAGGGCTGTAGGCGAAACTGGTATAGCTCAGACCGTAGCCGAAAGGATAAACCGGGTCATTGTCCACATCGAGGTAGTTGGACCTGAACTTCACAAACCACTTGCCGTTTCCGTCCGGACCTTCGAGAGGCCTGCCGGTATTCTTGTGGGCATAGTAGAGAGGAATCTGTCCGACATTCTTAGGGAAGGTCATAGCGAGTTTTCCCGAAGGGTTCACATCTCCGAAGAGAACGTCAGCTATGGAGTATGCGGCCTCGCTTCCTCCAAACCACACATTCAGGATTGCAGGAACGTTCTCAGACTCCCACTCGATGGTAAGAGGTCTGCCGTCAAAGAGCACGAGCACCAGAGGCTTCTTGAGTTTGAGGAGTTCTTTGAGCAGTGCGAGCTGCACATCAGGAATGCCTATTTCGCTGCGGGAAGAGCTCTCCCCGGACATTTCGGAAGATTCTCCGAGGGCTGCAACGATGACATCGGAGCGGCGGGCTACCCTGAGGGCTTCGTCAAGCAGCTGCTTGTCTGTCCTGTCGTCCCTGCCAAGTTCCCTTCCGAACATTGTCGAACGCATTTCCAGTTCGCGGTCCTTGCAAAGGTTGCTTCCCTTGGCATAGTTTACCGTCACATTATTGCCGGCAACGGCCTTGATGCCCTCCACGAGGGTGGCGCACTCCGAATGGCGGGCGGCAACGCTCCAGGTTCCGGCCATATTTTCGGCTGAATTGGCGAGAGGACCGATAACCGCGATGCTGCCTTCCCTTTTGAGAGGAAGGACATTCTCGTTTTTGAGAAGCACATAGGAGTCAGCGGAAATCCTGCGTGCGGCAGCCTTGAATTCATCGCAGCGCAGAATCTTTGCAGCCTCGTCTTCACGGCAATATTTGTAAGGGTCCTCAAAAAGACCGAGTTTGTATTTTGCCTCAAGTATCCTGCGGCAAGCCTGGTCAAGATCCTTCATCGAGAGTTCTCCGGCCTCTATTCCGGCCTTTGTCTGGGAGAGCAGTGCCTCGGATACCATATCCATATCCACACCGGCCTTGAGTGCTTTGACTCCCACTTCGTGAAAATCGCCGACTCCGTGGGCAATACACTCGTAGATGCCCGTATAGTCAGTTACTACGAAGCCGTCCCATCCCCACTGGTCGCGAAGTACATCGGTAAGCAGCCAGCGGTTGACTGTGGCCGGAACATCGTCCACGACATTGAATGAAGCCATAAAACTGCCGGCTCCCGCATCTGCAGCGGCCTTGTAGCCGGTCATATAGTCGTTGAACATGCGCTGGTGCGACATATCTACCGTATTGTAGTCCCTGCCTGCCTCGGCACCTCCGTAGAGGGCAAAATGCTTCACGCAGGCCATAATCTGGCTGTTGGTGGTAAACTGCTCACCGGGTCTTCCCTGATAGCCATAGACCATAGCCTCGGCGATGCGGGCGTTGAGATACGGGTCCTCTCCGTTGCCTTCGCTCACGCGTCCCCAGCGCGGGTCCCTTCCGAGATCCACCATAGGGCTGAAGGTCCAGGCAATACCGTCTGCCGATGCTTCGGCAGCTGCTATTGCAGCAGATTCCTCCACTGCCTCCATATCGAAGGAGCAGGCCAGTCCGAGCGGAATAGGGAAGACGGTCTCATAGCCGTGAATCACATCCATACCGAAAAGGAGGGGAATGCCCAAACGGGATTTCTCGACCGCAATCTTCTGATACTTGCGGATTTCCGCAGCGCCCTTCACATTGAAGAGCCCGCCCACTTCTCCATTCTCGATTCTTTCATCTACGGCCACGCTCTTTCCTTCACCGGTGACGATATCGCCGGCAACAGGCAGGTTCAACTGGCCGATTTTCTCCTCGACAGTCATCTTGGACATAAGGTCGTCGATGAATCTGTCCATAGAGCTTGTCTCCTTTGGAGAGCAAGCCGCACAAAGCAGTGCGACAAGTGACAGGTAAAAAATACGTTTCATATCAATAATTGAATCCTAATTTAGTCAATCCTTTCTGAATATCCTCGTTTTTCATAAAACAATCCCACATCAGGCCACTGCGAGAGTTCTCCATCATAACCACAATCGGTCCCTGGTCGATGGCTATGTAGGAATCCGCAAACCATTGCTCCTTGAGGGCAAAGGAATCCTTGAGGCCGAACTCTCCCCATAGCCTGTCGCCAAGCACATAATAGAAGTACTCCATCGCATCCTTTGCCTGCTGCGGCAGATAAGGGAAGGAGCCGAGTGCGGCGGTAGGCGCGATTGTGCCGGTGTCGTTGGAAGGGGATGATGCGGTATATCCCTTGTAATAATCGGAAGCCGTCAGTCCCCAGCACCGGGCGCTGTAGCCGTAATTTTTCTTGGAACCCGCGCAATAATCGTAGTTGGCTTGCGCGTGGGTGCAATTCACTTCCCAGTAATTGCCGTATTGGTCGCTGAGATTGCGAGGGTCAAGGCCCATAAACGAATAGTGTGCAAAGAACATAGGCGCCTTGGTGTCGAAAACCATACTTCCGCCACGCGCCCAGCCTTGCTCATAAACATCCTTTTCTATAGAGTGGGTAGGAGATGAGGCTGCTAGCACATAGACTATCAGTGCTTCGTTCCAGCCGCTTACCGGCAGGTTCATCTGCCACCCGTAATTTTCAGACCAATGCCAATACAGCTTTTTCTCGCCGTCCTTTTGGAACCAGGTCCATTCGATGTCTTCCCAAAGCTGTTTGAGCAAAGCACGGTACTCCTGTTCATCGGGAGTCTGTGCGTCAAAATATTCACCTGCAGCGAGCATCCCTTCCATCAGAAGGGCTGTCTCGACCAGGTCGGCGCCATTGTCGTAAGTGCCGAAAGGAATGGCCTGCCCGGACTCGCCGTCAAGCCAGTGCGGAAAGGCACCGTGGTATCTAGCGGCCTTGTCCGCGAGGAAGCGCGCCATCTTCAAAACGCGCGCAGCTCCCTGCTCGCGGCTGATCCAGCCGCGGTGTACGCCCGTCATTATGGCCATAAAACCGAACCCGGAGCCACCCGTCGTTACGGTATTGCCTGAGCCGAGCCTCTCCCTTGCAAGGCCGCTTTCGGGATGTGCATAGTCCCAGAAATAGGAAAAGGCTGCTTTCTGCACTGTCTCGAAGAGTTCTTCATCGCTGAGGCGCTGCTTCTTGTCGGCAGGGTCGTACTGAGTGATGAATGAGAACTTGCATCCGTCCACAAGTTCGAATCCGAAGTTATTGCCTGAGTAGAAGTTCAGTGTGATTTTCTTGAAGTACGGCAGGGACGTATTGGTTGTGAGAATAAGCTCCTTGCCATTTGCGCTGAAATGGAAATACGAAAGAGGTGCTCCGTTGCAAGTCAGCTGGTTTTCGTCAAACCGGGTGATATCCACATCCTTGGAAAAGGTGAATACGAGTTCCAATTCCGTCTCAATACCGTAAGGACAGGAACTGAGGGACATCCCCTTGCCGTTCACGCTGACCGAGAGCAGGTCCGCTTTCGGAAGTGATGCCGGCTCCTGCGGCTTCCGGCAGGAAAGCGGCAGAATTGCCAGAGCTATAAGCAGCAGAGTCTTTTTCATAATAATAAACAGCAGGAGGCCAGGACTGACCCCAAGCCCCCTGCCTAAAAGTATTAGTCAATGTTGGCGATTTCAGCCTTGTAAAGCTCGTTTGCCTCATTTGCGGTAAGAGCGCGGTTGTAAAGGCGGAGCTCATCAATCTGGCCACCGTCAAGCCAACCCATCCACTCGTCCTGAGCACCGTCGAGCAGTCTTGGCATCCAAACGCCTACTGCAATCTGCTCTGCGTTTGCGAACTGGAGGTCTCCTGCAGGGGCGTCATTTATCACGCAGGCAACAGCACTCTCAGGAGTAATGTCAGCACCGTTTACATATACATGATACTCGGATGCGGCATTGTCATAAACGAAGATGAGGTGGTTCCAGCGTGCTGCAGGGTAGCAGTCAGCCCAGTCTCCGTACCAGGTCTTCCAGATGGCACCTGCGTCGCTGTGACGGAAGCAGGTCTTGTAGGTAAGATAACCTGCGCCTTCATCGGTGCGGTCAACTGAGAAAGAAAGATTTCCCCAGAAGTGGTCACCTGTGTTGGTGATCTGGAAATACATAGGAATTGCAGCCTGTGCCTGCGGGATTTCCTGCTGCTTCACCCAAACTGAAAGGGTGTATCCCTTAATTGCCTTGATAGGACTTTCTGCAGGAATGTTGTAAAGAAGGTACTGGTTCTCGCCCCCGGTGAAGGACTTTCCGTTGCGGCCCTGAACGAAGTTTGCCTCGGTGGTGCTTCCCTTGTCTGCAAGGGTGAGACCACCGACCTCAGCTGCCTCAGTCTCGAAAGGAAGGTAAACTACGAGATTCTCCTTGGCGACTGTGATTTCAGCCTTCTTGTTGTTGTCATCCTTTCCGCCATTGTCCTTGTTGCAGGAGATGGCGCAAAGTGCAAGCGCTGCTGCGCAAAGTGCAAAATACTTTTTCATAATGATTTTGTTTTTGAAAAATGTTGATATTTGTTGTTAATACACGTATCCGTCTGATGGCTTGAGAGCCTTGTTGAGGGTAATCTGCTCGGATGGGATAGGGAAATGACCGTGGAAATTGGTCTTTGCCTTCGGCTTCCGGGCGCCTACTACTTCTCCTACCTTTCCAAGTCGGATGAGGTCGAAAATGCGGTTGTTTTCCAATGCGAGTTCAGCTCTTCTCTCATTGATGATATCCTCGATACCGGCTGCGGTATGGGCGATCCCTGCCCTGTCCTGAACCTTGTGCAGGGCATCAGCCGCACTCAGACCGCATTCTCCCTGAGGAGCACCGTTAGCAAGAGCCTCAGCATAGATGAGCAGTATTTCCGCATAGCGGATAAGCCTGATGTTATGGTCATAACCATAAGCATTGGTGTTGAAGGTATTGTACTGGCTTGGAGTATAGACCTTGCCGTTGTAGTACTCGTTAGGACACTTGTCTGAGATATAGTCGCCTTCCGGAGTTGTCTTGCCTCGCTGCAGGAAGGTGATGTCGATGCGCTTGCTCTCGCCCCTGCCCTCAAGGAAAGATTTCAGATTGTCGTTCGGCACATTGAAGCCCCAGCCCTGCATATTGGAAGGAGTGTTGCTTCGCGGACCCTGATAGTAGGCATAGAGTGCATAAGGAGCTTCTCCGCTTGTCTGTCCGAGGTCTGAACTTTCGATTTCCATAAGGGACTCGCTGCAACCCTCTCCGTCGATGGAGAAGAGGAAACGGTAGTCGTTCACCAGGTCGAATTTGCCTGAGCTGATAATCTCGTCGGATGCCTTGGCTGCGGTAGTCCAGTCGCCCATATACATAGCGGCCTTTGCCTTGAGGGCGAGCGCTGTATATCTGGTGTAACGGGTGCCCCAGGCTTTGCTGTAGGAAGCCGGCAGAGTATCTATCGCTTCGTCAAGATCCTTGAGTATATATGCATACAGCTCATCCTTGCCGGCAGCAGGGTTGTCTCCGAGTTCTTCTGAACTCATACCGTAACGCACGATTGGAACTTCACCGAAGGTTCGGTAGAGCCAGGTATAGGCGAATGCCCGGATGACCTTGGCCTCATTTGCGCACTGACGGGCGTAGAGTTTGTTCTCTTCGGTCTTCATAGCCTCGCAGTAGAGGCCTTCCTGGAAAATTGCATTGTTGGCGGCGGACACAATGTTGTAATAACCTGTCCACAGGCTGTTGAACATATAGTTGCCCGGAGTATAGGTGAATTCGTCCATCTCCTTCGCCTGAGCGTTGTCGTCCGGGGTGGAACCTTTGTCGGAATCGTCCGAGGTAATATCTCCTACCCCGATGTAAGGGAACCAGATGTCGCTGCGCATTTGCGCGTAGGCTGCGC
Source organism: Candidatus Cryptobacteroides sp. (assembly GCA_051869975.1). Taxonomy (GTDB): domain Bacteria; phylum Bacteroidota; class Bacteroidia; order Bacteroidales; family UBA932; genus Cryptobacteroides. The sequence goes on along the minus strand of JBJEBK010000033.1, from coordinate 18,865 downwards.
TGACCGGCTGGAATATGTTTTCAGCCTTGGTGTAGTCTGTGCCCGTAGAAGGGAGGGACCCCTCCACCCTGATGTTCAAAAAGTCTTCGCAAGAGGCGGATGCAATGCAAACAGCCGCAATAGCGAGTGTATTGATAATTCTTTTCATCTCTTTAGCCTTTAAAAGTTGACACTGACACCTGCGGTAAAGATTGACTGCATAGGGTAAACGCTGGTATCTATTCCGGAACTGATGGCCGAGCCTCCGATTTCGGTGGTGAAACCGTTGTAGCCGAACAGGCACAGCGGACGCTGGGCTGAAACGTAGGCACGAAGGCTTCTTGCCCACTTCATTCCGCTGAATGTGTAGCCAAGCTGGATGTTGTTGATATTCAGGGAAGAGCCGTCTTCAAGATAGAAGGTATTGCAGGTCTGGATGAAGCTGGTGCCTGCGGCCTCCGCTGAAGGATAGGTGTTGGATTTGTTTTCAGGAGTCCATCTGTTCCTGTAGAAATCCACATCGTAGTTTGCTTCGGAGAAGATGCCGCGCTGCATACGCTTGTAATTGAGAATCTTGTTCCCGATCTGGGCGTTGATGAGCATACTGAAATCCCAGTTCTTGTAGTTGAGGCCCACATTGAAACCGAGAGTCAGCCAAGGAAGCGGACTACCCAGATAGGTGATGTCGTCCTTGTTGACGGTACCGTCTCCGGTGACATCTTCATATTTGAAATAACCGGCATCTTTGATGGTCTGGTTGACAGGGTCGTTGAGCGCTTCTTTTTCAGAGGCATATACTCCTGCCACCTTGTAGCCCCAGAATCCTCCGATAGGATAGCCCACAGCTGCGCGGGTAGCGTAGTTTCCGTTGATGGATGTTCCCGGAACATAGTCGTAGCTGCTGAGTTCCAGACCGTTCAGCTTGGTAACCTCATTGTGGTTGAAGGTGGCGTTGAGGCCCAGATTGTAGGTGAAATCGTCTCTGAGCCTGTCACTCCAGTTCAGTGATAGTTCAACACCAAGGTTCATAACTGAACCGTTGTTGGAGAGCAGGGAAGCAGTACCACCGCCGGCAGGGATTGGAGTGTAGAATACTACATTGTCGGTGATGCGGTCATAAACATCCAGTTCTCCGCGCAGCCGGTTGGAGAAACTTGCGAAGTCCACACCTATATTGGCCTCGGTTACAACCTCCCATTTGAGATAGTTGTTTACTACCGTCTGGGCACCTACGCCGTCATAGACCGTGTCTCCGAAGACTGCAGATGCTCCCATTCCGGTGGAACCGAGTATGGTTGATGAGTTTGCAGGGACATTGTCATTACCGAGCATACCCCAGGAAGCCCTGAGCTTGAGGTAGTCGAAGGCCTTCTGCCCGCTCATAAAGTCCTCGTCAGAGATGTTCCAGGCGAGACCCAGAGAAGGGAAGATGCCCCATTTCTCCTGGTATTTGGATGAACCGTCGGCACGCAGGGTGAATGTTGCGAGGTATTTGTCTGAAAGATTATAGGTTCCGCGGGCGAAGAATGAGACGCCGTTGTAGCGGCTTCCGCCGTCGCTCGCCAGCTGGTTCTTGGTTGAACCGTTCTTCAGATAGAGAGCTGCGTCGTCGTAATATGCAACGGCATATCTGGTCCCGCTCAGGTAGCGGCTGTTCTGGGTTCTGATTGAGTTGCCGAGCATCAAAGACCAGCTCCGGTTGTCCTTTCTGCCGTTGTAGGTCAGGACATTGTCGATAATCTGGTTGATGGCGTACGAGTAGGTCTTGCTAAGGGAAGAGGTGCCTACGCTCTGGCTTCCGCCGACATTGAATTCCGGAGTATAGTTTTTTCCGTCTGCGAAATAGAAGTCGAAATTGTAGGAAGTCTTGAAGGTGAGCACATCAGGAACTATGGTGAATTCGGCATAGGCTGCGAGCATTTCTTTCACTCCGCTTTCGCCTGAATTGTAATAGTATGCATTTGCAATCGGGTTGCCGTAGGCATTTGCAAATCCATAGAGCTGAGGCGAGTCGAACTTCACAGGATAGGCATCATCGTTTTCATCGTTGTAAACATTGTAAACCGGAGGGTTGAGGAAGGCCTGGTAGAAAGCATTGCTGTTGTAATTGTTCTTGGTATGACGGGAAAGCACCGAATTGACACCCATTTTGAGCCAGGAAGTCATCTTCTGGTCGAGTCTGGTGCGCACATTGATTCTCGAGTAGTCATTGGTGCAGTGATTCATGATTCCGTCCTGATAGAAGTAGCTGATACCCACCGAATAATTGGTGTTGTCAGAAGCTCCGGACAAGTCCACGGAATGATTGGTGGTAAAGGCTGGACGCACGAGTTCGGCATACCAGTCGGTATCCCCGCTGAAGTCGGACTCGGAAATCGGAGTCCAGCCCAGAGTGTTCTGGTTGGCTTCGTTGCGGAGCTCCACATACTGCGCGGTATTGCAGAGGTCCATAATGTTGATTGGCACCTGCACGCCGGCGTACCCTTCGTAGTTGATGCTCAGGTGGTCGCGGGTTCCCTTCTTGGTGGTCACGAGAATCACACCGTTCGCTGCACGCACACCGTAGATGGCTGCGGCAGAAGCGTCCTTGAGGACGGTCAGGCTCTCGATGTCGCCTGAGGAAAGGAAGTCGATATTGTCCTGGAACACTCCGTCAACCACATAGAGAGGAGTCGCGTAGTCGCTGATTGAGCCTACTCCACGCACTTTGACGGTTGGACTTGCTCCCGGAGCTCCGCTGTTGATGACCTGCACACCGCTGACCATACCTTGGAGCGCTGCCATAGGGCTGGAAGCGGCCTGCTTGTTGAGTTCTCCACCTTTTACGGTTACGATTGGGGCGGTGAGGTCCTTCGCTTTCTGGGTGCCGTATCCCACTACGACACTTTCTTCGAGCAAAAGATTGTCAATTTCAAGAACTACGTCGATAAGTGACCTTCCGTTTACAGAGACCTCTTTTTCGAGGAATCCTTGGAAAGCGAATACCAACACGGCATCTGATGGAACATTGATGGAGTAGTGGCCGTCAAAGTCGGTAACGACTCCGTTGGAGCCGCCTTTCTCCAATACTGCCGCCTGGATGAGAGGATAACCCTCGTTGTCCAGCACTGTTCCTTCAACCTTGACGGTCTGGGCAAACAGGGAGCCGCAGACGCAAAGCAAGGATAATAACACAGTTAATCTTTTCATATTCTTAGTCTGTTAGTGTGTATTTCAGGTCAAGAGCCTTGAGACCGCGGGCAGCCTCGGGTGAGCTCATAAAGAGATTCCAAAGCAGGGAAGAGCGGTAGTTTTCTATCATCACTGCTATCGGTCCCTGGTCGATGGCAAGGTAGCTCTTCACTACCTGCTGACCGTTTACAAGGGACGGATTGTAGGAATCATAGAATCCCATAGGTCCGAATACTGTAGGACCGAGGTCGTAGTACAGGTGCCTGAGGCACTGCAGGGATTCTTCCGGAGTATATACTATAGAAGATATGGCGGCTGTAGGGGATACGGTGCCGTTATCGGCATCTGTTCCGGGATGGTGGCTGGTGTACCCCACAAGTGCATCGTCGGAAGAGGTGAATCCCCACAGGTCGGCTCCGTAACCCTTGTGGCCCTTAGGGTTGTCTATGGCATAATTGTAGTGAATCAGGGCGTGGGCGCGGTTCCTATCGAAATAGTTGACTTCACCTTCGTGCAGGTTCTTCGGATTCAGGCCCAGCCAGGAATAATGGGTGAAGAATAGAGGCCCGCCGTACTCCATACCGAGAGGAAGCTCTATGCCGTAGTATGATTTGCCGTTGTAATAATAATCCGAGTTCTTGTAGCTGTTTTCATAGACGGCCCTGCTTATAGGATGCTTTCCGCTGCCGGCAGCAAGGAAGTATGTGATGAAGCACTCATCGAAGCCTTTGATTCTGTGGTTCATCTTCCAGCCGCAGTTTTTGGACCAGTGCCAGTAGAGCGCATCATCGCTTCCCTTGGTGTACCAATCCCACTCGACCCCGTCAACCAGACGGTCAATGCGTGCGGCAAGAGCGGCATCCTTGTCTTTAAGATATTGTCTCAGGGTAATAAGACCCTCTACGAGGAAGGCGGTTTCTACCAGATCTCCGCCATCGTCATATTTGCTGAAAGGGCGCACCTGACGGGTGGTGGCGTTGTACCAGTGAGCCCAGGCTCCGTGGAAACGCTCGGCCCCCTCAAGGAAGCTGACTATCCTGTTGTACAGGTCAAATGCTTGGTCCTCACTGATATAGCCTCTTTCCTGGGCTGCAATCAGGGACATTATTCCGAAACCGGTACCTCCGGTGGTGATGATGTCGCCTCCGAGGGTGTTGTTGCTTCTTTCCCTTGCGCAACCGCTGAACGGCTCGGCGAAAGTGCTGAAATAGCGTGTGGTGTACTTCTGGGTAAGGTCCAGAAGCAGTTCATCACTCTTTGCCGGGACCTCAACCTCGACTGCAAAGCTTTCAAGGACATCGGCACCAAGCGTTTTGGGATTAAGACCCTGCGGAATTACATAATACTTATAAGTGACATCCTTCTCTGACGGAACCGGGCTCCAGTCAAGATAAGGGGAATTTGATTGTGAAGAAATGTACTCCAGTTTCTTTCCTTTTGCAAGGTAGAAGTCATAGACCGCACCCTGGGAGGATTCCCAGCTGAACTCCACGTGTGAAGGATAAGCTTCGGTTTGGAGATTACGGATTGGAACGTAAACGGGGTTGGAGGCTGTATTGCTCTTGCAGGAGCAAACAGACAGTGTTGACGCAATTAATGCAAAGATGAATTGATTACGCATTATGTTATTGATAGTGGTTGGTTTGGCGCAAAGATATGAAGGGTTTCCATACCTGATACTTTTGCAGCCCCTATAAAGATACCTGCCCTAAAAATAGGGTTTTGTTTTTGACCCTATTTTTCCACTACCATTAAAATTTTTAATTATATTTACACAAAAATATTCAAAACTATGCGCACACAAAGGGCATTGGGCATATTTGCCTCAATACTGCTTACGGCTGCTCTGAATGCTCAGGAAATGACTCCTGTAGTGCATACTTGGAGCAAGAAAGACCACAATGCAGCCAATCAGATTTGGTCTGCTTCCTGCTCTCCGGATGGAATTATGTATTTCGGAAATGCCAATGGTCTTTTGAGTTTCGACTCTAAAGAATGGGTACTTCATCCTTTCAAGGGAAGCGGCTTTATCCGCTCTACTTTGTGTGACGGGGGCAGAATTTATGTTGGTGCCTATGAAGAATTCGGGTATTTCGAGCCGGATGAATGCTGTCAGCTGAGATATGTTTCCCTCTCTGACAGGCTCGACGGGTTCGAAATGTACAATGATGAAATATGGACCATCCTTAAGCTCGATAATAGGATATTGTTTCATTCTTTTGTCAACTGTTTTGTCTATGATTGCGAAACACAGCTGGTATCTGCACTGCCTCTGAATTCTTTTACTGAAAGTGTCGGGGTCAGTGCTTCGGGAGAGTTGCTTTGCAGTGCCTATGGTTTTGCCAAGATGGACATTCAGACAGGAGAATTGGCTCCTCTCCCTCACCCTTGGAAAGGCCGGATGGTCGCAAGTCTGGTTCCTGATACCAAGACAACGATTATCGTTACAGAAAACGAGGGCCTTTTTCTGATGGACGGAAATGGCCTGACAGAGTGGAAAACAGAAATTGACATAAAACAAATCAACAGGGCACTCCTTTGCTCCAACGGCAATATAATCCTTGGAAGCCGCGTTTCAGGATGTTGCGCAATCGATGCCCAGGGTCGCAGGCTTTGGACTGTCGATGCTTCCAATGTGCTGAATTCCAATACGGTTCTCAGCATTTGTGAAAATCGGGAAGGTGATATTTTTCTGGCAATGGACTCGGGTATCGCGATAATTGACAACAATACAGGGATTCGCTATATCAGCAGTCTGGATGCCAATGTGGGGTCAATCTACTGCTCTTTCTACAAATCGCCTTATCTCTATATCGGCAGCAATCAGGGTCTGTATATCGGCCGCATCAACGGTTCATCCCTTGTGGATGTGGCTAGGGTAAAGGATATCAAGGGCCCGGTTATGTATCTGAAGGAATTCGATTCGCAACTCTTTTGCGGAACCAATGCCGAAACTTTTTGCATAGAAGGTAGAAAAGCTGTGCCTGTATCAAGAGGGAATGCCGGAGGCAGCTGTCTTGCCATAGGGTTGATCAATGGGGAAGAAGTGCTGATTGAGGGTACCTACACTAAACTCTGTCTTTATAAAAAGGATAATGGCAGATGGAAATTCTCCCACAGGATTGACGGTTTCATCCAGCCTGTCGGAAGCATTGATATCGATTATATGGGCAATATCTGGGCAGGCCACAATACCAAAGGTTTGTATCGCCTGAGACTTGACAGCGATTTGCGCACAGTCAGGGATGTCAGGTTCTATGGAAGTCTCAGTCCGAAAGCACAGCTGAGCAAAATCAAGGTGAGCAAAATCAAGGGAAGAACTGTTTTCGTTGACCCTGACACCATATATACCTACGATGATATGACAGACAGTACAATAGTGTACAAGTATCTGAACGACAGGACTTCCGGTATCAGGAATATTCTGGATATCAGCCATTACAAACAGGATAAATACTGGGTGCTGAACGAAGATGACGCCTATATCCTGGATTGTTCCGACCATCCGCAGGAAGATGTCAGGCTTTCCTACAATATCTTCAACAGCAATACTGTTGACCAGTACAAATCCATCAGTTCAGGACCTGGCGGAATGTCGATTATCTCTCTTAACAATTCTCTTGCCTTCGTTCCGGATGATTTTGCCCGGAGTGCGGAAGATTGGAAACCGGAACTGAAACTGGTGAGCGTGGGGATAAGCGAAAACGACGGTTCTCAATTCAAATATTTGCCTTTGAATGGGAGGCTTTCGTGGAACTATTCGAGCACCCTCGTCAAATTCCGCTATTCTTATCCTTTCTTTGCGGAGAACGGCAGCCATAATCTGGAATACAGGCTGAAAGGCAGGGATGAAGTGTGGAGAGAATGCGTGGGCGACGAAATAGACCTTTCCCACCTAAAGGAAGGGCATTATTCTCTTGAGGTCAGAGTGGTCAACAAGTCCGGTCAGCAACTTGACTTGGTGAATACCGGGTTCCGTATCAAACCTCCTTTCGTAAGGAGCGTGCCGATGAAGATTCTGTACATATTGCTCATTATCGGCACAATTTCACTGATAATCATAAGCGTCAGAAGAAAGATTCTGGCACAGAGGCAGGAACTCGAAAACCGAAGGCTGGAGAGCGAATTGCAGTCGAAGAGCCGCGAAATAGCGATGACTACAATGAGTCTTCTGAATAAGAACAAAATACTTCAGGACATCAAGGAAGAACTGAGTGTCCAGAAGAATGAACTGGGTGCCGCTTATCCCGACAAATACTACAGGAAGATGATTTCAGCAATAGATTCGCAGATTTCCAGCGAGGATGACTGGAAACTATTCCAGGAAAACTTCGACAGGATTCACGGAAACTTCTTCCAGATACTGAAAAGCAGATACCCGTCGCTTACCGATTCGGACTTGAGGTTCTGCTCTTACTTCTGTATGGCTATGTCTTCCAAGGAGATAGCCTCTATGATGAATATTTCCCTGAAGGGAGTCGAAGCTGCCAGATACCGAATCCGCAAAAAGCTCCAACTCCCTTCAGAAATAAGTCTTACTTCGTTTCTGATGGACCTGAAATAACGGAGATGCCTCCGGTATTGAAACTCTCTATCGAGAAATAGTAGTTCTGGTCAGTTGAAAGCGAAGGAATGGTGAATTCAGTCTTGCCGTTCAAATCCTTGACATATACGAGCCACGAACTGTACATCTTGTCCGGAGCTATACCCCAGCGGATGTTGTAGCCCTGTGCGTTATCTGCCGCATCCCAGCTGAGATGAGCCTGCCTGCGGTCCTGGCCGCGCACTGCTCTGAAGTTTCTGACCTGCTCCGGAGCACTGCCGCTGCCTTTGCCGAATACCCTGAATTCGGAGATTGCCAGACTCTCTGAAGGTACTTTTACATTCCTGTACCTTATGTACCTTGCCTTGCGTGGCTTGGCGAGTTCTATATATGCATTCGGACTGTCTTTGGTTGAGCGGCTCCTGTCCTCAAGTATGTACCACTTCTGCCCGTCAAGGCTTCCTTCAATCACGAAACGGTGGCATAGTCCTTCAGGCCTTCCGTACAGGCCTGCGTAGTGGTCGTAGTAATTGATTTGAACGGCATAGACCGTAGCCTCGTCCTCCAAATCAACGGTAAAGTATTCTTTGTCAGTATTGCTACCCGCAAGCCAGTATGATTTGCAGTTCTCATCCGTAAGGTTTGCAGGCTTGAAATCAGCTGAAGTTTTCGGACGGTTCCATTCGGCAAAGCCTTCTGCAAGGGCCGCGCTGCCCTGGGCGTAGGAAGAAGCTTCGACCGGTTTGTCAAGTGAGAGCAGGAACCATCCCGCGAATTCGCCCTTGGAGCCAGGCACTGACGGTGCAGTGTGGGGATAGTCGCCATAGGATGTGTCTGAATACAGTATGCCGTCTGCGTCAAAGAAGGTCGGATACATACAGAGTCTGCGTTCCCAGTTTACGACAGCCGAGAGGGACATGGTTGCGAAATGCCACCACCTGTCTTCGGTGTCCCTGACGGTGCAACCGTGTCCGGCCCCGTTGATGAAACCGCCAGGTTTGTAGCAGAATGGGTTATGGGTTTGATACTCAAATGGTCCGAGAGGCCCCTCGCCTACATATACACCATCGCCATACACATTGAATTCGGTGCCCGGAGCTGCATATTGCAGGTAATACTTCCCATTGTATTTTGTCATCCACGGTCCTTCGATATACGGGTCGATACGGGTGTCGCTGTGATTCTCGCCGAATCTCTCCCAACCGTGGGTTTTGCTGTCCGTGTTGAACAGGTCCACTTCAGGTCCTATGATTTTGAACCTGTCGTGCATATCCAGCTCCTTGCCGCGGATAGGGAAGACATTGGATGAGCCCCAGTACATATAGGCCCTTGAGTCATCGTCGATAAAGAGGTCGGGATCCACCAGATTGTGGAGTATCAGAGGTGTGGCTTTCCATACGCCGGAGGCAGGGTCGTCGGTGTAAAGTACGCTCATTGCTCCGGACGGGTCTCCGCACATAAAGAGTACCGAATCCTTGTAGTTGCGTACTGCCGGAGCGTTGCATCCCTGAGGGTACCATATGCTCTTGGGTTCTACGAATTCCCAGGAGGTCAAATCCTTGGAATGCCAATAACCGTGGCTTCTTGTGACGAACATATAGTATTCGCCCCTGAACTCGGCTAATGCGGGGTCGGCACCTGAGCGGTAGGAGAGGTTTTGGTCCGAATTATAGACCATATAGGAATAGTCGATGTCGAGAGGATTGCAATAGGTCCCGGGCTGTGTGCCGCCTGTGCAGGATGCGGCAAGCACTGCCGCCATCCCCGCCACAAAAGTCAAAGTATTCAGCTTCATGATAGAATGGTTGTTAGTTTTGCGATGCTGCAAAGATACCCATTCCAGCGCTGGATAGCAAATCTGTAGTGCGGGAGCAGGAGATAGGGCGGCTCTCAAGCATCTATATCGAAAACCAAAAATTCCAACTCCAACCTGATGTATTGACATCTCCTGAGATGCCATTATCTAAACAGAAGTTGTAGAATGTTAAACTGCATGAAATCTGTCTATATGCAGAGTCAACTGATGTCCCGGCATAATTAAGCCATTCGCTAAAGCTGCTCTTAATGGTTGCCACATCCAGAATTTTATCCGCATTAATTGTGACAGAGCTTAAATTGCTGCAGAAATAATACATACGCTCAAAACAACCGGTAACCAACTCTTTCGCCGGGATATTTGGCCCAGATGTTATAGCGCAATTGTAGAACATTTCTTTGCAGCAGTTCGTCGCCAACTTTGTTGCCTTCACCTCCGGTGATGTTCCAAGTTTAGAGCAATAATAGAACATAGACTCATAACAAGACTCTTCCAGTGTGAGAGCAGGCAATTCTTCGGGCCCCGTTGTTAAATTATTACAGTAACCAAACATATTTTTATAACAATTCTTCGCCAATTCGGTAGCAGGCAATGCCGGAGCAGTACTGAGAGAAGAACAAGCATAAAACATATCTTTATAACAACTTTTCGCCAATTCGGTAGCTGATAATTTCGGAGCCGCTGTTAAACTATTGCATTCGTAAAACATCCCTTCATAGCACGATTCCTCTGCTTTGAGAGCCGGTAATTCTGCAGGTCCCGTTTCCATGAAAAGACAGTTTTTAAACATATAGCTATAACAAGATTCTGCTAGTTGCTTAGCCGGCAATTCTGCGGGCCCCTTTGTTATATGAGAGCAGCAAGAAAACATTTTTTTATAACAATTCTTCGCCAGTTCGGTAGCAGGCAATGCCGGAGCATCGTATATATTACTATCATAAAACATCCCTTCATAGCACGACTCTTCTGCTTTGAGGGCAGGCAATTCAGGAGTATTCGATATATTATTGGCGTCTTCAAACATATAACTATAGCAAGCTTTCGCCAGGCGCGTTGCAGGCAGAACCGGAGCTGATTTCAACTTGCGACAATCGCTGAAGAGTTTGTGATAGCAATAGCTTGCCAGCTCAGTTGCGGGAAGGTCAGGTGCTGAACGAAGCGTGAAGCAAGATTTATACAAATAGCAGAACCTCGCATTGGAAGTATTTGCATTTCCGGCGTCCTTGTAATTGACAAGGGTGCGGATATCGCCGCTACAATAAACATCCACGAATTCGGTGAAATTAAATTTGGAATATATAGTGCTATCTGCTGCCGTTCCCTGGCTGCTGATGCCGCGAAGCTGCAGGTCATTGCCGCTGCCTCCGAATTCGATATCGCTTATGGATGAGGTAAATCGAGTCCATTTCCCATCTCCCACTCTGTACTCGAAATACTCTCCTTCGCCCGGAATAAATGCCTTCGCTTCGGAATTAGGCTGAAAATCCCATTTGAATTTCTGCGTTTCAGCTGCGGAGAATGTGACATAGCGAGGTTCAACTTGGGAAAGTATCCCGAGATTCAGCACAGTGTTCTTCTTGAAAACAATCTCCTTGCTGCCCTTCTTTGTGCTGACTATACCATCGGCAGCAGAGGTAGCACGGATGCACCAGCCAGCGGCAAGTGTCTGTGCTGGTACGGCGATGTAGTAGGTCTTACATGCGGTGATAGTGCCTTCAAGGGTGATGGAAGATACGGCCGTCTCTTCTGCAATAGCGAAACTCGGCTCGCCGCTTTCCGCATCGAATGTGATGCTTCCTGTTCCCGCAAGTGCTTCTCCGGATGCGGCTTGGAGCTCGATTTTCGTGCAATCGAAATCCGTTGCCACCTTCACATAACCCACAAGATTCTGGAAAGCGAGGTCCCTTCCTCCGTCCACGGTCTTTGCTGCCATCAGCGCAGCCTTGGTGTCGAAACTACCCTCAACTGCAGTCTGGGTTGCAGGAAGGGTGATGCCGGAAATGACTCCTGTCTTATTTATCGTGGCGGCTTCGGTATATGGATACACTGCAGTGTAATCAGTTGCGGGCTCAGTCACATTGCCCTCAAAAGTGCAGCTGGCGGCTTCAGTGCTGAAGTCCTTGGTGCTGAATTCGCAGTTTTTGTTGTCGCCGTCAAAAACACTGATTTTGTCAGAGGACTGCCAGTTGATGGCGGTCTTCCCGTCTGCAGATGCACCTATCGCAGCCTTGGTGCCGAACCCTGCCTGCGAAGCAGTGAAACTGAGGGTAATATCTCCTTTCTGGTTGTCATTTCCGTCTGACGGAACAATGTTCTCCTTTGCGCAGCCTGCAAACAGCAGAGCCGCGCAAGCAAACAACAATATCTTTTTCATAAGCATCTTCTGTTTTTACAGTTTTCAAAATGATAAATATATCTCTGCTGAATTACTTATGCAATTGTTATGTCTCTCAATTTGTCGGATGGCTATCCGATTTTTTCCTGCCGGCGACGCTAATGGTTTGCCCCCCCCCCTGAAATTGCTCTCCGCCCCTTCCGGAGGCCGAAAGCGCAAAAACACAGGGGTATTTTTGCTTTTAGGGTGAGGCTGACTGCAGCTGAGAAGATACGGAGACTGGTGAAGGTGGCAGTATTCTGAAAAGCGTGTGCCAAGACAGAACTATAGAACCATAACGAGGCTTCCGGCTAGAAGAAGGAGGCAGCCGATGACGGTCTTCCAGGTGAGGGATTCGCCGAGAAAGATGACGGCGAAGATAATGGTCAGCACGAGGCTGCATTTGTCGATAGGCACGACTTTGCTGACATCACCGACTTTGATGGCGTAGAAATAGCACAGCCAGGAGGCCCCCGTTGCAAGGCCGGAGAGAATCAGAAACAGCCAGCTGCGTGCGGGGATATTGCGGATGGTTTCGAGCAGGGTTTCCGACTGATGACCCAGCCTGTGGCTGACTATCACCACGACCCAGGCCATAATGACGACTACTATGGTGCGGATTGCCGTTGCCAGATTGGAATCTACACTCTCAATGCCGACTTTGGCCAGAATGGCCGTGGCGGCGGCAAACACCGCCGACAGAATTGCGAATAACAACCACATACGATTCAGTTTCATAATCCTTGTATCCCCGGGCCTGACCGCAGGACAAAACACCCGCAAAGATAGTATAAGTGTTTGGAATATTTCGTATCTTGCAAAGAATCAACACTTACCCCGCAATGAAAGAAAGAATCCAAGACTTGTTCCGTGCATTCAAGGCCAGGGAGGCATTCTGGGCCGCAGCGGAAAATGTGATGACCGACAGCGACAGCCAGACAATCTTGCTGAGGATAGCAAACCAGCAGAATCATATCGTGAAGCTGCTTGACGATATCGATAAGATTAAGAAACTGGCAGACAAGGGCAATCCTTATATGCAATACGCCTTCGCCCGCCTTCACGACACTCTGGCGCTTCAGGCCGATTCTTGTGAGATTTGCGAAGAATATTACACTCTCGCACTGAAGGCCGGAATCGCCGATGCCGCTATGCAGCTGGCCTTTATGTATCGCGATGCTGACCTTGGCGAAGTGGACAACAGACGCTTTCTGGATTATTTCAACCGGGCTCTCGATGCCGGCAGCGAAAGGGCAGTTCAGTTCAAGCTGAATCAGATGATTCACGGCTCGGATTTCGTAGATGCCGACCCTCACAAGGCTTTGGAACTCATCTGCTCTTACCTTGATGGAAGCGATAATCCCGATCCGTATTATTATCGCATCAAAGCAATGGCCGAAGAGGAACTGGGAATGAAGGAAGAGGCTGCGGGGGATTATGAACTTGCCATAAGCAAAGGAGACAGCGAGTCATATTTCCTGCTTTCAGTGCTGCGATATTGTGATGCCGAAGGCAATGTTCAGGATGCGGAAGGCTTCACGGAACTTATGGACCTGGGGCAGGACGCGGGAGCGGCATCGGCCTATCTGGAAACGGCCTGCTTTCTCAGCGAAGAAGTATTTGACGCCTTGGATGAGGAGCGCAAGAAGGAAGTGCATTCGCTCCTTAGCGACCAGCTGAAGCTTTCTTCAATGCTGGGCGGTGCAGTGGCGGCGTATTTTCTGGGATATTATTTCGAGAACGGGCTATATGGCTTCGAACAGGATTATGGGCAGGCCTGGGGCTGGTATTCCCGGGGAGCCCTTCTGCGCTCGGCGTCCTGCTACGAGGCGCTCAGCCGTATGGTGATAGAAGATGAAACGGCGCCGGAGCACTATGACAGTGAATTCGGCTACGAATGTGCCTACAGGGCATATATCCTTGGTGCAGACACACTTGAATGCCTGATACGCGGGTATCGCAACGGCCATCTCACGACCCACGCCGCTGTGATTGAGGAGTTCTTCCTGCCGCTATGGGAGCAGGGTTTGGAAGAGGCCGATGAGCCGGAAATCGAAGAGGACTGCTACAGGGATAATGTGAATTTGTCGGAGCTGCTGGAAGTATGCCGGACCTGTCTGCAGGATGCGAAGGCATCTGCTTTGGACGCACCTTGGAAGGTGACCGCGCTTGCGGAAAAGTTTGCCGGGGCTGCAGAGGTGCTGAAGGGCTACGAGCATATGCTTAGCAGCCTCTATCCGATGACCAGGGATATGATTGGGCTGATAACCGACCATCCGCGTCTCAAGCTCCGGCTTTGCCGCATACAGCTGGAGACACTGAGGTATTTGGAGGCCGTAAGCGGTCACGAGCTGGGAATTACGGAAGATATTGAACAGGAGATAGGACGGCTCTCAAGTCTTTCGGCATAGCCTGGCGCAATCCCCACCTCATGAACCCCGCGGTGATGTTTGATTAGGCTTTTTCCTGCTTTCTGAGCTGCCAGGTGTTGTAGAGGTTGTGCCAGATGCTGTAGATGCCGCCGACAATGGAGGTTTCGGGAGTCATAAAGGTGTATCCCATCCAGATGGCGAAGACCGTGTTCTTCTGACCGAGTGCCTGCCCGGCAGTGATTCTCTCGTCCTGATGGCCGGGGATGTGCCCGTACAGGCTTCCGACTTTATGCCCGAGCGCAAACTGCAGGGCGCAGCAGAGGAGGGAAACGAGAGCTGTCAGCAGCATAAGATATGCCGGCAAAGTGCTGTGTACTATTGCCTTTACGGTAACGGCAATGGCAAGGGAAAGCGAAACCGCCCATATATCGAAGGCCAGGTTCGGCTTGGACAGAATCGCCCGGTGCAGGGCGGGGAAGAGGCATCGCACCAGCCAGGCAGCAAGGCAGGGCATTATAAGCAGAGGAAAGACCTTTGCGAGAATCTTGCAGAATGCATCCCAGAATGTCATATCTCCCATAGGCTGGATGAGAGGGACTATGACCGGCACGAGAATGGCCGTCAGGATGTTGATGAGTATGGTATAAGTAGTGATACCCGGGATGTCGCCCCCAAGCTTGCGAGTTACTACAGCCGCCGCTGTTGCGGTAGGGCAGATGAGGCAGAGCATTGCGCTCTCCATAAGGACTTTGCATTCAGTCAGTTCGCCTTGGAAGAAATGGGAGATGAGCATTATGCCAAGGCCGAGAATGGTAAACGACCCTCCCTGAATCAGCAGCAGCCACCAATGCCATTTGTGGGGACGAAGTTCGTGAGGCTCAATCCTGCAGAAGGTAAGGAATAGCATAGCGAATATCATCAGCGGCTGGGCAATGGCAACGATATGCTCCAGCGCAGGGCCCGCAAGGTGCACCCGTTCCGGCATAAAGTGATATGTCAGATACATCGCCGCTCCCGCGAGCATCGAAATGGGCAGCATATTCTGCTTGATGATATCCTTAAAAGCTTTCATTTCGCATTCGGCCCGCAAAGTAACAACATTCTGAGAGGAATAGCAAAACTTTTTTGCAGGATTCCCCGGACGGCCTCGCTGGAAGGGTGAAATTGTAAAGTGTTGTATATCAGTCGTTTAAAATTCTAGTATGGGGTGTTTTACCCCATACGAAATTACTAACATATTATGTATAAAGCGGTTATAATTTCATCCGCTCATCCGGGAATGGAATACTCAATGAAAGCAAACAAAATAGCTCCTCAGTTTGGGCTTGAAAATGTGTAAAAGCGCAAATAGATAGGGGTAAAATTGCTTTTTTTGCAGGAACTCTTGACTCGTACCCGGGGTAATATATTATCTTTGCAGGCTAAAAACGAAAATACTATGAGAAAAGCAATTCCATTTTTTATCAGTCAGGCGGTTACGCTATTCGGTTCGCAGGTCGTTGCATTCGCAATAATATGGTATATCACCCGCGAAACGGCCTCCGGCGTATGGGTAGCGCTGCTCACTATAAGCTCCTACCTGCCGCAGTTCATTATGTCCTTCTTTGGAGGGGTGCTTGCGGACCGTCATTCCAAGAAACCACTGATTATCGGTGCGGACGCGGCAATTGCCCTCTTCACCCTGGCTATGGTGCTGATTATGCCCGTGCTCGGGCAGGGGAGTGCGCTGCGTATAGCCCTGATAGTGCTGGCGCTGTTGCGGTCCGTGGCGGCGGGCATACAGACGCCGGCGGTTGGTGCAGCCATTCCGCTTCTCGTCGAGCCTGACAAACTGATGCGGGCAAACGGCATCAATTCGAGCTTTCAGGCAGTTGCGAACTTCGCTGCGCCGGCTGCCGCTGCCGCTGTGATGAGCCTGCTTTCGCTGCGCTCTTCGATGATGATTGATGTTGCGACGGCGGTGGTTGGCATAGCGATACTTGCGTGCATCAGCATCCCGAAAGCGGTGGCAGGCGAGGCGGGTGCAGGCAGCGAGACGGCCGGCGCAATATCTTCCGGAGTGATGAAAGAAATGCTGGAAGGCGTGCGTTATGCCTTGAACCATAAGGAGATAGGTCGCCTGCTTCTGCTCTTCGGCCTTTTTATCTTCCTCAGCGTGCCGTCCGGCTTTATGTGCACCCTCTTCGTATGCCGCTACTTCGAGGATACCTATGTCAACTTTATGATAATGGAGCTGATGGGCTTCGGCGGAATGATGGCCGGCGGCGTGCTGATGAGCACCTGGGGAGGCTTCAAACAGAGGCACAAGACCCTGCTGTTGGCGGTGCTGCTATTCGGGAGTCTGGGCATAGCTATGGCCCTTTCGCCTACGCTGCCGGTCTATGTGGTGCTGATGCTGCTCTACGGCATCCCGCTCACGGCCTTCCAGACAGCCACCACCACAGTGCTTCAGGAAACGGTGGAGGAGAAGATGATGGGGCGCGTGTTCGGCCTGCTGAACGCGATGTATTCGGGCTTCCTGCCTCTGGGAATGGCCATTTTCGGCCCTCTGGCGGATGTGATGTCCCTTCGCGTGATGATGATAGCGAGCAACGCGGCTCTGCTGCTGCTCTGCCTGCCGCTTGCAGCCCGGCTTAAGGTGAAAGTGGAGATGGGCGGACTCGAACCGCCGTCCAAACATTATACCCGATAGCTTTCTACACGTTTATTCTTCCTTTGCTTGTCGGTAACGGAATGCCGGAAGACGGGCTGGTCCGAAACTTATCCTCTGGGTCTTGGCGTGCTTTAAAGGAGTCCACACGTGCATCCGGTCTGGATGATACCCCGTATGCTATGAAGGACCGGCCTGAATCATAGCTGGATATACGTCAGTGCCGCAGCCTGGGCGGCTCTGATTGATGCGTGTCACCTGGTGACTAGCAAGCGTATGAATAGTTGTAGTTGCCTACTAATTTTTGAAAGCTGAGATTAACGAGAGGGCCTACGACTCTCGACGTGCTTACTACCGTCTACGATGCTGTCAAAACCAAAACATCCCCAGACGGCTACGGTCCCTGCTAAAGGACCATTCGCCTTGCGCCCGAACCCGGGCGTATCTTTGTGCTGCGAAGCAACTTGGTAGCAGGCTTTCTGCCCCGGGCAGGGCGCTGCTGCATTGACTTCGTAGCTGTTGTTACATAATCTTCGTAGTTCACTTCTACTGCTCCGGTGTACTTGAGCTCGAAGTATTCTCCCACTTCTCCGTCATAGAAAGAGAGGTTCAGCTTATAGTTGTCGCCGAGTGCAGAGACCTGCAGGCTGCCATCCGTTGCGCCGAGCACCACTGCATCATCTTGAGCGTAGTATGTCCCGTAATAGCACTCGTCGTATTCGTCATAATAGAGCGGGCAGAGAGTGCGTGCAGGAATCTTTTCCACATCGAAGAAGTCTGCCGGAACCCTGTATGTGCCGGCCGGCAACCCTCCGTCCTGAGTCCCGGCAACGAATTCAATTTCCAGCCATTCATTTGTGTCGTTGTACAGGTAGATGAACCAGTCGTCCGTATCATCGCCCCAAATGTGGCCATAATTGTATGCATATACCTTATTTATGCCTTCCATCGTGCGGGCCGGCTCATCCGTCGGCGGGACTTCGCGCCTGTCGCAAATGGTAAGAGGGCCCTTGTACTTATAGGTATATGAGTCGCCGCCCGCTTCGAACTTGACCTCGAAGATATATTCCGCGCCGTTGACCGTTACTTCGAGTTCCGCCTTGTCAACTGCTGCGAGCCACCACTTGTCCGGAGATACCTGCACATAGAAGCTGGTATTGCCGTAGCTATAGACGGAAGCCAGCTCAGCCGCAGAATAGCCTTCCAGACTCATATCGTTGGCAAGGAGATATTCCTTGAGGGTAGTAGGGATGGATGGCAATATGCCGGCGGAGCGGTAGGATCCGTCGGTGAGGTAATATTTCCCTTCGGGGAATAATACGGCTGAACCTTCGGCCACGAGTATGTCGAGCGCAAGCTCTATGCCGTCAGCAGCGAATGCTCCGTCGGAGTTCTTGGCGCCTATCTGGAAGTAGAGTTCATAATCGTTGTATCCGACGCCATACGCGTCTCCATAGTAATCGGCAACCACCGTAAGCCCTTCGGTGAATTCCGGGACTTCCGGCTGAGGCCTTGGCGGCTCAGGTTGCGGAGCAGGTTTCTCCTTGCGACATCCCGCGAGTGCGAGAATCACAAGAGAGACGACTGCAAGTTTGAGGATTGATTGAGTCTTCATAATTTGTTCAACACATTTCGTTTTGCGAAGATATGAATTATTTTTGGAATTTATCTCAAAAATTTTTGTCAATTCAAAAAACTGTAGTATATTTGCAGTCCCAAACAACGCGGGACCATTATTCGGGAGCTTAGCTCAGTTGGTTCAGAGCGTCTGCCTTACAAGCAGAGGGTCGGGGGTTCGACTCCCTCAGCTCCCACGAAAGCATCCGACTGTTTCGGATGCTTTTATATTAAGTCTGGAGAGGTGCTCGAGTGGCTGAAGAGGCACGATTGGAAATCGTGTGAACTCCAAAAGGGTTCCGGGGGTTCGAATCCCCCTCTCTCCGCTGAATGAGGAATTTGC
>JBJEBK010000032.1:0-10122 GCA_051869975.1 Candidatus Cryptobacteroides sp. | reverse complement strand
ATGAAAAAGTTATTGATTGCCATTTCTTGCTCACTTCTGCTTGCCGCTCCGGCATCAGCGCAGGAACTTGTTTTGAGAATTGACGATATGGGAGCGCTTCACAGCGTCAATATGGCCTGTATCGAGTCCTACCGCAACGGGATTGCCCGCTCCGTGGAAGTATTGTGCGTAGGACCGTGGTTTCCGGAGGCTGTGAAGATGCTTCGGGAAAACCCGGGTCTTGATGCCGGAGTGCACCTTGCGATTACCAGCGAGTGGGAGAATGTGAAATGGAAGCCACTTACTGACTGCCCTTCCCTTGTGGATGAAAACGGCTATTTTCTTCCTATGATGTGGCCTAACCCGGCATATCCGGGGCAGTCAGTGCTCGAGCGCGGGGATGCCATCAATATGGAGGAACTGGAGCGGGAGTTCCGGGCGCAAATCGAACTTGCGATGAAGAATATCCCCCAGCTCACCCATATTTCCGGACATATGTTCTCCACTATGTTCAACAAGGAGGTGAACGAGCTGACCAAAAGGCTTGCCGCCGAATACGGTCTGATCTGCACCGATGTAATGGAGGGTGCAGCGACCTATGGCTTCGAGATGACAGGATATGCCGGTGAGTCAGCTACTTCCGAAGACAAAATCAACAGTTTCATTCGCTCTTTAGAGTCAATGCAGAGCGGCAAGCGATATTATTTCATAGACCATCCTGCCTTCAACGACTGCGAGATGCAGACCGTTTATCACATAGGGTACGAAAATGTTGCTGTGGACCGTCAGGGTGTCACAGACTGCCTTTGCTCGGAAAGGGTCAAAGCCGCGATTGAGCGCCTGGGCATCCGCCTCATCCCCATCGGTGCACTGTAGCCCTTCCCCGTCGGGGCCTGTATTTGCGTCACATCCGGCCCAGACCGGGCATCTTTGGTGATTCGTGATTCCCGGATTCGTCTTCGAGCAATTTTTGGACGATTTTTTGCTTTTGGAGGGCAAATTTGGCTCCATAAGCAATTTTTCGACCAAAAATTGCTTATTTCGAATACACTGCGCGGATCGGGAGACCGGTGTAGCGGTCGGCATTGCCGTGTTTGGACGGTGCAGAATTGTAGTTGCGGAACATAGTGGAAAAAGCCTTGGCAATATTGTCCGGATTGGAAGTACTTGACCAGTAATAACCGAGATCCGGTTGGGAAACAGTATCCGAATTCTTGTATCCCTGATAAGGCATAACCAGCACATTACCCGTACTCTTGCTGGTAAAGGTAATCTTGCGAGTCTCAATCTTGTAAGTGCAGGCAGCAAACAGCTCCTCCCACTCAGTCACAGTCGGAGTTCTCCACTCCCCGCCCCACAGGGCACGGGCTGCATCGTACATCGGATCCCCGCTGTAATCGTAGCCCGCAGGCAACTCACCAGGTTTCACACCGGCAGTAAATGAAGAATTGTATTTGTTATATGCAGCCGAACCGAAGGAAATACCGGTCCGGTTCACTCCCCACATAAACCAATCTCCCATAAGAGTACCGATGTTTTCGGCTGTGGCGGTATCATCATTTTCGGCCCCGATATTGAAGTTCGCCCACATCACTGAGGTCCCCATATCCACGGCAGTCCCGTAAGGCACCTTTGGCGCATTCTCATCCAGGAAATAGCAATGCCCGGCCTCGGTCACAACCGGCCAGATATTTTTGGAATTGCCTGTCTCGAACTTGTACAACTTGTTGTTGTTCACATATTTGACGCACACATCCAGGACGCAGCCCGGTTCGAACAGGAACCTGAACTCATCCATACCCGCCTCAGTTCCCATAAGATGCGGAGTAAAGTCGGAGCCGTTGAAACTGTAGTAATACTTGACGGACCCGGAAGGAATGAAATACCGCAGCAGGGCCATAGTATGTCCGAAGGTCAGGGAAACGGTCTTGCCGCTCACTGCAACTTCACCGAAAGAGCAGTCCGGCACATTGCTCGCCACAAGAAGGTCGTATTCCGTATAGGAGCTGCTCTGGTCGGAAGGGAGAGAAGCATAGGCATCAGTCACAATAGCCCTGATACCGGCAACATCCGTCACTGACGACAGACTCTCCGTGTAGGGGTAATATGCAAAATAGTGCACGCCCCGTCCGAGTATATCCGCAATCGGATAGTTGGAAGTATTGTCTTCCGAAGAGCCGCTCTTGAAGATTGACCACACGGTCCCTCCGCTGTTGTCCAGACCGGAGCAATATACCTCCAGATTGGAAACTATTACCGCATCGGACTCATCCATAACGAAAAGCCCGAACACATCTCCCGTCTCGAATTCGCTGTGCTCCCCGTACGCCCCGCTGTAGGAAACCTTGGTGGACGGCAGGCCGCGCATATCGCTGATGCTTGCCTCAAGCCGCCACTCCCGGTTCTCAGGCGAAAGCCTGTCCGCTGAGCATCCGCAAATGCACAGGCAGGCAAACAGTATGAAGGCAAACTTTCTCATTGTTCATCAGGGCTGTAAACAGGTCGTACAAGCATTCCGGTGTAACGGCTGCCGTCAACCATAATCAATTGACTGTCAGCATTGAAATAGGCATAGGACACGCAACGCAGGATAGTTGGCGAAGCACTGCTGCTAAGATAATATGCGGTGCCGGGAGATACGATACCCTGGTTCTTCTTGCCGTCTCCAGACTCGGTGATATTTCCTTCCTCATCCCTCTCGGCAAGCATAGTACCATCCAGATATCCGCCGGTGGACATATAGATATATTTCTCAGGGTTCACCTTGCTGGTCACCTTGATTATACTGAAAGTAGTGCGTCCTACGGCACTGCCCAAATATCTCTGCTGGGTCTCGCTGTAGTTCTCCACAAGTTCGAAATCACATCCCGCATACATAGCACGGAACTCATTCTCCGTAGGCAGGCGCCACTTGCCCCTCCACCACTTGGCGTGTGCCACATCATACTCCGTCTCCTTGATTGTGCCTCCGAGAGGCGCTATCTTGTATTCCTGGTCGAAATAATTGTTGTAGCCGTAGCCGTGATATCCCGTAAGCCCGTTGTCGTACTGGGTGAAGGTTGCACCCCAGCAGTAGTAGTCTCCTCTTGCATAAGGGTCTCTGGTGCCGGTCCTGCCGCCGCGGTCACTCGCAGCCGGAGCGAAAGGATAACTCTCTCCCAAAGACTCTCCGAGATTGTATTTCGACCACATTACCGTATGGCCGAGTGTCACGGTATTGCCGTCCCTGTCCACAAATTCCACATCGTTCAGCTCCAGGTCCACTCCGTCCGTATAAGGCACGAGAGGCTCTCCCTCGAAGGAAATGGAATACAGATGTCCTTCCTCAACTTCAAAACTGTTGCTGAACAAACGCATATTGCTTTCCTCCAGACAGCCGACAAGTTTCACGGAAGCATTGACACGCGGATTTACCAGATACCTGTGCCTGAGCTCGAGAGTTCCTGTCTCGGACAGAGCCCTATAGGTATGGTCCAGGCTCAAAGTGGAAGGAGTAGTCCCGGAGTAAAGCTTAATCGGATAGAGAGTGGTCACCCCGTCAGGCATAAACTCATTGTTATAGAATATCGACACGGTGGCCATCTTATGGTTCATCTCGAAACTGAGCACACCGCCGGAAGGACTTATGCTGCCGTCCGTTGCCATCAGGTCGCTGCTGTCGAAGGCTGCCTTGCTGCTCTGGTCATCCAGAACATCGAAATTATCGATGATATCTTCAAGAAAGCAGTCGTTCCACTTCTCATCATAAGGATAATAGGCAAAATAGGTCGCGCCCTCCACCCTTTCCACGAAAGCGTAGCCCCGGTCATTGAGGAAGGAAGACCATATTGCTCCGTTGATAAGGGTGTCCTTACGGAAAACGAACTTGACATTGTTGCAGACATCGAGAATATTGCCGTATTTGTCAACTCCTGTCACGCCAATCACATCCCCGGCCTCGAAGGTGGTGAGATAGCCGTTGTTCACAGCCTTGGTTGAAGGCTCCGCGTCCGAAGCAAAAGGATGCGATGCCGCGCACACATACAGCCTGTCCGCAGAAGTGACGGACAAATCATCCTTGCTGCAGGCCAAAATAGCCAGCAGACTGAAGAATATCAAGCATATTTTTCGTAGATTACTCATAGTATCGCTCGGACCGTAAAATAACCGGTCTTAGGCTTTTCAATAAATTCATAAAGGACATTTCCCGAATTCAGCACCCGGCTGTACTCCGAGAAGGTGCTAACATCTTCAACTACGGTTTCAACCTGCGAGAAGCAAAAGTGCAGCAGATAAGCATCAGTGGCGGACGCCTCGTCAAGGGTCCAGTAGTAGCCGTGGAAAGTGCGGTGAATCACAGTGCTTCCGTCCTCAGGATACTCGGTATCTTCTTCTATGCCCCCTGAACAAGGGAGGAAAACGGATGCACCCGGTCTTTCCGAGCTCTTGATTCTCAGTCCGTGAACTCCGGAATCCACATCCTTGCACATTACATAGCAGGAGTCCGGCAAACTGAAAAGCTGCTCGAAATCGGAGCGCGACGGAGTTTTCCACTTGAAATCGGTAATGTTGTCGTAATAGCAGGAAAGATAATCGGTATCGGATGCATCAGCCGGAGTAACCTCCTTCCAGTTGAAAACGATATCGCTGGCACTGTACATATACTCTCCGATATTGCACTCGGCCCACATCGGCTCCTCCCCGTCGAACATTTTCATAAAGCCGAAGGTATAGAGGTTCTTTCGGTCCTGCACCCAATAGCTGAGGTTCACCATTACATCCGCGGTGATATCAATTATTGGCAGGTAGAAAGAGTCAGTCATCCAAGGGGCTATGCTGACGCCCTCCAATTCGACAGAACTCTCGTTCATCACGAAATTGAAGGTGTATATCCTGTTGCTTTCAAATCTTTTGGCGATGCTGCTGCGGAAAAAGTCCGCAGCAGGGATATTGAAAGTATAAATCTTATCCGAAGTCTCCAGAATGAAAGCAAGCGTTGCCCCGCTCATCGAAGAATCATCGTCGAAAGGAAGGCAGAGGCTGTAATATGTACCATTTCCGCCTGTCCCGATCAGGTTGCCGTGACCCCAGGCAATGCTGGTTTTGATGGTATTGAAATATCCCGACTTGTCTTCCGGCTCGCTTATGCTTACCGACACTCCGTCCGTGGACCAGCAGAGCCTGTCCGGGAACAGTTTGTTGCAGGTGATTTTGACCGACTCCAGCACCACATCCTGCTCCGTTCGGTTGGTGACATTGAAGCGGAAGATGGCCGGAATCGCCGTAAAAGTCGTAGTATTGGCTACGAAATTCTTTTCGGATGCCGAAGGCGCGCTCTTGACGCTGGATTCTCCTCTGATGTAGCAATATGGTCCGAACTCCTCCATTGCGCCGGACGTGCTCTGCTCGAAGACCGAAGGCATAGCGAATTCTACCTGCACGCCGTCTGCCCCCGCCAGAGTGCTGCATAGAGGCGACCCGTTTACCGGAGACAGGAAGAACAGGGCATCTCCCGCCTGAGCCGCATCGGCAGCAAGAACATACTCCGAGCAGGCTCTGAGCACGCGGTCGTTATGCGAAGGATCGATTAGGGAAATATGCATAGGAGAGAAGAATGCGCCCTCTTCCCACTGCACCGGAGCGCTGCCATCCGAGACAACGGCAATCATCTCGCTTCCCACATCCCATACGAAGCCGGCCGTCCCGTCCGCATCTTCGAAATGCGCCTTGGTGCGCGGGTCGCAGGCCAGAGCCATCTCCACGCGAGCCCCAACTGCAGGCTGCTCCTCCTTCGGCGAGCAGGCCGAAAGAAGCGCCAAGGCAAGAAGATATGTCGCTGCTCTGAGTTTCATCACTTAGCTGAAATTATGGTTTCCCCCGTCTTCGGGTGACTGTCCGACAAACAATTCGCTCTCTGTTCCGAGGAATACGAGATTTGCTTCATCCGTGTATTCGAACCTGAACAGGTACGAGCGTCCCGCTTCCCAACCTTTGGAAAGGGTGAATTCCACTTCTTTGTAAACCCCGTCCACATAAAGACTCAGCTTCCACTGTCCCTTGGCGGAACTCTGCGGAATCAGGTACCACGGACTCCCGGTCGCCACCGCTTCGCTGCCGGAAGCCGGAACTTCGACATCCGGGAAGGCGAGCTCGTCCGAACTTTGGGAGAGAACATTAAGTCCCTTTACGCTTGCGGCCGGGCGGCTCCAGTCATAGGCCACTTCCAGCTGCGCCTGAGTAGCATAGGCAGCGGGCGGAGTGAGCCTGATGCCGGTAATGCTTACCGTAGCTGAAGATGCGCATTTGAATGCCAGGTTCAGCCTCGCGTTGGCATAGACAAAGGAAAGGCTTACCGTATTGCCGAAGGCCGCATCGCTGCGTTTTACGATATATGGCTCGCTGTACAGGGCAGTCTGGAGTATGTCGGTCGTGGCAACAAGGCTTAGCGTCAGGGCTTCAGCGCCTATGCTGCCGACCCTTGCATACGGTGCCCCGGCGTGGAAGCGGAACTGCTCAGCGGAATAGCTCCAATACTGGAGTTCCTGCCCTTCGGTGCCGTCGCCAGCTGTATAAGTCCAGCCGAGGGCGGAGTCATAATTCACTCTGTAGCCGGGCATTATGTCCGTGCCCGTATCGGTGAGGCAGTATGCCCATACCTTGAAGTTCGTGTAATAGGACGATAGCCCCACCTTGGTCTGCACTTCGGCAAAGACCATAGGCTGCGGCTGCGTCCACCCGGACTCCTTCCGGCAGGAAGTGAGGCCCGCCAGAATAACAATAAGGGATATGAGTCTGCCTGTTTTCATAAATTCGGAACCGCCGGGGCGGTCAGGCCCCAACGGTTAAGGGGATACTAAAGGCTGATTACAATTTCAGTCTCAGGAGCCCACTCGCTGACAGTAGCGTTGAAGGTGATAGCTCCACCGATGATGGACTTACCGTTATCAGGGGTACTTGTATCTCCGTCAAGTTCACCCGGCTGCTCAGGGTCAACATAGCCGGCTCCGTTATTCTCAAAGAACTTGATTACGAAGGTGTATTTGTGGCCCTGCTTGAATTCCTGAGAAGCCGGGACAGGAACTGCCATCCAAGCATAATCAGCATCATCTGCAGGATAAATCTTGAGAGCACCGCTGTTTGCAGTAATCTTAACCTTGAGAGCAAGATAAGTACCCTTGGATGAGTTTGTTGTCTCATCCTTATCCCAAGCAGTTACAGTCTGAGGAACGAGGTACCATCTGCCTTCCCCACCATCAGTCATTACCTCCTGAGCAGTTGCGGTGAGAGTCTTCTTTGTGAAATCAGCAGAATAGTTCTGGTCTGCAGCATCACCGGCTTTTGCTATAGTGTTGGAGCTGAAAGTGTAAACACCCTTGTCTGAAAGATGGGCAAGCTTTACACCTGCAACCTCTACGCTGTATGTAGAATTGGTATTCAGAGCCTTAACAGCAATCTGGGTAAGATAGTGATTGAAAGTAAGAGGAGTAGCTCCGCTAGTCTCTGACTGGTTAGCAGCATAAGCGGCTACAAGGTCCTCCTGCTCGGCAAGAACAGTTGAAGGCTTGAAGCTGAGAGTCTGTGCATCAGTGCTGATTGCGCGTGAAAAGTGTCCGTTTGCAGGAGTGTTGTAAGCATAGAAATTGAGCTTATAAGCAGGCCAGAAATATACTGGAGTACTAGCCCAAACACCCTCAACGTTCTTTTCGAAAGTCACATTGTCAAAATAAATTGCTCCGTTGCCGATAGCGGAAACTTCGAATGAGGTGAAGTTGGCGGTCTTAACATCCTCCTGTGCTGCCTTTGTGTGCTTTGCAGTGTAAGCGCTGAAGCCGATGCCGTTGAGATTCTCCTGAGCACCGTTAACGAGCTCAGTCTTGGTGCAGCTTGCAGCAAGCAGTGCGAAAGCTGCGAACATAAATGTTACTTTTTTCATAAACTATTAATTGTTAAATTGTTAATATTTCAATTCTACATAGGTATATCCACCACCTCATCCACCCAGTCATTGATGTCAGTATCGAATCCTCCCTCTTCATCGCCCACCGATTCCGGCAATTCGATATCCAGGTTCAGATTCAGCTGAAGTGTCAAAGTCACATCAACAGTCATCAATTCTGTCACATCGAAAGTCAAAGGATACTCTTCTCCATTGAGCAAAACAAAGTTCAGTTCAAGATAGTAGCTGCTGTCGTTGTTGCCGTCTCCGACAAGTCCGAATGAAAGGAAACTTGTCCAAACAGTTCCGTCGGTATCGGACCCCGGATCAAACTTTCTGTTGTTGAGCACGAAAGCCTGATTCACCTGCTCCAGGGTATTTTCACCCATACCCATCCTGTAGCCGGCCGCCACTCCCCTCAGGTAGGATATCTTTGTGCCGCGGGCATATTTGAGTCCCTTCACGTGCGCTGTGATATTCACCTGCGAAATCACGCTCTGCGGCGCCGTCCTGATTTCGATGGCAGGCTCCTCCGCCTGGCCCGTCTGAGGTATATCATAATAATAGTCAATCTGCTCCGGAGTCACATGCACGCCACTCACCACCGAAACCGCAAGAGTGTCAGGCTCCACAATGCAATATTCACCACCCTTGCTCCTCGTCTCATCCTTGAGACCCAGCGCACTGAAAGTGCTGAGGTTCTCCTCCCCCGTGAAGACCATACTGCCGCCGAACTCCTGCGGCGAGTCATTCATAACAACCAGGGTGAAATCACCTTCAGGAAGCTTGACGAAGCACTGCCTGTCCGCACTAACCGGCGGGAAACGCCTGTACAGCGAACCGTCGTCCTCGCGGAAGGCATAAACGCTGACCCCGTTAGGATGCAGTCCCGACACTCTCCAATCCGGCTCGACCAGAACGGTGGCAGTATTGGACGAGGCATAGTACAGATGATCCCTCTCGCAGGAGGCGCCAAGTGCCATTATCATCAGGAGCCCGAGCATCTTCCTTGCTTTCATCTCCTGCCTCCTTTCTTTGAGGATATCATCCATACCAGGGACACCGAGAGCTTTGTTGGCATCACTCCGGTTGTCCTCTTTGCCCGCCAAGGGTATGGGATTACCTTGATATCTCCGAATTTGGTATCCTTCACGCTGATATAATCGTAATACTCAGTCTTGATATAAGCCAGCCCGGCACTGTATTCCAGCCTGAGGTTCTGTCCTATCTTGTGGGCGTAGCCCGCCTGAAGGCCTGCAAGCAGGAATACATCACCCTGAACTCCGTTTCCGTCCGTCAGACGTCCGAGCTGGAAGTCATAGTATCCCGCTCCGGCATATATTCCTGCGAACAGACCTGTCAAAGCTTCCTTTCCGTCCCTTTTCCCTAACCAATACTTGGCGGAAAGTTCGGCTTCGAGCATCTGCATCGTGAAATCCTTGCGCGGATTGCTCCACCACGGGAATACCGCATCAGCTCCAACGCTGAAGCGCTGTCCCAAAGGGACTTCCACTCCCAGATTCACAAAGCCCAGTGCATCGAAGAGCAGATTGCTCTTTAGTGCGAACAGCGGCTTTTCGCTCCTCAGCGGATCCGTGACCGGCTGCATACGGCGTGCGGCGAGCGCATTCGGACCGTGCCATACGAGTTCGGGGGCTGGAGCAAGGTAATCCACCTTTTCTATCTTTACCGGCTCAGGATAATAATACAAAGTCATTGTGGCCTGCCTGAGCATAGGATAAAACCTTCTTTGCGCCTGAGCGCTGCTGAGGGCAGACTTGCTGAGCAGTGTATTGTATGAATCCCAGTCCGGTCCTACCGACAATATTTCAAAAGAACTTACAATTGAAGACCTGCTCTTAACCAGGGAAACAAGGCTTTCTGCGCGCTTGAGGCTCAGAAAATCATTCCTTCGTTTTCCTCCTTCCGGTGAAGCGGAAGAACGGATATGAGCTATGTGGTCTATGCTGATTCCCGGCTTTTGTGCAATTGAGTCAAGGCTTTCAAAGAAAGCGTCAACCCTGTAAGCGTTGTCACAAAAGGCAGAGTCGAAATTGTAGTGTCCGCAGCGGAACATAAGTTTAAGTGTCAAAGAATCGCGTTGAAAACTCTTTATGCTTTCTTCGCCTGGGGCAGCTTTTGCTATGCTGACCGGCCCAAGGATAAGGAGAAACCCCAATTCAAGTGAACAGTGCAACAAAGGTGTAGGATTGTGAAGGCGCGGCGTG
>JBJEBK010000031.1:0-10282 GCA_051869975.1 Candidatus Cryptobacteroides sp. | reverse complement strand
AGGAAGTCTGCAAGAAGAACAGCCTGGTGGAACACATTGCGGAGAATAGTATCATCGAAGTCCTGAAGAAGTTCTCACCTAAAGGAATAGTCGATATGTCTGAAATGGAATACGCCTGTTACGATTCCGGAGTCATTCTCCTTGCCCCGTACGGGAGAAAGGGTGCCATCATCGGTTATTTGACCTACTCAAAGCTGGCAGCTCTTGAGGACACCGTCAGCCGGATCATATCATATAAAGATGGCTCTCCCCTTCCGGGGGGATTTGTACTTTATGAATGATTAATAACTGCCATATTTCTGCATCGGGACTACCTATCTTCGCACTCGATAAACATAAAGGACTATGTTCAGAAGGAAGAAAAAGGAACCTGAAATCGAACTCTGTGAGCTATGGAGTCTTCGCCATACATTCGCGAAGATCATCAGCCGCTACCTCAAGGAGTTCATCGAGGCATCGAGCCTCTCGGGATCAACTCCCGGAAGCTACTACCACAAGGATCCGGAGAACTGTTGGAGTCTCTGGGAGGCCGACCTGTGGAAGATGCAGAAGGCCTTCGAGGACTATGCTGCATTGGACCGCCCTGCAGACTGTCCTGAGGAGAAACGAAAGGAAATCCGCGAGGGAATGCAGCTCTTCATCGACAAGTACGACGCACTTTGGTATTGACACCTATGGCACATCTCCTCTATTTCAAATGCAGGGAATGCGGGGAAGTGTTCACCCGTTTCGAGGACCACTTCTCCGTCATCCATTTCCTCACTATGGAACCGCACCTCTGCCCGAGGTGCTTCTCAAGAAGAACCCACCCCGGAGGAATGGGGTGGATCTTCAGGTTAATTGAATGGCTCCGGAAATGTTAATATTTCCGAAAAGTGCTTCTCGCGCGCGGTACAGAACAATAGGAGGAAATGTGAAATTTTCGGTCCAAACAGGTGCGGATTATGTGAATTGTGCTATCTTTGCCATAAACAATGAAGATTCAGGAGATGGAAACACTGCTAAAACGAAAGGTTGACACATTCCTTATCGAATGGAAGAATAACCCTGACAGGAAGCCACTTATCGTCAAAGGTGCCCGTCAGATTGGCAAGACCCGTTCAATAGAGCACTTCGCTGAAGGGCACTACAAGAACGTTATCCAAATCAATTTCGTGGAACAGAAGAAATATCGCGAGATTTTCAGTGACGGTTTTGAAGTGGACACAATCCTCAAAAACCTCTCATTACTCAACCCGGATCTCGAGTTCATCCCGGGAGATACTCTTTTCTTCTTCGACGAGCTGCAAGCTTGCCCTAACTGTGCTACATCACTTAAATTCTTCAAACTTGATGGCCGCTTCGATGTCATTTGCTCCGGTTCCCTGATGGGCATCAACTACAAGGAAATTGAATCCAACAGTGTAGGATACAAAGAAGATTACGAAATGTACTCAATGGACTTCGAGGAGTTCCTGTGGGCAAATGGATATAAGGAGGATTTTATAGAAGACCTCTATATGCATATGCACGAAGTGAGACCGCTTTCTACACTGCAGGCAGAGACACTCTTTGCGCTCTTTCGTGATTATGTGACAATCGGAGGTATGCCGGAAGTTGTGAATACTTTCGTGAAAAACAAGAATTTCAGCGGCACACTTGCAATTCAGAAGCAGCTTCTCAAAGACTACGAGGAAGACATCACCAAATATGTAGTTGGTCTTGACAAAGCAAAAGTCAAAGCCATTTATAACCATATCTCAACCTTCCTTGCGAAAGAAAACAAGAGGTTCCAGATCACAAAGATTGGGAAGAACGCACGCAACAGAGACTATATTGGGTGCGTAGAATGGCTTGCAGATGCCGGCGTGGTCAACATCTGCTATTGTCTCAATCAACCGGAACTTCCACTTAAAGGGAATTACGATCCGAAGCTCTACAAGATATACTATAAGGACACCGGGCTCCTCATCGCATCACTCGATGAAGAAGCCCAGGAAGACCTTCGGGCCAACAAGAACCTCGGCACATACAAAGGAGCAATCTATGAAAATATCATAGGCGATATGCTCGTCAAACAAAGATACAATCTCTATTACTACCACAGCGACAAGCCCTCTCTTGAAATGGACTTCTTTGTACGTGATGCAGACTCCCTGATACCCATAGAAGTCAAAGCCACGGATGGAGCCACCCCATCACTGAACAATCTTCTGAAAGAAGACAAATATCCGGATATAAAGTACGGTATTAAGTTCTGCTACAAAAATATCGGCTTCAACGGCACATTCTACACATTCCCATACTTCCTTGCCTTCCTCCTAAAAAGGTTCATTGCTGAAAGGGAATACATAGAGGGAGTCTGAGGATTCCTTAATTGCTTGGCTTGGTATTGGGAGAACAGATATTATAGAAACATTCTTCCTCACTGCCATATTTTTTCAGTACGAGTGCTTATCTTCGCACCGTGGAACAATAAAGACAACGTATGTCCACTGCCATCGAAAATTGAACAGTGTTGAAGATCATTTGCAAGGGGAATCGGTGTGCCCTACCGTGCACGGGAATCTGTACGGGGAAAAGCCCTATTTCCGTACGGATTGCCGATAGACCGTAAGCAGCCGGCACCTCGTTTGCTCTGGCGGTGCAACTGCGAAGAATCACTGCCAAAATTCGGGGGGGGGGGGGCGAGCTTTGAGGCTATTGAAGTGAGTTAAGCACCTTGTAACGTCGCTGAAGTGCCACCAGGACGCTTTTCTCTGCAACGGGATTCAGACCTCGGAATGTAGTCTTTTTCTTTAATTCATCAAGGGACATCTCCAGCAACAGTTTTGCAATGCATTCATCCGCAAATGAATTTGTTACAACATTGACACCGGTAAAATCCAAGACGATGCGTTCATCCCCTTTCAGCAGGACAAGAAGCTCCTGACGTATTTTGGCACCCATTTCCCTTGTGCCAAAATTCTCTCCGAAATTTGCAAATTT
Source organism: Candidatus Cryptobacteroides sp. (assembly GCA_051869975.1). Lineage (GTDB taxonomy): Bacteria > Bacteroidota > Bacteroidia > Bacteroidales > UBA932 > Cryptobacteroides. Next base: position 7,315 of record JBJEBK010000031.1, on the reverse strand, counting down.
GAACTCTACCATAATGTATTCAATTCTTCTGACTCCAAGAAAGGTTCGTTGAACTCAGACTCAATATCAGTCCGGTTTTCAACTACATCATTCGGATTCACATCTACATTTGTGCATATCTCCATATAAACTATCGTACCTTGCCAAAAACCGTTCGATACTATTGAGATATCGCCATCCTTTTCAATCAATTTATGGTGTCCTGAATGGACAACAAATTCAAGTCCAACTTCTTTCATCAGACGGGAGGTGGCATAGAGTCCAAATCCCATACCCTTTCCGTCCGTCACTGAATCCTCAAGGCAAAGACGTAGAGCTTCTCCCTCATCAATATCTTTATACTTTGCATTCTCCGACAAAGATGCCCTAACCCCCTGTCCGTCATCCGCAATCAGGATTTTGAGCACATTGTTGTCAGAGTCAAAGTATGTAATTGCGGTACCGAGCGGCTTACCGGAATGGATATGAACGTTATCGAGAATTTCATAGAAACAATAACTCAATGATTGCAATACGCTTGTCTCTATTTCGAAGTGGGAAGTCAGAGTATTCAACACATTGGAATAAACTGAATTCAACGTAAAGGCGTCGAAAACATCTATAGAAAGATTGCTCTCAACACCCTTGAAATACTCTTTTATCAGAAAGGCTACATCCATTGATAAACCGATTTTGGGCAAAGATACTTATTTTTTGAATATACTATGATTCGGTATTATTTGTATTCAATGAATATGGACAACAATGATTGCCGATAGACCGTAAGCTGCCGGCAGCTCGTTTGCTCTAGCGGTGCAACAGCGAAGAATCCGGAACCATTGACCGGCCTGCTATGAAATCCGTGCAGAATGCTTCCTGAATACAGTTGTTCTCCCTTATTCCGAAAGGAGCCATTCAATGGCCGAGACAATGTGTATAGTCTTACCATTAATGATAACATCACGGGAAGGGGTAAAGGCTATTAAAGTTAGATTCTCACAGCGAAGCGTAACTGCCGCCTGAATCAATGCAGAGGTCTCCCTATTAAATGACTTGGGTGAGTCTATTTCGTAGGCAACTTGAATGAGCTCAAGAGCCTGGTCCTTGTCGCAGACAACGAAGTCAATCTCTTTGGCCCTTGGGGTCGCCTTATAGTAGTAAACATCCCGAAAGTCATAGGCACAACGGCGCAGCAGTTCGATGTACACAACGTTCTCAAGACGCCATCCTATATTTTCTCCGGCCATAGAATTCTCACGATTGTTCTGGAATCCCGGGTCAACGATATATGCCTTCGGGTTTCTGATCCTGTTCTTGCTCTTGAAGGAGTGCTTGGTCAGCATTTGGATGAGGAACGCCTGTCGGAGATAGTCCGTATATTTCTTGCAGGTCTTGTCACTGATGCCGAGAATGCTTGACATTTCTTCATACTTGACTTCTTGGCAGGAGTTGTTAATCAGATGATGGGCAATCTTACGGAGAGCATCCATATTGCGAATCTTGAAGCGGCGTCCTATGTCCTTCTCCAGAATGGCGGTAATAAGGCTCTCAATATAACCGCGTTTGTTCCTCAATCTTTGAATTTCCGGGAATCCTCCATTGGCGATATAATCCATAAAGGCACTCTTACGGGCGGCATCGGCTTTCGTGGTGATGCCGTCCCTGTCGATTCCGTGGTATGTACAATACTCCGAAAATGAGAACGGGTAGAGACGGATTTCGTTATAGCGGCCGGTTAAATGGGTGGCCAGTTCGCTACTAAGGAGTTTTGCGTTGCTGCCAGTTACGAAGATTTTCATTTTGCTCCTCAGGAGCCGGTTAACGAACAGATGCCAGCCGTCCACATCCTGAATCTCATCCAAAATGAGACAGGGGACGTCTGTACCATAGAGTTGATATATGCAAGATAGCACCGTGTTCAGGTCCTTTGCTTCTATGCCGAGAAGCCGGTCATCGTCAAGGTTTACATAACCGTAGCGGATACCATTCTCCAGCAACACTTTGTGGCAGAGGGTTGACTTTCCGCTCCTGCGTACGCCGATGACAACCTGCGCAAGGGAACTTTCTAATTCGAAGAGGGATTCTTCTTTTCTGGATACCCATTTCGAAGGGTCGTATCCCAGTATTTCATCTCGTTGTTCTGCAAGGACTTGCAGTATTATTCTTTCCTCAATCATGATATTATCTAAATGATTGATACAAAGATAGTAAAAATATCTAAAATCCGATAAAATGCAGAAATGGAGCCTCTAAATTCCGATAAAATGCAAATTATTGATATCTGAAATCCGATAAAATGCACATCTGTAGTTGAACCAGCATTTTTGACATAAAAATATTCCGGGAAACTCAGCGGAAATGGTCAAAAATCGACCATTTCCGCTTAGTTTCAAAATCCTACCACCCTCTGCTGCTTCGAGAACTTTTCCTGACTGCAGAGTTCTTTCAGATAATCCAGCGAATAGTCTTCCCCGGTAAGGACCCTGTTCATAGTAACCTTCCTCACCACATTGTCGATTTCACCTCCGGAAAGATTATAGTTCTCGGCAAGAATCCCTGCTGCATCCTCATTGAGACCGCTCAACTTATCCATCCAGATATGTTTCTTAGCCTCAACCCCGGGTCTTTCGAACTTTATCTTGAAAAGGAAGCGCCTCTCAAATGCCGGATCCAGGCTGCTTTCAAGGTTTGTCGTGGCAATGAGAATGCCTTTCTGCTTCTCCATCTGCTCCAGAATGATATTCTGGATGGCGTTCTCCGTCTGGTCCACACTGCTATGCTTATCTTCCAGACGCTTGCCGAAAATGGCATCCGCCTCATTGAAAAGCAGAATCGGCAGATTCTTTGACTTGCGGCAGAGTTTCTCATACTTGGTAAACACACCCTTGACAAGTTTCTGGCTCTCACCATACCAGCAGGTCTTCATTTCTGAAATATCCACCTGCATCACATCCCTTCCGCTTGCTTTGGCCAGCTGATAAACAGTCTCCGTCTTTCCTGTTCCCGGCAAGCCATAGAAGATGGCAGCAACTCCTGTCGGGAGGGCCTGCTCTTCCAACCTTGCCTGCAGCCGGGCAAAGGCCTCCGCCCCGATACTGTCCCGAAGGAAACTTATTTCCCTGTCGAGATCTTGCGAATAATAGAGATTCTTCTCCTTGATTCTATCGACTCTCAGAAGGTCGTTTGTCTTATCCTTTTTCCTGTATTTCTCGAAATCGTCATCGAGAAACACCTCCAAGCCATCCTCTGTCAGCTCCACTCTTGAACTTCCGAAAAAAGACTGTTCCCCAAGTTCGGCAAGGCCTCTTGTCTGCAGTATGTGTTCTTCATTCTGCCAGCGTACAGTCTGCTCCATAATCATATTCTGCTTGTCATAGATATCCTGCAGGGCTGAATCCAGATAGGTCCGGCCGCTGAGGTATTCATTGCACAAGTAATAATAGAATACACGATCATACGAGTGTTCAATCAGTTTTCGTGCCTGCCTGACAATATTCAAACAACTATTGTCACGTTCAAGGCATCGCACCTCACCGGCAAGCCTTCTGACAGAATAATTCTCCCGTTTTCTCGCCTGCACAAAGTCATAAACCGTTTTGACGAACTCGAACTTGTCAAGGTCCCGGGTCGTGCCCAATTTGCACTCGGCAAATTCGCCGAGAAAGAGTTCATAACCTTGACGGGATGGCTTCATCTTATATTCGTCGTCATCCTTCCAGGTCTTTATCAAATCCAGTTTATGCAATTCGGATGATTCCTCAATGAAGGTCTTCATCTTCTGCAGCAGCTCCTTTTGGTTGTCTATGATATCCTTGAAAGTGGTCTCCAAATCAGTGTTGCGGTCATCAAAATAACTGTCCTTGCAAGTATCGTAGAAAAGGATTCTGTCATCTATTGCAGGGACAAGTTCCCTGACTTTGCAGACAAACTCACAGGAAGAATATTTCTTCTCAAGGTCACTGACCATTGCGTACAGTCCGGACGAGCTTACGTGTTCATCCTCACGGTTTTCCACCCAGGCGCCGACCGTTCTGACGAATTCGAACTGGTCCAAAGCCCGGCAGGCCTGTTTGCACTCGCCTATGGCTTTCCCGTCAATGATGGCATCGAATACCGGGTCGGAAACCTTGAACTGATACCTGATAAACTGCATCTTGTCATTGGCGAGCTCAATCAAGCCGCGGATAAGCATTTCTTCAAGCTCTCTCTTATGACTGACGATATCAAGAGAAGTGCACTCGAAATATCTGGCCAAGTCATCAATGTCACTGTATGAGCCGCCTGCACATCTGTCATAGATTGCAGAGAAAATCACTGTCTGCATAGTGCCGGTGCCAAGGTACTCTCCGAGTAATTGTATTTCATTCTCCACCTCGGCAATATTCTCAAATTTTTCGTCACGAAGTTTGCCGCATATGGTCTTTATCAGACCTACCGGGTTTAATGTCTTTTCCATAATGATTTGCTACTTTGTAATTATCTTGTCAATGATACCATAGCTGAGAGCTTCCTGTGCATCCATCCAACAGTTTCTGTCTGCATCCCTGGCGATTTTGTCCATTGCGGTTCCGGTCGCTTCGGAGAGGGATTTATATATTTTCTCTCGGACTCTCTTAATATGCAAGGCAGCTATCTCGATGTCCGCCGATTGGCCTTCAGCTCCGCCCAGCGGCTGGTGAATCATAACCTCAGCGTGCTCAAGTGCGCTTCTGCAGCCGGGCTCTCCGCTCGCCAGAATCACTGCCGCCATAGAAGCTGCCATTCCTACGCATACCGTCTCCACAGGGGATTCTATCATATCCATCGTATCGATTATCGCATAGCCGGCGCATACGGCTCCGCCGCCCGAGTTGATATACAATTTGACGGGATCGTGACTGACAGAGTCAAGATAAAGAAGTGCTGAGACAATGGTGTTGGCCATCTCGGGATTGATTTCACTCCCGATGAAGAGGATTCTGCTTTCCAGCAGAAGTGTGCTCAGATTTACATTTTCCGTTGACATATGATTGACTGCATTTGTTTCAGTTGCAAAGAAAACCGGTTTCACTGCAATTTTGTGGCAGTGGCATATACAATATTTTGCGAAGAATCCGGAAGCTTTGACCGGCCTGCTGTTCATTCTACCGCTGTTGTTGCAACTGGAGAGCCCTATCGCTTCATCATTATATCCCTCAAAAATGCGAGATAATGAGAAAATTTATAGGGCAATTTCGTCATTATGTCCAAATAAATGTTGAGATAATGATACGAGCAGAGAAAATTTGATTACCTTTGCAATAACATCAATATTGAACGATATGGAACCGAAACTGATTGGAAGACAATACGAATGGGATTTGCTTGATGAAGTAATGAAGTCGGGTGAATCCGAAATGGTCATAGTATATGGAAGAAGACGTGTGGGGAAAACTTTCCTCATCAACAAATTCTTTGACAATACCTATGCGTTCAAGCATACCGGAGTGTTCAACCAAAGCACAGGAAAGCAGCTCGAACGCTTTGCGGCCTCTCTTGAAGATTACTCCGGTGAGGCCGTCTCAGTTCCTGAGAACTGGTACAAGGCGTTTGACTTTCTTAAGGCTTACCTGCACACCGTAAAATCGGAGAAGAAAGTCGTTTTCATAGACGAGATGCCGTGGCTGGATACTGAGGGCTCCGACTTCGTGCCCGCATTGGAGTCGTTCTGGAACGGCTGGGCATCAGCCGAGGACAATATCGTCCTTGTGGCTTGCGGTAGTGCGACTTCGTGGATGACCGACAAACTCCTTGGAGACAAGGGCGGTCTGTTCAACAGGTCTGCGACCCGCATATTCCTCCGACCTTTCAACCTGAAAGAGACCGAGGAGTATCTCAAAGCCCGCGGATTCGAACTGACCAGATATGATATTGCGGAGTGTTACATGATAATGGGCGGCATTCCGTTTTACCTGAAGCAAATGAACCCCAGATGGACACTTGCGAAGAATATCGATTTGATGTTTTTCAAGGAAAAAGGATTGCTTTGGGACGAGTTCGACCATCTTTACAACACCCTTTTCAAAAAAGCTGACACATATATTTCCGTAGTTGAGGCGCTTTCCCGCAAGCGTTTGGGAATGACCAGAAAAGAGCTCGTGAAGGAAACTGGCATCTCTGACAACGGAGACTTCGGGAAGGTACTTAAGAACCTGGTCGACAACGAATTCATCCGCCCGTACAACTATTTCGGCAACAAGAAACGCGACACAATCTACCAGCTGGCCGATTTTTACAGTATGTTCTATTTCTCATACATTAAAGACAATTACGGACGTGATGAGAATTTCTGGGCAAACAGCGCTGACCTGCCGCTCCGCAGGAGCTGGGCCGGATATACATTCGAGCAGCTCTGCCTGCATCATTTGGAGCAGATCCGCAGGTGTATCGGAATCTACGCCGTTCAATGCGAGACTTCAGCCTGGTTCAGCAAAGGAGAGGAAAGGAAAAGAGGTGCCCAGATTGACCTTCTGATTGACAGAAGAGACCGCGTCATCAACATTTGTGAGATGAAATACTCCATAAACGAGTTCACTATCGACAGCGAATATGACAAGAGTCTTCGCAACAAAATACAGGTCTTCAGGGATGAAACCAAAACAAGAAAGGCACTTCATCTGACAATGATAACAACATACGGTGTTAAGAAAAACATGTACAGCAACAGCGTGCAGTCCCAAGTGGTACTTGACGACCTTTTCGTATAGAAAGGTCGTATTCCTGAGATAGGAAATAAGCTTTCATTTTGCGATATTTGTCAAAGTATGAGACAAACATCAGCCTGCCTGGACAATATCATCGGCGGCCAGATTTGGCGAATTCTGTAAAGAGCCTAAGCTGCCACATTTTTGCAGTGGAAAGCCATATATTTGCAGCATAAAAACAGAAAATATGAAACATTACCGCGATTTATATGAGCAGCACTTGAAATGGTTCGAGACCATCGATGCTCTTGAGACACTCCCGGAAGAAGAGAGAATAGAGAGGTACCGCGCAGAGGTTCAGAAGGTGGAGAAAAGCATACTCCGCCTCACGGGAGACCCGCTGAAGCTCTCGTCCAGGCGCTGGGAGAAGACCGAAAGGACTGCCGAAAAGGTCGAGGACCTGCTCGACAGACGCTACTATCTTCTTTCGAAAATGTTTGAAATCCATTGCTCCGAGGCAGAGGTAAAAAGGATGGGGAGCGTCAATGCACATCTGTATGAACTCACCTGCGACATGTTCTCCCGTACCGGCAGGATGTACCGCAGCATCCTCGACCTCCCGATGGAACCCAAGGATGACGACCTTACTGTGGAGGGAACCCTGAAATATTGGG
>JBJEBK010000030.1:0-60265 GCA_051869975.1 Candidatus Cryptobacteroides sp. | reverse complement strand
GCCTCTTTTTCAAATATTTATAGCAGCTATATCAAATTAATGTGTCAAACTCCCGAGAAGTAATTTTTTTTGAAAAAAATGTGGTAGGGTTATTGCGGATTAAAATTTTATGATTACCTTTGTATCCGCTTCTAACGGAAGTACCACAAAAGGTGCGGTAGTTCAGTTTGGTTAGAATGCCGGCCTGTCACGCCGGAGGTCGAGGGTTCGAACCCCTTCCGCACCGCCAAAAACGCCTCTCACAGTCGTGAGGGGCGTTTTTCAATGGAATGTCAGCGATTATTTCACTGCTTCGAATACCTTCTTAGGCATTTTGCACTTAGGACATTTCCATGAGGCAGGAAGTTCCTCGAAAGGTGTTCCAGGATAGATGCCCTGGCTTGGATCGCCCTTCTCTGGGTCGTACTCGTAGCCGCAAACGCCGCACTTGTACTTTGTTGAATCAAACTCGTCGTACATAATATTTATTGTTTAAGGATAATCTTTCCTTTGCAAATATAATCTTTTTTCTCAAAGGTAGAACTCAATCAGGCGCCGGATTGCATCCTGGCACACCGGGCAGAACACAGGAGCTGCATTGGTCTTCATCCTGCAGTCCGGGTAGCCGCGATACACCCCTTTCGACTGGTAGCCGCCACCTTCATAAATGCCCACAAAGGATGCCGGGTCAGCCCCTTCGGCAATTTTCTTCCAAAGGTCCGGGACCGAAGCGGCAGGCTCGAAAGCATTCCGGTCAAGCGAAGCAGGCTCGAAAGCAGTCCAGTCCGGTGCACAGCAAAGAAGGTGCTGCCATTTGGAAGGAAAGTCGGCAAGAGTAGTGATATTCGGTTCCCAAGGCTCGATTCCCGGGTAGTACTGATCCGAATACTGGTCATCGTAGTAGTATTCGTCCCCCAGACCTGCGAAACTGTGCCCGAACTCGTGCACGACCACAGGACGGAAATATGGATTGTGGGTGGTCGTGAGAGTGTAGGAATTGTAGATTCCGCCCCCGCCGTAAGTCTCTGTATTTGCGAGTATTATGATATGCTCGTAGGGAAGTCCCGCAAGCAGGTCGTGCAGCTTGAAAAGGTGCAGAGTGGTAAGGTAGCGCTCCGTGTAGAAGGTGTCGAACGATGCGCCCACTGCAGTCTCCTTCCATTCGCCCTCGGAAGGCACGCTCACTCCGCTGTCCTTTGATGCAGGAGCCACTGCAATGAAATTGAATTTGTCACGAAGTGAATTGAAAGGCTCGTGAGAGAGGATTTCATTCATCGCAATGCCTGCATCCTGATAGAACAGTTCGGTCTCTTCGGCGGTATAGCCTTCGGCAACAATGGCCACATCAATGCAATCCTGCGCAGGACCGCTCACCAGCAGTTCCCGGTAAGGTACTTCGCTGACCGGCCTTTGGCGTATGAGTATGTCGGACGGGTCAACGGTATGCTCGAACTCGGCAGTAATCTCGCCTTTGAAACCGAAAAGGGTAACGCTTACCACAGCCTTTGAGTGTGGCATTGGGAGCAAAAATACATTCTCGAAGGATTTTCTGAGTCTGGTTGCTTCCTCCGTGCACTGCCACTCCTGAAATAAGGTGGAGAAGGAGGTCATATAGAGCACATCCAGACTCTGTGCGTCCCTCATCACAATCTGTCCGTTGCCTCTGAGAGGGACGCTGTCCATATTGTGCCTGCGTCCGGCCCAGCCATCGAAGGATGACAACTCGCATACGGCAATTTCAGTGGACGTGGCGGTTCCGGAGAAGATATAGTCCACTCTGAGGGTGCGCTCATAATCCGCACTCCGTGCGGTGGCGCAGAAAGCGAATAGCATCAAGGCTATCGTCAGGGTTTTGGTACGTGTCATATTAAATCAAAAAAAGAGGCATATAACAGCCTCTTTAGTCTAGTTCCTTGGGAAAGTTGCCGGATTACCAGCGGTCCTCTGAAGAAACGGTGAGCTTCTTGCGGCCGTGACGACGGCGTGCGTTAAGTACGCGGCGTCCATTGGCTGTAGCCATACGCTCGCGGAATCCGTGCTTGTTGACTCTCTTACGGGTTGATGGTTGGAATGTCCTTTTCATATCTTTACTTTTTTAATTTTCGCAATTGGGAGGGCAAAGTTAGTTTTTTCTTATTTGAATTACAAATTTTTCGGCGAAATATTCGTCATCAAGCCAATTATTTATTGCCCAGGCTGAGACTTTCGACGGTTCGACCTTGCATTTTCGGCACAGTTGTGAGATTTCTTCGACTATATCTCCGCCTTTGAGATAGAGAATACCCTCAGTGAACTTGCCTTTGACCCAAGGATAGAAGCAGTCCAGGGAAGTCACAGCCCTCGAAACCACCCAATCGAATTGTCCCTCTATGCTCTCGGCCCTCGCATTCACGCAGTGCACATTCTCCAGTCCGAGTTCACGGGAGACAGCCTCTGCAACCCTCACCTTTTTTCCAATGGAATCGCAAAGGGTGAACTCGCAGCCGGGCATCATCATCGCAAGAGGAATACCCGGGAAACCGCCACCGGTGCCGACATCCAGTATGCGCAGACCGTCTTTGAGCTGCCCGCTTTCCTGAAGATACTGCCATATAGCCAGGGAATGCAGGATATGGTGCTCATACAGATTGTCTATGTCCTTGCGGGACACGACATTTATTTTCGTGTTCCACTCCGCGTACAGTGCGCAGGCCTTCTCGAAAAGCGCTTTCTCAGGAATCCTGTTCATTTTTCATGTTTTCTATCAGTCCTTTTGCCCTTCTGATGCGGGTACGGACTGTGTTCAACTCCATTCCCAGTTCTTCGGCAATCTCCTTGTACTGCAGCCCCTCGATGAGCCTCTTGCGGGCAACCTCCCTGTACAGCTCAGGAAGTCCGTCAATGTATTTGTTGGTCTGCTCCTCATCTTCGTTACGTATGATGGATTCGAGAGGGGAGTCAATCTGGTCTTCTATGCTTTCGCCAACGGCCTCCTGACCCTTGCCGTCTATGGATACCATCTCTCCCATAGCCCGGTTCTCGGCGGCAACCACATCCATAGCCGTGTTGTGTGCAATCTTGCGTAGCCAGGTGGAGAACTGGCTACGGGAAGGGTCGTAGCTGCTGATTTGTCGGAAGGCCTTTTCGAAGCTGCGGGAACAGATGTCATCAATGTAGAAGTCGTCCATATTCTTGAGCAGTGACTTCAGATAGGACTTCAAACTGTCTATGTTGGTGTCCCACAGGGCTGTGAAGGCGGTGCCGTCTCCTATAATCGCACGCCTCACCAGTTCATCAATGGGCTTCGAGCCAATTCTTGCCATAATTGCATTCAACGGTTAGAGGAACTTTGAGGGAGACCACATTCTCCATCTGTTCCATAAGTATTCTCTTTACAGGCTCAATCTCCTCGTTAGGAACCTCGAGCATAAGTTCATCGTGTATTTGCAGCACCATACGGCTCCTGAGTCCCTGCTCGCGCAGAGCCCTGTCCACGCCTATCATCGCCAGTTTGATGATATCCGCTGCGGTGCCCTGAATCGGAGCATTGATGGCATTTCTTTCGGCCATAGCGCGCACATTGCCGTTGTTCGCATTCACATCCGGCACATAGCGCCTGCGCCCGAACAAAGTTTCTACATATCCCGTCTTGCGTGCGCTTTCGAGTGTGGAGTCAAGGAAACCCCGTATGCTTGGGAATGAGGCGAAATAGTCCTCAATGATGCGGGCTGCTTCCCCGCGGGAGCAGCGAAGCCTCTGCGAAAGGCCGAAGGCGGAGATTCCGTACATAATGCCGAAGTTCGCAGTCTTGGCCACCCTCCTGTCCTCGGAGCTGACCTCCTTCAATGGTTTGTGGAATATCTTCGCAGCCATTGCGCTGTGCACATCCTGCCCGGCTTTGAAGGCTGCAATCATATGCTCGTCCGAGCAGAAATGGGCCATAAGGCGCAGCTCGATCTGCGAATAGTCTGCGGACATGATTACGCTTCCCTTCGGAGCGGTGAAGGCCTTGCGGATTTCGCGGCCCTCCTCCGTGCGTACCGGGATGTTCTGCAGGTTAGGGTTGGAGCTGCTCAGGCGCCCTGTTGAGGTAAGTGCCTGATTGAAAGTAGTATGCACCCTTCCGTCCACGCGGCTGATATAGCCTGGGAGAGGGTCTATATAGGTCGAAAGCAACTTCCTCATTCCCCTGTACTCCAGTATGGCGTCAATGACCGGACTGCGGTCTGCGAGTTCCAGCAGCGTTTCTTCGTCAGTTGGCCAGTTACCCTTGACAGGGCGTTTTGCCTTAGGGTCGAGTTTCAGTTTCTCAAAAATAAGTTCTCCCACCTGCTTGGGAGAGCCCACATTGAAAGCGGGATTACCTGCGATTTCCCGTACCAGCGCCTCTTTCTCTGCCATTCGCTTGCGAAGGCCTTCTGCAAATTCGTTCAGGCAGCTCGGGTCAATGCGTACGCCCGCCTGCTCCATACGCGCCAGTACGTGCAGCAGAGGCTCTTCGATTTTATCATACAGCTCAGCCTCACGGCCACCCGAAAGCTCCTGGTCCAGCTTCTGCGCAAGCAGAAATATCGCAACCGCCTCATTGGCTTTGCTCTGGCGGCAGTTGCTTTCTTCCGTCTGGTCAAATAGCGAAAGCACTTGTGCCGGAGCCTGCGAAGGAGAGAGTTCCACTCCGAGATATTGCTTCGCAAGCGCTTCAAGCTGGTGGCTGCGTTCAGGATTAAGGATATAATGCATAAGTTCCACATCCAGAAGCCTGCCTTTCATCTCAATGCCCTGCGATGCGAGTATGTTCATCTGGCGCTTGAGCGAATAGCCGCACTTGGCAATGCTTTCATTCTCAAGGATTTCCTTGAATTCCGAAGATTTCCCCGCATAGCTGAGGCAGTCGGTGGATACCGTAATCATATCGGTATCTGCCACTATCGAGAGCCTGCCTTTCTGCTTTGCATCGGCAATGACCCCGGCAGCATCGCTCTCGCTGTAGCGGAGATGCTCGCAAACCGGAGCTTCGGCAATTTCAGGCATCAGTTCATCAGCCGTATCAGTTGTATGAGTTTGCGGCGCAGGTGCAATTCTGACTGCCGGAAGTTTCCAGATGGAAGCCAGAACCCTCTTGAGCGAGCGCATTTCATATTCGTCAATATAGCCGAGAATTTCCGGACCTACTTCGCTTTTCATCTTCATCTGAGCAGCGCTGACCATAAGCGGAATGTCAGTCTTGATAGTGACCAGCTGCTTGGAAAGGCTGATGTGCGGCAGCGCTGCCTTGAACATCTCCTGCTGCTTGGCACTCAGTTCGCTGAGATGGGCATAGATATTTTCGACCGTTCCGTATTTGCCCAGCAGTTTAGCCGCACCCACAGGGCCTACTCCCTGCACGCCCGGCACATTGTCTGATGCATCCCCGCAAAGGGTAAGCATATCGATAATTTGCGAAGGGCTGCTTATTTTGTACTTCGCACAGAGTTCGGCAGGACCATACACCTCCTTCTCGTTTCCGCCTTTGCCCGGCTTGTACTGGAAAATATGGTCTTCGATGAGCTGTCCGTAATCCTTGTCAGGGGTCACCATATAGACATCCATTCCTTCCTCCGCACTGCGTTTGGCCATTGAGCCGATTACATCATCAGCCTCAAACCCGCCCACCATCAGGACAGGAATGCCCAGAGACTTGACAATATCACTGAGAGGCTGAAGTGCATCTATTACCAATTGAGGCGTCTCTGCACGGTTTGCCTTATATTGGGGATACAGCTGGTTGCGGAAGGTCCCTCCCGGAGGGTCGAAGGCCACTGCAATATGAGTAGGCCTTTCCCTTGCAATCAGGTCGAGGAGGTACTTGGTAAAACCATAGATGATGGAAGTGTCCTGCCCCTTGGTATTTATCATCGGCCTGCCCAGAAAGGCATAATACATCTTGAAAATCAGGGCGTGGCCGTCTATCAGAAACAATCTCATATCTCTATTCTTCGTATTTGTCAATACTCGTTATCCCTATAGCAGAAACCAGTGCACCTATCAGGCCTACGCCTGCTGCTGTAAGCAGAATATCAGTAAACTTGAGCTTTACGGGATAAGCATCCATCATTGAGTTGCCGGGCATTGATATGAAACCGGAATGCTGCTGAAGCAGTACAATGGCGATTCCGATTATCAAGCCTGCGGCTGCTCCCGCCCAGGTTATCATCCATCCTTCCGTGCGGAATATTTTTTTTATCATCGAAGGACCGGCACCGAGACTGCGAAGGGTCGCCCTGTCCTGTTTCTTCTCTATAATGAGCATAGAAAGCGAACCGTAGATGTTGAAGGCCACTATCAGTACCACAAACATCAGAATCAAATAGATGGCTGCCTTTTCGTATGTCATCATCTTGTAGAGTGCCGGCTGCTGCATTATCCTGTCCAACACCTCGAAATTAGGACCGAGCAGGACGCTGAGCTGCTTGAGCGAAGGCCCTGGTCCCGCATCGCAGCGTATCTCGAAGGCGCTCACTTCGCTGCCGTAGTCCAGCAGCTCGCGGGCTTTGTCCATAGGCAATATGACACAGTTCCCTTCGAGGCTTACCACCTGCCTGGGTCTCAGGCTGATGCTCCTCAGTGAAGACTCGGGGTTAATCATAGATATTTCCGAGTTCCTTGACGGGTAGTACAGCTCCAGCTGGTCGAAAAAGGCCGTTCTGATGCCAAGCTCGGAGGCAAGAGAGGAGCTCACACTGCATTCGTATGCAGCATCCAGTCCACGGACTTCGGCAATTGCCTGATTGCCCCTATAGCGGACTGCAACCATCTCCTCCAGTACGGGATAACAATCGGTTACTCCTGGAAGTGCTGCAATTTTGTCAAACGCGTCGGTATTGCAACTGAAAGTCTTGCCTTCCACGGCACGCACCAGAAAATCCGGGTCGCTGTTTTTCAGGTTTTCCCGGATGATTGAGTCGAAACCGTTGTAAACGGAAAGAATGATTATGAGCGCTGCGGTCCCTACAGCCATACCGGCAGCACTGATTCCGGAAATCCAGCCAGTAACGCTGCCAGATTTTCCGGAAATGAGATATCTGCCTGCTATTTTGCCCCAGACGCTCAAAATGGACTACATTTTAAGCAGCTGTTCAATATGCTCAGCGTAATCGAGCGAGCTGTCGAGATAGAAATCGAGCTCCGGCACTATCCTGAGCTGCTTGGCAACCTGCCTCCCGAGTTCGCCCCTGATGGATTTTTTCTCCTGCTCGAGGGTCTCCATCACTTCCTTCTGCCTGTCGGAAGGGAATACGGAAACATAGACCTTGGCTATGGACAGGTCCGGGCTGATTCGCACCTCGCTGACCGTCAGCATAGCGCCTCCGAAAGCAGCCATTCCACGGCTCCGGATAATCTCTGCAAGGTACCTCTGGAGTTCCCTTGCGACCTTGAGCTGTCTTGTTGACTGTCCTTCCATAACTATTTGACGTTGATGATGAAGTAATCCTTCTTGCCCTTTTGTACCAGTATGTACTTGCCGTCGATGATGTCGCTCTCGCTTACACTGCGGGAGATATCGTTCATCTTCTCCTTGTTGATGGAGAATCCGTTGCCCTGAATCATCTTTCTGGCCTCACCCTTGGAAGGGAATACCCCGGTTTCCACTGCGAGAAAATCAAGTATGCCCATAGGGAGTTTCTCCTTCTGCACATCGAAGGTAGGCACACCGTCAAACACTGCAAGGAAGGTCTTCTCGTCAAGGCTGCGAAGATCCTCGGCGGTAGCCTTCCCGAAGAGCATCTGGGAAGCACGAATTGCATTGTCAAGCTCGGACTGCCCGTGAACCATTCTTGTAACTTCTTCTGCAAGAAGTTTCTGGAGAGTGCGCCTGCCTGGGTCTGTGCGATGCTGGGCAATTGCGCTCTCGATGGTTTCGCGGTCGAGCATAGTGAAAATTTTGATATATTTCTCGGCATCCTCGTCAGACACGTTGAGCCAGAACTGATAGAACTGGTAAGGGCTGGTCCTCTCGGCGTCGAGCCAGATATTGCCCTTTTCGGTCTTTCCGAATTTGCCGCCGTCAGCCTTGGTAATGAGCGGACAGGTGAGGGCATAAGCTTCACCTCCGCAGGTGCGGCGGATAAGTTCGGTACCGGTGGTGATGTTGCCCCACTGGTCCGCTCCTCCGAGCTGCAGCTTCACGCCTCTGTTCTCATAGAGGTAGAGAAAATCATAACCCTGAAGTAGCTGGTAGGTGAATTCCGTGAAGGACATTCCTTCGGAAGAGTCGCGGGAAAGGCGCTTCTTCACTGAGTCCTTGCTCATCATATAGTTCACCGTAATCAGCTTTCCTATGTCGCGGGTGAAATTGATGAAGGTATAGTCCTTCATCCAGTCGTAGTTGTTTACGAGCTCGGCCTTGTTGGGAGCATCGGAATCGAAATCCAGAAAGCGCGCAAGCTGGGCTTTGATGCATTCCACATTGTGAGCCAGAGTCTGCTCGTCCAGCAGATTTCTTTCCTGACTCTTCATCGAAGGGTCTCCGATCATTCCGGTTGCGCCTCCCACGAGTGCGAAAGGCTTGTTGCCGCACGCCTGGAAGTGCTTGAGTATCATAATGCTGACGAGGTGTCCAATATGGAGGGAGTCCCCCGTAGGGTCAATTCCTACATAAGCGCTCATAGGTCCTTTTGCCAGAGCTTCCTCCGTTCCCGGAGTGATATTGTGAATCATTCCCCTCCAGGTAAGTTCTTCTACAAAATTCTTCATCGGTTGTTTTTCTAAATGCTTACAAATTTAACAATTAATTGCGTAAATTTGCGCCGCAAACAGAAAACATAGTACAAACACTTCAAGTAATATGAGAAAACACATCGTAGCCGGCAACTGGAAGATGAATACTACAGTTCCGGAGGGCATCGAGCTCGCAAAGGCTGTTGTTGCAGGTGCCGCACAGGTTCCTGCTGACGTTAAACTTATCATTGCAACCCCGTTCACCCACCTCTATCCTGTTGCTGAGGTAGTAAAGGGCACACCTGTTGCTCTTTCTGCCGAGAACTGCGCAGACAAGGAGAAGGGTGCTTACACAGGAGAAGTTTCTGCTGCAATGCTCGCTTCCGTGGGTTGTGAGTACACCATCCTCGGACACTCCGAGCGCCGCCAGTATTATGGTGAGACAGATGAAAAACTCGTTGAGAAGACAAAACTTGCTCTTGCAAACGGACTTGACGTCATCCTCTGTGTAGGTGAGAACCTTGAGGAGAGGGAGGCTGGAAAGCATTTCGATGTATGCAAGGCACAGACAGTGAACGTGCTTTCACACTTCACCGCTGAGGATATGAAGCACATCGTTATTGCTTACGAGCCTGTATGGGCAATCGGAACCGGCAAGACCGCCACTTCAGAGCAGGCTGAGGAAATCCACGCCTTCATCCGCGAGACCCTCGCAGGACTCTTCGGAGCCGAGGTGGCAGAGGAGACCACAATTCTCTATGGCGGTTCCTGCAAGCCTTCAAACGCTAAGGAACTCTTTGCTCAGAAGGATATTGACGGTGGACTCATCGGTGGAGCAGCCCTCAAGGCAGAAGACTTCATCGGCATCGCACTGTCATTCTGATCGATTCACGGCTGTTCCACAGCCAGGCTGTGTCACCCTCGAGTTTCACGACTTCGAGGGTGATATTTTTTCTTGTCTGGTCTGCTCCTGACGGGCTTGTCCAGACGAGACTGCTGGCATTCACGCTTTCACCTTCTTCGGATGGCATTGAGTCAAAGCGTATGATGACATATTCCGACATATTGTCGGTGTGCATTCTGAATTCGCAGCGGTGAAGATTCAGCGCTGTCTGGCAGGTGATAGGATTGTATGTGAGTATTTCCTGTTTGCCCACTTCCATCCTGAGTGTGCTGTCAGTGAGGAATTCGGGGGTGTAAACCGTTTGAGGCTCGCATCCCGCGGAGAGCACGAGCAGAGCGAACAAAGCCACTATGTAAGACATCCTTCTCATCTTGCAACAATTTCTTTGGCAATGATATCGCAGCTTCCGTCCTCATAGAAGACTTCCGCCCTGAGAGTTCCGTTTCCTTCGACTGCAAATAGACCCTCGTCATTGAGTTTTGGCTCCTTCCCGTTGAAGGTCCACCTTATTTCGACTGCTCCTATGGAGTTATAGACGTAAAGAGGGAAACTGCTGCCTATTTTGAAGCTTCCGTCAGAGTTTTTTTCCGCACCTCCGAGGAAGATGAAAGGAATGGTGTTTCTGTTGTCTTTGTTCAGGGTGGTAATATGCCTGTCCAGAGAGTACACCGTTGCCCGGGTGTGGAGGGATAACACTATGTTGTAGTGTGTCCCGGGTTCCAGTCCATCCACAGTATGGTAAGCCTTGCCGGTCTTTCCGGTACTGATTAGTTCGCAGACGGTTTCAACTCCATCCTTGAGCCACCGGACAATGCAGCTGTCGGTTTCTTCCAAGAGGCTTTCGTCCACTTCCCAACAGAGGGTGGCGCTGGTCTGGAATACATACTCTTTTCCGTTGCGGATAGGCTCTATGACTGTGAAACTTACTGACGAGTCTGCTTCAACCTTTATGTCCTTGATGGCCAGGCTGGAAGCTTTTCCGCTCCAGGCTCTGAATTCCGGGTCTGTTTCAGAGGCGAATACCTGCCCCTCACTGTAAGGAAAAAATACTGCGTTCACACTGTCAGCTCCGGGAAATGCTTCCACAAGGTCCATACACTGATGGTCCGGACGGCAATTGACCTGCTTCCGCTCCCATCGTTGTTCAGCAGTAAGAGTAATGTTGTAGTATGTTGAATAGCCGGCCCTGTTCTTGGATTTGTCGGCGTGATAAACCAGAAGTCCGCTGCCCCCGATAAACTCATCCCAGCCGCTCTGCTTTCTGCATTCGAACAGCCAGTATTCTCCCGGGACATCGGCCGGATGCCAGAGGTACCTGCGGTTGAGGGAGACCGGTTCAAGATTGATGCGGCCTAACTTCAGGGTGTCGCATATCCCGAGTCCAAGCTCGTGATACTCCGGGGCACCGAACCCCGCCGGTGTACGCGAATGATTGTTCTTGAACCCGCTGTCCATAGGGCTGATGCTGCCCCACAGGCATTGGGCAAGGCCTCCGCTGCCCTCTCCGTCAGTGTCATAATAGTCTGACAGTCCAAGAACGTGACCGTATTCGTGACACATAAGCCCGGTTTCAAAGAGTTCATTTTCAAAGATTTCCGGGATTGCCATATAGCCGTCAATTTCTTTGCCGTCAAGGGAAAGAAAAACATTCTCTTCGCTGAGACTGTATTGACGCGGCCAGATTCGGCTTCCGGAAAAGATTACGCATACGCAGTCCAGCTTATTGCTTCCTCTCGGAGTGAAAAGTGAATAATTGACCTCCGGGTCGGCAAGTCTGCAGGCCTCGCTGACAGCAAAAGCCACATTTGACCCGTCCTGGCGGGAAGACAGACTTACCACGGGCCCGAGGGTGAATTTGATGCTGTCCTCAGGACCCAACTGGTCATAGAAATATCTTTCCGTTACCCTGAGTATGGAATCGGCGTGGTCTTTGGAAACAGTGAAAGGCTCGTCATCGAATTCGGCGAGAATCACAGGGACTTTGCGGCAATAGCGCTGTGCTGCCGCCGGCAGGCAAGCCAACAGCAGGGATAAGCACAACATCTGTCTTCGGAGTCCCATTACCAGAAAAAAGCAAGGGCCGAGACCTCACGGCGATCGACCCTATGACGTGTACTAAAACCTAAACCTGCTCTATAGATGCAGAGTATTTCGGTTTCGTTGCACAAAAAATAAAAAATTCTGTAATTTTTTTATTTTGTTGCTGCTACAGACTCCTTGCGGAACTCCTTAAGGTCCTTCATGAGTTCGAGAGCGGCCTTGCGTGCGCGTGCACCGGCTGCCTTGTTTCCCTTAACAACCTGTGCCTCTGCGTTCACCTGGAACTCAGCGATTGTAGCATTGATTTTTTCAACAAGCTCTTTCATTTTTTTTGATGGTTTTAATGGTTTATAATGTAGTACTTAATTAGTTGTAAGCGTGTTATCGGGGTGCAAGGTAATGATTAAAATATTTTTTTGCAAGAACTGGCCCCGATTTCTTTTATTTTTGAGCCTTTTTGGTGTTAAGAACGTTCATTGCGCGGTCTGCTCCGACGAAAATCCAGTCTATGACGCCTTGGATTACGCTTTTGCATAGGTCCGGCATCTGCTGCTGCTCTTCACCGGAAAGATTGCCCAGCACATAGTCGACTTGAGCTCCCTGACAGAAGTCGTGACCGACCCCCATACGGATTCGTGCGTAGCCGGTAGTGCCTATTGTTTCGGCAATGTTCTTCAGTCCGTTGTGACCTCCGTCGCTTCCGTTTTTGCGCATTCTCAGCGTTCCGAATGGGAGGTTGATGTCATCGCAGATTACAATCAGTCTTTCTTCGGTCACCGGGAGCTTCTGCAGCCAGTATCTGACCGCATTGCCGGACAGATTCATATAGGTTGAGGGCTTGAGCAGATATATGTTTCTGCCCTTGACAGAAATACTTGCCACATCGCCATATCTCTGGGTGGTAAAAACAGCATTGGATGCCTGTGACCAGGCATCCAACACCATAAAGCCCATATTATGGCGGGTGTGAGCATACTCAGGCCCGATGTTGCCGAGACCGACTACGAGATAGCTCTCTCCAGCCATTGTGATTCAGAAAGATTAGGCTGCAGAAGAGTTGCGGGTTGCGCGAACTGTGCAGATAATCATATTCTTGTCTGAGAGAATCTGGAGATTTGCAAAAGAGAGGTCTCCAGCCTTGATGCACTCGCCGATGCCGAGCGGGGTAACATCAACGGTAACGTCATCAGGAAGGTTTGCCATCACAGCGCTGATGCGCAGAGTGCGTGAGTTCTGAACGAACTTGCCACCGAGCTGTACACCCTTTGAGTGTCCGGTAATCTTGATAGGAACGTCGATAGCGATAGGCTTCTCCTCATTTACTGCGAGGAAATCCACGTGCAGGCATTCGTCTGTTACAGGGTGGAACTGGAGTTCGTGAAGAACTGCGGTGTACTTCTTGCCGTCGAGGTTGAGGTCAACGATGTATGCGCAAGGAGTGTCGGTGACAGTCTTGAGCTGCTTTGCGTCAACGGTGAAGAGTACGTTCTCGAGTCCGAGTCCGTATAGGTTGCAAGGAACGAGTCCCTGTGCGCGGAAGGCCTTGATTACTGCCTTGTTGCCAGCCTGACGAAGCTGACCGTTAAGTTCAATGTGCTTCATTTTTGTTGCTTTTGTTAAAATGTGTTACTCAGTCCGGTCTCCCGGACCCCATTGCACCAAAACCGCCGGGGCGATTTTATTTGCGCCGCAAAGATAGTGAAAAGAAATTATTTCAGCAAGAGAGTCGCCTCGTTCCAGGCGGTCTCACGGAAGCAGGAATTGAGAGTAGGCCTGCTTTCGGTAGGAATGTAGGTGCCTATTCCGCTGAAACGCTCCGGATCAATAGGGGTGGAGATAAAATATGGCGTGGAATTCTTATATACAACCAGCTGCTCAAGAGCCAGGTCAAGGGCCTGCAGTTCCGACTCGCTTGCTCCAAGAGCCTTCACATAGTCCCTGAAGTCGAAATTGTATGTGAAGGAATAGTTGTAGCTCTGAACGCTCCAGGGGTTTACCTTCATCACCCCGTCCCGGTGGGCTTCGAAAATCTCTTTGCTGACATCAGCAAGAGCCTGCATTTTGGAGCAATCATAAAGACCGATGGTAGCATAGCTTCCCGAGCCGGCGCACATATTGAAATAGTCCTCGCAGAGCCCCTGAAGGTCAGGATCTCCGTCAGCGAGCAGCCTTGCAGCCATATTCGGATAATTGAAGCCGTCACTGATGACTTCGGTAGGAGACGCTACGATGTAGTCGCACAAGTCCTTGAGCTCGTAGGCTACCTCCACCCCTCCCATAAGGCAGGCGTCAAAGGCAATATAGTCCAAATGGAAAGGAATGGCATCGGGCAACTGGTTTATGTCCAATGACTTGCGATTGCGGGAACTCTCATCATATTGGGCACCTATCCACGAAGGAGCTATGCTCATATCTATATTTTCTCCGGCATAATCGCTCGGTATCCACCCGTTGCCGTGGGATGTAATGACAAGTCCGTAATGATTGGACGGGAAACTCCTGCGTGCTGTTTCCATAACGGAGCGCATAAAGTCCGGAGTCATTGTATTGGCAAGGGGGTCAAAGGTGGCAAGGGTGTCCTTGCGCACAACGCCTCCGCGGGTGTATAGCCGGTAGAGGACAGGGGTTGTCTTGGTGGTATAGTCGCCCCTGCGCTCAGCAGCGTGGGAATAGACAAGGACCACATTCCTTTCATTATAGTATGGGATATCCCCCTGACACAACTGCTCGATGTTCAAGCCAAGGTTGCCGACAAGGTCATTGTAGCCTTCGGAATAGAGTATCAGTACTTTCTGATATCCAAGTCCGGGCACGGGCTCCCTGTCATACGGCAATCTGTTCCCGGAGTCAGGCAATGGCTCTGAGATATCTGTGCAGGAAGCAAGGGCCACCGCACAAAGCGCCGTCAGCATTATTGATTTCAAGTTCTTCATCCCGACAAAGATACGGAAAATAGCTTTATCTTTGCAAGTATGGATGACACCCGACACAGCCTGCTGGACGATTACGCCTATTATCTGGGCGTGGAGAGGGCTATGTCCCCCAATACCGTAAGCGCATATTGCAGTGATGTGCAGGCTTTTCTGTGTTCGCCTTTCGCCGACGACCTTGCCGCCCTGGGCAGTGATGAACTGACTGACTATCTTGCATCCTGCTCGGAGCTGCTTTCAAAACGCTCCCAGGCCCGGCTTCTCAGTTCACTGACATCCTTTTTCGACTGGCTCGTGAAGGAGGGAAAGAGGCCGGACAACCCTTGCGACAAGGTGGATGCCCCCAAACTCGGACGCTATCTTCCGGTAGTGCTTTCGGTTGAGGAGGTGAATGCCATCATCGACAGCGTGGACACAAGCACTCCTTCCGGAGCCCGTGACCGCGCAATACTTGAAATCCTGTACGGCTGCGGACTTCGCGTCAGCGAGGCATCATCCCTGCGCATTTCCAATGTTTTTCTGGAGGAAGGCTTCGTGCGGGTAGTAGGAAAGGGCGACAAGGAAAGGCTGGTGCCGATGGGGGAGTCTGCAGTCGAGGCATTCGGGCAGTGGCTTGCCGTGCGCCCGGAGCCTTATGGGCCGCAATTTTCGGATATTGCCTTTCTCAACCGCTTCGGCAAGCAGCTCAGCCGCATTTCCATATTCAAAATGATTAAGAAGCAGGCTCTGCTCGCGGGCGTGACCAAGGAAATATCTCCCCATACCTTACGGCATTCCTTCGCAACCCACCTCGTGGAAAACGGGGCTGACCTTCGCGCGGTTCAGGAAATGCTGGGCCACGAGAGCATACTCACGACCGAAATCTATACGCACATCGATACTGCTACCTGGCAGGCTGCTATTCTGGAGCATCATCCGCGCCGGCAGGGGCGATAAGGCAGCGCGAGAGTTTTGTGTACTGCCCTTCATCCACAACTCCGGCCGCCAGAAGCTCGTCAAGAGTCCATTTCTCTCTGGGCATAGTGCTTCGCCACAGCACGATTGAGCGGGCGGTGCGCGAATTGCGTATGGCAGGGTGCGCGCGCAGTGCCTGCTCATCCATAGTCCATAGGTGCAGAGTGGCTGGGTTGCCGCAATATATCAGGTCTTCTATGCCATCATAGCGCTCCTCATCGAAGCGGTATATGTCCATAAGCTGCCGGGTGCTGCCGTAGCCTCCGAGACTGCTGCGGTACTCCACCATCTTGGCCGCAAACCAAGGACCTATGCCCGGAAGGGCATCGAAAGCTGCCGAGTCGGCGGTGTTGATGTCCAGCTTGGGTATGTCTATAAAGGGTTCCAGCCTTTCGAAAACGCTGTCCGCCACCACATAGGACTTGGCGAAATCGGCCGCGCGGTGGAAGCGCCCGCCTTTGAGGCGGTAGTTGATAATGCTCTGTGCCTGCTTTTCGGAGAATCCCAAACGCTGCAACTCTTCGAGCGAGGCTTCGTTGGGGTTGAAACTGAAACTCTCCACCTTGCGCCTGCTACCCCGCATTTTCTGCACCACCGGGCTGTGCTCCGCTTCCTTGCGCTCAAGTTTCGCCACTGCCGGGGCTGATTTCTCCGCAGGCTCCGCTTCAGGGCTGGAGGCGGCTTCTGGTGCAGGGATGGATGTTTCCGGCGGTGCCAGATAGACAAAAACGGTATCGGGTGAGTCGCGGTTGGCTTCCACGCGCATCACTGCTGCCCTTTGGATGAAAAGGCATATCTGATATCCCAGGATGAGGAAAACCAGAGCTATGGCTCCTACCTTGAAGGTTGAACTAATCCTGTTTTCTGTACTTGTTGACGTGTTCCTGCCGTTTTTGCTGAGGCGCTCCGGCGAGGACGATGACAATTTCTCCTTTTGGTTCGTTTTCATTGAAGTAATTCACCAGTTCCTGTAAAGTCCCACGGTGGTGGGTTTCGTGAAGTTTTGATATTTCCCGTGCTACCGAGCACTCGCGCTCCGCTCCGAATACTTCTACGAATTGCTCGAGGGTATGTAGCAGGCGGTAAGGCGATTCATAGAAAATCATAGTCCTCGGCTCAGTTTTGAGGGTTTCGAGCAGGGTCTGCCTTCCTTTCTTCTGGGGCAGGAACCCCTCGAAACAGAAGCGGTCGCAAGGCAGGCCGGAAGATACTATTGCGGGGATGCAGGCTGTGGCACCCGGAAGTGTCTGGACTTCGATTCCTTCTGCAGCGCAGGCCCTTGCAAGCAGAAAACCGGGGTCGGAAATCCCGGGAGTGCCGGCATCGCTGACAAGAGCAACATTGAGTCCTCCGAGGATACGCTCCTTAACCATTTCGACGCTCTGATGCTCGTTGTATTTGTGGTGTGAGACCAGTTTGCCCTTTATCCCGTAGTGCTGGAGCAGCACAGAGCTGGTCCTGGTGTCCTCCGCGAGTATGAGGTCGGCGCTACGCAGCACTTCCACGGCCCTGAAAGTCATATCCGAGAGATTGCCGACAGGTGTCGGTACGATAAAGAGCGTTCCTGCCATAGTCTATCTGAGCTTTCTGCGTGCTGCCATCATAAATCTGTAAACCACTTCCGAGCTCAGATTCCACTCGGGGAAACGCTCTACAAGCCAGGCTACAGCATCCTCTATCGACTTCATTCCGTTAAGAGATGTGATGGTGCTTTGGAACAGGCCCGGGTCTTCGCGGAAAAGAGTATTGATGAAGAGAACGCGGTCGTTGAGGGAGATGCCGCTGATGATATTGGCAACTTCGCTGCCCGGCATATCGGTCATCCACTGGAAACTGTGAAGGTCCGGCAGGGGAGAGGCCCCCTGTTTGTCAATCTCTATGTCCAGGTCCAGTGCTGCTGCAGGCTCCGGCTCTGCTGCCGGTTCCGCTTCGGTGAGCGGCCCGACAGCATCTGCAAGTTCTTCATTATCGGCAAGCTGCTTTTCGAGTTCATCGATTCGGGCGGAGAGAGCAGCGATTTCTGCGCGCAATTCGTTGATAATATCTGTCGTTTCCATTGGGCCGAAAGTACTCTTTTTATTATTTTTGCAGAACAAACACAAATCTACAAATGTTTTCAGAAAACCACAAGAGATCGGGCTGCATAGAAGTAATCTGCGGCTCAATGTTCTCCGGTAAGACCGAGGAACTCATACGCAGGCTCAAAAGAGCCCAGTTCGCGAACCAGAAGATTGCCATCTTCAAGCCGACCATAGATGTCAGGTATTCCGATGTCGAAGTCGTATCCCACGACCTCCACAGCCTGAAGTCAACCCCTATTACCGATGCTGCCTTTATGCTTGAAATACCTGAAGATATCCAGGTTGTAGGCATAGACGAAGCCCAGTTCTTCGGAGAAAACATTGTGGAAGTCTGCCAGAGTCTGGCAAACAGGGGAGTGCGCGTGATTATCGCAGGACTTGATACAGACTTTCTCGGCAAGCCTTTCGGCCCTATGCCTGCTCTGATGGCCATTGCTGAAGATGTGCAGAAGGTGCACGCCATCTGTGTGAAGTGCGGCAATCTTGCCAACCATTCGCACCGCCTTTCCAAGAGCGAAGACCTTGTGGTACTCGGCGAAAAGGATATCTATGAGCCTCTCTGCCGCGAGTGCTACAACAAGGCTGTAGAGGAGGAGAAATAACGCTTAATCAGCGTACTTCGCCTCCTGTCTTTTTATCAGCTCGTCGAGGACTCCCTCGTCGAAGTAGTTGATTTTCATTGCCCTTTTGACCTCCGCAAGAGTCTGAGCC
This sequence comes from Candidatus Cryptobacteroides sp., assembly GCA_051869975.1. Taxonomy (GTDB): domain Bacteria; phylum Bacteroidota; class Bacteroidia; order Bacteroidales; family UBA932; genus Cryptobacteroides. The sequence goes on along the minus strand of JBJEBK010000030.1, from coordinate 41,990 downwards.
GCAACGCGGCAGGCCTCCTGCGAACCCTTGCGCAGCACCTCATAGACATATGGGATGTTGTGCTCGAGTTCCTTGCGGCGCGCCCTGATAGGCTCAAGTGTATCGTTGAGAACGGCTGCGAGGAAGTTCTTGACCATCATATCTCCGAGTCCGCCCTTGCGGTACTGGTCTTTCACCTCATCGAGGCTGTGGAACTCGAAGCTGGCCTTTTTCCCTGTGAAGCAGCTGCCGAACTTGTCGAAATGCTCAGGCTTGCAGAATGCGTCCAGATAGGTGAATACCGTATTGCCTTCCACCTTTCCGGGGTCGCTGACCTGCAGGTGTCCGGGGTCCGTAAACATTGTCTTGACCTTGGCGTTGACCTCTTCTGCCGAGTCGGAGAGATAGATGCAGTTGCCAAGGGATTTGGACATCTTGGCTTTGCCGTCGGTTCCCGGCAGACGCAGGCAGGCTGCGTTGTCCGGAAGCAGGATTTCCGGCTCCACCAGCACTTTGTCGTAGGTGGCGTTGAACTTGTGGACTATCTCGCGGGTCTGCTCGATCATAGGAGCCTGGTCTTCGCCTACGGGCACTGTGGTTGCCTTGAAGGCTGTGATGTCCGCTGCCTGACTGATAGGGTAGCAGAAAAAGCCCACCGGAGTCCCGGCTTTGTTGTCTGCCTCACCTTCCGCGAAGCCGCGCATCTGGATTTCAGCCTTTACGGTAGGGTTCCTCTGCAGTCTCTGTACTGTGACCAGATTGTTGTAGAAGAAGGTGAGTTCGGTGAGCTCGCTTACCTGGGACTGGATGAAGATGGTCGATTTCTCAGGGTCGAGACCGGCAGAGAGATAGTCGAGAGCCACTTCGAGGATGTTCTCGCGAACCTTCTCGGGATTGTCGGCATTGTCGGTGAGAGCCTGCGCGTCGGCAATCATAATGAATATCTTGTCAAACTCTCCGCTGTTCTGAAGTTCAACCCTTCTGCGGAGTGACCCTACATAGTGCCCTATGTGAAGGCGACCGGTAGGACGGTCGCCTGTCAGAATAATCTTTGCCATCAGTCTTTGTTTTCCTTGAGAGCCTCTCGAACTTGAGCTTCGATTTCGTCGCAGAACTCAGGATTGTCCTTGAGGAACTGCTTTGCCGCAGCCAGACCCTGAGCTATCTTTTCTCCGTTGTAGCTGAACCAGCTTCCGCTCTTGTGGATAATGTCATACTCCACAGCGAGGTCGCAGATTTCGGATACGTGAGAGATGCCTTCTCCGTAAACTATGTCGAACTCGGCCTTCTTGAAAGGCGGAGCCATCTTGTTCTTTACAACCTTTACGCGGGTGCGGTTTCCTGTAGCTTCGTCACCGTCCTTGAGCTGGGTGATTCTGCGCACATCCAGACGCACTGAGGCGTAGAACTTGAGTGCGTTGCCTCCGGTGGTGGTCTCAGGGTTGCCGAACATCACGCCGATTTTCTCGCGCAGCTGGTTGATGAAGATGCAGCAGGTGTTTGTCTTGGAAATGCTGGCAGTGAGTTTGCGCAGGGCCTGGGACATCAGTCTGGCCTGCAGACCGACCTTGTTGTCACCCATCTCTCCTTCGATTTCGGCCTTGGGGGTAAGGGCTGCCACCGAATCGACAACGATGATGTCGATGGCGCCTGACCTGATGAGATTGTCAGCAATCTCAAGGGCCTGCTCACCGTTGTCCGGCTGGGAGATGAGAAGGCTGTCGAGGTTGACTCCGAGAGCCTGGGCGTATGTTCTGTCGAAGGCGTGCTCGGCGTCAATCATCGCAGCGATTCCGCCGGCCTTCTGGGCCTCGGCGATGGCGTGAATTGCCAGAGTAGTCTTTCCGCTGGACTCAGGTCCGTAGATTTCGATGATGCGGCCGCGCGGGTAGCCTCCTATTCCGAGTGCGTGGTCCAGGGCTACGCTGCCGCTGGGGATTACCTGAACATCCCAGTCCGGCTGGTCGCCGAGCTTCATAATCGTGCCCTTTCCGTAATCCTTTTCAATCTTGTCGATTGTTGCCTGAAGCGCCTTGAGCCTGGCTGCATTCACATTCTCGGTCATTGTAGTTTCTTCTTTTGCCATAATGGTAGAAAGTCTTTTTGGTAGTTGATTTTTCGCGTTAAGTTTATAAGTTTAAAAGCATACAAATATAGTCAAAAATTTATTCTTCCTCCAGCATTTTGCAGAACTCAAGCATTCCCTCGGTAGCCTTTTTGCGTATGTGCACGATGCGGGGGTCCTTTGCGGGAACATCCGCCGGGTCGATAATGTAAACCGGAGTTCGCCCAGATGCATAGCGGTACAGCCCTGCGGCCGGATATACCGAGAGGGAAGTACCCACAATCAGGACTATGTCCGCTGCGGAAAAGATGTCGATTGCCCTTTCTATTTTGGGAACCGGCTCCCCGAAGAATACGATATGCGGACGGTACTGTGCACCGTTAGGGGCAAGGTCACCAAGCACCACGCGCTCGTAGCCGCAGTCCACGACATACTGCTCACTGAACCCGTCAGCCTCGTTGCAGGTATTTTCCGGACGGATTTTGGTTACTTCCCCGTGGAGATGGAGCACCCTTGTGCTGCCGGCCCTTTCGTGCAGATTGTCCACGTTCTGGGTTATGATGTCCACATTGTACTTGTCTTCGAGCGAGGCGAGCAGCCTGTGCGCTTCGTTTGGCCGTACAGCTTTCAGTTTCTCTCTCTGACGGTTGTAGAACTCCAGAACAAGCCCCGGATTCTGCTTCCAGGCTACATCCGAAGCCACATCCATAGGGTCGTATTTATCCCAAAGCCCTCCATTGTCCCTGTAGGTGGAAAGACCGCTTTCGGCGCTTACTCCTGCGCCGCTCAGCACTGCAATTCGTTTTTTGTATCCCATATACAGGCAAAGTTAAGGAATTAACCCCATAATTTTGGTATATTTGCAGGCTATGGACAAGAAAAAATCAGATAAGAAGAAAAATAGAAGACCATCGGTCCTGCTGAACATCCTTGCAGGACTGCTCGTAATTGCAGTTTTGATTGCAGCAGCCGGCCTGGCTCTCAGACTCGTTACCCAGCATAATGTCACCGTTACGGTCCCGGACCTTGTGGGCAGCAGCAAACAGGAGGCGCAGGCCCTTGAGGAGCAGAACAATCTCCAGCTCGTAGTCACGGACTCCGTCTATGTCAGCCGTTTCCGCCGCGGCTGCGTTTATGCCCAGAACCCCAAGGCAGGGGAGCAGGTAAAGAAAGGACGCAAGATTTATCTTACTATGAACGCCAGCCACGAAAAGCAGGTACTGATGCCGGACCTCGTGGGATATTCCCTCAGGCAGGCCAAGGTGGAACTTCAATCCCGCAAGCTCAAGCTCGGCAAACTCTTCTATGTCAGCGATATAGCGACCAATAATGTACTTGCCCAGCTGCGCTCCGGACAGGAAATAGCTCCGGGTACGTCCATAGATGTCGGCACCGTCATAGACCTTCAGCTCGGCCTCGACCCGGATGATGCCTACACTGCGGTTCCGGACTTTACGGGCTACAAATACCAAAGGGCCCTCAGTTCGCTGCAGGACAATTCCTTCAACTTCGGGGCAGCCGTATTTGACGAAACCGTAAAGAGTTACGCTGACACCCTCGCCGCTTTCGTATATCGTCAGTCACCGGCCGCGGGCGATGGGCAGACCGCCCGACTCGGCACAGCCGTGAAGCTGTATTTCACTCTTGACACATCCAAACTTCCGCTTCCGGAAGAGCAGAGCGCGGAGGAGCAGTAATGGCTGACAAGTGGACTGAAAAGGAATTCGATGCCGAAATCGAAGAAGAGGCCCTCGAACTTGCCGAAGGCGGTGAGCCTGAAATGTTCGAGCATTTCCGGCTCAATGTGGATGTAGGACAGACTCCCATCCGTATAGACAAATATATGGCTGAGCATATGGAGGATACCTCCCGCCACCGCGTACAGCTCGCCATCAGGGAAGGCTATGTGCACGTGGGTGATAAACTTGTTAAGGCCAATTACATAGTCCGCCCGGGAGATGTTATCCGATTCATAATGCCTTATCGCCGCCGCGGTATGGAGATTCTCCCTCAGGACATCCCTTTGGACATTACCTACGAAGACGACGATGTGCTGGTGGTCAACAAGGCCGCCGGAATGGTGGTCCACCCGGGGCACGGCCATTTCGAAGGCACCCTCGTAAATGCCCTTGCCTACCATCTCGGCATAAGCCAAGGCCCTGATGCGGAGGATGAAAGGATGGGGATACTGGTGCACCGCATAGACAAGGACACCTCCGGCCTGCTGCTGGTCGCCAAAAACGACGAGGCCCAGCTCAAGCTCGCAAGGCAGTTCTATGTGCACAGCATCGAGCGCTGCTACAACGCCATCGTGTGGGGCAATATCAAAGAGGACGAAGGTACTATTGATGCCAATATAGGCCGGGATCCCAACGACCGCCTGCGTTTCCGCACCTACGATGACCCCCAGAAGGGCAAACACGCCGTGACGCATTACCGCGTACTCGAGCGCTTCGGATATGTTACCCTGGTGGAGTGCCGCCTGGAGACCGGCAGGACCCATCAGATACGCGTCCATATGGCTTCCATCGGCCATCCACTTTTCGCTGACGAGCGCTACGGAGGTATGGAAATCCGCAAGGGCACCATCTATGCCAAGTACAGGCAGTTCATACGCAACTGCTTCGAAATATGCCCGAGGCAGGCCCTCCACGCGAGAACCCTCGGCTTCGTCCACCCTGCTACCGGAAAAACAATGCGCTTCGAATCCCCTCTGCCGGAAGATATGACAAGGCTTCTGGAAAGGTGGAGGAAATACTGCGCCAATATGCCTGATGAAAATGAAACAGAATAGACTGCTCGCGCTGATGCTGGTGCTTTTCGTAGCCCTGCTCAGCCTGCCATATCTCGTCCCGCACCTCGGAGCCCTTGCGCTCATCGCCTTTGTGCCCCTGCTGTGTGCGGAACGCATTGCCTCCCTTTCCGGGAAAAAACGCTTTTTCTGGTGGTATTTTGCCGCCTTCCTTGCCTTCTATCTTATTACTACCTGGTGGGTATGCAAGGCTACGGTGGGAGGAGGCCTTTTTGCTGCTGTCTACAGCGCATTTGCCCTCAGTTTCATATTCGCCATCTTCAGGGCCAGCCGCAAACGCTTTGGCGGAATTGTGCCTTATATACTTCTCGCCGCAACCTGGATTGCCTGGGAACGCTTCATTCTTGTCCACTCCCAGCTCTCCTGGCCTTGGCTCATTCTTGGCAATGCTTTCGGGCGCTCGATAACTCTTGTGCAGTGGTATGAAATCACCGGAGCCCTGGGAGGGTCGCTTTGGGTATGGCTCTCCAACATTGCTCTGTTTTCCCTTATGGTCAGCCTTTCGGACGGCCGCTGGTGGAGGTGGAACCTTAAGGCAAGGGGAGCCGCAATTGCTGCAACGGTGATTGTAACTCTCGGACCTGCAGCCGCTTCCGAGATCCGCTATGCCACCTACGACGAGCGCTCGGATTCCGGCACCCTCGATGTAGTGCTCGCACAGTCCAACTTCGACCCTTGGCACAAACTCCACTATACCCCTCAGTCAGAGCAGAATGCACAGGTCATAGGCCTTTTCGAAAAGCATCTGAGTGCCCGGCCTGCCTCAGACAGCCTGCTGCTTATGCTGATTCCGGAGTCCTTCAGCTCCGACATCTGGCTCAATGACCCTTCGTCAGCACCTACCTGGAAGAGTTTCTCCTCCCTTGTCAGCGCGCAGCCCAATGCCAATCTGATTTTCGGCGCCTCCACCCACGAACTCTTCACTACTGCTGCTCCTCCAAGTCTGCTTGCCCATCAGATGAGAGACGGCAGCTGGTACCTTTCCTACAACACCGCCTTCATCACCGACGGCGCGCAGTACACCGACCACAGGAACAAATGCAAGCTCGTGGTTGGGGCGGAAAGCACTCCTTATCCGAAAATATTCGTTCCCATCGACAATTGGATAGGCGGGGTAATGGGCCGCTGCGTACCGGACAGGCACGCGCGCAGTTTCGAGCTTCGCGGAAAGGGGGAGGATGACAGACGCGTGCGCACCGGCGTTGCAATATGTTATGAATCAATATATCCTGAACTTTGTAAAGAATATGTCGACGACGGGGCCCAGCTTCTTGCCGTCATAACCAACGACGGATGGTGGGGTGACACTCCCGGCTACAGGCAGCACTTCAGCTACTCGCGCCTTCGCGCCATAGAACTCCGACGCGATGTGGCCCGCTGCGCCAATACCGGTATTTCCGGCTTCATCAACCAAAGGGGAGATGTGGTCAGCCAGAGCGGATGGTGGGTGCCGGACGTGCTTGAAAGCAAGGTAAACCTCAGCTCTGACAAAACTTTCTTTGCAACATACGGCGATATTGTCGGAAGAGTTTGTACATTTGTATGTTTGATGCTGCTTGCGCTGCTGATAGTCAAGTCAATAACCAGGAAATGAAAAGGACAGCCCTCTTCCCGGGGTCTTTCGATCCCTTCACCGCCGGCCACCTGAACATACTCAGGCGTGCGCTCACTATGTTTGACGAGGTGGTCGTTGCCATAGGTGTGAACCAGGACAAAAAAGGTTTCTATGACAACGGAACGAGGCAGGACATCATTCTCCAGGCAACAAAGGATTTGCCGGGAGTGCGCGTGATGGAGTACGACGGACTGACTATTGATGTATGCAGGCGTCTCGGCATACGCCACATAGTGCGCGGAGTGCGCAATATGCTGGATTTCGAAACGGAAAGGAGCATTGCCGATGCCAACCGCAGGCTCGCTCCGGAAATAGAGACGATAATCATCCCTACCGCCCAGGAATTTGCTCATATCTCCTCCAGTGCGGTCCGGGATTTGCTTAAACATCACGGAGATACCTCAATGTTTGTACCTGAGGGTGTAGTTTTGCCTGACATCGATGCTTAAAAAGATAATCATATCGCTTTCAGCCCTGATGCTGTCCCTGCTTATGTTCGGACAGCAGCTGGATTCGACCAAACTGGCTCCGCTTGATTCCCTGCTTGAGAAATACTACAGCGCAATGCTTTTCGAGGAACTTCCCGTAAAGTATGCTGAGTGCGACTTCCTTATCGAAAGCTGCAGGGATTCTCTTGTCCGCCAGTGGGTAGGTACCAGAATTCTCGAACACTATATGCAGGATCCCCCGCTGATGGGGGAAGAGGCGGTTGCCTTGTATCTTTATGACAAATGGTTTGCCAGCGGCAAAATCACAATTGCAGACGAATGGATTGATTTCCAGGCCAAACTTTTTGCCGAGTTCAACCGCAACAGCATGCTAGGGATGAAGGCCCCGGTGCTGATGATGTATTCACAGAACGAAGAACTGACCCGAGTCCCACGCGCCGGAATTGTGTCCGTGCTGTATTTCTATGACACCTCCTGCAGCAAGTGCAAGCTCATTTCTCCTGTGCTGCCTCATCTTTTCGATGAAATCAACTTCCCGGTGACGCTTTTTGCGATTTATACCGGCTCCGATGCCCAGGAGTGGCAGAATTTTACCCGAGAGTTCACATCTTCCAACCCTTATGTGACGGTAGTACACCTTTCAGACCCGGAAATGGAGTCTGACTATCAGAAGAAGTACGGAGTGACCTCGACTCCCAAGATATTCTTTGTCAGCCCGAAGGGAATTATCGAAGGCAGACGCCTCGACCTGGATTCTCTTTCGCAGCTGATTGCAATTTACGAGACATATTCAGATTATGCCAAAGCCAAATAACACTCCTGCAATTGACCCTTTGTACCTTGCAAAGGAAAGGGCTGCACTGAAGCGCTGCCACCGCAAAACCATCAATTTCAACCAGAGGGAACTCGCAGTAATAGAAGAATACTGCCGCATCAACAAAATCAGTGCAAAAGGCCCTATGATGCGCAGGATAATAATGGAGAAACTGCTGGGAGAACTCGGTCAGAATCCTCCGACCCTGTTCTAAAGCTGCCAGTCTATAGGCTCTTTGCCCCGGCTCTGCAGCCAGCCATTGGCCTTGGAAAAAGGCCTGCTTCCGAAGAAAGCGCCTCTTGCAAGAGGAGATGGATGCGCCGCCTCAAGAATGAGGTGGCGTTTTGCATCTATCAGCGGGGCTTTGCTTCTGGCGAAATTGCCCCAAAGCATAAAGACAACCCCGTCGCAGCGCTCGCTGACAGTTCGGATTACTGCATCCGTAAACTGCTCCCAACCGATGCGGCTGTGGGATGCAGCCTCACCGGCGCGCACCGTAAGTATGGCATTGAGCAGCAGCACTCCCTGCCTTGCCCAATTCTCCAGATTGGGACGCCCGGACATATGTATGCCCAAATCCTGCTCGGCTTCTTTGAATATGTTCTTCAGGGACGGCGGGGCCGGCACACCGTCAGGAACGGAGAAGGAAAGACCCATTGCCTGACCGGGACCGTGGTAAGGGTCCTGACCCAGAATCACCACTTTGACCTTGTCCAGAGGAGTGAGCTCGAAGGCCTTGAAAATCTGACTTCCCGGAGGATATATGGTCTTGCCTTCGGCCTTCTCGCGGTGCAGACAAGCTGCAAGCTCTGCAAAGTAAGGCTTGTCGAACTCACTTTGCAGAGCTTCTTTCCAGCTGTTTTCTATCCTAACGTTCAAAGATGAATGATATTACGTCCTGAATGTCCTTGACATAGTGGAATTCGAGACCTTTGACATATATTTCCTTGATGTCCTCAACATCCTTGCGGTTGTCCTCGCTGATGACAATGGTCTTCACTCCGGCTCTCTTGGCTGCAAGAATCTTTTCCTTGATGCCGCCGACAGGAAGCACTTTGCCGCGCAGTGTCATTTCGCCTGTCATTGCTATGTGTTCCCGCACGGCCTCGCCGCGAAGGGCGCTGACCATTGAGCTTACCATAGTGATGCCGGCGGAAGGGCCGTCCTTCGGAGTTGCTCCTTCAGGCACGTGTACGTGGATATCTTTCTTGGCGAAATCCTCGGCGCTGAGTTTTGCCAGCTGAGGGTGGGCCTTGATGTACTGGTAGGCAATAGTTGCGGATTCCTTCATCACATCGCCAAGGTTTCCGGTCATCGACAGGACTCCCTTGCCTTCGGAGATGGAACTTTCGATAAACAGTATTTCACCTCCCATCTGGGTCCATGCGAGACCTGTAACCACTCCTACTCCTTCATTGCCCTGCTGCTTGTCGTGCATTGCAGTAGGCAAGCCGAGGTATTCCTTCAGGTGCTCAGGCTTGATGGTTGTAGGGTAAGTCTCGACCAGAGCGATTTTCTTTGCTGTAACGCGAGCAATCTTGGCGATTTGCTTTTCAAGGTTGCGCACTCCGGACTCGTGGGTGTACTGGTCAATAATCTGCACAAGGGCAGGATTGCTGATTTTCAGAGCCTTCTTGCTGATTCCGTGCTCCTCAAGCTGCTTAGGCACAAGGTATTTCTTGGCGATTTCCATCTTCTCCTCTGCGAGGTAGCCGCTTACATTGATGACCTCCATACGGTCCAGCAGGGCCGGCTGAATAGGCTGTATGCTGTTGGCGGTGGTGATGAAAAGCACGTTGGACAAGTCGTAGTCTATATCCAGATAATTGTCGTGGAAGGTGCCGTTCTGCTCAGGGTCAAGAGCCTCCAGCAGTGCTGATGACGGGTCGCCCTTGAAGTCGGACGAAAGTTTGTCGATTTCGTCCAGCACAATGACAGGATTGGATGTGCCTGCCTTGTTGATTCCGTTCAGTATGCGTCCCGGAAGGGCTCCGACATAGGTCTTGCGGTGTCCGCGGATTTCGGCCTCGTCGTGCATACCGCCGAGGGCAATGCGCACATACTTGCGCCCGAGAGCCCTGGCGATGGATTTGCCCAAACTCGTTTTGCCGACTCCCGGAGGACCGTAGAGGCAGAGAATAGGGGATTTCATATTTCCCTTCAGCTTGAGCACAGCCAGATACTCGATGATTCTGTCCTTGATTGTGTCAAGGCCGAAATGGTCCTCATCGAGCACTTTCTTTGCGTGCTTGAGGTCGAGGTTGTCGGTGGACATATCTCCCCAAGGGAGGTCCAGCATAAACTCTATGTAGTTGTACTGTACGGAATAGTCCGGGGAGTTCGGGTTGTACTTCTCCAGTTTGGAAAGCTCCTTCTCGAAGGTCTTTGCAACGGACTCCGGCCAGTTCTTGGAGGCAGCCCTTTCGCGGAAGCGCTCGAATTCCTCGTCGCCGTCCATACCGAGTTCCTCCTGAATGGTGCGGAGCTGGTTGTTGAGGTAGTATTCCCTCTGCTGCTGGTCTATTTCCTGCTTGACCTTCAGGTTGATTTCCTGCTTGATGTTGGTAAGCTGGAGCTGGCCGTCGAGAATGACAAGGAGTTTCATCGCCCTTGCCCTCACGTCATCATACTGGAGCAGGTCGATTTTACCTTCGAAGTTCTCCACTTCCACAGTCGTAGCGATGAAATTCACCAGGAAAGGGAAACTGTCTATGCTGCGCATAGCTCCGATGGCCTCTTTGGCAGCCATATTGGAACTTGCCATAATTTGGCTCGCCTTATCCTTTATGGTGGAGGCAATGCCCTTCAGGTCAGCGCTGTTCTCTTTGGTGAGCACATCATCGAGATAGCGGACAATGCCCGTGATATACGGGTCGTAATCCACAATGGAAATCAGCTCTATTCGTTTGAGGCTCTGGAGTATGGCGGTGATGGTGCCGTCCGGCATGTCCAGAGTCTTGATGACCCTTGCAACGGTGCCGTAGCGGTAGAGATCTTCCTCACCCGGCTCTTCAACATTCACATCAAGCTGGGGCACAGCTCCGATGAAACTGCCCTGCTTTTCGGCTTCGATGATGAGCCTCTTGGATTTTTCGCGGCCTATGGTGATAGGATATATGGTGCCCGGGAACAGCACTACATTTCTCAATGCGAGAATGGGAATGGTCTCGGGAAGTTCGCTTTCGTCAATTTTAGGCAGACCCTCTCCCTGAAGCACAGGAATTACGCTGATTTCAGCGCCGGCGGGGAACAATAATTCGTCGTTCTTTATCATATTGTGTCAAAATGTCAGTAAATACAACTCACTCTCCCTTGGTCAATCTTCGTGCCAAGAGTTTGCAGCTGACAAATTTACAATAAATACTTCGATGCATATTGGTTTCTTGAAAAAAATCCTTAATTTTGTGGTCCAATTTTAATTAATATACAGAAAGATATGACAAAGGCAGACATCGTTAATGAGATTGCGAAGGCAACCGGTCTTGAGAAGACCACCGTGCTCGTTGTTGTTGAATCATTTATGAGTAGTGTAAAGAAGTCTCTTGCTAAGGGAAATCCTGTATATCTTCGTGGATTCGGAAGCTTTATCATCAAGCATCGCGCAGCAAAGACCGCACAGAATATCACCAAGAAGACCACAATGGTTATCCCTGAGCACGATATTCCAGCTTTCAAGCCATCCGACGAGTTTGTTGAAATGGTTCAGGGCGAATAATTTTTTAAACACATTTATAATATGCCAAACGGTAAGAAGCATAAGCGCCACAAGATGGCGACACACAAGCGCAAGAAGCGTTTGCGTAAGAACAGACATAAGAAAAAGTAAGTCGCAGGAGGTCCGCGGGAGATCCGCAGGACCTTTTTGTTTTGTCCAATGGAAATCGAAAAGCAAGACAAGGACCTGGTTGTCTCAGTGGGGCAAACCGAGGTTAAACTCGCGCTTATGGAGAATCATAAGCTTATCGAGTACAGCCGAGAGTCAAGCCAGGGACACAGCTATTCGGTGGGAGATGTCTTCCTCGGAAGGGTGAAGAAACTGCTTCCCGCATTGAATGCTGCTTTTGTCGATATCGGAGATTCCAAGGAGGCATTTATCCATTATCTTGACCTGGGTCTGTATTTCACTTCTTTTGATGCTTTTGTTAAGCAGTCGAATCAGAATGTGAATATGAACGACCTTTATTCGAGGATTCAAATCGGTCCTGCCCTTGCTAAGGAAGGCAAGATTGACTCCGTTCTGAAGGTGGGACAGATGATAATATGCCAGATTGTGAAGGAACCGATTTCCACCAAAGGCTCCCGCTTGACTGCCGAAATTTCCATTGCAGGACGAAACATTGTACTCCTCCCCTTCGCGCAGAAGGTGAGTGTTTCCCAGAAGATAGCATCCAAGGAGGAAAAGAAGAGGCTCGAAACTCTGGTACGCAGCATTCTTCCTAAAAATTACGGAGCTATAATCCGCACCGCATCCGAGGGCAAGAAAGCCGCGGTTCTGGTTGCGGAGGCCAAGTCCCTCATCCAGAAATGGGAGGGCTCCTGGGCCAGAATTGCGAAGGATAAGTCAATGGGTCTGCTCTTCACCGAGTATTCCAAGACCACGACTATGCTTCGCGACCTCCTGAATGACAGCTTCACCAATGTTTATGTTGACGATCCGACAGTTTATGAGGAGACGCGCAAGTACATCTCCCTCATTTCTCCCGAGCAGGAGAAAATCGTCAAACTCTACGAAGGCAAGGAGCCTATCTTCGACCATTTTGAGGTCACCCGCCAAATCAAGGGTTCCTTCGGCAAGGTCGTTCCGATGAAACAGGGCGCTTACCTTGTGATTGAAACCACTGAAGCCTTGAATGTAATCGATGTCAACAGCGGCATTCGCGCAAAGACCAAGGACCAGGAAGAAAACAGCTTCGAGGTCAACAAGATTGCAGCGGAAGAAATCGCACGCCAGTTGCGTCTCAGGGATATGGGCGGCATCGTGATTGTCGATTTCATCGATATGGACTCGCAGGAGCATCGCAATGAACTCCACAAGTACATGATGGACCTTATGGCAAAAGACAGGGCAAAGCACAATGTGCTTCCGCTGACCAAGTTCGGGTTGATGCAGATTACCCGTCAGCGAATCCGCCCTGTGACAGAAATCGAGACGATGGAGCAATGCCCAATGTGCCACGGTACGGGCAAGATTACCTCATCGGTTGTGATTGACGAGCAGATTGAGCGCAAGCTCTCGCATCTCGTCATTGAGAAAGGAGAGGACGATTTGGTCCTCAAGGTCGGCCCGATTCTCGGTGCTTATCTGACCAGGGGTATGTTCAACTCCTTCCTCGCAAAATGGAAACGCAAGTACAAATGCAAACTGAAGATTGAGGAATCCTCAGACTTCACAGTCCTGCAATTCGAATTCTACAATGCTAAAGAAGAGGCCCTCGCTTGAGGACCTCTTTTTTAGATTAAAAAATGCTAACTTTGTGCTATGGAAACAGTTAGAATAGACAAGTACCTTTGGGCGATAAGGGCTTTCAAGACCCGCAGCGAGGCTACCGATGCCTGCAACGGAGGCAAGGTGAAAATAGGCGGCTCCAATGTCAAACCTTCAAGGCCTGCCAAAATCGGTGAAGTCATAGAGGTGCGCAAAGGCTCGATTGTGTACAGATACAAGGTGCTTGCCCTTCTTGAAAACAGAGTGGGTGCCCAGCTGGTTCCCGAATATGCCGAAAATCTTACTCCCGAAAGCGAATTCCAGAAACTCCACGCTCCGGTTGAAACCTTCTTCGTGCGTCGCGAGCGCGGCACCGGCCGCCCTACCAAGAAAGAGCGCCGAACCATCGACGCCTTGTGGGATACTATGGAAGATGATGAGTAGTCCCTTTTTGCGCTTTACCTCACCACGACCCTCTCGATGCGATGAGGGACTGATGTGAGGATTTCGTAAGGGATGGTGCCGAGGATTGCGGCAAGTTCTTCGACACGCGGGTCTTCACCGAAGATGGTGACCGTGTCCCCGACCTTCACATCAAGTCCGGTCACATCCAGCATACACATATCCATACAGATATTGCCTATGGTAGGCGCCCTGTGCCCGCCGATGCTGAAACTTGCAGCGCCCCTGCCGAGATGACGGTCCAGTCCGTCCGCATAGCCGGCCGGGATGGTGGCAATGGTTGTCCCTTCAGGAGCAATCTTTCCCCATCTGCCATAGCCAATAGTGCCGTCCTGAGGCTTCAGATGCTTGATTTGAAGTATCTTGACCTTAAGGGATGCGACAGGTGTCAGCCTGACATCAGGGAGTGAGGAGATGCCGTAGATTCCTATTCCGAGCCGCACCATATCGAACTGATACTCGGAGAAGCGCTCTATGCCGGCGCTGTTGAGAATGTGCCAGAGAGGATGATATCCGATTGCGTCCTCAATAGCCTTGGCGCATCTGCTGTAATACTCAATCTGTCCGAGTGTAAACTCATCTTCCGAAGGGTCTTCTGCGGCGGCCAGATGTGAATACACTGACTGCACCCTGACGGTGGTGCACCCCTTGAGGAATTCTATGAGCTCAGGCAGTTCATCTTCCATAAAGCCGAGACGGTGCATACCGCTGTCGATTTTGATATGGACGGGATAGTCCTTAATGTCTCTCTCCCGGAGTTTGGAGTCCAGTGCCTTGAGGGCCGAAAGATTGGGAATGCCGGGTTCCAGCCTGTTGTCGATAATTTCAGGGAAGAAATCCGTTCCTGCCGTAAGCACCAGAATAGGAAGGGATATGCCGGAATTGCGCAATTCTATTCCCTCTACCGGGAGGGCAACTGCCAGATAATCAGCTCCGAAACGCTGCATCATAGACGCAAACTCCACGGCACCGTGTCCGTAGGCATTGGCCTTTACGAGCACGAGCATTTTTGTGCTTCCCTTAAGCAAGCCCCTGAAATAGCTGTAATTTGAAAGACAGCCACCGAGGTTCAGTTCCAGACGGCTGAAATCGTTCTCTCTTCCCATCTTCTACTGTTCATCTTCCGGAAGTCTCTCAGGCACATCCGGGTTGATATATTCGTCCTTTTCCGGGGTATTCTCCACCAGAATCTCAAGCAGGGCAGTGGTCTGGGCTGCAGGAGCGATGATGAAATCATCTACCTCGGAAGGCACGAGTACCGTCTCTCCGCCTTTAAGCCGATAAACCAATTCACCTGCATCCTCGCTGTTGATTTTCAAAACAGCTTCACCATAAAGGCAATGATAGACAGCAAATGAATCGTTGTTCTCACCGAGAATATGTACAGGTTCCCTAAGGTCCATCTTCCTTACAGAGAACTGTGTTATCTCGTCCTGATTGCGGTAAGGAGCATAATCTATGAAGTCCAGGGCATCGATTACACTGAGACTTTCGTCAAATTCTTCGGCGCCCAGCTGCTGACCCCATCCGAAAATGCAGAAATCAAGGGCGGAAGACTGGGATACTTCAAGCAGTTCCACATCCCCGCAGGCTCCGTGAATGGTCCCGGGAGCTATATGGAAGAACTCCCCGGGACGCGGACTTACGGCATTGAGAAGAGTCTCAATGCTTCCGTCCTCAAGTGCACCCATAAGCTCGGCGGCATCAGCCTGTCTTTTGAAACCGAGGAAGAGTTTTGCATCTTTGGCTGCCTTGAGCACATACCACAGCTTTTCCCTGCCGAGAGCATCGTAACGTTCTCCCGCAATCACATCATCCGGATGAACCCGAAGCGGCATCCTCCCCTTGCAGGAGATTCTTTTGACCTGCACCGGAAACTGACGCCCGTACATCTCATAGACACGGTCTCCGACCACGCGGTCAAGATAGGTGTCCATTACTTCGTTTATGGTATTGGCTGCAAGCCATCCGTCTTTGACAAGGCTGTCGCGGTATCCCAGGTCTGCGAGTATGAACTCGTCCTTGCCCCAGACATATTCGTCAAGTATGCTGCAGAAGCGCAGCGGGTACAGTTTTCTTTCTTCTGTCATAGCACTAGTCGCGGGAGCGGGCAATACCGATATAGTAAAGCAGGGTAGCAATTGAGCCGAGCGCTGCAATCACATAAGTGTAGGCAGCCCATTTGAGTGCATCCTTAGCCATCGGAGTGGTCTCGAAATCCGTAATCCCGGAAGCATCGAGCCACTGGACGGCCCTTGCACTGGCGTTAATCTCCACAGGAAGGGTTATGACGGAGAATAAGGTTGTCATAGCGAACATTGCTATGCCCAGCCAGAGCACCTGAGGAAGGATTTGGATCAGGACGCATCCGAGAAGCAGCACCCACGAAACCGCACTGTTGCAGAAGGAAACCACAGGCACAAGGGCGCTGCGCATCCTCAGCGGTGCATATCCCGTAGCGTGCTGAATGGCGTGTCCCGTCTCGTGGGCAGCCACAGCAACGGCTGCAATCGAGTTTGCGCCATAAACTTCCGCACTGAGGTTGATTGTCTTCCTTGTAGGGTCATAATGGTCGGTAAGACGTCCTCCTATGCTGACCACGCTGACATCGGTGATGCCGTTTTCGCGAAGCATCTTCTCGGCGACCTCGGCTCCGGTGTAGCGGCACCCGACCTTGGAGTATTTGTTGAATTTTGCGTTGAGGACAGCCTGGATGAGAGCGCTTGCTATCATCACAGCTATCATTATTATCCAGATATTCATCAAAAATCAGTTTTAACTGTAATCAATTCATAATTTCTATTGCCAAGGCCGATTTTCTCAGCCTGGTCCAGACAAGATTTCCAATCACTGCCGGGATGCAAGTTTTCAAAATGGTTGCCGTAGTCCACAAAGTCCTTGAGGGCCATCATCTGTGCCAGTTTTCCACCGGGCAGAGGAGTGGCGGCAAGGCAGGCATCAATGCAGGCCTGGTCGATGGCGAGCGGGTCGAAGGAAGCGAACATTCCGAGGTCAGGGATAATCGGAGCGCCGTTTTCCCCGTGGCAGTCGCAGCCCGGCGAGACATCCATAATCAGGGAAATATGGAACTGCGGGCGTCCGTCCACTACCGCTTTGGCATATTCGGCCATCCTGCGGCTGAGCAGTTCGTTGGCCGTGTCATTTTCAAAATGAATAGCATCGAAATTGCAGGCTCCAAGGCAGTTGCCGCATCCGACGCAATTGGGAGTAACTCTCATCTTCCTGCTTTGTTCATCAAATTGCAGGCCATTGTTTGCACAATTGCCGAGACACTGGCGGCAGCCGCGACATTTGTCGGCATCTATCATAGCCGCCCCGCTCGAATGCTGCTCCTTTTTGCCGGCGCGCGAGCCGCAGCCCATACCGATATTCTTGATGGCACCGCCGAAGCTTGCGAAATTGTGCCCCTTGACGTGATTGAGACTGATGAAAACATCAGCATCCATCACGGCCCTTCCTATTTTGGCGTTCTTGATATATTCGCCTCCGGCTACGGGCACCTCGACATCATCCGTACCCTTGAGCCCGTCAGCTATTATTATCGGGCAGCCGGTGGTGACAGTATTGAAGCCGTTCTCCTCAGCGCAGAAAAGATGCTCTATGGCATTTTTGCGGGAGCCGGGATACATTGTGTTGCAGTCGGTAAGGAAAGGTTTTCCGCCAAGTTCCTTGACCACATCGGCTACCGCCTTGGCATAGTTGGGGCGAAGATAGGCGCAATTGCCGAGTTCTCCGAAATGCATTTTGATGGCAACCAGTTTGCCCTTCATATCTATTTCGGAGATTCCTGCCGTTCTGATTAGCCTTTTGAGTTTTTTCGGCTGACTTTCACCATAGTCTCTGGTAGTGAAATCCGTAAAATATACTTTTGATGTTCCCATACCGCAAAAATACGGATTATTTCCTATATTTGGAGATATGAAAGGAATCAATATTTTTCTTGCCGACGGGTTCGAGGATATCGAAGCCCTGGCAGTCAACGACGTGCTGCGTCGCGGTGGACTGAAAGTCAATCTTATAGCTATAGGAGATGACCCTTTTGTAGTATCGTCCCACGGCATCACCATCGGAGCCGAGCAGTTTTTCAGCGACTGGGACGGCTCGCACGCCGGTACGGGGGCAAGGGATTTTATGATATTTCCCGGCGGAATGCCTGGATCCAAGAATCTTGCTGCCTCGGGGCCTCTGATTCGGGCGATGCGCGAGCACTACGCAGCAGGCGGTTCTCTTGCCGCAATATGTGCTGCGCCCGGCCTGGTGCTCGGTCAGCTGGATGTACCGGAAGGGCTTGAATTCACATGTTTCGACGGCTTCCAGGATCCGCTTGTCGCAAAGGGCGCGACCTTCCTTGATGCGCCTGCCGTAAGTTGCGGACGGATTGTGACAGGACGCAGCGCAGGCAATGCCGTTGCCTTCGGACTCGCAATACTTGAGCACATCAAGGGCAAGGAAGAAATGCAGAAAGTCAGAATGGCAATGTATCCGGGCGAAACCGGCAAATAAACTGCAGCATTTATGAAAAAACTAATCGCTTCATTGCTGCTGGCGGTCTGTGCCGCTGCGAATGCATCAGACATCGATACCAGATTCGGAAAGGTGTCCAGGGAAGAACTTGAGATGACAAGTTATGCTCCCGACACTACAGCAGCGGCTGTGTACCTCTACTCCGAAGAGTCCACCGAACTCGTGGTTCAGCCGTCCAGCTATACGAATTACCGGAAAGTACGCCGCAGAATCAAGGTCCTCAAGGACGAGGGTAAGAGTTATGTTGACTTTGCAATTACTTACAACAGAAAGGCGGACGAGCACGTGAGCGGAATCAAGCTGACCACCTTCAATCTGGTGGACGGAAAGGTCAAAGCCACCAGGATGAGCAGCAAGTACATCTTTGACGAGCAGATTACCGAAGGATTGTATTCCGTGAAATTTACTGCCCCGGAAGTCATTGTGGGCTCTGTCGTGGAGGTTGAATACACTTTCGAATCGGAGGAGTTCTGGATTTTCCCTGAAATCCATCTTCAGAAGATGATTCCCGTTCTCAACGGACTTGTGACGGTTACCTATCCGAGCATTTTCCAATATCAGAAGTTTCAGCGGGGATACAATCAGGTGCAGTATGTCCAGCAAAAAGAGAACATCAGTGCCGGTGGAGTTTATTATGAAGCCGTACGTGACATCTACGAATACAAAGATATGCCGGCATATCAGAGTGAAGACTACTGCTGGTGTCCTTCCTTCTACTCCGATGTCCTGGTTTACGAACTCAAACAGGTGCCCCTGCCCAACGGGATGAAACAGACCTACAACACTCAATGGGAAGATATAGACAAGAATTTTGCCGAGTCGGAGATGTTCCGCACTTTGATGCAGAAGAAGCCTTATCTTAAGAAAGAACTGGATGCTCTGCAATTGGAGGGGCTGAGCGATGAGCAGAAGATAGCCAAGGTAAGAGCTATGGTCACGGACAGAGTAGCCTGGAACGAGTATGTAGGCTTCCGCGTGGATGTTCCTGAAGCCATAAAGAGGGGTACCGGGTCTGATGCGGACATCAACTGTCTGGTAGGGCAGTCCCTCAGGTATCTGGGATTCAGAGTTTGTCCTGTCGTGCTTCGCGAAAAGGACGAAGGCCTGCTGATACCTTTCAATATTTCCGTTACCTCCTACACCAAGATGCTGCTGCAGATTTCGGGTGCAGACAAGACCTGGTATGTGGATGCTTCCGACCCGGACGGATACCTCAACGTACTTCCTCTCAATTGCCTTGTTGACCAGGCAAGAGTCCTTGACGAAGATGGCAAGGGGTCCTGGGTATCACTCGAAAATCTATGCACCAACAAGGATTATATGGTTGTTGAAGGCAGTGTCTCACCGGATGGTACCTTCACCTTCACAACCGTTATGAATATGGTCAACAGCGAGTCCTACGCCTTCCGATCTCTGATGGATGGGGAGAAGGACGAGGTTAAGCGAATGGAAATTCTGGAAGGGATTATGGGAGCGGAGCTTGACAGTGCCGACTTTGAAGACCTGGACGTATGGAGTCCCCAAATCAAAGTCAATGCAAGCGGAACTGTGTATTTCGACACTGCTGACGGCACCATATATTTGAACCCGTTTGTGCGCCGGTTCCACGACATCCACTCTTTCGAGAAGCAGCAGAGAACCTTCCCTGTAGAATTCGAATACCCGGAGTCCATCACATACATTGTCTCCATACACCTTCCGGAAGGGTACGAGGTGGTTGAACTGCCGCAGAATACCAGGGTAATGATGTCATCGATAGGCAGTCAGCTGAAGACATACTATGCAGCAGCCGACTCTCAGACCGTTACTCTCAACTACCAGTACAGACGCAGTGCCCTTTACTGCGATGCTTCCGAGTACACGGATCTGCGCAGCTACTGGAGAGCAGTTTCAGATGTTTACAAAGACAGGATTGTAATCAGAAAAGTACAATGACAGCAGTTGCTCTCATACTTGCCTCTTTGCTTGCTGCAGGGGCTCCTTCGGCAGAGATTCTGTCATACAAAAAATTCGTCCGCGTGGACAATGAAAAATCAGCCACCTATACTGTTGATGTCAGCATCAGGGTCAATGACAAGAACGGAGAGCAGGATGGCATATTCAAGCTGTATCTGGACAATTTCTGTTCGCTCAGTTCCTTTTCCGGTAGTGTGACTCCGCAAAAGGGCAAGGCTCTGAAGCTTAAGAAAGGTGATCTTGTAAACATATCCCTGTCCGAAGGAATGGCCAACAATGCCAGTGTAACAGCCTATGTGCCCAACTGCCAATATCCTTATACTGTCAATTACAGCTACAAAGTGGCAATGAAGGGCGGCATCATCGCCTTGCCTGGCTTTGCCCCTGCCTTAAATACCGGCACTTCAATTCAGAAAGCAGAATATGTGCTTCAGGTCCCTGCCGATTTTCCTGTCCAGTATATAGGAAATGTTGAGCCGGAAGTGGCAAATGACGGCAAGACAGCTATATATACCTGGACAGCAAGTGATATCGCGCCTCTCTCAAGTGAAAGCTTTATGCCTTCCCCGACTCAACTGCTTCCATTCTGCCGCATCGCGCCTGTCAAGTTTTCCTTTGCGGGATATCCCGGTTCCCAACAGAGCTGGAACGATGTGGGACGATGGGTGTCCGGTCTGAATGACGAAGTGTCCGATGTCCCGGAAAAACTTTCAAAGACTGTCGCCTCCCTTGTCGATGGTATGGATAGCGATATGGAAAAAATTGCTGCTCTGTACGATTATCTCGGCGCGACCACTCGCTATGTGAGCATTCAGCTCGGAATTGGAGGCTACCAGCCTTCCAAGGCCTCAGAAGTGCTTCGCACCGGCTTCGGTGATTGCAAGGCTCTGTCCAATTATATGAAACTGATGCTGAAAGCTGCAGGAATTGAATCCTACTACATTATACTGTCTACAGAAGACAAAACCTTGGATCCCCAATACCCTATGGTAGGATTCTGCGACCACGCGATGCTATGCGTTCCGGTTAAGGAGCTCAATGATACGCTGTGGGTTGAATGCACCAATACGGGTTTTCCTCTCGGTTTCAAGCATAGCGGCATAGCCGGCCATGAAGTGCTGCTCGTTGACGGAGATTCTTCGCATGTCGTGAGGGTTCCGCAGTATGGCACCGATTGCCGTAAGGACAAATTCATTGTGAGCCTGAGTGCTGACGGAAATGCAGAAGTGAATGCAAGCCGGGAGCTGAAGGCCGGAATCGTCGAGTCCTATCTGGGCCTGTACTCTGCTACGGAGAGCGGGAAGAAAGAAATGTTGACCTCGTCAATCAGTGCAAGAACGGACAATTTCGAAGTGCTTTCGATCAGAGACAATACCGAAGAGTATGACGGAGCAGGATTTGAACCCGAAATGGAAATAGGCTATCGCTTTGCCTCTCCAGGTTATGCCAGGAAAAGCAAGGACAGGATTTTTGTGCCTTTGGCTCCGGCCAAGTTCGGACTCGGCGCCCAGAAATCGGAGAGATTGTATGATATTGTAATAGAAGAAGATTCACTGATTGAAATCAGTACCGTAGTGGAGCTTCCTCAAGGCTATCATATCGAAAGCCTGCCGCAGGACACGCAGGCAAGTTGCCCTTGGGTGGTTTATACTCTTGATTGTGAAGCCTCGGAGGACGGGAAAAGCGTTGTCCTCAAGCAAAGCGTCAGCCTAAGCGCCGGACGCTTCCCCGCTTCGGACTATGATCAGTACAGGGAGTTCACAAAAGCCATCAAAAAGGCAAACTCCGCGAACATCGTTCTTGTTGGAGACTGACAACGGAGCCCGTAGCGCAAAAAAGACCCTTACAAGCTACCTCAAATCCGTAATTATCCAGTCACCGGAGGCGAAGACTTCCTCTGAAGGGCTGAAAGGGGTGAGGTCACCGCTTGCAGGCAGGAACTGCAGGTCGCGCAGTGCAAAAGGGATGATAGTCCCTGATGCAGGCTCCACAATGGTACCCTCCAGATGGTCATCCACATAAGCCAGGTCCCTGAGATACTGCAGGTAATCCATAGGTCCTGCCTTCTCCACATATGCCTCTTTGCCCTCCATGTCAAGAGTCCAGATACTGTCCCCGTCGCACATAATCAGCAGGCCGGCACCCTCCATCCTGAAGCAATTCTTCTGGATGACGGCCGTGCCCTGGACAACAACTTCCGTAGGGCCGGAAACAATGTATTCGTAATTCAGCAGAGTCCTTTGGCTTTGTAATTTCTGCAGCAGGGGAGCAAACTCTTCACTCACCTGCGCGCAAGCGCAGATGCAGGCAATAAGTGCACTCAGGGTCGTGGTTAGTAAACGTTTCATTTCTTGCAGGTGCTGAGCAGCTGTTCCAGGGTGTCGAGGTCAGGTACAAGCACCTGTCTCGGCTTCGCTCCTTCAGCAGGCCCGATTACTCCGGCTTCTTCGAGCTGGCTCATAATCCTGGCCGCCTTGGCGAATCCCATCGCCAGTCTGGTCTGTAAAAAGGAAGTTGATGCCTTCTGGGTTGTAACCACAAGTCTTGCGGCCTCCTCAAACCTCTCGTCGAGGTCGCTCATATCCACTCCGCCTCCTTCTGAAGAGCCGTTCTCATCCTGCGGTACAGGAAGGTAATATGGTATGTTATAGCATTGTCCGTATTTGGTTTCGCTTCCGATGAAATCGGTCAGCCTGTTTACTTCCTCTCCGGAAATCAGTCCGCACTGTATGCGCTCATTGTCGATTCCGGCAGAGAAGAGCATATCTCCGCGTCCAATCAGCTTCTCTGCGCCCGGTGCATCGATAATGGTCTGGGAATCGATTCTGGATGATGTCCTGAACGCGATTCTCATAGGGAAGTTGCTCTTGATGATACCGGAAATCACATCCACGGAAGGACGCTGGGTCGCTAGAATCACGTGGATTCCGGCTGCCCTACCCTTCTGGGCAAGACGGATGATGCTGTTGGTGATGCTGCGGCTTGCAGCCTTGGCTTCAGGCGAAGCTCCCGTGCTCATCGTCAGGTCTGCGTACTCATCCACAACCACTACCAGATAAGGCAGATACTTGTGGCCCTTTTCCGGATTGAGCTTTCGGTCGCGGAACTTGTCATTATAGAGGGTAAGCTTGTTTACACCCGCTTTTGCAAGAAGGGCGTAACGGTCGTCCATCTCGATACAGAGCGAACGCAGTATCTTCTCGGCATCCTTCGCAGTTTTGACTATGGCTCTCTGCTTCTCGGACTCCTCATCGTCGGCATCAGGCAGAACTGCGAGATAGTGTTTGACGAGCGAAGCGTAGGCGGTGAATTCCACCATCTTCGGGTCTATGAAGACGAACTTCAGCTCGGAAGGATGCTTTGCGTAGAGCAGGGAAGATATTATCACATTGAGGCATACGGACTTACCCTGCTGGGTGGCACCTGCAACCAGAAGGTGTGGAGCCGAGGTCAGGTCCACTACCTTGACCTGCTGGGTAATGGTGTAGCCCAGGGCCACAGGAAGCTCGAACTTGCTGGTCCGGAAACTCTCATCGTTGAGCAGCCCGCGCAGAGGCACAATGGAAGCCTTGTCGTTGGCCACTTCAATTCCCACGGAATCCTGGAGGGTGACAACGCGCACTCCCTTGGCGTTCAGGGACATCGCAATATCGTCCTGAAGTGTCCTGATGGCGGAAATCTTGACTCCCGGAGCCGGGGTGATTTTGTAGAGGGTAACGGTCGGTCCTACCACTGCGCGTATGTCGGTAATTTCGATTTTGTAATTGCGCAGTGTGGTGATAATTTTGTTTTTGTTACGGTCCAGCTCCTCTTTGGAGATGGCGTGCTTGCCGCTCTCATACGTATCCAGAAGTTCCAGGGACGGCATTTTGTAGTGTGGCAGTCCGTAAGGAGGATCCAACCTGTTATCGATTCTCGGAAGAGGCTTGGAAATGTCTGTCTGGAGCCCGTCTCCCTCGATGACCTGGAGAGCAGGCCCTTCCACTGTCGACTCTTCCTTCGCAACCTGAGGTTCCACTGCGGGCTCAGGAACTGCAACCGGCTGCGACTCGGGCTCGACAACTGTTTCAGGAGCGCTTTCCTCTGTCTCTTCAGGCACCTCGTCGGTAATGACATCCACTGCCTGAGGGTCTATGTAAGGTTTCTTGCCCGCGCCTTTGCCCAGGGATCCCAGCCAATGTACGAACCGGCTGCTGCAGAGCATTGCGAAGCATACCGCGAGCAGGCCGAGCAGCAGTCCCGTCACAACGGGACCGCAAATCCGGATGAACCAGGCTGTCACAAGTGCTCCGCAATGACCTCCAAGGCCTCCTCCGAAAGCATTTGCAAGTCCGAGCAGGTTGCCGGCAAAGGCGAAGACAAGTGAGGCAAGGAAAGCCCCGGTAAGCGTCTTGATGGCGGTTGATACAAGGGAACTGTGGAGCTTGTCACGCAGCAGTTTCTCTGAAGCTGCCCCCAGTATTATCAGCAGTGCGAAACTGCCCAGACCGAAGCAATCACGCACCAGCAGGCGTCCGAATCTGTACCCGAGCGCCCCGGCAGCGTTGCGGAGCTCCTCTCCGCTCATATCGGCACGCCAGTGAATCAGATAGGACAGAATGGCTATGAAAGTGAACACAGCGAAGATTGCGAGTGCAATCCCCGCCACTTTAACAAGGGCAGCCTTGGTATCGTCCGACAAGCGTTTTTTCATTGTCTGCGTCTGTTTCGGTGTCCTCCTTTGCGGTTTCCTTTGTTGTTCTTGCCAGTCTGAATACCCAGGCCCGGACGGCTGAAGTCCTGATTCTCGGACACTTTGGCCAGAGTAAGGCCCTCTGGCACCGTGATTCTCCCTTCCGAAAGCTTGTGTATGTCGGAGAAGATGGTCTCATCGCTTACGCTGTCCTTGTTCCAAATCAGATACTGCTGGCGCACATATATGGCCAGAGCCTTGATGAGAGAGTCCTTGACTTCACCTTCCGGCTCACCTGCAATCAGGTCGAGTATCCTTTCTATGTTGCGTCCGTAGTGGGTAGCCTTGATTTTTGTGCCCTTCATCGGAAGCGGTACCGGCTTGGTCTCGAATTCTTCCTTTGCAGGGCAGGGATATGGTGAATCCACATCCAAATCGAAGTCGGCTATCATATAGAGATGGTCCCAAAGTTTGTGCTCGTAGTCCTCGTGGCTGCGCACCTGCGGGTTGAGGAGCTCCATAACTTTGACTATGGCCTTGGCCTGATTGGTTCTTTTCTCCCTGTCGGGGATGTCCTTGAGCTCGCGGACCATTTCCTGTACATTTCTTCCATATTCGTACATTCCGAGAGCGTCACGGGAGGTATTGTATTCCAGTTTGATTTCTTCCATGCGCCAAAGATAATGAAAATCGTCCGAATTCCACTATCTTTGTGCGTATGAGAAATTACTATTGCGTCGCAGGCCATCTGTTCTGTCTCGAAGCCGGGACTTCGGGCAGTGCTGTGCCGGACCTTTCCCAATATGCCCCCTTTGCTGTGACTCAGCCTGAAGCAGAGCCCGTCTTTACCCTTACGGTGGTGGACAGGCTTCCTGCAATCGAGCCGCAGCTGATTCTTGACCAGCCGACCGAGCCGGGCGAAACCAAAATCAAACTTTTCCGCTGCGGCGGGCAGTGGTATTGCGAAACATCGGTGACTTCCGCCTATCCGCTTGCTGCAAAGCTTCTGATGAGCGGGGACTTCACCTGCGGCCAGCTGGAAGTTTGCAGCGGAAAGGATGCATTATTTGCGATAAATAATTCGCTGATGCTGATGTATGCCTTCCGCACCGCAACGCTGGGCACGCTGGAGATGCACGCATCAGTAATTGCCTATGAGGGCAGGGGCTACCTTTTCCTTGCGAAGAGCGGCACCGGCAAGAGCACCCAAAGCCGTATGTGGCTGCGCTGCATAGAGGGCGCGAGACTGCTCAATGACGACAATCCCATAGTGCGGATAATGCCTGACGGCAGCGTGCGGGTTTTCGGTTCCCCGTGGAGCGGCAAGACACCCTGCTACCGCAATGAATCATATCCCGTTGGGGCCTTCGTGCGCATCAGGCGCTGCTCCGAAAACAGGATGACGCGCCTCGGCGTGATTGAGGCCTATGCTTCGCTCTATTCTTCCTGCTCGGGATTCAAGCCGGACGCCAGGATGGGGGATGCCCTGCACCGCAGCATAGAGGCGGCCGTCTCAAAGGTCCCTTGCTTCGTGCTCGACTGCCTCCCGGATGAAGATGCCGCCAGAGTATGCTGCAGGGCGGTAAAGGAGGCTCAGTTATGATAGTGCCGAATGCCATTCTGCTTGCCGAAGTATCTGCCCTCGTGCAGGAAGGCAAGGAAGTGGAGCTTCTCACCAAAGGATGCAGTATGCTTCCCTTCATAGTGGGGGACAGGGACAGCGTGAGGCTGCGGAAAGGACCCGTTGACGTGGGGGATGCGGTGCTTGCGGAGATAGCTCCCGGACGCTATGTTCTCCACAGAATCATAGGCATAGCCGAAGACAGGGTGGTGCTCAAGGGTGACGGAAACCTTTCCGGAGTGGAGACCTGCGGCCTGCCCGATGTGAAGGCAAAGGCCGTGGCGGTCATAAGGCCGCGCGGAAAGGAAATAGATTGTACAACAGCCGGTTATGCGCGTAAAGTACGGTTTTGGGGCTCCCTTCCACGCATCGTGCGCCGCGTGTGGCTTGCATTATTAAGAAGAACGATATGCAGATAATTGAAGGATTCAAGCTCAGGACAGTGCTTGACGAGAATGTGGTCGTGCCGGAGAGCGTCGGCCTCGTGAATTTCAACAAAATGATTTCCCTCAACTCCACCGCCGCTTTTCTGTGGAAGAGCGTGGAAGGACGCGAATTCGACGTGCAGACTCTTGCCAACCTGCTCGTAGGCGAATATGAGGTGGATCCTCAGACAGCGCTGCGCGACTGCGAGGCCCTTGCCCAAAAGTGGATTGAAGCCGGAATAGTAAAGGAATAACTCCTATGAAGGATCTCAAGGGCTGTCTCAAGGGGCTGTGGCGCATGCTTTCGCTTGTGCGCGGGAGGGTGCTGCTGTGCAGCGCAATATATCTCGTAGAGGCAGTCTGCGCCCTTGCCTTCGTCTGGTACAGCAAGAAGGTTATCGACATTGTGACCGGCGGCAGCTCCGAGCCCCTGATGGCATCTGTCTGGCTGCTAGTCGGCATTATGGCCCTTCAGGTGGCCGCCCGCATCGCTTCCCGCTTCGTGGAGGGTAAACTTACGGTTGATGCGAAGATCAGGATGCGCAGCATCGTTTTCGACAAGGCGATGCGCAGCACCTGGCAGGGGAGGGAACGCTTCCACAGCGCCGATGTGGTGAACCGACTTGAGGAGGATATACGCGTGGTGTCGGATTTCATCTGCTCCAGCCTGCCTTCCTGCGTGGTGACGCTCTTCCAACTCGTTGCGGCAACCGTGATGCTCTTCGTGCTCTCGCCTTCGCTTGCGTGGATACTAATATGGATAATGCCTGTTGCGGTGGTGGGAGCAAGGCTTTTCTTCCGCAGGCAGCGCCGTCTGACCAATGAAATCCGCAGTCTGGACGGGCAGATTCAGGGACATATGCAGGAGCATCTGCAGCACCGGGTGCTGGTGAAGACCCTTGGCAGCGTAGAGGATGTGGAGGATGACCTGGACGGGTTTCAGGCGCAGGAACGCAGCAAGACGGTTACCCGCCTGAGCTATTCGGCCCTTTCGCGCACCTTTATGCAGGTGGGCTTTTCGGCGGGCTATCTGCTTGCCTTTCTCTGGGGCTGTTTCGGCATCAAGGACGGCACGGTGAGCTATGGCCTTATGGTAGCTTTCCTCCAGCTCGTGGGTCAGGTCCAGAGACCGGTTGCGGGGCTGGCGTCATATATCCCCGCCTTCATCCGTGCCATTTCTTCTGTAGAGCGACTTCTGGACATTGAGGCTATGCCTCAGGAGGAGGATGTGAAGGAACATATGCTTGAGGGCTGCGCCGGTCTGCGTGCAAGTGCTTTGAGTTTCGCTTATCCCGACAGCGGGCCAGAGGACGGACTTGTGCTTTCCGAGCTTGCTTTCGATTTCAAACCGGGAACAATGACAGCCATCTGCGGACCAACCGGAAAGGGCAAGAGCACACTTGTGCAGCTGATGCTGGGGCTGCTTGAGCCTACAGAAGGGAAGGTGGTTCTCTATGATGCTTCAGGTGAAGAACTTGAAGCCGGTCCTGCCTCAAGATGCAACTTTATGTATGTGCCGCAAGGCAATTCGCTGCTCAGCGGAACTGTGAGGGATAATCTGCTTATGGCGTGTCCGCAGGCTTCCGAGCAGGATATGAAGGATGCCCTGCATACGGCGGATGCGGATTTTATTCTGGAAATGCCCAAGGGTCTGGACACTGTCTGCTCCGAGAAGGGAAGGGGCCTGAGCGAGGGTCAGGCACAGCGGGTGGCAATTGCCAGGGCCCTTCTGCATAGGGGGTCAGTACTGATTCTTGACGAAGCGACTTCGGCTTTGGACAGTGCTTCCGAAAACAAAGTACTCGGCAGAATTCACGATAAATACCACGGTATCAAGACGATAATTTGCATCACTCACCGCCCGGCAGCTGCTTCTATCGCGGATTTTACTTTCAATTTGTAATTTTTTAAAATTTTTATTTTGAAATCCCAAAAAATCCCGTATCTTTGCATCGGTTAGTTAGTTATATGATATCAGCCGAGAGCTGAGCAAGATTAGTCCGAATCATTTGATTGCAAGATTCGGGCTTTTTTGTTACTTTTTCGGGTTTGTTTACTTACAATTTGAAACCAATAGAGCCTCTGCGACCACAAATGTACTGCCTCCGATGTAGATTATGCTTTCAATTTGCGACTTGGATATCGCCATTTTTACTGCATCTGCAACCGAAGGGGCTTCCTGGAGCCTGAGTTCCGGGCGCAGCGTGGAGAGTCTGGTGTGGAGATCGCGAACTGGCAGGGCGCGGCTGCCTTTGGGAGCGCAAAGTATGTAGTCGGCATCAGCGGGCATCAGCGGGGCGATATCGTCCAGAGCCTTGTCTGCCATAATTCCATATACTATCGTAAGCGGCCTGCCGCTACTGTGGAGCTGGGCGAAGTTCATTTCGAGCGCCGCCGGGTTGTGGCCTATGTCGCAGATTATCTTCGGCTGCTCGCAGAGCGTTTCCCATCTTCCGCGAAGGCCGGTGCGCCGGGAGGTATGCTCTATTGCCCCCGGCTCGGCAGCTATGCCAAGAAGAGATAGTGCGCTGAGGGCCGTGCGCACATTGTCGCGCTGGTATTCACCGCGAAGGTCCATAGCACCGAAGTCTATGCTGTTCAATGACGGCTCGCTTATCACTTCGTCAGCGTAGTGCAGCCGGGCTCCCGAGTTGCGTGCGCATTCTTCGAATACCGGATCTGTCTGCGCATCGTGTCCCCAAACGAGTGCCTTGCTTCCGCTTTTGAAGATACCTCCCTTTTCGGAGGCTATTTGCTCGCGGGTGCTGCCCAGAAGGGCGCAATGGTCCAGACCTATGCTTGTTACGACGGCCAGTTCGGAGTCTATGATATTGGTGCTGTCAAGCCTGCCTCCGAGGCCTACTTCAATCACGGCTATGTCAACCCTGCGGTCGGCGAACCATTTGAAAGCCAGACCGGTGGTGATTTCGAAAAAGGAAAGATGCTCAATTTCGTCCGGACGCTCTTCCAGAAAGTTCTGAACATAGTCTTTGCTGACCATCTCCCAGCCCTCCGGGCTTACGATTTTTATTCTTTCACGGAAGTCCAGCAGATGGGGTGAGGTGTAAAGCCCGACGCTCAGCCCGCTTGCGGCAAGGCAGGATGCGAGCATTGAACTCACTGACCCTTTGCCGTTGGTGCCGGCAACGTGGATGATGCGGTACTTGCGCCAGGGAGAGCCGAGTTGCGCGTCGAATCCGCGCATCGCTTCGAGCCCCGCCTTGTAGGATTTGGGCCCGAATCCGCTCACCTGAACGCTCGGATGGCGGGAATAAATGTCTTCAATCAGTTTGTCGTATTCCATAATCTCCTTTATGGCTTTTCCAATCAAATAAGGAAAACAAAGGTAAGGAGATTTGGGTATATTTGGAGCTGAGTTTGCCGAAAATGGGATTCGGTTGTGACAAATTGAGATATCCCGGATGACATGATGAGAGAATTTTTTGGAAAGTGCGGAATTGAATCTGATTTCGATTCTTACCTTTGATTTTTTCTTTGTAACAACAGAACGAGAATACATCAGAGGAAGAACTGTACCAATGAAGAGGATATTGTTATTTGCAGCCGTTGTGAGCATTGTTGCAGCCTGCACAATCAAAATCGAAGAGTGCCCTGTAGAAGGCTTCAAAGCTCCTGATATCACTGCAACTTACGATAACGCAGGGGCAACCAAGACAAGTTTGGTGACGGATTCTGAAGGAGTGGGAACAATCTACTGGAATACATCCGACGAAATCAATGTCTTCTATGGCAGCACCAGTACGCACTATGTATCTACCAACACTGCTGATGCAACGACAGCGGTATTTACGACTACCGACCTTATCGGCAGCGACGAGAACGCTTCAACCAACCGTTGGGGTCTGTACCCGTACAATGCATCTGCGACCTGCGACGGTACTTATGTGACGACAACTCTCCCGTCCTTCCAGAAAGGTGTTGCAGGGAGTTTTGATGATGATTTGTACATCACCTTGGCACATTCCCAAACGGATGAGTTCAGGTTCTACAATGTCTGTGGCGGAATCAAGTTCAGCCTCAGCAGGAGCGACATCAAGCGCATTACTTTCAAAGGCAACAGTGACGAGTATCTTGCAGGTAAGGTAAAGCTCACTATGGACTCCGAAGACAAGCCTTGCGTTTCCGAGGTCGTTGCCGGTGAGAAGACCCTTACCCTTACACCTAAAGATGGGACATGCTTTAATGCCGATACCTACTATTACATTGTTGTGCTTCCTGTCGATATGCCCGGGGGCTTTACGATGACTTTCGAGGCCGACAGTCAGATTGGTACTTTTGAGTACACTGATAATGCTGTGAAAATCAAGAGGAGTGTGTTCGGCAAGAAAGACAATATTGATAAATATGCTGAATTCAAGGACATATATGTTGATCTTGGACTCAGCGTAAAATGGGCAACTTGCAATCTGGGGGCCTCTGCGCCGGAGGAGTACGGCGGATATTATCAGTGGGCAGGAACTGTGGATGTGTCAGACACGGGTATTAACCTCAATTGGGATAACTGTCCGTATCACACCGGTTCATCATCTTCAAGTGGATGGACCAAGTATAACGCACTGGAGTCATATGGTACAGTGGATGACAAAACCACACTAGAAGCCTCTGATGACGCGGCAACAGTCAATCTTGGCGGAAAATGGAGTATGCCGACCGATGCGGAGTGGACAGAGTTGAGAACTGATTGCACTTGGACCTGGACAACCCTCAATGGAGTGAATGGATACAAAGTACAGTCAAATAAGGAGGGTTACACCGATAACTGGATTTTCCTTCCTGCTGCCGGCATCCGGATCAGCAACCGCCTGGAAGATGGCGGGTCCAAAGGCTACTATTGGTCTTCGTCCCTCTATACTCTCAACACCAGCTGCGCAAGGAACGTGGACTTCGATGGGGAATATGTGTCCAGTGGCGCCTACTACCGTTACTGCGGGCTATCCGTGCGTCCTGTTTTAGAATAAGGTCGCGAGCATCGAACCCGGGTGCAAGTTCGTTGAAATACTGAAATATTTTGTATTTTTGGCGGTTAATCTATGATGAATTCGTTTTTGTTCGATTCCAAGTTCATCATCGACGGAGCGCCGATGGAACTAACACCACGCCAGATTCTCGGCGGGAACCAGTGCACATACCCTTCGGAATGCATAGTTGACGAAAGTCTTGACCCTTCCGTGGGTATTTACGACCTGGATGAAAACAGGATATGGGACTATCTCTCCTTGGTACGCGCCCAAACTTCACGCAAACTCCTGTTTCCTTTTGCAGGAGAATATGCCCGCACCCGGGTAGCCCTTGCTCTGCTTGACGCAATATGGACAAAAGGCCATTTCGTGCTTGAAGACTTGTCTCTCAGTGCTCATTGGCATTGGGCTGATAAAGGCGTAGGCTCGATGGCGGCCCTGTATGAGAGTGTAGCCGGTCTTGCCGACTATGCGGCAGACCTGTATCTTCAGATAGGGGAGTCCTCAATAAATGAAGGTGAACCTTGCATCGAAGTCAAAGTCGCTGTGCCTGAGAGTGAAAGGGCGCTGCCTGACCGCCTTGTTTCCGACCCTGACAGCTGGCTGATTTATATTCCTTTCGATACCTCCGAATACAGACTCGGAGGCTCTCTGCTCTCACAGGGGCTTGGAGTTGAAGGCGGACCTGCGCCGAAGATTGAGGACACCGGCTATTTCGGTGACTGCTTTGAGGTGGTGCGTGAATTCGTAGAGGACGGAGTGGCTATTGCCGGATGTACGGTAGGAGAAGGAGGCCTGATGGCTGCGCTGGATGCGATGTGTTCCGGTTGCGTCGGGATTGACGCCGACATCTCGGATATCTGCCGTGCAGCGGGGGATGCCGATTCGGTGAGGGTGTTGTTCTCGGAGATTCCGGGAGTCCTGTTCCAGATAAGGGACTCCGATTTCGACTATGTGGATGCCGAGCTGCTGCTTCAGGATGTAATGTATTTCCCTCTTGGACATCCGCGTACGGACAGCTCTGAGTTGAAGATTATTTCCAGCCGGAAAACCGCCATCGGGAACATACTCGAAGCCTTGATGCGCTAAGTTTGTCATTGTCGGATTTTTTCAGTACCTTCGCGCTCCGTTAACCGCTAACAATAATTCTATTATCTATACTAATTATGGCAGAAACAAAAAAGAGAGTCTATCGCTTCGGAGGCAAGACCGCCGAGGGTGACGGATCTATGAGAGAGCTCCTTGGAGGAAAGGGAGCCAACCTTGCTGAAATGAGCAAGCTCGGAATGCCGGTTCCGGCAGGTTTTACCATTACTACAGAGTGCTGCGCTGAGTACTATGCTCTCGGCGGAGGCTATTCTGAGGAGCTTAAGGCAGAGGTTGCCGAGGCCCTTGCAGCTACAGAGAAGCTGATGGGCAAGAAGTTCGGTGACACCAAGGACCCGCTCCTGGTAAGTTGCCGTTCCGGTGCGAGAAGCAGTATGCCTGGTATGATGGATACCATCCTCAATATCGGTCTTTGCTCCGCAACCCTTCCGGGAATGATTGAGAAAACCGGAAATCCACGTTTCGTATATGACGCTTACCGCCGTCTCATTATGATGTATTCTGACGTCGTAATGGAGAAGGCCGAGGGTATCGAGCCGGCAGACGGCCAGGGTATCCGCCAGCAGCTCGACCGTATGATGTGCGAGCTCAAGGAGGCTAAGGGTTACAAGTCTGATACAGAAATCACTGCAGACGAGCTTAAGGACCTCTGCGACAAGTTCAAGGTACGCGTAAAGGAAGTTCTCGGAGTAGAATTCCCTGACACGGCCGAGGCTCAGCTTTGGGGCTCCATCGGCGGCGTATTCAAGAGCTGGAACGGAAAACGTGCAATCGCTTACCGCCGCATCGAGAAGATTCCTGATGACTGGGGTACCGCAGTGAATGTGCAGTCTATGGTATTCGGAAATATGGGACCTACCTCAGCTACTGGTGTGGCATTCAGCCGCAACCCTGCAAGCGGAGACAACAAGTTCTACGGCGAATGGCTCATCAATGCCCAGGGCGAGGATGTTGTTGCCGGTATCCGTACTCCAAACCCTCTCAACGAGGCTACCAAGACCGAGCACAACAAGCATCTCGAGAGCCTTGAGACCGCAATGCCTGAGGTATATGCAGAGCTTGACGGCATCCGCAAGCGTCTCGAGGAGCACTTCCACGATATGCAGGACATCGAGTTCACCATCCAGGACAAGCAGCTCTATATGCTCCAGTGCCGCATCGGCAAGCGTACAGGTATCGCTGCCCTCCAGATGGCTATGGATATGCTCGACGAGGGAATGATTGACGAGAAGACCGCTGTTATGCGCGTTTCTCCATCCCAGCTCGACGAGATTCTCCACCCAATCCTCGACCCGGCTTCCGAGAAGAAGGCAGAGGTCGTAGCAAAGGGTCTTCCTGCATCTCCGGGCGGAGCAGTCGGAACCATCGTATTTACCTCTGAGGCCGCTATGGAGGCCGCAGCCGCAGGAAAGAAGACCATCCTCATCCGTGAGGAGACCTCTCCTGAGGACATCGAGGGAATGCGCGCTTCTTCAGGTATCCTTACAACCCGCGGAGGTATGACCTCACACGCTGCTCTCGTTGCACGCGGATGGGGCAAGTGCTGCATCGTAGGCTGCGAGGCTATGAAGATTGATTTCGAGAACAAGAAGGTTTCCTTCGCCGGTTGCGACAAGACATTCTCCGAGGGTGACTGGATTTCCCTCAACGGTGCCAAGGGTGCTGTTTACGGCTCCAAGATTGACACTATGGATGCATCCGAGAATCCTCTCTTCATCCGATTTATGAGCATAGTCGACAAGTTCCGCCGCCTTGGTATCCGTACCAATGCCGATACACCGGAGGACGCTCAGCGTGCACTTCAGTTCGGCGCAGAGGGTATCGGACTTTTCCGTATCGAGCATATGTTCTACGGCAGGAACAGCGAGACTCCTCTCGCAAAGCTCCGCAAGATGATTATGTGCGACACCGAGGAGGAGCGCCGTGCCGCTCTTCTCGAGCTTGAACCGTTCATCAAGGCTTCCGTAAAGGCTACTCTCAAGATTATGGACGGCAAGCCGGTTGTATTCCGTCTTCTCGACCCGCCTCTCCACGAGTTCGTGCCTAAGAGCGAGGACAAGAGGGCTGAGCTTGCAAAGGACCTCGGCGTGAGCGTAGAGGAAGTTGACAAGCGTGGCGAGAACCTCCACGAGGTCAACCCTATGATGGGACACCGCGGAGTTCGTCTTCACGTGACTTATCCTCTCATCGCCGAGACCCAGTACCGTGCCATCTTTACGGCTGCAGCAGAGCTTAAGGGCGAGGGACTGAATCCTCAGCCTGAGATTATGATTCCTGTAACCGTATCCGCACGCGAGCTCGAGTTCCAGAAGGCATATTGCGAGAAGGTACGTCTCGAAGTTGAGGCTCAGTTCCATATGACCATCGACTACCACTTCGGTACTATGATTGAGATTCCTCGCGCAGCCCTTACCGCTGACCGTATGGCCCGCACTGCAGAGTTCTTCAGCTTCGGTACCAACGACCTTACCCAGATGACCTTCGGCTTCAGCCGTGACGACGTGGGAACCTTTATGGGAGACTACCTCGGCAACAAGATTCTCGATGCCGATCCGTTCCAGACCATCGATGTCAAGGGTGTGGGCAAGCTCGTAGAGCACGGAGTGAACGCCGGACGCAGCAAGAGGCCAGGCCTTATGTGCGGTATCTGCGGTGAGCACGGTGGAGACCCTGATTCCATCAACTTCTTCAACAGAATCGGTCTTGACTATGTAAGCTGCTCTCCGTTCCGCGTGCCTATCGCACGTCTTGCAGCGGCGCAGGCAGCCATCAAGCAGAACGCATAATCAAGCGTGACTCCATTAATAATCAGGCGACCGTTTCCGGCCGCCTGATTTTTTGATGGATATGCCTGCTAATACGCGTTGAGCGGACGGCCTTCGGTCATCTCGTGTACCTTTGCGCAAACTCGTGCGAGGGTTATCTTGTGCACAGGAGCTTCGATGTCGGCTGATGCGCTCTGCTGCGGGTCTATGTACTTGGAGCAGGAGCAGAGTACCTCATCGATGAGGTCCACCATCTTGACCACATCCTCTTCCTTGAAGCCGCGGGTGGTCACGGCAGGGGTGCCGATGCGAAGCCCCGAGGTGAGGAAGGCGCTGCGGCTGTCGAAAGGTACCATATTCTTATTGACAGTAATATCCGCCTTGACCAGCTCGCGCTCCGCAGTCTTGCCGCTGAGGTTGCTGAACTTGCCGCGCAGGTCAATCAGCATAAGGTGGTTGTCGGTACCGCCGCTGATGACCTTGTAGCCCTTCTGCACGAAAGCCTCTGCCATAGCCTTGGCGTTGGCCATAACCTGCATCTGGTATTCGCAGAACTCAGGCTGCAGAGCCTCGTGGAAAGCAACAGCCTTGGCTGCAATCACGTGCTCCAGCGGACCTCCCTGAATGCCCGGGAAGACATAGCTGTCAAGCACCTGGCTCATTTTCTTGATTTCCCCCTTAGGCGTGCGGCGTCCCTGAGGGTCGTCGAAGTCCTTGCCCATAAGGATAATGCCTCCGCGCGGGCCGCGCAAAGTCTTGTGGGTGGTGGATGTTACTATGTGGGCATAATGCACCGGGTTCTTGAGCAGGCCGGCTGCAATGAGTCCGGCAGTGTGTGCCATATCCACCCAAAGAATGGCTCCAACCTCGTCGGCAATGGCGCGCATACGCTCGTAGTCCCATTCGCGGGAGTAGGCGGAAGCTCCGCCGATGATGAGCTTCGGCTTGCACTCAAGTGCGGTCTGCTCCATCTTGTCGTAGTCGATGAGACCGGTCTTCGGGTCGAGCCCGTACGCTACAGCCTTGTACAGAATGCCTGAGGCATTGACCGGAGAGCCGTGGGTAAGGTGGCCGCCCTGGCTCAGGTCAAGGCCCATAAAACAGTCGCCCGGCTTGAGTATTGCCATAGTCACGGCCATATTGGCCTGTGCACCGGAGTGAGGCTGGACATTGGCCCAGCACGCACCGTAGAGGGCCTTAAGTCTGTCGATGGCAAGCTGCTCGATTTTGTCAACCACCTGACATCCGCCGTAATAGCGTCTGCCCGGGTATCCCTCGGCGTACTTGTTGGTGCAAACGGAGCCCATAGCACGGAGCACTTCCTCCGAAACATAGTTTTCTGATGCAATGAGTTCGAGCCCTTTCATCTGGCGCTCGCGCTCGCTTTCAATCAGTTCGAAAATCTGCTTGTCCTGTTTCATTTTGTCAGTTGTTGTATGATTAGGCAAATATAAATATTAAATTTGCCCTTGCAATGAAAGACCGCAAACTTCTTAACAGTGAATTGGGCAGAATCAGCCCCGAGCGCTACAAAGAGCTCCCCCAGTCCGGTATCGTACTGGTGCTGGACAATATACGCAGCGCCCACAATGTGGGCAGCGCCTTCCGTACAAGCGATGCCTTCAAAGTGGACAGGCTCCTGCTCTGCGGGATTTGTGCAGTACCGCCTTCTGCAGAAATCCACAAATCTGCTCTCGGAGCAGAGGATTCCGTACCTTGGGAGCATTGCGATGATACTTTGCAGGCGGTAGAGCATTTGCGTGCCGAGGGTTACACCATTGTCAGCGTTGAGCAGACTGTGGGTTCCCTTTCATTGGAAAAGTTCAAACCGGAGCCGGGACGCAAGTATGCCTTCATTTTCGGAAATGAAGTGGACGGAGTGCGCCAGGATGTGGTTGACGCTTCGGATTTTGCCATTGAAATTCCCCAATACGGCACCAAGCACTCCCTCAATGTCAGCGTGTCAGTGGGTGTGGTGCTTTGGCAAACCAGAAATTGACATTTTGTCAATGGCATAACGATTGATGTTACAATAGGCGTCGGCGGGATTGCAGCCGGCGCTTATTGACTATAACATTAAAAGTATAAAGAAATGATCAAACCACTTGCAGACAGAGTCCTGATTGAGCCTAAGGAGGCTGAAACCAAGACAGCATCCGGAATCTTCATTCCGGACACAGCCAAAGAGAAACCGCAGCAGGGAACAGTGATTGCTGTGGGACCTGGAAAGAAGGATGAACCGATGGAAGTAAAGGTCGGTGATGTTGTTCTTTTCGGAAAATATGCAGGCACCGAGGTTGCCGTCGAAGAGAAGAAATACCTCATCGTGAAACAGTCTGACATTTTAGCGATTCTGTAATTATGGCAAAGGATATTCTTTTCAACAGCGACGTACGCTCCAAGATGAAGGAAGGAGCTGACGCTCTTGCAAATGCAGTTAAGGTCACACTCGGTCCTAAGGGACGCAATGTTGTGATTGACAAAAAGTTCGGTGCTCCTCAGGTTACCAAGGACGGAGTTACCGTAGCAAAGGAAATCGAACTCGAGGACCGCTTCCAGAATATGGGCGCCCAGATGGTGAAGGAAGTCGCTTCCAAGACCAACGAGCAGGCCGGTGACGGTACCACTACCGCTACCGTTCTCGCACAGGCTATCATCAATGTGGGTATCAAGAATGTTACCGCAGGCGCCAATCCTATGGACCTCAAGAGGGGTATTGACAAGGCAGTTTCCGCAGTTGTCGCTGACCTCAAGGAGCGCAGCCACGAGGTAGGTGAGGACTACTCCAAGATTGAGCAGGTCGGAACCATCTCCGCCAACAACGACGGCTACATCGGCAAGCTCATCGCCGATGCTATGTCCAAGGTCAAGAAGGACGGTGTGATTACCGTTGAGGAGGCCAAGGGTACCGAGACTGAGGTTAAGGTGGTTGAAGGTATGCAGTTCGACCGCGGCTACATCTCTCCATATTTTATGACCAATTCGGATAAGATGCTCGCCGAGCTCAGCAATCCGTCCATCCTTATTACCGACAAGAAAATCAGCACTATGAAGGATCTCCTTCCTATCCTTGAGCCGATTGCACGTGAGGGCAGGGAACTGCTCATTATCGCCGAGGATGTGGACGGAGAGGCTCTCACCACTCTGGTAGTCAACCGCCTCCGCGGTACCCTCAAGGTCGCTGCTGTCAAGGCTCCGGGCTTCGGAGACCGCCGCAAGGAGATGCTTCAGGATATCGCTACCCTTACCGGTGCAATCGTAGTCAGTGAAGAGAGAGGAATAACCCTTGAGAACTGCACTCCTGATATGCTCGGAAAGGCAGAGAAGGTTACCATCACCAAGGAGAACACCACCATCGTCGGAGGTGCCGGAGATGCCGACCAGATTGCCGAGAGGGTTGCCCTTATCCGTTCCCAGATGGCTACGGTTACCAGCGAATATGACCGTGAGAAGCTCAAGGAGCGTCTCGGAAAGCTCGCGGGCGGAGTTGCAGTACTCTATGTAGGTGCAACTACCGAGGTTGAGATGAAGGAGAAGAAGGACAGGGTTGAGGATGCACTCAATGCTACCCGTGCCGCTGTTGAGGAAGGATATCTTCCTGGTGGTGGAGTCGCATACATCCGCGCCATTTCCGCTCTTGACGCTCTCAAGGGAGACAATGAGGACGAGAATACCGGTATACGCATTGTTGCTAAGGCAATCGAGGAGCCTCTGCGCCAGATCGCTGCCAACGCCGGAGTTGACGGAAGCGTGATTATCCAGAAGATTAAGGAAGGAGCTGACGATTTCGGTTACAACGCACGCACCGACGAGTTTGTCAATATGTACGAGGCCGGTGTCATCGACCCTACCAAGGTCGCACGTGTTGCCCTCGAGAATGCGGCTTCAGTTGCCGGAATGTTCCTTACCACCGAGTGCGGTATTGTGGACCTTCCTGAGCCTGCCTCAGCTGCACCTGCAGCCCCGGCCGGCGGGATGATGTAATATCCGAATACCCAATATCAAACAGTCCGGGCCTGCGCCCGGACTGTTTTTCTTTAGTAAAACCCGCGGAATTGCGCCGGAAAAAGTGTAGTTTTGTCCCGATAAGACTATAACCAATATTATGAGAAGAAATATTACCATTATCGTATTGGCTTTTGCCATTGCTGCCGGGTCGGGATGCACTGCTGCGGAAAGTGACTGGCATCCTGCATCAGAGGGAATTTCCACCCCTTGGGCTTCGGAAGTAAGCCCTGACAATGCCAGGCCGGAATATCCGCGCCCTCAGATGGTCCGTGGGGACTGGAAATGCCTTAACGGGCTTTGGGATTATGCCATCACTCCTGCAGAAGTGGATTGTTTCGGAGAGCCGGACGGCAAGATACTGGTGCCTTTCTGTGTCGAATCATCCCTGTCGGGAGTGGGCCGGAGAGTCAGCGGGAATGAGCTTCTGTGGTACAGAACCACGATTACAAGACCTTCCAAATGGGACGGCAAGAGGATTCTTCTGAATTTCGATGCCATCGATTGGGCCGCTGAAATCTATCTTGACGGAGCTCTTGCTGCCAGCCACACAGGGGGCTATTCTCCCTTCAGTGTCGATGCAACCGGGGCACTTCAGGACGGGAGCGCCGAACTTGTAGTTAAAGTCTGGGACCCGACCGATGACCCTGGATACTCTGTCCCGCGGGGAAAGCAGGTAAACAATCCCGGTGGTATCTGGTACACTCCTGTGACCGGTATCTGGCAATCCGTATGGATGGAAGCCGTATCTGCTCAGGCATATATTGCCGGCTATGATGTGCGCACTGACATCCACACCGGAGAGCTCTGCGTTGACGCGCATTGCATAGGTGCAGCTGAAGGTGACCGTATTGAGGTCGAAGTGCTCAAGCCTTTGATTGGCTATAATCCGGAAAAGCCCCGCAGGGGCGCTCCTGTTGCGAAGGCCTGCTCGCAGGCGGGAGAGGCAACGCAACTTGCTGTCGGCCATCCTGAACTCTGGAGCC
Organism: Candidatus Cryptobacteroides sp.; assembly: GCA_051869975.1. Taxonomy (GTDB): domain Bacteria; phylum Bacteroidota; class Bacteroidia; order Bacteroidales; family UBA932; genus Cryptobacteroides. The sequence continues at coordinate 1,308 of JBJEBK010000030.1, read as the reverse complement.
CGGACAGTCCTTGGCTTTATGGTCTAAAAATCAGCCTTGTGCGTGACGGAATGACTATTGACTGCGTCCAAGGTTACACCGCCTTCAGGGCGATTTCCGAGCAAACCGATGAGGCCGGAGTCAAGCGCCTTGCTCTCAATGATGAAATACTCTTCCAGTTCGGTCCTTTGGACCAGGGCTGGTGGCCTGACGGCCTCTATACGGCTCCTACCGCCGAGGCTATGGCCTTCGATATTGAGAAGACCAAGGAATTGGGCTTCAATATGATAAGAAAGCATATTAAGGTGGAGCCTTCTCGCTGGTACTACGATTGCGACCGTCTCGGAATGCTTGTATGGCAGGATATGCCTGCAATCGGCTATTACGGCAAGGATGAAGACTGGGGTCAGGGCGATGACTGCTATGGCGCGGGGTCTGACTATTATGCCATTACCGATGATATCAAGCATAATTATTATAAGGAATGGACTGAAATCGTATCTCACCTGCGGAAGTTCCAGTCGATAGTGGTTTGGGTGCCGTTCAATGAGGCTTGGGGACAGTTCGATACCAAGGAGGTGGTGGATTGCACAAGGCAGCTCGACCCGACCCGCCTTGTCAATGCAGCATCCGGCGGAAACTGGATTGAGGGAGCGGGAGACATACTTGATTCGCACCACTATCCGAACCCTTGCATGCGCATTCTTGACGAAACAATGGTTAATGTCCTCGGCGAATACGGAGGAATAGGCTACCCGGTCGAGGGACATCTCTGGGAAGAGGGCCGCAACTGGGGCTACATCCAGTTCAGCGATACCGAGGCCGTGACCGATATGTATCTTACCTATATCAATGACCTGATTGACATCAAGCAGCTGGACAAGTGCGCAGCAGCGGTCTATACCCAGACCACTGATGTGGAAATAGAGGTCAACGGTTTCTATACCTACGACCGCAAGGTTCTCAAGATGAATGCGCAGCGCGTGCGCGAGGCCAACCGCAGAGTCATCGAAGCTCCCGTTGTGCCAGAGCTTCCGCTTGCCTCGCCTTATGCCTTCCACGGAGAGTTCCCGAATGGCTCACTGATGCCGGTAGATGGAAGGACCACAGGCTACAGGGAGGCTCTGGCGCTTGAAGCCCAGAAATTCCCGGATGCAGTCCACCATCCGGATTTTCCGAATACCATCCTTCGGCCGGGCGAAACCTACACACAGCATACTGTATATAGGTTTTCGGCACAATAGAACCCGGCTTCGGAATGGCTTAGGCAAAATTTTTTTAAAATTTTTTCAAAATATTTTTGCGAAATAAAAAATAATGTCTACCTTT
>JBJEBK010000029.1:0-60747 GCA_051869975.1 Candidatus Cryptobacteroides sp. | reverse complement strand
CAAAGTTATGCCGGAATCCTACAGAATCCGATATGCGTCTGGTCGGACGCTTTCGTATATACTACCTACAACAACCTGAGTAAATGATTTCAGCCTGGATTTTTGGATGATTAAACAAGTCCTTCCGGGAGATTGAGGTCGAGAGTCATAGTTTCTTCGTCCAGGGAGAGGATAAAATCCTCGTGAAGAGGGATCATCAGCTCGTCATCAGAGTTGCCGGCAGCCGGGGTAAGATAGAGGCAATAATTCCCCGGAATAGGCTCGCAGTCGGTCACTGTGCCGATGTATTCGCCCCTATTGAGGACTTTCCATCCGGTAAAATCCTGCTGCGCATCTTCCTCTTCCTCCACCTCGTCAGACCAGAGGAAGCGCCCTACCATCTCTTCAGCATCCGTCAGATTGGACACATCCGTCAGGTGGACAATATATTTGCCCGTACCTCTGCGGGCGCATTTCTCGATAAAAAACGGGGCCGGCAACCCATCGAAATCGATAAGTACCGGTCCCTGAAGATCTTCGAGCGCGACATCCGGTGCACTTACGAGTACATCGCCATCCACGCCGTTGGATTTGAGAACTTTTGCTATGCGAAGCATTAAGCCTCTGTAGCTTCCTCTGCAGGAGCCTCAGCGGCAGCTGCCTCAGCAGCCTTCTGAGCAGCGAGCTCAGCGGCCTTCTTTGCGATAGCCTCAGCCCTTGCTTCCTTAACCTTGGTCTCTTCTGCCTTTGCAGCCTTAGCCTTCTCGATAGCCTCATTCTTGAGACCGGAAACCTTGGCAGCAATCTTGGCGTCACGCTGTGCCTTCCAGTCGTTCCACTTCTTGTCGGCAGCCTCCTGGGTGAGTGCACCCTTGGCTACGCCACCGTCAAGGTGATGACGGAGGAGAACACCCTCATAAGAGAGAATCCTGCGGCATACGAGTGTAGGCTCAGCACCTACCTTGTACCAGGCAAGAGCCCTGTCGAAATCAAGATTGATTGTTGCAGGGTTGGTGTTAGGGTTGTAAGAACCGATCTGCTCGATGTAACGACCGTCACGCTTTGAGCGGACGTCTGCCACTACAATGTGGAAGAATGCGAAATTCTTCTTTCCGTGGCGCTGTAAACGAATTTTAACAGCCATTGTGAATCTGTTTGTTTAATAATTAATAATTTATGTGCCCTTCACGAGAGCGGATGCAAAGATAGTAAATTTTTCGAAAAAAGTATTAACTTTGTACTCTCTTTGCCCGAGTGGTGAAATGGTAGACACGAAGGACTCAAAATCCTTTGCCCCTTAAAGGCGTGCCGGTTCGAGTCCGGCCTCGGGCACAAATAACCCGGCATCCGAAAGGGTGCCGGGTTTTCTGTTGAGTGACACCGAAGGGATTACTTCAGCTTCTTGTAGCCATACTGGCAAGTGTCACCGAGCTCCATCTCGATCTTCATCAGGCGGTTGTACTTGCAGATGCGGTCGGTACGGCTGAGTGAGCCGGTCTTGATCTGGCCGCTGTTGGTAGCAACTGCGATGTCGGCGATGGTGGTATCCTCAGTCTCACCTGAACGGTGTGAGGTAACGGTGGTGTAGCCGTGGCGGTGTGCCATCTCGATAGCGTCGAGAGTCTCGGTCAGGGAACCGATCTGGTTAACCTTGATAAGGATAGAGTTGCCGGCGCCCATCTCGATACCCTTCTGGAGATATTTCACATTGGTAACGAAGAGGTCATCGCCTACGAGCTGGCAGCGGTCGCCGATAGCCTTGGTAAGCTTAACCCATCCTTCCCAGTCAGCCTCTGAAAGACCGTCCTCGATAGAATCGATAGGGTACTTGGTAATGAGCTTCTCGAGATACTTGATCTGCTGCTCGGTAGTAAGCTTCTTTCCCTTAGGGTCCTTCTTTTTGCCGTCCTTGAGCTGCTTATAGTCATAGTAGAACTTGCCGTCCTCCTCGAAGCAGAACTCGGAAGCTGCGCAGTCCATAGCAATGGTGATGTCCTTGCCAGGCTCAAGATCTGCAGCCTTGATAGCCTCGATAATGCAATCGAGAGCATCATCGATTCCCTTGAGTGCAGGAGCGAAACCGCCCTCGTCACCAACTGCGGTAGAGCATCCGCGTCCCTTGAGGACCTTCTGCAGAGCGTGGAATACCTCAGCGCCCATACGGACAGCCTCAGCCTCGCTCTTTGCGCCTACAGGGCGGATCATAAACTCCTGGAATGCGATAGGAGCGTCAGAGTGTGCGCCACCGTTGATGATGTTCATCATAGGAACCGGAAGTACATAAGTGTTGGTTCCGCCGATGTAGCGGTAAAGCGGCATATCGAGATAGTTTGCTGCAGCGTGTGCAACTGCAAGGCTGACGCCGAGGATGGCGTTTGCGCCAAGCTTGCTCTTGGTAGGAGTGCCGTCGAGCTCGATCATAGTCTTGTCGATAGACCTCTGCTCGAGAGCGGACATACCTATAATGGCCGGAGCGATAACGTCATTGACGTTGGCAACTGCCTTGAGCACGCCCTTTCCGCCGTAACGGCTCTTGTCGCCGTCACGAAGCTCGAGAGCCTCGTTCTCACCTGTAGATGCTCCTGAAGGAACAGCTGCAACACCCTTGATGCCGGACTCGAGAACAACCTCGACTTCCACTGTTGGATTTCCTCTTGAGTCGAGGATTTCCCTACCTGTAACTTGTACGATTCTCATTTTTATAAAGATTTGAATGAATTTGTTTCAAAAATCAACTTCCCCCACCGGAAAAGCGACGCAAATTTAACAAAAATAGAGGAGTATGGCAATAATTCTCGCTGAAATTGTATATTTGAGATATGAGACGAAAAATATTGGCTACACTGATGGTTCTGCTGGGGCTGACCCTGAAGGCGGAAGAACGGACAGCAATCAATGCGGTCCAGATTTCTGTGGACCAGGGTCTGTCGCATACAGACGTGCTTGCCTTTGCCCAGGACAGGGACGGCTACATCTGGATTGGTACATATTCAGGACTCTGCCGCTATGACGGCACCCGCATCGATGTTTACAATGCCGGCAATTCCGGACTTGAAGGTTCCAGAATCTGTGCGCTTCTCTATGCATATGACCGCCTGTACATAGGCAGTGAAACCAGTGGTGTCACTATTATGGATCCTGCAAGCGGCAATTTCCTGAAGCATATAAACCTGCCGCTCAACTCTGCGAACTATCTGTTCAAAGGCGAAGAAGATTCGGTGTGGGCCTGTACGGACGACGGCATTTCCCGAATAACAAGCCTAAGTGACGGATATGACGTAATCTCCTGGGCACTTGGAGGCCGGGTGGAAGCCGGATGTGCACTCGGGGATGGTGAGAACCTTCTGTTGACCGGTGCTGACGGCCTTTTTATCTTCAATACCGAAAGCGGGAAGCGCAGTGCCATATCGCCCATATACGGAACCGACATACTCAAGATTTCCGAGACGGATTATGTCATCAGTTCGTATTCCGGCACTTATGCTTACAATCACAAGCAACGCACTCTGCGGATACTGGACGAGACACAAACTATGGCTGTATGCCGTGACGCCTCAGGAACGATATGGGCAGCGACAGTTGACCAGGGGGTAATCGCCTTTTCTGCCGACTTCAAACAGGAGCACCGTTATCAACTTCGTGCTCCTGAGATGAGTATGAACAGCGTTGTACGGGGTTCGACTATCTTTTGTGATGAGTCTTCTGTCCTCTGGTTCGGAAGCATTGGCGCAGGCTGCCTGAAATCAAGCCTCAATTCCAGAATCTTTGCACTCCATCAGCTGGGTCACAACTACAGTGAATCAGTTACCACTATGTACGGAGACGCTCATAACAGGCTTTGGGCATCTTCCCTAAACGGAGGTCTGTATGTAATGGAGGATGGACACGGGATGAAGGAAGTCCATAGAGCATCTCTGCTGCGCTATTTCAGGGAGAGGCCGGTATCTTCCCTTTTTGAGGACAGCAGTGGTCAAATCTGGATAGGTTCGTGGGAACACGGTTTCATTTCGCTCTCGGAGCCAAAGGCGCGTCTTGCTGCGGAAGGGAAGGCTTTCAGTGCTGACTCTCACGCTCTTGAAGGATTCAGCATCTTCGAGTTTGAAGAAGACCCCAACGGCCTGCTCTGGGTCAGTACAAACAAAGGAATAATATGCTATTCCCCTCAACTCGGCAGAATTACAGCCCAATACAACTACGACAGACATAACGAAGCAACGCCTTCGGATGACTATTCCACTGACCTGATGATAAGTCGGGACGACGAAGGTTTTGTCGTATGGGCCGGGTCGAAATTGGGAGTCACAAGATTCATCTGCACCAATGCCGGTGAAGTGCAGAAAATAGACAGGACTCTCAAAGATTTCGTGTCAGTGATAATGCAGGACAGCAGGGGAGAGATATGGGTTGCCACCCTTGGTAGCGGACTGTTCCGTCTGCAGTCGAACCCAAGGGCAGATAATCTCAGCTGGGAATGCTTCAGTTCCGCGGATTATCCTTTCCCTAACGATGAATTCGAGTCTTTGAAAGAAGATTCGGCGGGGAATTTATGGATAGGAGGCAAGGGACTGATAAGATTCAACCCTGCTACTTGCGAAATCAGGCAATATACCAAATCTGACGGGCTCCAGAGCAATGTCTTCAAAATCTGGGATTCAGCCGTGCTGCCAGACGGGCGGCTTGCTTTCGGAGGAATCAATGGCATCAATGTTTTCAGGCCGGAGGACTTGAAGCCGACTCCATATGTGCCTAAAGTCAGGATTACAGCTCTTACCGGCAGTAATGGAGAGGCTGCCGACCCGCACAATCTCAAATACACGGACAACAATCTTACCTTCGAGTTTGCCGCAATGGATTTCGAGAACCCGGACGGCAACCGCTATCGCTTCAAGCTCACAGGTGCAGATAAAGACTGGCGCAATGCCACAGGTCTCTCAACTTCCGTCCAATACCTCAATCTCGCTCCCGGCAATTACAGTTTCATAGTTTATGGCGCCAACAGCGACGGAATGTGGAATCCTGAACCGGCAAAACTAGATTTCAGAATCAAACCTCCGTTCTATGCCACTCCTCTGGCCTTCATTATCTATTGCATCCTCGTTCTCATCGCAGCAGTAACAACGGTCATTGCCATATCCAAGCATAAGGAGAGGCAACAACAACTTGAACGCAACCGGGATGAACTCAAATTGCACACTGATTTCCTTCACGAAATCAAGACGCCTCTTACGCTGATTTCGGCTCCTGTGGATGAATTGCTGCGCAATCCTAATCTTGGCAAAAGCACCCAGAACCGTCTCAAACTCGTTCAGCAAAGCGCACGCATCCTGAACAAGCATATCGAGGAACTCACCGACTTCCGAAAGATGGACAACAACAAGATACAGTTGCACGTCACCAGAAGCGACATTGCAGGCTTTGTCCGCGAGCTTGTCCTTCTGTTCAAGCCTGTGACTGACTCCAGAAAAATTACTTTGGACACATCGGGTATCTCGGAAAGTGAGATTCTGTTGTACTTTGACCGCACCCAGATGGAAAAGGTCATCATCAACCTGATGTCCAATGCCGTCAAATTCTCTCCGGAGAAGGGAGGTCTGATTAAGGTAAGCGTCTCGCACGATGAAAAGGCGGCCACAGTAAAGGTCTCCAATCTCGGAATCGGCATACTGCCGGAGGACATAGGCCATATCTTCGACCGCTTCAGGCAGGGAAGCAACAACGACCGTGGCGGAATGGGAATAGGCCTTGCCATATCGAAACACATAATTGACCTTCATTCAGGAACCATCTCCGTCAAATCAATCCCCGGAGGGGAAACCGTATTCGAACTGAACCTTCTGCTCAACTCCGGCCATTTCCCGAAAGAAGCCCTGACCGAAAGTGCAAAAGAAGGGGATTTGCCGGATGCGAAAAAGCTTGAGGGCCTTTTTGAGGATGAAATCCCGCGGATACAGCCCAATGTCGTGACAAGGGAGCATACGGTGCTGATAGTCGATGACAATGATTCGCTCAGGAACTATTTCTGCCAATTCCTCTCCCTGAAATACAATGTGCTTATTGCGAAAAACGGGCAGGAGGCGTATGAACGGGCCATTGCCGACCAGCCCGACATCATTCTGTCGGATGTGGTGATGCCCGTTATGGATGGCCTCGAACTGTGTTCCAGAATAAAAGGCAATCCCGAAACGGCGCACATTCCTGTCATACTCATCTCGGCGAGAGACCTGCCTGTCCACAAGATAGAGGGATTCCACAGCCTTGCGGATGACTACTTTACCAAACCGTTCAATTCGGAAGTGCTTCTTTCCCGCATTGATTCCTTGATTTCCATCCGGGAAAATATCAGAAAGAGCCTGTCGTCCTCCGTGACCCTGGAGCCTGACCGGTTGCCGGCAACGCCGGTAGATGAACGCTTCACCAGAAAGTGCATCCAGTACATAGAGAAAAACATCTCCGATGGAGATTACGGTGTGGACGAACTCTGTGCTGATATGGGAATGTCCCGACCGCAGTTCTACCGCAGAATCAAGTCCATTACCGGCCTGTCCGCCATTCAGTTCATAAGAAGCATAAGGCTAAGGAGGGCTGCCCAACTTCTGAAATCCGGCAGCGTGGGAAGCGTGTCAGACGCAATGTTTGCCGTCGGCTTCAACAACTTGTCATATTTCTCGAAAATCTTCTTCGAAGAGTTCGGCATCCTGCCTAAAGATTACAGATGATATCCCTGACCCCGTGGTAATACAGGGCGGAATCTCCCGGAGCAAGTTTGAAGGTGTTATCCTGTATGGTTACCCCGCAATGATAGGACTCCGTCTTGAAAGAAGGGGAGAAAGTAATGGTAGCGCGGCCCCAGTCACTCTGATGGCAGTATTCGAATGTATTGTGAAGAATATTCAAGTCGCTGACAGCTCCGCTCTCGTACCAATAGTTGAGGTCCCCCTCGACCAGAATGGCCGCGCCTGCAGAGCGGAAGGCATTCCACAGTATGTCGGTGTGCCTCGGGCTTGTCACCAGCACCCCTCTCGCCCTGTTGCGGGCCCCGAAAGTGTTGGATGAGATATGAACAGTCGGTGTCTTGCTCATATTCTCCACGGCGCAGCCCCTGAGTGCAGGCACATCTTCTGCATCAAGTCCTTCCACGCACACATAGGGCTGCAAAGACTCAACCTTGGCATAAGCCCTGCGCTCTCCGCCAAGAGTATCAACGAAGGCCAGAATATCCCCTTCGTCAAGGAGCAGCTGACCGCGTTTGGAACTCAGCTTCAGCTGACGGGCGTCGGCAGATATGGCTTCCAGACAATAATACCTGCCGTGCACATTGACAGCATCATCTCCCTGTCCGTCAACCTTGCATCCCATTATCTGTACATTCCCGCTGCAGTGCACGATATGGAAAGCATCTGCTGCGGCAGTGAACACCCTTCCTTCAGAAGGGATGAGGTCAACATATCTGATAATCACATCCCTTACATCAGCCATATACAGGGCAATCCCGGGACAATGGTGAATGTTCATATTTTCAACCGTCAGAGCCTTGCATTTGTAGCCAATCACCAGCTGAGTGCCATAACGCACGTGGTAAAGCGTCATAATATCTCCCGGCTCTATTCCTTGCGGCAGCGGGGCAGGGAACCTGACGATGTCCCCGCCAAGATATTCCACGGGGCCTTCAAGCACTGAGCAAAGGGCATAATTGTCGAAACTGCCCGGCTTAATCCGGCTGCCGTCGGGAGTGAAAACATTATTGTAGGAATCATAGGCAAGGCCATAGAGTTTCCCTGCGCAGCGGTATTTCAGATGCCCGTCCACGATTTCATAAGGGTAGTGCGAAGGGCCCATCTTCAGAGAGAACCAATCGCTCCCCATATCTTCCACGCGCACTTGGGAGATGAATGGCCGCTGCCAATCCACCTCAAAGCCGCGTATGCATACATTGCTGCAGTTCACCACCGTAGCAAGTCCGGCCATCTTGCTGAAAGTCAGTTTGGAACCCGCCCCGTCAAGGGTAAAACCGTCCATATCCTTCAACTCAAGCAGAGGCCCTTCGCAGTCGATTTCATATTCTCCCTTCACAAAAGAAAGGGCTGCAGGAGTCCCCAAAGACTTGCAATACCCGAAGGCCTTGCGGATTTTTGCCGTTGCATCCGAAGGCGTTTGAGGTGTAAGACCGAAATCGGCCATGCTGACCTGCCTTACTACCCTGTCTTTCAACACAGGGACAATATGCTGCCACATAAGAGCCAGTTCTTTGTGGTCATCGTCCTTGATGTCGGCAATTCCGACCATCACGGCATCGTATTTGGGAAGCACCACAATGAACTGTCCTTGGGAACCGGCAGTGTTGTATCCGTCTCCGTTTATCCAGAACTGGTAACCGTAGCCCTGATGATAGGAAGGCGCCAGTTCCTCGCTTGCTCCGGTTGGCGGACCCCAGGCGAAATAGGCGGTTGTGGCTTCCTGAAGATAATCCGCCGGCACTACCTGCCTGCCGGCGTATTTTCCTCCGTCCAGAAACATCTGCCCGGTCTTTGCCATTGTCTCGGCATCAAGCATCAGACCCCATCCTCCGGCGCTGACTCCGCTGACTTCCAGCCACTCAGGTTTTTCGACTCCTAGAGGCTCCCAGAGCCTGCTCTGCAGGTAGTCCACCGTCTTCTGTCCTGTGACTTTCTGCACTATTGCGGAAAGCACATAGGAGGCAATGCTGTTGTATTGGTTGTGGGAGCCCGGCCTTTTGGTGAAAGGCACCGCAAAAATATCCTCCAATCCGTTTTGCCCTGCGGCTTGATGATAGGCATCCACGCAACGCAGGTTGTCATCGTACCCGAGCCAGGGATGTTTGCGGAACAGTGATATAAAGGCTTTCTGCGTAGGGTCTTCCTCCTGCCCGGTTGCCATCACCAGATAGTCCCTTATGGTACCCTCTGCAATGAACTCTCCCTGCCGGCTTCCGTCAATGTGGGGATTATAGTACTCGGGAAAGAATGAGCATACCTTGTCGTCCAGACTCAGCAGCCCCTCCTTTTCGGCAAAGCCTATAGCGAGGGAAGTGTAGCTCTTGGAGGTTGACCACATATGGTGTACGGAGTCCTTCGGCCAGCCGCCAATATAGCGCTCGCCAATCACCTTCCCGTGTTGAAGCACGATGACTGCATCCAGCGGCACCTTGCCCTTCCCGGCTGCTTCCACATAGGAATCAAGGGCGCTTTCCATAGCGGGAACGTATTCCCTGTGAAGATTCTTATCTGCGCCGCTGCAGAATGCAGCGCTGAATGCCATCCAGACGATGGCAATGACAATTATCCGTTTCATTGGTTTATTCGTAGTATGGGTCCTGCCATCTAAGGGACACGACTGTCCTTGCCGGGACTTCACAATTAATGAAATTCTTCGAATCGTCAGTAATGCTGAGCTGTATGTCCAGATAGCTCTCGTTGTTGAAGACAAGCCCTGTCGTTCCGTCCTCATTTATGAAACTTCCCACAGTCACGAACTGTGAGTCGTAACCGCTGTTGGCAACCCTTACAGCCCCGGCCCTTGCCGAAGCGCTCATATGCGCAAGCATAAAGTAATGGGAATTGTAGCTGATGGTCTTGTAGTCGCTCTTGTCTATATCTACTGCCCCGTAGCAGGTCTTGCATCCTCCGGGACGGTTAGGCCCCCTCTCGGAGTCGAGCATAAGGTTCCACACTATCGTACCCCTGCTCCATTTGTTGACAAGGTCAATCCCGAGATTGCGAATATTGCCCAGAACCTTGGTCTGGAGATTGTGCCCGTCATTCCAGGTTCCTATGGAGGTTTCCGTAAATATCAGCTCCTTGTCCGGCGCAGCCTCGTGCACGGCGAGCAGCTCATCTGACGAGCCGCCGTAATCGTGGTAAGCTGCACCTGCAAGATAGGATGACGCTTCAGGGTCAGCATATATATTGACAGGATACTTCTTCTGGCTCTGGATTCCGTCATAATTGAAATTATGGTCAAACGAATAAATCTTTACATCTATTCCTTCGCGTCTGAACGCCGGGCCTATGGCGGTCTTGACAAAGTCGCGCTGTTCTTCCCAACCCATATAGAGCGAAGCGCTGTTGCCCCGGTTCAATGGCTCATTCTGGAGGGTAATAGAATGAATCTTGAGCCCTTCAGCCTCGAATGCCCGTATCCACTTGACGAAATACTCAGCATAATCCTGGTAGTATTCAGGATTCAGCTGTCCTCCCGTCCAGGAATTGTGGGGCTGCCTGTCTGTAAGGTTGTTGACCTTCATCCAGCGCGGGCAGGTCCAAGGGCTTCCCATAATCTTCAGCCCGGGATTGATTGCCATAATTTCTTTGAGAACCGGAATCACATAGTCGTATTCCTCGGAAGTAAGCGAAAAATTCTCGATTCCGGGGGTATCGCAACAGGTGTATTCACTAAGAGAAAAATCGCTGCATCCAATCGATATCCTGACATAGTTCAGTCCATAACCTTCTTCCACGCTGAAAGTCTGCTTGAGAAAGGCGGTTCTGTCGGCAGGGTCCATCTGCATCAGATTGTAAGCACTTGAGCCGGTCACGGCTGCACCGAATCCGTCTATGGGCTGGAATGCGGTACTTCTGTCAACGGTGATGATTTTTTCGTACTCTGCCTTATCCGAGAAGGTCAAACTCGTGTCCCGGGTAAGTGACTTGCTCTGATCCGAACTGGTACTCATCCTGTAGATGGGAGGAGTGACCAACACCGGTTCAGGGGGTTCCGGTGTCGGAGGCTCGGGCTTTGCAGCTTCAGGCTTGCAGGCGCAGCACAAAATGGCCAATGTCAACAGTGCATTATGGGCTTTCATCAGTTTTGATAGAAATATGGGTTCGGTTTGTCAATGAGTGGAAGGGAAGCGCAATCGCAGTCCAGTTGCCGGCAGGAATGCGCGCTGATAGTGGCATTCTCCCGCCAGCGGCTGAAATCATTCCCCACAATTTCCACGTGTCCGCAGTATTGGAGGTCGATAGCGGAGAGTCCTCTGTAAATAGGCTCAAAACTCTTGGAGTCAACAAATGTGTTGCCGCGCACCACCAGATTCTCTACGCTGAGCGCGTAGATAATCTGGTCGTCAAATGTTTCTACCAGATTGTCCTCAAACACAATGCTGTTGTGGAAGTAGAAGTCGTTGGTCCGGGAACTGCCGGGGATAATCGGGTCAATCTGCAAGATAGCTTGCGGTGAGCCGCCTCCAATGCCGAGATTTCTGAACCGGCATCCTCTGATGGTAATGTCCCGGGTGCGTCCGGATTCGAACCAGTAATTGGCATCTCCGCAAATGCGGATTCCTGCCATCATCGAGCCGAAATCGCAATTCTCCACCAGTACCTTGCCTGCACAGGAAAGCAGAAGGCTGCGCGCACGGTTGTGCTGCACCGAGCAGTCGCGTATTGTGACTTCCCTGACTTTTCGGGAATTGTTCTCGATTGCATATTGTCCCGGATTATCCAAAAGAGTCAAATCCATTCCGGAAAGTGTGAAACAGTATTGCTTCTCGCTGCTGCGCCCGATTCTTTCGATTCTGGCTTTTCCGAAAGGCTGGAGAGAAGTTTTGTCCACGAAAATGAGTTCATCTCCCTCGTCGGCAAAATGGTTCCCTTCCTGCTGGTAATGGCCGAAGCGTGCGGTCAGTTTGTCCGGAGCAACAACATCTTCGACAAGCATATAGGTGCCGTGGATATTGGTCGCGTCATCCAGCATACTCTCGAACCGGCAGCCAAGGAGCTCTATCTTTCCGGCACAGTCCACAAAGTGAGTGGCATCTGCGGAGGCCGTTACCATACGAGGATTGCCCTCCTGCTGCTGTGTACTGTAGTTTTCAATCCTGATATTGCTGCTGTATTGGGCTATCAGGGCCATTGCACCGCTATGCAGAACGTGAACATCCTTGATGCAAATGTTATTGCTGTCGCTGAGTACGATGCCGGGGCAATACCGGTTGTGCAGATACGGTCCCTTGTCAACCCATATTCCTCCGACAGGGGGCAACTCGGCAGACCAGATGTTGGAAAACTCCACCAGCCCAGGCTCAAGTTCCACTGCGCACAAAGTCTTTTCCGGCCAATGGCCGTATTTTTCGGTATGGTAGTATGGAGACCTGGTCCCGGCATCGAAGATTATATTCTCTCCGAGTGGAATTTCCCAATCGTATCCTCTGTAGTAGAACACTCCGTCCCTGATGCTGTAGTCCACATCATCGGCAATGCGCATAGTGAACCTTCTCCTCTTCCTGTCAACAGAACATATTGTCCCTTCCATTGTAAACCTGTCGGCCCAATCGATGCAAATGCCTTCAAGCTTTACATCTGTGCTTTTGTTTACCGAGAAAGGGACCATCATTCCGTGAAACTGCAGCACGGTGCCGTCACCCTTAACGGTTACGTCTTGCATATCCTTGATGTTGAATGCTATGCGCTTCTTCCCGTTGTCGTTGTTGGAAACGACCATATACTCTTCGATGCAGCCTTCCGGGTAGAAGGGGTAGCATCCTTCTTCAAATTGCAGAGTCAATCGGCCATTTGGATGGCTTTCCAGTATTTCCCTGACCTTCGGTGCATAATCACGCACATCCTCGTCAAAAGGGATGAAGACCGTGTTGCTGCAGGATGCCAGAAGCGGCAGTATTGCCAGTATTATTGTTTTGTTTCTCATTCTCACTCAAATTCAAATTCCCTGTATGCAAGTGTTCGTACCCCGTTAACCATATCGGCAGAGTGGTAAATCCGGAAGGACTTGCCCCCGGCAGTATCTCCTTCGGTGCTTATCATATTCGGGTACATAACTCCACCGGGCTCCATCGTCTTGCTGATTATTATGCCCGGTTCAGTCCAGGTGATGCCGTCGTCACTTGTGGACATTACGATGTAGCTCTCCCAGCCGTGATAGACCATAACCCATTTCTTCAGGTAGCCGTTATACATAACAGAAGGATTTGCGCCTCTGCGGTGAACCAGCTTGTCAAGAGCAGTGTTTGCCCCGCCAAGACCGCTTTCGGCATCGCAACCCTCCACGGTAAAATCTTTGCCGTCCCACTTTTTCCAGCTGCCGGGCTTGCCTTCCGGATCCTTTGACTCCGCCATAGTCATAACGAAATCGTAAACCGAGTCGCAGAAACCGCAGTAGTAGCATATCCACGACTGCCTTTCTTCATTCCAGACAACGCAGCCGTCTCCAAGACCGCAGAATTTCGCGCTTTCAGGCTTGGGCTCATTGCTGCCCAGGATTTTGGATCCTTTCTCCCAGGTCTTGCCCAGGTCATCGGAGTATGTGACACCGATGGACTTGTAGGCACCGCTGCCGCTCGGCCAGTGGCTTTCTGCGTGGAAGAAGCCCACCATTCTGGACCCTCCGAGACTGTGAACTCCGATGAACCAGCTTCCCCCGTCATTAAACCCGTCCTGCCTGTTTATGCTTTTGCCGAATACGGCATTGGAGCTGTTGAGGCTTCCGACATTGTCCTCCAGCCACGGGGTTTTGCTTTCCTGACGGTAGCTTGTCGCTTCTGACCAGAAGAGAAGGTAGTCTCCTTCCCCCTGTTTGAGAGCGGTAATCTTGCCGTCGGTCCAATAGCCGCGCATTGGCATAGTAACCGGCTGCTCAATGTTTTTCCGTGGACTGAGCCTGTAGGCGATGCCCCCAGTCAGTTCTCCGCGGGTCCAACCCTCGTAAGGGTCTTCCGGCTGAGGCTCATCGGGTTTCTCTTCGGGGATAAAAGGCTTGCTGCTTTCGCTGTTGTCGTAGGCATCCGACAGGTCCCAAGTCCGGTCGCAGGCGCACAACATCAGTGCTGCAAGCAGCAAACACTGGATTCTTCTGTCTATTGCCATAACGGGCTCTGGGTTATTTTGCCTTCAGAAGCATCTATCACATCCTGAGGGATAGGATAGAACTTGTGTTTCTCCTGGAAATTGCTTGCGTATGTCGGATAAGCCTCAATCATTGTGGTGCATCCCTCCAAGGCTTCCTTGAGCTGGTCAAAACGCTGCAGGTCGTACCAGCGCTGCCCTTCATAGCAGAGTTCGAGTTTCCTCTCGAACAATATCTTGTCAAGAAACTCTTCTTTGGATGAGGCTGTAATGTCGCAAACCGCAGAAGGACTGTTTACATCCAGGCCGTAGCCGCGGCGGCGAACCATATTGACTGCTTCAAGCGCATCTGCCTGCACGCTGCCGGTTGCCCTCGCAGAGGCTTCCGCATACATCAGGAGGACATCTGCATAGCGTATGATAGGGAAGTTGATAGGGTTTGCCCAGTTGGCCCAGCCTCCCTTTCTCTTCTCATCGTCCAGCGGGTGGCGGAACTTAAGGGCGAAACTGTGGAAAATCAGGGCTTCCTCCCCGTCTTCCGGATACTTTTCCACCAGTTTGCGGGATGAATCATAGACATATTGGAACTGTGCGAAATTGCCTTTGCGAATATCTCCATCCTCATAGCAGGCGAGAAGGTCAGGCACAGCCCTCAAAGATGTCCAATACATATACGCCTCGCTCGGCACTCCTTCGAGAGTCCCGACCTGACCTCCATAGAAGGTTGTGCCGTTATTGGCGAATTCAATGTCCCAGATATATTCGGGGCCGTATTCGTGCTCCCCGTCGAAGAGGGCGAAGTAATCGGCTTCAAGCCCGAACCTGGAATTGTCCTTTACCTCCTTCAATTCGGCAAGGGCCTTGGTTGCCGCCTCCGCATCGTAGAGAGGGAATCCGGTCATCTGCAGATATACTTTTCCAAGCATAGCCGTTGCGGCTTCCTTGGAGGCGTGGCCGTTTGCTGCGCCTTCCGGAATGTTTTCCTTTGCATAAACCAGGTCTTCAACGATTTGTGCATAGACATCGGCTACAGGCTTTCTTTCCGTATCCAGCTGGCTTAAATCAGTAGTTTCGTGAATAACAAGGGGAACATCTCCAAACAGACGTGCCAGATGGAAGTAGAAGAACGCCCTCAGGAAATGAGCCTCACCGCTGATGCGGGCTTTGCTGGCCTCATCCATCTCAACAGGGGCAATGCGGTCAATTATGATGTTTGCGCGCTGTATGCCCTGATACATCACGAACCAGGTCCTTGACAGGAAGATGGAAGAAGTCGTGTAGGTGTAGTCGCTGAGCTGCACTTCTCCACCATAGATGTCGTACCCTGCGAACATTTCGTCCGTTCCTACTCTGGTGAGGGTCAGAAGCCCCTGAAAATATGAACCGTAACGGGCATTGCTTGCCCAGTCATCCGTGCGCAGGGTGCTGTACACTCCGGTAAGCCCGAGTTCGAACTCTTCCGGGGTGGAATAGAAGTTGGATGTGCTGATGGAGCTTTCAAGCGGCACAGTCAGAAAATCGTTGCAAGCCACAAGAAGGCTCGCGCTGAGAATCAATGCTAATATCTTTTTCATCTCCTATTCGAAACTAAGGTTAACACCGACAGTAAATGTTTTTGCACGAGGGAAGCAGCCGTAATCAAAACCGGATGTCAGCACTCCGCTCATACTGCTTCCTCCCTGCTTGGAGTACACCTCGGGGTCGTAGCCGGAGTAATTGGTAAGCACGAAGAGGTTGTCAGCAGAAAGATATGCTCTGAGCGAATTGATGTGGGCAGCCTTCATCCACCCCGCAGAAGGGAAAGAATATGTCAGGCGGAGATTCTTGCATCTCAGATAAGATGCGTCCTCCACAAATGCGGAAACAACAGTGCCCGGCATCATCACATTGTACATAGTGCTGCCGAGATTGTCCTCGGACCAGCGGTTCGTCCAAGCTGCGGACTGGTTGTAGCTCATTCCGGTGAAGCGGGCTATTGAGTTGTAGTTCGCGTTGTAAACATCGTTTCCGAAGCTGTACTGGAACTGGGCCGACAAATTGAAACGCTTCCAGGTAATGTC
Source organism: Candidatus Cryptobacteroides sp. (assembly GCA_051869975.1). Classification (GTDB taxonomy): domain Bacteria; phylum Bacteroidota; class Bacteroidia; order Bacteroidales; family UBA932; genus Cryptobacteroides. The sequence goes on along the minus strand of JBJEBK010000029.1, from coordinate 44,891 downwards.
GGTGCCGAAACTGCCGTACCAGTCCGGAAGAGAATTGCCTATTATGACCCTGTCGTCAGCAGTAATCTTTCCGTCCGGCACACCATCCGGTCCGCTGATGTCCTTCAGTTTCATCGTGCCCGGCCGTTCTGAACCGGTCTGGAGCGCAACTCCAGGGCGTGGGGTAATGCCATCCTCTTCAAAATCGTTGAGGCCATAGACTCCTTCGGTCACATAGCCGAAGATGTCTCCTACGGAGCCGCCCTCCTCCAGGATAGCTGCATTCTGGCCGCTCAGGCAGGTGACTGTCATATAGATAGGTGCACCGTTCTGTCCGAGCTCGAGAATCTTTGTCTTGTTGAGGGAGAAGTTGGCATTGACATTCCACTGGAAATCTCCGGTCATCACAGGAGTAGCCTTGAAGGTAAGCTCTATGCCCCGGTTGCGCAGCTTTCCTATGTTTTGCCAAGCCTTGTCGTAGCCGGAGATGTTCATTACCGGTGCTTCAAGCAGAAGTCCGCTGGTCAGTTTATCGTAAACATCCACATTAAGCCCGAGCCTGTCGTTGAAGAAACCGGACTCCAGACCCAGGTTGACCTCGGTGGTTGTTTCCCAGGTAAGACTTTCATTTGCAAGCGAAGAAGCCACCTGTCCCACGGCGGCATTTCCGCCATAAGAATAGCGCGTATTTGCCAGCTGGGCATAGGAGCCGTTGGTCGGGACATTGGAGTTGCCCACTTGTCCGAGGCTTGCCCTCAGCTTGAGGGTGCTGACCAGGCTCCGGTTCTTCATAAATGCCTCCTGGTCAATATTCCATGCTGCTGCACCGGAGAAGAATGTTCCCCATTTGTTGGCAACGAAATTCGAACTTCCGTCCCGGCGTACTGTAAGTGTTGCAGTGTAGCGGCTGTCGTATGAATAGTTGGCACGGCCCATAAAGGAAATGAAGCGAGTCTGCCCCTTGCTTGAGAAACTGTTGAAAACGGTAGCCATCTGCATATTGTTGAAGCCGAGACCTTCGTACTCGAACTGCTGGGCTTCCGCCTGGTCGAAATAGTTGGTATAGCCCTGCTCCGACATGCCGAGCAGCACATTGAGGCGGTGCTTGCCGAAGGTAGGACGCCAGGTCAGAGTGTTCTCGTTAATCCAACTGCTCGCCTCGGAGCTTGAAATCAGCCCCTGTCCCTGATAGAAATATCCGCGAGGTGTGGTTGTAGGGTAGAATTGACGGTCCTTGAGGGAATAGTTGTCAAAGCCTGCAGTGATTCTCAGCAGAAGGTCCGGAAGCAGGTCTGCTTCGAAATATGAATTGATGATGCTCCTGTTCATAATCTTGCTGAGCTGCGAATCATTGGCCGTGGTAACGGGGTTGTTGCGGTAATTCGCCTTATAGGAATTGATGTCATCCTGAGATACCCCGGCCCTGCGCATAAAGGTGCAGGTCTCGTCATCGAAATCATACGGCGGTGCAATGAGAGCCTCGATGATTACGCCGGCTACCTGGGTAAGTCCTTCTCCTCCCGTCGGGACACCTTCATCCTCAACACGGCTGTAGCTTATGTCTATACCCATACGGACGTGGTCCGTGAAATAATGGTCAACAGTTGCTTTGGCGGTGAACTTGCGCCAATCCGTGCAAATCAGCACCGACTGGTTGTCCATAAAAGAGCCGGAGAAGAGGAAATTTGTCTTTTCGGTAGAGTGGGAGACAGAAAGGGACTGGTTGTGCAGCAAACCGGTACGGTAGATTTCGTCCTGCCAGTCGCGGGTCCTCACTCCCGGGTCGTAACGCCGGGGCTGCTGGGTGGCGGTGTCGAAGAACAGCCAGTTGCTGTCATTGGTAAGTGCCTGGTATTCGGCATACTGGTAGAAATCCATCACCGGATATCTTCTATCCATCTGCTGCACTCCGAAATATGAATTGTACTGGATTTTACCTCCATTCTGTCGGCCCTTCTTGGTAGTGATGAGAATTACTCCATTGGAGCCGCGGTTTCCGTAAATCGCTGTTGCAGATGCATCCTTGAGCACCTCGATGGAGGCGATATCATCAGGATTGATTAGTGAAAGCGAAGACATCCCCGTATCGTAATCGCTGGCTCCGCCCGAACCGGTTGATACATCGAACAGCGGGAAGCCGTCCACTACCACCAGGGGCGCAGTGGAGCCGGAAAGTGAGTTGGCTCCGCGAAGCAGCATATTGGTCTCGGCGCCGGGCTTGCCGGAAGAAGACGAAACCATAAGTCCGGCAACTCCGCCTGCAAGAGCATCATCAACCGAAAACAGGACCTTGTTTTCCAAAGCCTCCGATTTGATGGAAGATACCGCGCCGGTGAGGTCTTTTTTGTTCATGGTTCCGTAACCTACCGCGACAGCCTCTTCAATGAAATTGGCAGAGACTTTCAGAACTACACTGAACGTTCTGCGGGTCCCGACCACTATTGTCTGGTCTTCGTAGCCTATGCAGCTGACAGTCAGTCGGGCCGAATTGTCGGAAACCTCCATCTGCCATTTTCCGTCCAGGTCGGTTACGGTGCCGACCATGGAGTCGCTGATATAGACAGCGGCTCCAGGTATCGGCTCGCCCGATTCGTCCTTTACAACACCCGTGATTTCTATTTGGGCAAATGCCAGGACGCAGGAGAATATGGCAGACAATATTGCTATTGTCCTTTTCATATTCAGGTTATTCTTCTACGATTGAAATATAGACTTCGTCAATGAGAATGTAGTCAAGATTGCTGGCGTAGTTGTAGCAAACGAGGTATGGCCAGACATTGAGAAGATTTGCTCCCTGATAGAGGTCAGGGCAGGTGAACTCAATCTCGACGTGCTTCCAGTCGGTGGCGCAGAAGAGAGGCTCATTGATGATGCTGCCGTCCTCTTCGCTGATTCCCGGATAAATCTCGAACAATCCTATCTGAGCCTGGTCAACAAATGCGTCAGTCCTGTATTTGTCGAAGCCAGAGCCTGCAGCTATGTCGAAATATGGATTGTAGGACCAGTCAGACAGTTGGTTGAACAGAATGACTCCTATACCGCTGAAATTATCAGGCTCGCCGTTATAGACAGCCTTGTGGTCGAAGGAAAGAACATACTTCTTGCCTGGCTCAAGAGCTGAATTTGTGCACCAGTTGTCACGATATACGAGTGCAGGATAAGCGCAGTCTGCGAAAGCAGGAACTTTGAGGGAATGAGCCGTGCCCTCTGCACCTTCGTTTGCAAAACTGAGTTTGTCGGCTTCTTCCTTGGTGGTCCAAAGACCGCAAACCCAAGTCTGCTGCATTTCGAAAGAATACGGGTCATAACCGGCCTCCGCATTCGGACGGTTGACAGGGTAGCGGCCGATAATATAAGATGTCTTAACGGTCTCGCTTGCACCGTCTGCGCTTCGTGTCAACTTGCAGCTGATGGCTGCACCCAGGCGGTTGGCGTTCTCAAAAGTAACAACAGGGTTGGCTTCAGTTGATGTAGCCGGAGTGCCGCCCTCGAATGTCCACTCATACTTGTCTGCATCACCTGTAGCATCAGCAATGGAGAACTTGGTGGCTGCACCGGTCTTGATGCAACCGAGCGGGGTAACGCCCTCTGCAGCGATTGTACCCTGGATAGGGTCTGCAACTGTAACCTTGATTGTTTCGGTAATGGTCTTGTTGTTTTTGAAGGTAACAGCAAGGGTAACGGTCTTCTGTCCGGCAGACTGGAACTTGACCTTTACTTCTGATGCTTGAGAACTTGCCGGTTCTCCATCTTCGAAAGTCCAGGCTCTTGAAGTAGCATTGAGGGAAAGGTCGGCAAAGACAACTTCATTGCCTACACCTACAACGCCTGTCGGCGCCTGATATTCTACGGTATAGACTGTGTTGTCCACCGGGTCCTTTTGGCAGGAAGATGCAGCGCAGGCAATAGCTGCTGCCGCAATGAGAATGCTGAAATACTTTTTCATGATTATTAGAATTGTGTTGGTTTTCTTTCTGACGACAAATGTAGCAGACCTGTATTTTTGTGCGCATTTACAAATCGTTCAAAGATTCGCACTTTTACAATAAACCGCAGAAATGCCGAAATTCTCGCTGAAATTGTGTATTTTCGTGCCGAAATGAAGAACATCCGAAATTTCTGCATAATAGCCCACATCGACCACGGCAAGAGCACGCTGGCCGACAGGCTTCTCGAACTCACCGGCACGCTCGCGCAGCGCGATATGGAAAATCAGGTCCTGGACGATATGGACCTCGAGAAGGAGAAGGGCATCACAATCAAGAGCCACGCGATTCAGATGGTGTACAAGCGTGGCGGCGAGCAGTACAAGCTCAACCTCATCGATACTCCGGGCCACGTGGACTTCTCCTACGAGGTCTCCCGAAGCATTGCCAGCTGCGAGGGCGCCCTTCTGGTGGTGGATGCTACCCAGGGAGTGCAGGCTCAGACCATCTCCAACCTCTATATGGCTATAGACCACGGTCTGGAAATCATCCCTGTGCTCAACAAAATAGATATGGACTCCGCCCAGGTCGAAGTCGTAACAGACGAAATCTGCGACCTCATCGGCTGCGACCCTGAGGATGTGTTCAGGGTGTCTGCACGCACCGGAGAGGGTGTAGCGCCAATCCTTGATGCAATAGTTGACAGAATCCCGGCTCCGAAAGGAGATTCGGATGCGCCTCTGCAGGCCCTCATCTTCGACTCCGTCTTCAATCCTTTCCGCGGCGTTATTGCCTACTTCAAAATCAAGAACGGCTCCATCAGCAAAGGCGACAGGATGCGTTTTGTAGCTACGGGCGAAGATTATGATGTTGAGGAAGTGGGTCTTCTGCGTATGAAACTCATCCCGACTCCAAACGTGGAGTGCGGAGATGTAGGCTATGTGATTACCGGCATCAAGAGCGCCTCAGAAGTAAAGGTGGGCGATACCATAACCCTCGCGGAGCGCCCGTGCAGTCAGGCAATTGCCGGCTTTGAGGAGGTCAAGCCTATGGTCTTCGCGGGTATGTATCCGGTTGATGCAGCCAAATTCGAAGAACTGCGCACCGTACTTGAGAAATTCAAACTCAACGATGCGTCCTTTGTCTATGAGCCGGAAAGCTCGCTTGCGCTCGGCTCCGGCTTCCGCTGCGGCTTCCTCGGACTGCTGCACCTCGAAATCGTGCAGGAGCGCCTGTTCAGGGAATTCGATATGGATGTCATTACCACCGTTCCGAACGTTTCCTATAAGGTCTATACCACGCAGGGTGAGGTAATCGATGTGCACAACCCTTCGGGTCTGCCTTCACCAACTCTCATCGACCATATCGAAGAGCCGTTCATCCGTGCGCAGATTATCTCCAAGACGGAGTTCTTCGGCCCGATAATGAAGCTCTGCCTCGACCGTCGCGGCACTCTTGTCAGCCAGCACTACATCACAGCTGACCGGGTAGAGCTCAACTACGACATGCCGCTCTCCTCCATAGTATTCGACTTCTACGACAAGCTCAAGACCGTGTCCAAGGGCTATGCATCCTTCGATTACCACCTTACAGATTTCCGGCCTGCGAAGCTGGTGCGTTTGGACATATTGCTCAACGGAGAGCCTGCCGATGCCCTTTCGACCCTAATTCACGAAGATAATGCCTACGACCTGGGACGCAAGATGTGCGTGAAGCTCAAGGACCTGATTCCGCGACAGCAGTTTGATATTCCTATCCAGGCTGCAATCGGTGCCAAAATCATCGCACGCGAGACCGTCAAGCAGGTGCGCAAGGATGTTACGGCGAAGTGCTACGGAGGAGATGTGAGCCGCAAGCGCAAGCTCCTCGAAAAGCAGAAGGAAGGAAAAAAGAGAATGCGTCAGATAGGTACCGTACAGGTGCCTCAGTCTGCATTTATGGCCGTTTTAAAACTTGATTAGAAATGGGAAATCTACTTTTTTTGCAGAATATCGGCACCGGTGAGATTCTTATCGTTGCCTTGGTGGTGCTCCTCCTGTTCGGAGGCAAGAAGATTCCTGAGCTGATGCGGGGACTCGGCAAGGGAGTCAAGAGTTTCAAGGACGGAATGAACGATGTCCGCAAGGACCTCGATTTGGACGACGAAGACAAGAAGTAGGGGATGGCGGACGGTCAGATGTCGTTCTGGGACCATCTGGAGGTCCTGCGCTGGTCGATTTTCAGGGTGCTTATCGCTCTGGTAATCGTATTTGTCGCCGCTTTCGCTGCGATGCCGTCCATCTTCGATACTGTGATTCTTGCGCCCGCAAACGGGGACTTCTTTATGTACAAGGCTCTCGGAGGACTGTTCCCGGGAGACTTCAAGGTGGACATCATCAATATCAATGTCACCACACCGTTCTTTACCCATATGAAGACCTCCCTGTGGCTTTCGCTCATCGTGATTTTCCCTTATCTGCTGGTGGAACTTTGGATGTTTGTAAAGCCTGCCCTGTATCCTAATGAGAAAAAGGGCATCAGAGCGGCTCTGCTTGGCGTTGCGACCCTTTTCTATATGGGCTGTGCGGTGGGTTATCTGCTGGTTTTCCCTTTGACTTTCCGCTTCCTTGCAGGCTATCACATTGGCACCGACATTGTTACCCAAATCTCTTTGGACTCCTACATAAGTACCTTCCTGTCAATTGTTTTCGTGATGGGATTGGTGTTCGAGATTCCGGTGCTTGCCTGGGTGCTCTCCAGTTTCGGGATTATCAACAAGGAGCTTCTGCGAAAATACCGCCGTCACGCTATCGTGGTGCTGTTGATTCTTGCAGCGGTTATCACTCCAACGGGAGACCCGTTCACCCTCGCGGTGGTATTCTGCCCAATCTATCTTCTCTACGAAATCTCCATCGCAATCGTCAAACCCGCCCCGAAGGAAGACTAAGGTGCCGGGTGTTGTATTGATTGTTCGTATTTTTTACTTTACCTTTACAGAAACACTAACCTTTGTTGTATGAAAAAGATACTATTTATTTTACTTGCTTTTAGTTCATTATTGCTTTCTTGTGTTCGTGAGAATTTTTATGAAACAAGTCAAAATTACAGCGGGTCTATAGAGATGCCCTTGTCACAATCAGCCGCATCAATTCGATTCTGTCAATTGGATACCCTCTCTAATGGCCTTATTGTTGAGGTTGTAGATAGCGCATATATTTTAGAGGGTGATATTTTAATGTCGGATTTGAATATTGATGCTATTTCATCAACATCAAGTAGAGGGGCTGTTCGTGCTGATCAAGCTTTGTTTTATTGGCCAAATGGAAGAATTGCATATTCATTCAATAGCAATTTTGAAAAATATGAACAATATGCTATAGCTGCGATGGATAGTATTGCTGCTGCTACTGGTTTGGTTTTTTATCCAAAAACCTCAAATACATCTGATTATATTTACTTCTACCATTCGTCGTCTGGTAATAACTCTTATATTGGCAAGCAGGGCGGAAGACAAGTAATCAATATAAAGAATGTTACCAATATCAGTGTAATTATGCATGAGGTGTTGCATTCATTAGGTATATTTCACGAACACTCCCGAACAGATAGGGACGATTATATCACCATAAACTTCAATAATATTAAAGGGGAGAAAGAGTTCGCTTTTATGAAATATACTGAGTCTCAATACACTGGATACAATACGGGTCCGTTTGATTTCAACTCTCTCATGTTATACGATGGCATAATCACAGACCCCAATTTTGTGATAAATCCCTCCGTGTACACAATTACTGTAAAAGATACAGGCAGGCCTACAGTATCAGGTACAACACTCTCGGCAGGAGACATTGAAGCAATACAGTCAATTTATGGCCCTCCATATCATCGATTAGAAACAACAGTTGACAGAGTTGTTGAAGATTTTGAATCATACTACGAGGAAAGGTATCAAGCATGGGTTAATGTAAACATTCGTTTCTACGAAGACAAAGCCTGTACAATTCCTGTCTCCATTCAATTCCCAAGGATTATCAGGTTAGCGAAGCATTGGTCACGTACTAATGCACAAGGCAGTTTATCAAATGACATTACATATGAAACAGTTGTGGTCCCGGAAGGTAGTACATCGATTCCCATCGATTATTATCTTATGAAGGAAATATACCAATACTCTAACCCTATCGATATTGACAAGCGTGATTATTCCGTTGTCAATAGACATGTTCCTGAATTAATACAATACTAATTACACCGCATTATGAAAAGAATCTTGAATATCATCCTCTCACTCTCTTGTTTAATATTGTTTTCTTCATGCAGCAAATATGAAGAAGAACACATTGATTATGAAGATTTGTTTTCTTTCACGACTAGAGAGGGATTTCTTCCTGAGGTAAAAGCAAATCATCCAATCTCCAAGACCACACTCTTGAATAAATTTGGACGTTACGGTTGGCAGGAAACAAAAAGACAGCTGGTGGATATAGATGGAAATTGGGAAGAATGTACAATCGGTAATACTGCATTAAGATTTGCACTTGTTTCAGACGAAGAGATGGTGATGTATATATTTAAAGAGAAGGGGTACTTTTTTAAAACAGTGTCCTATGATGAGACTGCAAACAACCTTAACTATAGAACTGTAGTGTACATCGGAAATAACTATTATATCACTGCGCATGGTGATGTGGACAATAAGGTGCTTGTGAGAACTTATTCAAGAGTTTCCAAACGCGAAGTAAAACAATGGAAGGATGCTTGTCCTACCAATTTAGCCTTGATTCAAGATTAATCCTCAAGGTACCGGGTCATAGCCGCTGCCGCCCCAGGGATGGCAGCGCAGAATGCGCTTGAGCGATAGCCAGAAACCCTTCAGCGGACCGTATTTGCGGAAAGCCTCAAGGGCATACTGCGAGCAGGTCGGTGTGAAACGACAGGTCGGCGGCTTGAGCGGAGAAATGCACAGCTGATAAAATTTTATCAGCAATATGAACGGTGCGGAAAGGATAGTCTTTATTTTCATTTTTCCGATTTCCCCGAAATTTTTTCAGTCGATTTACCCGGTTTCCCCGATTTTTGAGGCTATTCGCTGCAGGCTCTGAATCATTTCCGCTTCGATGGTGCGGAAGTCGCAGAGCTCAGCGGAGCTCCATACAAACAGGATATCCACACCCGAAGGCGGGAGCAGAGTCTTGTTCAGCCTGTAGGCCTCGCGTATGCGCCTTTTAAGCAGATTGCGCTTGACCGCGCGTTTGAAATGTCGCTTCGGAACGCTGATGACAAGCCGGTTGGAATCTTCCGAGCCGGAGGAGACACGCTTCCAGCAGAAACGCAAATGGGCAGTCGAGCTCCAGTGACCGCCTTCCATAAGGGAGGCGATTCTCAGTTTCCCGCAGAGTTTCTCTGATTTCGGAAAGTTATGGAGCTGCCCATCGTTCATTTTATTTGCTTGAAAGCAGCACCTCTATTGCGCGTGCCGCAGAAGTAATCTCAGGGGTCGGAGCCTGAATGGCAATCTCCAGACCGGCCTTCTCGATGGCGCTCACCACGCCCTTGCCGTAGGAGATGATTTTGGTATCCCCCTGTTTGAAATCAGGATAGCTCTCCAGAAGGGAAGTCACATCAGCGTGATTGTACATCACGATGGCATCATAGCTTGCCGGATTGATTTCCTGAAGAGGCTGGTTGATGGACTTCACAAGCTCTGCCACAGTATAATCCAGTCCCGCCTGTGAAAACAGGTCGGTAATTGCACCTGCTTTGGATGCATCGGAAGTGGTAATGAGGAACTTTTCGTCCTTGTGCTTGGTCCCGATAAGCTTGAGTATCGAATCCGGAGTACCCTGGCCGAAGAAGATTTTCCTCTTTCGGAAAACTATGTGCTTTTGCAGGTACATTGCAATAAGCTCGGAAGTGCAGAAGTACTTCATTGTCTCCGGCACCTTGAAACGGGCTTCCTCACACAGTTTGAAATATGCGTCAATCGCAACACGGGAAGAGAATACCACGGCGGTGTAGTCCGGAAGGTTCACTCTCTGAGTCCTGAATTCTTTCGAACTCAGCGGCTCTATCTTGAAAAAAGGATAAAAGTCAATCGTTACCCCGTATTTCTCTTCTATTGCGGTGTATGCGGCTAAGTTGCTTGGGGCGGTCTGTGAAATCAGAATTCTTTTAACGCTCATTCTCTAACTAACTGATATTTAACCGAAAAGCAGAATGGCAGAGGCCAAAACTGCAGCCGGCGGCAATTCAAGGGCGCAAAGATACAAAAAACTGCGCAAAGGGCCGCAATTTGAATTGAGAATTTGTGCCTCCCTAGTCAGAGACAGCAGGTAGAACAGCCCTGTTTCAACATACAATACGATTCTTGCCACATTCTCATATACCCCGAAAGCTCCCATAATGCCGGCCGAGAGCACGCTTATGACGGAAAGGACGATAAACAGCGTAAAACAGGCGTGCACTGCTGCATTCCAGTTGTCCTGCGATACCCTTTTGTGTGACAGTATCCGTGATAGGGCCCACTTCAGCAGCCCGGCAACCGCCATAGCTGCGGCAAACTGCAGCAGCGTCAGCGGAGTCAGCCCCGCCCAGTCCGCAACCAGACAGAAAGGGACAAACAGCAGCCCGGCAAGCCGGTTGCGTGTGCGGGCGAGCTGCATATTGTATTCCAGTGCCAGCAACGGTTTCCACCTCGCGAGAGCAGGTGCCAGAGGCCTCCAGATAATGAAGAAGTCCTTGATGTCGCATATCACGACAAACAGGAAAACCACGCTCAGGATATCGTTGAGCGGCTTGCCTGTCAACGACATCTGAGTCTGGACTGCAGGCAGAGCCTCCTGCGAAAGCCATAACACACCGTTGGGAAAGTCCTGGAACATCGTCAGTTGCCCCGTTTTGCGTTATATCCCATCCCTTTCAGGAGTTCGGTCACCTTGTCCCGGAAATCTCCCTGGATGCAGATTTCTCCATCCTTGGCAGTTCCGCCGACTCCGCACTTGACCTTGAGCTGTTTGCCCAGGGCTGCGAGGTCCTCCTGCGAGCCCACAAAGCCTTTGACCAGAGTAACCTGCTTTCCTGCACGTCCGCTCCGGTCAATGCTTACGATAAGCTTCTGCCGGGAAGGCTCCAGGGTTTGGGGCTCCTTTTCCTCTTCAGTTATAAACTGAAAATTGGGGTTGGTCGAATAGACCATCCCCAAACGTTTTTTCCAATCGTTCAATTCTGAAAGCGATTATTTGCGGATAGCTGCAACTCCCGGGAGAACCTTGCCCTCAATAGCTTCAAGCAGGGCGCCGCCGCCGGTTGAGATGTAGCTTACCTTGTCCACAAGACCGAACTTGTTTACGCAAGCAACTGAGTCGCCGCCGCCAATCAGAGAGAAAGCACCCTCTGCGGTAGCCTCTGCAACAGCCTGTCCGATAGCCTTTGAGCCCTCAGCGAAAGCATCGCACTCGAACACTCCTGCAGGACCGTTCCAAAGAATGGTCTTTGCGCCCTTGATGGCAGCTGCAAATCTTTCGCGGCTCTCAGGACCAGCATCCACACCCTCGAATCCCTCAGGGATTGCATTTGAAGGACAAACCTTGATTTCAGCTCCTTCCTTAACGCTCATAGTGCCGAAATCCAGTCCGTTGGTAACCACTGAATCGGTGCAGAGCACAAGTTCCACTCCGTTCTTCTTTGCAAGCTCCTCAACTCCGAGAGCAACATCGAGCTTGTCGAGCTCAACTATTGAAGAACCGATTTCTCCGCCGTGAGCCTTAACGAAGGTGTAGGTCATACCTCCGCAGAGAATCAGCCTGTCCACCTTGCCGAGAAGGTTCTCGATGATACCGATCTTGGTGCTGACCTTGGAGCCGCCCATAATGGCAACGAAAGGACGCTTGATGTTGGAAAGCACATTGTCGACAGCGCTGACCTCCTTCTCCATAAGGAGTCCGAGCATCTTGTCGTCATCTGCGAAATAGTCGGCAATCACTGCAGTGGAAGCGTGCTTGCGGTGTGCGGTGCCGAAGGCATCCATCACATAGCAGTCAGCATAGGAAGCGAGCTTCTTTGCGAACTCCTTCTGCCTCTCCTTCATTTCCTTCTTTGCAGCCTCGTATGCAGGATCTTCCTTGTCGATTCCGACCGGCTTGCCCTCCTCTTCAGGGTAGTAGCGGAGGTTCTCGAGAAGGAGCACCTCGCCCGGCTTCAGGGCTGCAACCTCTGCGTCAGCGTGTGCGCAGTCAGGAGCAAACTTCACCTCAGGCACACCGAGAGCGGCTGCAACAGCCTCCCTGATCTGGCCAAGGCTGAGCTCAGGCTTAACCTTTCCCTTAGGTTTTCCCATATGGCTCATAATGATGAGCGCACCACCCTTCTCAAGGATGAGCTTGAGGGTAGGGACAGCTCCGCGGATGCGGGTGTCGTCGGTAATTTTTCCTTCCTGAATAGGGACATTGAAGTCAACTCTTACGATGGCCTTCTTGCCAGCGAAGTCGTAGTTTCTGATTTCCATTTCTTATAATAGATTTAGTTGTTGATTCTAACGGCCGCAAATTTAGCAAATAATTCAATATCTTTGCACCGCTATGGTAGAGTACCCTTCAGAAAACTGGCGTGATTACGCCCTCATCGACAGCGGAAACGGCGAAAAGCTCGAGCGTTTCGGCAGCTACATTATGGCGCGTCCCGAGCCGAAGGCCATCTGGACCCCGTCTCTGAGCCCCGAACAGTGGGCCGCTAAGATGCATACCCGTTTCACCCCCGGTGCCGGATTCGGCAAAGCCGGAAAGGAGGATGTAGGAACCTGGAGCAAGGAAAAGCGTATGGACGAGCAGTGGAGGATAGTCTATCCCGGGCAGCAGAAAGGGTTGCGCCTTGACCTTCGTCTCGGCCTCACCTCCTTCAAGCACGTGGGCGTATTTCCCGAGCAGGCGCCCAACTGGGAATTCATCTACTCCCGCACCCGCGCGCTTGCCGCCAAGGCTTCGGCAGATAATGCACCGGCCCCGAAGGTACTCAACCTCTTCGCCTATACAGGCGCCGCATCACTCGCAGCAAAGGCTGCCGGAGCGGACGTAACCCATCTCGACTCCGTTCGCCAGGTGGTAAACTGGGCGCGGGGCAATATGGACAATACGGGTCTGGACGGCATACATTGGGTAGTGGAGGACGCAATGAAATTCGCAAAGCGGGAAGCCCGCCGCGGCCATCTCTACGATGGCATCATCCTGGACCCGCCTGCCTACGGGCACGGCCCGGACGGAGAGCGATGGAAGCTCGACGACTGCCTCTTCGATATGCTGCGCACCGTCAATCTCATCCTCAAGCCAAAGGACAGTTTCCTTGTACTCAACCTCTATTCCAACGGCTACAGCGCCCTGCTCGGCGAGACCGTCGTCAGGGAAGCCTTCGGACTGAAGGGGGACTATAAACTCGAGAGCGGGGAACTTGCCCTGCGTGACAGCTTCGGCAAGAATCTCCCGCTCTCGATAGTGGTAAGGCTTATCCGTTAATCCTCTGTAAAGCCGTAAACCTCTTTTATCTGGGCGTCGAGCACATCCGCAAGCTCGGTGTTGCCACCGGCGCGCACCACGTCGCCAAGGTAGTACAGGTAGCTCAGGCAATCCTCGCACTCGGTCTTTGCCCATTCGTAATACTGCACATAGAAAGCAGCCGACTGAAGCAGTTCGACCGACATCTGGAGCGCAAGCTCGTCCGCCTTCTGCTTCTGCCCGAGGGCGTAGTACATCTGCACCATAGATACTACCATATAATCGTTGGAGGTGAATCCTACCGGGATGGACTCCAGCGGGTAGGCCTGCATCACCCTTTCGCACTGCTCAAGCATCTCGAGAGCACGCTCATTCTGTCCTGCCTTCAGGAAAGCCTTGGCGGCTGTGCAGTGCAGCTGGCGCACCGACATCACTCCGAGGTGGGTGTACATATTCTGGTAATCCACAAAATAATCCGTGCGCGAGAGCGCGTCGAACCTGTAAACCTCCGTCATCCTGCGGTACAGGGCATCGAGGTCAATCTTGCCCGGCTCCAGAGTGGCAGGCTTGTTGCGTATAGGCACGAACTTGTACGAATAACCCTCGTACATCAGGTAGTCCTTGATGCCTATATTGATGTCTCCTCCCATATTGAGCATATTCAGAGGCCTTGACCAGTCGTAGCCGTCCAGCAGGTCGAGCAGGAACAGCTCAGGCTTCGTGATGAAATCCTTGCCCTTAGGTATGGTGAGCGTGATGCTCTCCGGGATTTCGTCCGCAAACTCCTCGGACAGTATGCCGCTGCGCAGTACATTTTCCTTGTTTACCGGCACCACAATCTTGCGTGCAGGGATATAATCCACTTTCCTGCCGCTCTGCAGCGATACCTTGAGCTGAGGATGGCGCACGATGCGCATCACATCGTGGATATTCATCTCTTGCCACTCGCGGCTCTCCACGATAGGGACATACTCGTTCGTGCCGTACAGATACTGGCTCTGAGGCACGGAGAGCGGGAGAGGTGCGGACTCGTTGACCGCATACTTCATCTGGTCAATGTACCAGTCGGTGCCTAGCAGGGAAGTGTTGAGTATGCGCACATCGGTGCGTATTTCCTCCACCTCCTGGGCGTACCACAGAGGGAAGGTGTCGTTGTCACCGTGGGTAATCAGGTAGCCGTTCGGGCCTACGGAGTTGAGGTAGTTGGAAGCAAGCTCCACCGCGGTACTCCTGTTGGAGCGGTCGTGGTCATCCCAGTTCTGGGCTCCCATCAGCGCCGGAACGAACAGGCACGCTACGCTGACAGCTGCTGCCGCTGCGGTGCCGCCCTTGCCCTTGGTTGCCTTGGTAATCCATTGGTATATAGCCGCTACCGCAAGGCCTATCCACACTGAGAAGAAATAGAATGAGCCGGCATAGGCATAATCCCTCTCACGAACCTGGAACGGAGGCTGGTTGAGGTAGAGCACAATGGCAATACCCGTCATAAAGAACATAAGGAAGTTGAGCCAGCATCCCCTGCGGTCCCTGCCGAACTGGAAGCAAAGGCCTATGATTCCCAGCAGAAGAGGCAGGAAGAAATAATGGTTCTTGCCCTTGTTCTGCGCGAGTGACGCCGGAGCATCGCTCTGGTCTCCGAGGCGTGCGTTGTCTATAAACTTGATGCCGCTCTCCCAGTTGCCGTGGAAGATATTGCCCGGTGACGGGGAGTGGATGTCGTTCTGGCGGCCCACGAAGTTCCACATGAAGTATCTCCAGTACATCCAGTTAAGCTGGTAGTCGAAGAAATAGGCGAGGTTGGCGCCCATCGTAGGTTTTCGTGTCGAAGAGCCTGCGACCTTGGTGCCCTTGCCTTCGGTGTAGGCCTCGTAGAAGCGCTCGTACTGGCCGTCGCCCGAATTGCTCCACATACGCGGGAAGAGCATCTTGCCGCTGCTGTGGTAGGCCGCATCCACAGGACCGTCCACTTTCTTGTATTTGCCGTCCACCGGCGCCCAGTACTTCGTGGTCTTCAGCTCGTAAGGAGCATCATAGTACTGCCCGTAGATGAGCGGAGTCTTGCCGTACTGCTCGCGCGAAAGGTAGCGCACGAGGGTGAAGGCGTTGTCCGGCTGGTACTCGTTGGTAGGAGTCTTGGCGCAGCTGCGGATGATATCAACCGAGAAGATGGAGAAACCTATGATGATGACGGTCAGGCAGGTAAGCGTCGTGTTGAGCAGCACCTTGCCCTTCTTCAGGGTGGCGAACATTCCCCAGATGCAAAGCGCGAGTACGGCTATCATAAAGAAGGCAGCGCCGCTGTTGTACGGCAGGCCCAGCGTATTCACGAAGAACAGGTCGCAGTATGCCGCCAGCTTCGGCAGCCAAGGGATGATGCCGAACAGAATCACCGCCAGGATGACCACGCCGAGCAGGAAAATCTTTACATATTCCCAGAAACTGTAGGCCGGCTTCTGCCGGAAATAGTACATGAACACCAGAGCCGGGATGGCCAGCAGGTTCAGCAGGTGCACGCCGATGCTCAGGCCCATAAGGAAGGCAATCAGCACTATCCACCTGTTCGCGTGCGGCTCGTCGGCCTTGTCGTACCACTTGGTCATAGCCCAGAACACCAGCGCGGTGAAGATGCTGGACATTGCATAAACTTCGCCTTCAACGGCCGAGAACCAGAAGGTGTCGGAGAAGCAATAGGCAAGTGACCCTACCAGTCCGCTGCCGAAAATGGCAATCGCGGCGCCCGTGCTGTAGCTGCCGTCCCCCTCAGGCTTAATCAGCCTGCGCACGAACCATACTATAGTAAGGTACAGGAAGAATATGGTGAACGCGGAGCACAGCGCGCTCATCGCATTGACCAGCACCGCCGCGTGGGCACCGTCCCCCATAAGGGTGAATATGCGCGCGAAAAGCTGGAATACCGGGTTCCCCGGAGGATGCCCCACTTCCAGCTTGTATGATGATGCGATAAATTCGCCGCAATCCCAGAACGAAGCCGACGGCTCGATGGTCAGCAGATAGGTCACCGCCGAGATGACCAGGGCTGCCGCCGCGGCTATTTTGTTGTAAAGATTGAATTTCTTGATATCCATAATCCACAAATATACGCATTTTTCTATACTACAATTATTGTCCCGAATTGTGGGTAAGTTTGTAAATGTAAATTCAAGGGCTGGATTTTCAATACTTTTTAAGGAAAATGATTTTGTAACTTATAAAAGTTAAGTATTTCCACTGATGCTCTTTCTGATTCCCGTGAGAAAATCTTTATCTCAAGCGGATAGACAGGCAAGTTTGTCCTGCTTTCAGTTTGAAAAGAAAAAAAATAATTCTAACTTTGTTGCCCTTGGACTGTTTTGAATATAATGTATCAACAGTTATAGTGTATTGTTAAATTAATGCTTATGAAAAAAATCAAACTTTTTTTCACAGCCATCTTGGCTTTCGCGGCCCTCGCATCCGCATCGGCTCAGACCATAACGGTCTCCGGTTTTGTGCTTGATGCGACAACATCCGAAGCGATTCCGGGTGCGGCCGTCCAGCTCAAGGGCGATGCGACCACTTACGCTCTCACAGACGTATTTGGCAACTACACAATCGCGGTTCCCGCAAAGGGAGTCCTGACAGTATCCTGCCTCGGTTATGTAACCACAGAGGTCGCTGTCAACGGAAAATCAGCGATTGACATCCGGCTCGAACCTGATGCCCAGGCACTCGAGGGTACCGTATTCGTAGGATACGGTTCAGCAAAGAAAGTGGGCAATATTGTCGGACAGGTAGCCACCATCAAGGGCGATGCAGTTAAGAACGCCCCGGCAGCATCCGCACTCGACCTCCTTCAGGGTCAGGTTGCTGGTATGCAGGTTCTCAGTACCGGTGGTGTAGCGGGAGACAACAACATCTCTATGAAGATTCACGGAACCGGTTCCCTCGGAACCACATCCGAGCCTCTCTTCATCGTTGATGGTATCCAGTCATCCAGCGGCGCCGTTATGGCAATGAACCCTAACGACATTCTCAGTGTGACTGTCCTCAAGGATGCATCCTCTACCTCCATCTACGGTTCAATGGGTGCAAACGGTGTTGTTTATGTGACAACCAAGAGCGGAAAGTACGACTCTGAGGCTACCATTACCGTAACTTCCCAGTATGGTATCTCAACTCTTACAAACAAGCAGTTCTATGACAATATGATGACTGCCGATGAGTTGAAGAATTTCTGGATGAGGTCAGGACTTATGACCGCAGACCAGATTTACAACACCTATACTAGCAAGGGATTTACCGCTGATACCAAGTGGTATATGTATCTGCAGAGGCTCAATAATCCTCAGTATCAGAATGATGTGACTATCGAGGGTGGCAGCAGCAAGATTGCCTATATGCTCGGTATTTCACAGTTCCACCAGGACGGTAATACCATCGGTAACTACTATGACCGTTACACCGTGCGTTCCAACATTCAGGCCCGTCCTAAAGATTGGATTAAGGTAGGTGCAAACCTCAACGGAACTTATTCAGTCACTCAGAGCAATGACAATTGGAGTGATTCCAACAATCTGGATGCAAACTATCTTTCCGGAGGTCTTTCATTTATGCTCAACCCTCTCTATCCTGCAACTGAAACAGTAGTGGATGAGAATGGCAATGAGAAGGAAATTGTTTCTCCTGTCAAGTTCAGCAACGGTATCTACAACCCGTACTACTATTATTCTGACGATACCTACAAGTGCCAGTACAACACCTTCCGTCTTCAGGCTTCCTCTTTCGTGGAAATTGAGCCTGTAAAGAACCTCATTTGGACTACCCGCGTGGGGGCTGATGCTGCTCTTCAACTTCTTGACCGTTACGGAATGCCTTCAGCTGAGTTTATGGGCGGCTCCGGAATGATTCAGAAGGGTACTTATCTGCAGAACAAGGTAACCCTTACCAACACTCTTGAGTACACGCTCCATCTCGGCAGCGACCATACTGTCTCCATCCTCGGAGGTCAGGAGTACATTGATTATACTTACAAGAGTGTATCCGCTTACGGCTCCGGTATTACCGATGACCGTTATATGGTCCTTGACAACTTCTCGAAGGATAATGACAGTCACAAGATGTCAATGAAGCAGAGCCTTAGCCAGTACAGGTTCCTCTCATTCTTCGGACACGCCGACTACAGTTATCTGGACAAGTATATTCTCGATTTGACTGTCCGTAACGATGCCAGCTCACGCTTCGGTTCCGATATGCGCAACGCCACCTTCTGGGCAGCAGGTGCTATGTGGAAACTTGGAGAGGAAGACTTCCTTCAGGGTTCCGACATTATCAACAGCCTTAATTTCAAGGCAAGCTACGGTACCCAGGGTAATGCTGAAATCGGTAATTACACCCACCTCGGAATCGTAAGCACTGCCGGTTCCTACAACGGCAACAAGGGTATTATCCTTGCCCAGCCGGAAAACAAGATGCTTACCTGGGAAAACCAGAAGCTCCTTACAGTCGGTTTTGACACAAGGCTTATAGATGCCATCGACCTTGAGGTCAGCTTCTACAACCGTGTCACCTCAGATATGCTTATGAGTGTTCCTCAGCCTTACACATCAGGATTCACATCAGTTTATTCGAATGTAGGCTCAATGCAGAACTCCGGTGTGGACATTTCCCTCAACTTCAACCTTCTCAAGGGAAGGGACTACTATATGAACGCCCGCTTTGCTCTTGGCTACAACAGGGAGAAAGTCACCGAACTCTTCAACGGACTTGATCGTTGGGAGATTGCCGGTACCGGTGTTGCTTATGTAGTTGGCAGTCCGGTGATGTACTACTATCCTATTTATGCAGGTGTTGACCCTGAGGATGGTGCTCCGATGTGGTATCTTCCAGGTGACGATATCGATGTTTGCACAATGGATCCTGAGAGAACAACCAAGGAATTCGATGAGGCTGCTCTTACCCAGAACACAGGCATCAAGCGTCACGAGCCGATCAACGGCGGTTTTGGTATTGACGCAGGTTACAAGGGTCTGTTCCTCAGGGCTGACTTCTCTTTCATCGGCGGCAAGTATCTCATCAACAATGACGCATACTTCTATGCAAACCCTAATGTCTTCTCAGGTATGAACCAGAGCAAGAGGGTTTCAGACTTCTGGACTCCTTACAACACTGACGCAAGGTATCCTGACTGGTCGAAGGGCTATGAGATGCAGTTCGATACCTCTATTATCGAGAATGCTTCTTTCCTTCGTCTGAAGACACTCGTTGTAGGATACAGCCTTCCTAAGCAGCTGCTTAAAAACCAGAAACTTTTCAAGAGCGTATCTGTAACTCTTACAGGACGTAACCTCCTCACCTTCACCAAGTACGAGGGTATGGACCCTGAGGTTGACTCCAACCTTACGCTTGGTCTCCCTGGAAATACACTCCAGCTTCTCGGCGGCTTGGAACTTAAGTTCTAATTAATAACGATGTTAGAGATGAAAAATATATTTGCAAAATCAATCGCAATCGTTCTTGCGGGTATCAGTTTAGCTTCCTGCGACCTGAACCTTTATCCGGAGGGCAGCATCATCTACGATGAGGAGAAGGGTTTCTTCACAAATCTTGATGATGTTTATGGCGCTGAAACTGCTGTTTATGCGAACTTCAAGGCTACTACCGGAGGTTTTTACAGCTTTTTGGAAGAATTGATGTTCGACGGATTCAACGCTACTCTCAGCTATGGTAACAACTATGGCTCTATCCATAAAACCGACTCGGGTTTCAATACCGGCGATCAGGATGTAGAGTCCTTCTGGGGCAACTACTACATCACGATGAAGAACTACAATGTCACCATTGATGCAGCTGATGCAGCTCCTGCCGATTTGGCTGAGGATGCAAGGTTTGTGAAGGGCGAAGCTTGTGCAGCCCGTGCCTACGCTTACCTTCAGCTTGCAAGACATTTCGGTCCGAAGTATGACGCTGCTACAGCAGATACAGACCTTTGCGTTCCCCTCGTGCTTCACTACGACCAGAATGCCCGTCCTGAGCGCAGTTCTATGGAGGAAGTCTATGAGCAGATTCTTGAAGACCTTGACTCTGCATATGTAATTCTCACTGACTATGAGGTTGCCAATACTCCGAACTCTCTCTATTTTACTCCTGATGCGGTCAAGGCTATGATGGCCCGTGCACTTATGGATATGGGTGAGTATGAAGCAGCTGCCGATACCGCTGTCTCAGTTATTGAGTCAGCCGCCGGTTATGAACTCGCTTCTACTGCCAAGCAGCTCGACAGTCTGCGCAGCGCCGATCTCGGAAAAGAAGCCATTATGCAGCTTTTTGCAAGCTCGACTGAGACTCCGAACGGCTACAACCTTTTCACTTCTTTCGAGAAGGATTCGAAATCACCTACCGGTTATTCTTACTACAGGCCATATTTCCTCCCTTCGAAGACTCTTATGGATTTGTATGAGAACAACGATATCCGTAAAGTTGCCTGGTTCCATCAGGTTGTTGACAACCCGATTTGCATAGAGGGTGGATACTACGACAATGTGTATGTTTTCAGCAAGTATGCAGGAAACCCGAACTACTCATCAAACGGACTTCCTACCGGACTCGTTGCTTCCAAGCCGTTTATGATCAGTGAGATGTATCTCATTGCAGCAGAAGGTTATTTCCAGTCAGGAGATAATACCAATTCAAAGAAATATCTCAATATGCTTCAGGCAAAACGCAAGGCTACTCCTACCGCTCTCAGTATGGAAAACATCCAGAAAGAGTGGAACAGGGAGACAGTCTGCGAAGGTCTTCGTATGAGCAATATGAAGAGATGGGAGCTCGGCTTCGAAGGCCGCAAGCCTCAGACCAATGCGGCTTCTATTGTTATGGCCACTCCGCTTGAATCTTTCGAGGACAAGGTGCTTGAGCCTGATGACAAAGTATTCTGCTGGCCAATCCCATCCTACGAAATCAAGATTAACCCTAATCTTGAGCAGAACCCTGGATACGGTACAAACTAATATCGACTGAAGAATGAAAAAGATATACAAACCATTGACTCTTCTCGCTCTTGTTGCAGGTCTTGCTTCCTGCAACAATGTAGCCGAGTTCCAGACGGAAGCGTTTGTCGCCTTCAGCGGTACTTCATTTACAGTGAAAGAGGATGCCGGTGAAATCAAGATTCCTGTAAATCTTGTTTCTTCCAATCCTTTGACTACTACTGTAAGCTATCAGATTACCGGAGGTGACGCCGTTTTGGATAAGCACTACACAATGCCAAACAACACCGGTGTGATTACGGTTTCTACCGACCCGGCAAAGTGCGACAGTATTGTTGTTTGCCCTATCGACTCCACCGGAGTATTCACCAAGAACAAAACCTTGGAGTTTACTATCGTATCCGTAACTGAGGACGGTGTTCAGCTCAGCAACACTACCAAGTGCAAACTCACTATCATCGATATTGACGGTGGACTCAATCTTCTTGTTGGTCACTGGGCTGGTTCAGATTTGCAAACAAGCAAGAATCCGGGAGCCATCGAGTTCGACCTCGCTCTTTGCGAAGATGGAGAATCAGAGGACTTTCCTAATTCTAATGTCAAGATTCCTGCTGGAGGCTTGGCCATCACAGACGCTATGGGCAATAGCTGGGAAAGCCAGTTGGATCTCTTCCTATATTTCGATGACAACAAGTCTGAGCTCCAGCTCTATCCTGGGCAGATTTTCGATGCCGGCAACTTCGGTGAGGGCTTTGGCGTACTATACATTTCCCTTGACTTGAAGCCAACTCTTCAGGGTGTTGATGAGCAGCCTGTTGTCTTTAAGGTTAACGAGGAGGTTTTGACACTCGCTGATGATGTATGGTGCGGTCTTTGGGGTGACAGCGGCTTCTCAGGACACACCTGCGGTTACTTCAAGGCAAACGGAGAAATCAGAAAACAGTAATGAAACAAAAAATACTTCTACTGGCGCTTGGCGTGTTTGTTTGCACGGTTTCCTGTGTTAAGGAAGCCGTGCAGCCGGACACTGCGTCCCGGGAAAGTGAGGAAAAGAAAGTTCTTTCCAGCATCGTTCCCGGCGAGCTTATAATTCAGTTCGACCGCACTACCGTTGAGGCTGTTGAAGGACAGCTTATGCAAGGTAGAGTGCGCGGCACTGGAATGCAGCTTCTGGATGATGCCCTCGCTGCTATGCACGCGACCGGTATCAGGCGTCTGTATGAAGATGGTGGAGAATGGGAGGAAAGGCATCGCAAGGCGGGTCTGCATCAATGGTATGTGGTCAGCTACGATGACCAGAAGTACATCGAAACCAAAGCAGGCGTTAGTCCTTTGGATGCTGTGCCTGGCATTGTTTACAAAGAGCCTGTCAGAAGAATCAAGAGTCTTTCCACGGATTTCTTCAATGATCCGGGTCTCTACCAGCAGTGGCATTACTATAATGACGGTACCAAGAGTACCTGGAAAGCCGGTGCCGACATTAATGTCCTTCCTGTATGGGAGAATTACACGACCGGTTCAAAAGATATCATTGTCTCTGTGGTTGATGGCGGTGTCGATATGTCTCACGAAGACCTTCAGGGTGTAATAATCCCTGCCGGCACTGACGGAAGCCGCAATTTCTACGACAATAGTTATACAATCACAGCTACTGAGCACGGCACCCACGTTTCCGGTACCATTGCTGCAATCAACAACAACGGCATCGGAGTATGTGGAGTAGCAGGCGGATCCGACGGAACCGGAGGAGTCAAAATTCTCAACTCGCAGGTTTTTGTTGAAGGAAAGAAAAATGGCGGTGATACCTACAATGCGATGGTTTGGGGTGCAGACCACGGTGCAGTAATCTCCCAGAACAGCTGGGGTTATGTTTACGATAATCTGCAGGATGCCCAGGCCGGGAGTGTAGGGTCGATGAAAAGCGCTATTGACTATTTCATCAAATATGCAGGAACTGACAAGAATGACAATCAGACCGGCCCTATGAAAGGCGGCGTGGTCTTCTTTGCTGCCGGAAATGACGGTTGGCCTGTGGGCTGGCCGGGCAAGTACGATGGTGGCGGTCTCTGCATTGCAGTCGGTGCAATGGCTTCCGACGGTACCAGAAGCTACTATTCGAACTACGGTGACTGGGTAGATATTGCAGCTCCGGGAGGAGATGCAAAGCTTGGCCCTATGGTTTACAGTACTGTACCTGGCGGTTATGCTTCTCTGCAAGGTACTTCCATGGCCTGTCCTCATGTTTCAGGTGTAGCTGCTCTGCTGGTATCTCAGTTCGGAGGACCCGGTTTTACCAACGAAATGCTCGTTGAGAAGCTGCTTGGTGGTGCTAATACCGAATTCCTTCCTTCTTCCTATCAGATTGGACCTCTGGTTGACGCTTACGGTGCTTTCGAGTACGGCAGGAGCGAACCGCCTGCAAAGGTTGAGGATTTCACTCTTGAAGGCACTGGCGGAAATGTCAATTTCTCCTGGACAGTCACTTCTGACCCTGACAACGACAAGGCTTACGGATACATACTATATGTATCACCTGATGAAAGCGACTTCGTGGATTTCAAACCGTCCAGCCTTCCTTCAACGGTAAAGAAAGCCGCAGTTCTGACCGGAGATTTGAATGTAGGAGACAAGATTACAGGCAATATTGCCGGACTTGACTTCGATTCGAAGTATTATGGCGCCCTCATTGCTTATGATTACGGAAAGAACTACTCCGAACTCTCGTCTGTCAAGTCTGTAACCACCTCAGGGAACAATGCTCCGGTATTCGAAACCTCCTATACAGGAGATTGGAAAGTCAAGGCGAGTCAAGTTCTTGAAGTTGTTTTCAAAATTTATGACCCTGATTTCCATAAGATTACCGTTAACTTCAAATCCGACTGTCTGTATGCGACCAGCAAGGAACTTCCTGACGGGACCTACAAGCTGACGATAGACGGAATCAGTACTCCGGAAGGAAAATATACTGCCACCTATACTGCCAAAGACAGCTACGGTGCCGCTTCATCAAAAGTGATTTCCTTTGAGGTGCTTCCGAACCACGCTCCAGTGGCCAAGAAGCCTATGGATAATCTGCTCTTTGACAGAGTTGGGCAGACCCTCACCCTCAACATTGATGATTATGTTTATGATGAGGACGGGGATGAGCTTACCTTCGTTACGGAGCATACTAACTCTAAAGTTCTTCATATCAATCCGGTCGGCAGCATTCTTTCTCTGACCTCCCTGAGCTATGGTATGGACGATGTTATTATTCACGCATACGATGTCAAGAAGGCTGAGGCTGTATTTACCTTCTCCGTGAAGGTAAGGGAGGCGGATGCTGAAGCGGATGTCTATCCTTCACAGGTTACGGATGTGCTCAACATCAGCGGTGGACAGGAAGCGCAGACATATATCTGCATCTATAACTCTACCGGACAGCTTGTTTATGAAGACACTGTTGTAACCGACGCATTCAATCCGGCCAGGATAGATGTAAGCGGACTTGCCCCCGGGGTTTATACCGTTAAGGTTACCATAGACGGCAAGCAGACAATAAGGACAGTAGTGAAACTTTAAGAAATACTATTTATTAATTTTTAATCCTTTCTATTATGAAAGCAAAATCATTGTTTTTCGCTGCGCTTGCCATAATGATGGCAGCCTGCGTTCCTCAGGACCCGGCAGATGAATTCGTGCCTGAGTTCAAGGTTTCCGGCGTTAAGGACAACACTATCTCTGTTGGCGCTTCCGGCAAGGATGTAACCGTATCTGTGACCTCCAACCTTTCTTGGAGCATCGATTGCCAGTATGACTGGGTATCAGTTGATCCTGCAAGCTACACTGCCAATGAGGAGAAGACTTCCGAGACCGTAAAGGTTAAGGTTTCCGTTCTTGAGAATGATGTTGAGGAGGCTCGTGAGGCTACACTCACCATCGCTGCAGAAGGCGTTGACCCTGTTGCAGTTACTGTTAAGCAGGCTGCAAAGGAGCATGTATATCCTACCATCTGCGTATTCGATGCTGAGAACTTCGCTCCTGTAGCCGACTACAGTGTTACCGCTGATTTCCTCGGTGGTGTCGTAAGCTTCACCGTACAGGCTAACGCAGATTGGACCGCTGAGTTCCCTGAGTGGGCCGTTCTCTCTCCTGCAAGCTTTACCTACACAGATAACGATCTCGCAAATCTTACTCTCACAATTGCTCCAAACCTTACTGAAACTGCACTTTCCGGTGAAATCCGTTTCAAGGGCGAGTTTGAGTCTGATTTCGTGATTCCTGTAAGCCAGGCTGCTGCACCTAAGGTAACTGCAACTTACAAGTCTTCTTCTTACCGCAATGTCATAATGGATGTAGATGCTCCTGTAGGAACCTATTGGATTGTAGTTACAGCTGATGACGAGAATTATGCAGAAATGGGAGATATGGGCTTGGCCGAATGGATTATCGGCAAGCTTCAGGCTGTTGCTGATGCATATTCAGCAAATTACACCGCAAGTGAAATTGTTTCAATTTTTGCCGACGGCAACGGCCCGGTTGAAGACTTCGATTACGATGGACTTGATGCTGACACCAAGTTAAATCTGGTAGTAGTACCTATTACTTCTAAGGATGATGTTAACATCTGCCTTGCTGGTCTGCCTTCAGCTGCATTCTCTTTCACTACCGATCCTACTCCGGTTGCAAGCGCCGAATATGAGGCAATCCTCGGTACTTATGTAAACAGCGCTTATGATTACTTCGAGTCTGAAGAGGAGGCTGTTTACAATGACCTCGTAATGGTTGTGGAGCCTTACTTCATCAATGAGTCTGTATTTATCAGCTTCACCGGTGGTACCTATTTCCCTCAGGGAAGCAAGGGAACTGTTGACAGTTATATCGGAAAGTATGTTGACGGAAAGATTTCAATTGAAGTTCCACAGATGAGTCAGCTCGGCTACAATTGGGGCTTCTCATTCGGTGATGGTGCAATGGTATTCGATGTCTTCTATTTGAAGAGCGAAACCGTTTACATTGATACTCTCGACCTTACTCCTGTTGAAGGCAATCTGGCAGCAACCGTTAGTCCTGCTTCAGATGTAGAGGGTGACGTCTTCGCTATCGAGGCTGCAATTTATCTCCAGGGTGAGGACGGTCTTCCGACACCTTCAGGCTATGCTACCGGTATTGCAGTTATCCTTGACCCTACTTTCACAAGGGTAGTAGAAGAGGCTCCTGCAAGTGTAAAGTCTGTTCCTGCAGAGAAGATTTCTTTCAAGAAGGCAAACCTCTCTCTCGAGAAGATTTCAAAGGTTTATCCTGCAAAATAATCAAACCTGATGTTTCATCAGAAACTCACTTTACTTTTCGCCATTGCGCTGGTGTCGGTGACGGCATCAGCGCAGACGAGCGATGCGCTTCCGTTCGTCAGAACGGGTCATAGCGCAGCGCGCGAAGCAATGGCAGGTGCCGGAAGCATTTCCGGCGCCTCCGCTGCTTGGGCGTCTTTTGACAACGCGGCCCTCGCCGTGTTCGGAGACAAGACTCTGGATGCCGCATTCAGCTACAACAGTTGGGCTCCATCCTCGGGCAATATGTTCGCAGGTGGCCTCACCTACCGCCTCGGTAGCAATTTCGGCATCACTGCAGGAGCCTATTACGGCCTCGGCAAAGAGTACGATATCTACTCCAATGAAGGTGTAAAGAAAGGCACTTTCACGCCTACCCAGATGCAGTTCAACCTTGGAGCGGGTCTAAGGATTCTCCCTTGGCTGTCTGTTGGCGTCAATGTCCACGCCGCTATGGAAACCCTTGCCGAAAGCGCAAACTACAAAGCCTTCAGCGGAGACCTCTTCCTTATGGGAAAGATGGAGCAATTCTCCTTCACCGCGGGTGTGGTTTCGCTTGGAACCCCGGTAAAATCTTCAACCGGAGCTACCTACAATCTTCCATCTTCCGTCAAGTTGGGTGGTGGATACGAAGACTCTCTCGGCGCCCTTGCCTGCTCGGTATATGCGGATCTGGATTATTTCTTCCTCAGTTCCGGGATCGGAGCCTCAGTGGGCGCTGACTTGACTTGGGATGAACTTGCAAGTCTTCGTGCCGGATACCATTTCGCAAGCAGGAATGCTCCCGTGCCGAGCTATTTCTCTGCCGGACTCGGAGGCCATCTTCTCGGCTTCAGCCTTGATGCAGCCGTGTTGCTCGGAGGACAACTTACCGGAACGGTGCTTGTAACTCTGGGTTACAGTTTCTAAAATATGAAAACTGCAAAACATATTTCTGCAGTTTTATTGTTTGTCGCAACTTTGCTTTCCGCAAGTTGCGTCAAATCGTATCCTGACGGGCTCACCGAGCAGGAGTACAATTCGCTCCGTTATGTCAATTCTTTCGCCAAGACCATAGTTGACCAATACTATCTCTGGAAAGCTGAGGTCCAGGAGGATATCGACAGCTGGAAAGTCACCGATGAGCCTATCCAAAAGGTCAATTCCATACGCTACGCCGAAGATGGCGCCCTGGTGGACAGATGGACCCGTATGACCGATGACTACGAGCTGTTTATGCAGAAGGTGGATGGCAATGCCAAGACTTTCGGACTCAATGTAGCCCTGTACTGGTCAGACGAGGCTCAGACTTCGATATGTGCCGTTGTGACCTATGTTTATCCCGGAAGTCCTGCTGAACAGGCGGGTCTGCACAGGGGAGATGTGATTACTTTCGTAAACGGCCGTCAGATTCCTAAAGATGACTATCAGAACTTCGTCAGCTCCAATCTGCTTAATGCCGATTATGCCAGCCTTGAGCTGCGCAGCGGCAGGGTAGTGGAATTGGAAGCTGTTCAGATGTATTGCGACCCTCTGGTTCACAGGGCAGTGTTTGACTGCGGGGGAACCAAGGTGGCATATCTTTTCTATACATCCTACACCTTGGATTCCCGCGACAGCCTCAAAAAGGCTTTCGCCGAGTTTAAGGAGGCCGGTGTGAGCGAGATTATCCTTGACCTTCGCTACAATGGAGGCGGCTATGACGCTGCCAACCGCGCTCTTGCTTCCTTGATTGCACCGCGCGAGGTGGTGGAAAATGAAAGAGTATTCAATACCGAAATCTATAACGAAAACTTGTCCGAATACTTCACCACCTGGACTTCTTTCGACCCCGAGTGTCTGGATGCCAATATCGACGCCCGCAAACTCTATGTGCTGATGACAGGCAATACCGCTTCTGCATCCGAGTCCACCATTTGCGGCCTTTCCCCTTATATGGAGGTCGTGAAGATAGGTCAGCGTTCCTATGGCAAGTTCTGTGGCGGCTATATCTTTGAAGGCTCAGCCTGGTATGACGAGATGAAGTCTATGCTGACGGTTTCAGACTGGGAAAACGGAAAGAAATATGCCGCCAACTGGGGCATTTATGTGATGGCCAGCCGTTATGCCGACTGCAACGGCAATACTCCCTGTATGCCGAATGGTTTCACGCCGGACATCGAGGTGGAGGACAATCCTGTCCAGACCACTCCAATCGGAGACCCTCAGGAGCAGATGCTCCACGCCGCTCTCACCCTTGCCGGTTACGATTTCCCACAGACCGCATCACCGAGCTCTACCCCGGCAATCCTCGGCCATTCAATCGAAATGCCGCTGGAATTTCCGTTGTTGCTGAAATAACTCCTGTCCGCTCAGGTCTTTATGCAATTATTGGATTTTAATTATTAAAACCTAATAATTATAAATCCATAATTCTTTACGCCTTCTTCGGCGTCCTGTAAGGCTGGCGTTGGATGGTGGCCGGCTTTTTCCTCCTGACTGACCACACCCAGAAGGCAATACCCGCAATCGCAAACGGGAAACTCAGCACGTGTCCCATATTGATAACCACATCCCCGATTGTAAAGAGGATAACTGAAGGAGCCTTGGTGAACTCCAGCAGACCTCTCACGCCGAAGCAGAAGGTAAGGAAAATGCCGAACAGCTCTCCGCTATAAAGCTTGTCGAGCTTCTTGCGGTACAGCCACATCATCACTATGCCCATAGTAAGGTAGGTAAACGCCTCATACAGCATAGTCGGGTGCTTCGGGTTAGGGTCGCCCGTGCGGTCAAACACGATTCCCCAAGGCAGGTCGGTATTGTAGCCGATAATCTCGGAATTGAAGAAATTGCCGAGTCGGATGCAGGCTCCCGCAAAGCAGACCACCAGCACGAGCCTGTCGGCAACCCAGAAGAAATCAAAGCCCTCCTTCTTGCCGTATTTCTTCACATACCAAATGATGCCTATAATGATGCCGATTGCTCCTCCGTGGCTCGCAAGTCCTCCCTTCCAAGGCTGGAAAACCTCCAGGAAGCCCTGCCAGCTGCCGAAGTAGTACTGAGGGTCATAAAATATGCAGTGTCCGAGCCTTGCGCCTACAATGACGCAAATCAGCATCGCATAGAGGAACGGGTCGAGCAGTTTCTCGTCAACGCCCTCCCTGCGGTAGAAGCTGCGGAACATATACCATCCGAAGATGAACCCTGACACGAAAAGCAGGGAATACCACCTCAGGCTAATCGGGCCGAGGTGCAGAAGCACCGGATCGACATTCCAGTGTATTGTAAGAATATCCAGCATATCCGACAAATATAGCTATAATTTTGATATATTTGCCCCCGCTTGCAATGTGGTCCAATTTTTCTTAACATATGGCACAATCATTGCAAAAACGCCTTGGCTTTTTATTAGTTAGATAGACTATGTTAATTCAATCAATTGCAATTCTTGCGACATTGGTGACTGCACCGTCCGAAGCGCAAGTATTAACCCTTGAACAGGCTCTTGAGATTGCCCTGAGTGAAAATGTGGCAGTCAAGGTGGCCGACAAGGAAATCGAAAGAGCGGAATACGCAAAGAAGGGCACCTACGCTGCCCTGTTTCCTCAGATAGACGGATCCGCCTCCTTCCAGAGAACCATCGAGAAGCAGGTGATGTATATGGACTTCGATATGTCCTCCATTATGGGCCCCGGTGCAGGCGGCTCACAGGAAGGTGAGGGCAGCGAATCCTCCAAAAAGAACGACGGTATGGAGGTAGGCCGTTGGAATTCCTTCTCCGCCGGCATCAGCGCAGGTATGCCTCTTGTCAACTTCCAGGTTTGGGAGAGTCTGCGCATCAGCGGACAGGACGTCGAACTTGCGGTAGAAAAGGCCCGCAGCAGCCGTCTTGAAATGGTAACCCAGGTCAAGTCCGCATACTATGCAGCTCTGCTTGCAAAGGAGTCCTATAAGGTTTATAAGGAGGTTTATGACAACGCCCTCGCAAACTTCGAGAAAATCAGTCTCAAACGCGAGGCCCAGAAGGCTTCCGAACTGGACTACGCCCGCGCGGCTACCACCCTTGCCAACGCGGTGCCTAATCTCTATGACTCCCAGAACGCCGTCACCCTTACGCTCTGGCAGCTCAAAGCCGTGATGGGTGTGGACCTGGATATGGAAATAGATGTCGCCGGAGAGCTTGCCGACTATGCCCAGGATATGAGCATACTCTTCTCCGAAGACCAGCTTACTCTTGATAACAACAGCACAATGCGTCAGCTTGCCATTCAGGCCGAGCAGCTCGCTTCTGCCGTCAAGAGCCAGCAGTACGCCTATCTCCCGTCCCTGAACCTGAGTTTCGTCTATAACTACAGCGCTATGGCCAACGACTTCGAGTTCAGCACCTACAACTGGACTCCGTACTCTTATGTCGGCCTGAGCCTCAGCATTCCTATTTTCTCCGGCGGCAAGCGCCTCAACAATGTGCGCGCCTCCAAGGTGCAGGCCAGCGAGCTCGAGCTTCAGACCGAGAATACCCGCCGCCAGCTTCAGATTTCCATACGCCAGAACATCAACACTATGGAAACGGCTATGCACAGCTACGAAGCCGCAGGCAAGGCCCTCGAATCAGCAGAGAAGGCTTACGACATAACCCAGGCCTCCTACGAAGTGGGCAGCAGCACGCTGACCGACCTCAACGATGCACAGCTTGCGCTTGTTCAGGCTAGAATGAGCGTAAGCCAGTCTATATTTTCATATCTCAACGCCAAGGCAAGCCTCGAGCAGACCCTCGGCTGTGATTTCCTCGAATAAGTGAGTTTAACAATGAATAAGACATTTCCTTTTGTACTTGCCGCCGCCTCAGTGCTTTGCTTCGCATCCTGCGGTGGCAAAAAATCTGCCTCAGTGCAGAGTCAGACGGTTGAGCATCTCCCGTCAGTGCGTATCATCGAGACCGAATTCTCGCAGGTCAGTCTCGACCAGAATTATTCTGTAACCCTCCAGCCTTATGCGGTCAACAATATTGCTCCGCAGACGGCTGCCCGTATAGTCAAGGTCAATGCCGAGGTCGGAGACTTCGTCAGCGCAGGTCAGACCCTCGCTGAGATGGACCGTCTCCAGCTCGACCAGGCTGAACTCCAGCTCGCCAACGCCAAGGACGAGTACCAGCGCACCAAGAGCCTCTACGAGAAAGGCGGAGTTTCCAAATCCGACTTCGACGCAGTTGAGCTTTCCTACAGGGTAAAGGAGAGCAGCTACCGCAACCTCAAGGAGAACACCATACTTCTGAGCCCTCTCAACGGAGTTGTGACTGCAAGGAACTATGACCAGGGAGATATGTACTCAATGTCTTCCCCTCTTTTCGTGGTTCAGCAGATCAATCCTATCAAGGTGCTCGTATCCGTATCCGAAAAGGATTACGCCTATCTGAAAAAGGGAGTCAAGGTGGAAATCACGCCTGAGGCCCTCCCCGGCAAGACCTTCACCGGCTCGGTTGTGCGCGTTCATCCTACCGTGGATGCAACAACCCACACCGTGACTGCAGAGGTGCATATCCCCAACAAGGACGCGCAGCTTCGCCCGGGTATGTACGCCGGAGCCAAGGTGGTGTTCGGTACCAACTCCCGCATTCTCATTCCTGACACCGCAGTCCAGAAGATTCAGGGTTCAGGCCAGAAGTCAGTCTATGTGCTCGGAGAGGACGATACGGTTTCCGTGCGTCTTGTCGAGGTAGGCCGTCATCTTGGCTCCAACTACGAAGTGCTGAGCGGACTTCAGGCAGGAGAAAAAGTCGTTGTTAATGGCCAGAGCACCCTGCGTGCCGGCACAAAGGTGGAGGTTCTCAAGTAATGAGTCTGTATCGTTCAGCCGTCAACAAACCGGTGACAACGGCGTTGATTTTCATCGCCTTTGCCATATTCGGAGTTTTCTCTCTTATGAATACTTCGATTGCGCAGTTCCCGGATTTCGATGCCAACACCGTTATGGTGATGTCATCCTATCAGGGAGCCTCAGCAGAGGATATCGAAACAAATGTCACCAAGGTTCTCGAGAACTCCCTCAACGGAGTGGAGAACCTCAAGAAGCTTACCTCACGTTCAAAGGAGAATATTTCCATCATAGCACTCGAGTTCGAATACGGCACGGACATCGAAGTAGCTACCAACAACATCCGCGACAAACTGGATATGGTCAGCTCTATGCTTCCTGACGGAGCATCGCAGCCTATGATTATGAAGTTCAGCGTGGACGATATGCCTATTATGGTGCTCTCGGCTACCGCTGAAGAGTCCCTTTCCGGTCTCAACAAGATTCTGGACGACAAGGTCGCCACTCCTCTTGCCCGTGTGAACGGAGTGGGTACCGTTTCTGTCGGAGGTGCTCCTACCCGTGAAATCCAGGTCTATTGCGACCCCAACAAGCTTCAGGCTTACGGTCTGTCCGTCAGCTCAATTGCGCAGGTTATCAGCGCGGAGAACCGCAACCTCCCTTCGGGAAATATAGATATCGGTACCGAGACCTATGCACTGCGAATCGAAAAGGAGGTCGGAGAGCCTATAGAGTTGCTTGACCTCGTGGTCAGCACTTCCGGAAACAAGGTGGTGTATCTGCGTGATGTCGCCACTCTGCGTGACGGCAGCGAAGAGCGTGAACAGGAATCCTACACTGACGGCAAGCGCTCTGCCCGTATCGTAATCCAGAAGCAGAACGGAGCCAATACCGTCAATGTTATCCGCGATGTGAAGAAAACGCTCAAGAAAATCGAGCCGACCCTTCCTGCGGATGTGCACATACAGACCGTGGTAGACAGCTCCACCAATATCATCAACACCATCAACACCCTGAAGGATACCATTATCATTACCTTCCTCGTGGTGATGCTGGTTGTTTTCCTCTTCCTCGGACGCTGGAGAGCCACCTTCATCATTGTGCTCTCCATCCCTATAGCCCTGCTCGCATCCCTGGTTTACCTCTTCGCAACGGGAAGTACGCTGAATATCATTTCAATGTCAGCGCTCTCGATTGCAATCGGTATGGTGGTGGATGATGCGATTGTGGTGCTCGAAAACATCACTACGCATATCGAGAGGGGAGAGAAGCCTAAGGAGGCGGCCGTACACGCAACTGGAGAAGTGGCGATTTCGGTAATCGCATCAACGCTGACTATGCTCTGCGTATTCCTGCCTCTTACTATGATGAAGGGTATGATGGGAATTATGTTCAAGCAGCTGGGATGGATTGTGAGCATCATTATGATTGTCTCCACCACCGCAGCCCTGTCCCTCGTGCCTATGCTCTGCTCCAAGATGCTCAGGGCCAATCCTAAGCACGGCAAGCTGCATCAGGCGGTTTTCGGTCCTATCAACCGCTTCCTCGATTGGATTTCAAGGGGTTACGCCCACGTTATCCGCTGGGCTACGACCCATCGCAAGACGGTGATTTTCGGCTTCTTCGGCTTGCTGGTCATCTGCCTTGTTCTGCTGGCTCCGGGAATCAAGACCGAGTACTTCCCGCGCAGCGATGACGGCCGTCTCTCTGTCGATATCAACCTGCCCGTGGGTACCGCCCAGACGGTAACAGCCGAGGTGACAGCCTCCATTTACGATGACCTCGTTGAGGCTGTGCCTGAAATGCAGGTATGCAATGTGGTATTCGGTCAGGCTGATTCCGACAATGCTTTTGCAAGTATGCAGAGCAACGGCACCCATATCATCTCGATGAACATCAACCTCGGCTCCGTAGATACGCGTGAGCGAAGCACCGCCGAGATTGCGGATGTGGTTCGCGGCATATTGAGAAATTATCCGCAGATCCGCAAGGCAACCGTCAGCGAGGGCGGCGGAATGATGGGAGGTGCAACCACCGTTCAGGTGCAGGTATTCGGCTACGATTTCGAGAAGACCGACCGCGTTGCGAAGGAACTGCAGGAGAAGATGCTCACCTCCAACGACTTCGTGCAGGTTACCCTGTCGCGCGACGAATATACCCCTGAGTTCCAGATGGACTTCGACCGCACCAAACTGGCCCTCAACGGCTTGACCTCCTCCACCGCAGGAGCTGCCTTCAGCGCTGCAATGTCCGGAACCGTCGCATCCTTCTACAGGGAGGATGGAGATGAATATGACATCCGCGTGCGTTATGCCCCTGAGTTCCGCCGCAGCATAGAGGATATGGAGAATATTGTGGTGATGAATGCTTTCGGCAAGCCGGTGAAGATGAAAGAGCTTGGCACCATAGTCGAGACCAGTGTGCCTCCTACCATCGAAAGGCAGGACCGCGAGAGGCTTATCAAAATCAACGCCATCGTTTCCAAGAACTCAGTGCTCAGTGATGCGGTTGCAACTGCCCAGAAGATTATCGACGAGACGGATATCCCTTCAGAGTTGACCACCGTGATAGCCGGTGACTACGAAGACCAGCAGGAGATGTTCGGCGATATGCTGATGCTCATCGTCCTTATCATCATCCTCGTCTATATGGTGATGGCCGCACAGTTCGAGTCCTTTATGTCTCCGTTCGTGATTATGTTCTCTGTGCCGTTTGCGCTCGTGGGCGTAATCCTGGGACTGACCGTGACAAAGACCGCGCTGGGAGTGATGGCTATTATCGGTGTGATTATCCTTCTTGGTATAGTCGTGAAGAACGGTATTGTGCTGATTGACTACACCATTCTCTGCCGTGAGCGCGGAATGAATGCTATCGACGCTTCGGTCGAAGCTGCACGCAGCCGACTCAGGCCTATCCTTATGACTACCCTCACCACGGTGCTCGGTATGCTGCCTATGGCACTCGGACGCGGCGAAGGAGCCGAGATGTGGAGAAGCCTCGGAATGACCGTCTGCTGGGGTCTTTCAATCTCAACTTTGGTCACTCTTGTGCTGATTCCTGCAGTTTATTGTGTTTTTGCTACCCGACAAGAAAGGAAAATTAAAAAATGAAAGCTATATTTGTTGCCTACAACCAAGCCTATAACGACGAGATAGTCGAACTGCTCTCCGAGCTGGGCCACAGAGGGTTCACCAGATGGGACGATATCAAGGGCCGCGGAATGGTTGACGGAGAGCCGCATTACGGCTCCCACGCCTGGCCGGTGATGAACCAGGCCGTTCTGACGGTGGTTGAAGATGCCGATGTTGATGCAGTCCTTGCAGGCCTGAGGCAGAAGGATGCAGACTATCCGGATTTGGGTCTTAGGGCGTTTGTTTGGAATATTGAACAGTTTATTTAGAAGAACAATGGAAAAGGTAATCGAAAATCACAATGTTGCTGAGGTGCTTGCAAGCTCCCCGGTGGTAGTTGTTGACTTCTGGGCAACCTGGTGCGGCCCCTGCCGTATGCTTATGCCTGTAGTTGAGGAAGTTGCTGCCGAGATGGAGGGCAAGGCCGTTATTGCAAAGTGCAATGTGGATGAGGCTGACGAAGTGGCTCTCAAGTACGGAATCAGGAGCATCCCTACCCTGCTCTTCTTCAAGAATGGCGAACTTGCCGACAGGACAGTCGGTGTGGTTCCAAAGAGTGAAATCATCAACAAAATCAACAATCTCTTATGAAAAAGCTCATTTTGACCGCGTTGGCTGCAGCAGTATTTGCAATCAACGCAAATGCACAGCTCGGACTTATCGGCGGTGTGAACTCAATGTCAACCGACATCGAGTCTGCAATAGCAGAGTATCAGAAGATTGATACCTATCACGCCGGTATCGTTTACAAGCTCAATCTCCCTCTCGGATTCTCAATCCAGCCGGGTATCGTTTACAATATAAAGGGACAGGCTCTTGAGACTCAGCTTGAGAACCTGGAGGAGTACTCTCTCAATGTCAATATGAAGACCGGCTACCTGCAGGTCCCTGTTCGTGTCGGCTGGGGATTCAAGGTGGCTTTCATCGAGCCATTCGTCTTTGCTGAGCCTTATGCCGGCTACGCCATTACAACCGAGTCCAAAGCTGAGGCCAAGACTACGGCAGAGCAGGCTGCTCTTGAGGCTGCTGCAGATTTGATGAACATCAAACTCAACACCTCCAACTCCGATGCCGACAAGTGGGCTGGCCGCAACAGGCTTGAGTATGGTGTAGCACTCGGTGCCGGTATCGAGCTCTTCGACAGGCTTTCAGTATCCGCAAAGTATATTTGGGATATGGGCAGCTTCTTCACCGAAGAGAATGGTGAGGCATCCGTTAAGGATCAGGCAAGTGCAGCAGCAGCTGCAATGTGCAGCGCCGTCAAGAACCAGAAGTGCAGCGGTATTTCCGCATCGCTCATTCTCTACTTCTAATCTGGGCTTCTGCCGTAGCAAGGCATGCTTAGAGACGAAGTCATTTCATACCTGGGAAAGTCCTGGGAGTCCACTTGCGCATACATAAGCCAGGCCCTCTCCACGGATATCCCCCTCCTGCAGTCAGTCAATGACAGCCTTCTTTCCCATAGCGGGAAGATGCTGCGTCCCATTGTGAGTCTGCTGGTGGCTGACCTCATAAGCGGGGGCGTCGTTCCTGACGACGCCCTGCGTTTTGCTGCGGCCGCCGAGCTTCTCCACAACGCAACCCTGCTGCACGACGATGTGGCGGACGAGAGCGACACCCGCAGGGGCGAGCCAACGCTCCGCTCGAAGCTCGGCCCGTCAGCAGCAGTGCTGGTGGGCGATTTCTGGCTTTCGAGTGCCGTGACCCTGCTCGTCAACACTGAGCACCGTGACGGAGTCGTCAAAATTTTTTCCAAGACCCTTACCGATCTTGCGGAAGGGGAGATGCTCCAGATGGAAAAGGCTCAGGATGCGGATACGGACGAGCAGGATTATTTCCGCATTATCTACTGCAAGACAGCTTCGCTTTTTGTGGTTTCCGCAGAGGCGGCGGCTATTGCAACCGATGCTACAGAGGAGCAGCTGAAGGCTGCAATCGACTATGCCAGCGCCCTGGGTACCGCCTTCCAGATTAAGGACGATATCCTTGACTACAACGGGGACGGCAGCCTCGGCAAACCTGTTGGCATAGACCTGCTGGAGCAGAAGATTACTCTTCCGCTGCTTTGCGCGATGAAGGACTCTCCTCAGGAGGCTCAAATCCGCAAAATGGTAAAGGATATCCCTCGGCATCCGCAGTATTGCGAACAAATTCGTAAATTTGTGGATGAGCAGGATGGAGTGCGCAAGGCCTCCCTCGTGCTCGAAGATTATGTAAACAAGGCACTTGCCGCTTTGGAGCTCTTCCCGCAGGGTCGTGCCCGGGAGTTCCTCTCGCAGCTAGCCCGTTACAATTCCATCAGAACTATATGAGATTTGCTGACATTACAGGAAATGCAGATGTATGCAGGGCTCTTGCCGGGATGGTAGATTCCGGGCGGATTCCCCACGCTCTGATGCTTCACGAGGATGACGGGGGAGGGGCCATTTCCATCGCCCTTGCTTTCCTTCAGTACCTGTACTGCCATCATCATACGGACGGGGACAGCTGCGATGTCTGTCCAACCTGCAACAAACTGCGGAAGATGATTCACCCTGATGTGCGTTTCGTCTTCCCGGTCAATACCGGCACTAGCCTGGACTATCTTGCGCAGTGGCGCCAGCTTGTGCTCTCCGACCCCTATTTTACGGAAAATGCCTTGAGCGAAGCGCTGGAAATCGAGGGCAAGAGCGCAATGATTAAGGTGGAAGAGTCCAAGGGAATTCTGGATATGCTTTCGCTCAGCGCGCTCGAAAGGGGCTACCGTTCCATAGTGGTTTATCTTCCGGAAAAGATGAACAAGGAGGCGGCCAACCGCCTGCTGAAGGCCATCGAAGAGCCGCCTGAGCTGACTCAGTTCGTGCTGATTACCCACGCGCCGGAAAATGTGATGACCACCATACGCTCGCGTTGCCAGCTCATCAGGGTGCTGCCGCCGCGCCGCAGCATTGCCGCTGCGGATGCGCAGGAAAGGGAGCTGATGTCGGGACTTATGCAGGCCCTGCTTTCCAAAGACCTGCTTGCGGCTTTGGAGGCGGCTGATGCTGTCGGCTCGCTGCCATCCCGCGAGAAGGCGAAATCTTTTTGTAAATTTGCAGCTGACAGGCTGAGATATATTTTCCTCCTTCAGCAGCAGATGGATGTGCTTGCCCCTCTTCCGGAAGATGAACTGGAGGAGCTCAGGCTCTGGGCTTCGAAGTGCCGCAAGAGTTTCCCGCGCAAGGGAGCGGAGGCGCTCAGCCGTGCGCAGACTATGATAGGGCGCAATGTCAATGTGAAGATTGTGTTTACTGAGCTGGCAGGCTCATTGTTTTTGGCTATATGAATGAATCCATACAATACGACTGCTTCCGCGGCTGCGTCAAGGTAGCACGCGAGGACGGAAGCACCGAAACCACATACAGGGAGGGCTGCTGCAAGCTCGGAGACCACAACTATCTCAAGAATGTGAGTCCCGTGGATTATGCCGATGTGTTCGAAGTGCGTTTTAAGAACACCCGCAAGGGCTTCTACCGCAACGCTTCGGGCCAGAGCATCAGGCAGGGCGATATGGTGGTGGTCGAGGCTCAGACCGGATACGACCTCGGAATCGTGACGCTCGAAGGGCCTCTTGTTGCCCGCCAGATGCGCAGCAAGCGTCTTGACCCCGCTTCCTATGAGTATCGCAAGATCCAGCGCCGTGCGCGCCAGAGCGATGTGGAGAAGTGGCTGGAGGCGACTTCCCGCGAGCATCAGACTATGATTGAGGCGCGCAGGATTGCCGCCACTCTCGGCCTTGAGATGAAAATCGGCGACGTGGAGTTCCAAGGGGACGGCACCAAAGCTATTTTCTACTATATAGCGGACGGACGCGTGGATTTCCGCCAGCTTATCAAGGTCTATGCGGAGGAGTTCCGCATCCGGATCGAGATGAAGCAGATCGGAGCGCGGCAGGAGGCCGGGCTTATCGGAGGACTGGGAGTATGCGGACGCGAGCTGTGCTGCGCGAACTATATTACCAATTTCAAGAGCATCAGTACGGCTGCGGCGCGCTGCCAGGACCTTTCGCTCAACCCGCAGAAGCTTGCGGGCCAGTGCGGCAAGCTGAAATGCTGCATCAACTATGAGGTTGCGACCTATATGGATGCGCAGAGCCATATCCCTAAAGTCACCGAGCCTCTCGAGTTCGAGGATGGCCTCGTTTACCTGCGCAAGACGGATATACTCTCGCAGACTATGTATTTCTCTTACGACAAGGGGTCAGACGCCAATCTTTATCCGCTCGCGGCCGATGATGTGAGGGAAATAATAAAGATGAACCGCAACGGCATCAAGCCTGAGTCCCTGCTGCCTGAGCCGGTAGATAGGGCGCCGGAGTTTGTGACGGCGGTGGGAGAGGGAAGTATCTCCCGTTTCGATTCGCCAAAGCGCAAGAAGCGCCGCGGCAAGGGGCGTGAGCGCAAGAAGGAGCAGTAGGGGATGCGTAGGCTGCTTGCACTGCTTCTTGGAGCTGTCCTGCTGAGCAGTTGCAGCAGGCCGACGGGTGGAGAGGAGTTTCTTCCCGGGCCCCGCAACTCCTATGATTTCCGTCTGGATGTGGCCGATACCCTGGCATTCTATGATTTTTCTTTTTATACCCGCGTGGACAAGGCAGGAGGAAAGGCTCCCGGTCCACGGGAAGCACTGTGCCTGTCGATAGTATGGAAAGACCCTTCGGACTCGACTTACAGGGAAACTGTCTGGTTGAGACCCGAATATGTTGACGGGACTGTGCGCAAATACAGAACCGGAGTTCAGTTCCCTTTGTCCGGGCAGTGGGTCCTGTCCGTGGGCATTACCCCCGAGACCGAAGGCCTGCGGGGTTTGGGACTGGTTTGGAATTATTACTATGGGACACGATAAGTTGCGCAAATTTG
Source organism: Candidatus Cryptobacteroides sp. (assembly GCA_051869975.1). Taxonomy (GTDB): domain Bacteria; phylum Bacteroidota; class Bacteroidia; order Bacteroidales; family UBA932; genus Cryptobacteroides. The sequence goes on along the minus strand of JBJEBK010000029.1, from coordinate 4,475 downwards.
CGGAGAATGAGACTTTTGCCTGCCTTCTCCAGCCTTCTTCGCAGGAGGTGCTCAAAGATGGCTTTTTCAATCTGACCGACCACCCCATCAAGGGCAATTGGGCATCCCGTATGTTCGGACGGGAGAGTGCCGAGATTGTGCTTGAACTGGGTTGCGGCAAGGGGGAATACACTCTCGACCTTGCGAGGCGCTATCCGCAGAAGTGCTTTATCGGGGTGGATATCAAGGGAGCGCGCCTGTGGAAAGGAGCTAAGACTGCAACTGCGGAGAAACTTCCCAATGTGGCATTCCTGCGCACCCGTGTGGAGTTTCTGACGGCATTTTTTGCTCCGGGAGAGGTCTCTGAGATTTGGCTTACTTTCTCGGACCCCCAGATGAAGAGCGAGAATTCGCGTCTTTCATCACCTCTGTTTCTGGAGAGGTATCGCCGGATTCTGCGTCCGGGTGGCGTCGTGCATCTTAAGACTGATTCGCGTTTTCTGCACGAATATACCTGCGCTGTGGTTGAGGCCAACGGCCTGAGACTCGAGGCTTGCTCCAAGGATGTCTATGCCGAGCCGGAAGGGGCTTTGGAAGGCGTGGTGCGTGAGGTGCAGACTTTCTATGAGAAGATGTTTCTCCAGATGGGTCTGCCCATTACCTATATGAAGTTCTGCATTGACCACGATGGGCCTTATGTCCACCCGAACACCTTTGATGAGAAATACTGGCGCGAAGCCGAAGGCCCACGCCGCTCATTCGGCCACGGAGGCACGCCGCTGGGCTGATGCCCTGGTCTTGGTTTGACCGGATTCTACACCTCCACCCAATGGATGCGCACGCCGCTGCGCTCCATCCCGCGGAACCAGGTCATCTGTCTTTTTGCAAACTGGTGAATGGCAATCGCCAGCTGCTCGCGCATTTGCCCGTAGCTGAGCTGCCCCAGCAGGTAGAGTGTCACGAATTTGTATTCCAAGCCGTATGAAATCAGAGTCTCGGCAGGGACTCCCGCGTCCAGCAGCCCCTTGATTTCATCCACCATTCCTTCCTGCAGCCGCGCATCAAGACGGAGGTCGATGCGCTCGTTGCGCACTTCCCGGCTGACCAGAGTGCCGATGACAAACGGTTTGGCCGGAAGGCCCTCTGCTTCGCCTGGTTGCCCTGCTGTGCCTGCTTCGCTTGATTGCCCTGCTGTACGCAGTTCGCTCAGCGGTTTCGTTGAGCGGAAATCGTAGCCGGAAATAACTGAGTTGAGGTAAAGCCCTGTGCCTCCGCAAAGAATAGGGATGCAATGGCGGGAGCGGATGTCGGTGTAAGCCTTGATGAAATCCTTCTGGAACTCATAGACATTGTATTGCGACCCGGCATCTGCTATGTCGATCAGGTGATAGGGAATCTCCCCGTATTCAGCCAAGTCTTTGCCAGTACCTATATCCATCCCGCGATACACCTGGCGCGAGTCCGCAGAAATGATTTCCGCACCCTGAATGGACGGAGTATCCGTCATAGGGAACGGACAGCCCTCAAACATCCCCAGATCCCTGCACGCGCAAATCTCCTGTGCCAGTTTCACTGCATACTTGGTCTTTCCCGACGCTGTCGGACCCAGTACGCAAATCAGGTCGATTTCCCCGCGAATATACCTCGCGATAATCTCCCCGTAATCCAGGCTCTCCGCCTTCGGCAATTCCGCCATCTGTGGTCTCATATCCTGTGTTTTATTGAAAATGCTTGTTGCACATTTCCCATTTCCCGGCAAATATACACAAAACCGCCCACATTACTCTCCGCAGTATTATTTCTGTGGGTCGCCGCATCGTCCGGTAGTTTTCAGCTTCCGTTTTGGTAAACTTTTTCAGGACGATACAGTTCAAATGACACTTCAAACAGTGGACGGTCGAAAGATTTAGCATTTTTTTGCAGATTTTTCCAAGTGTTTTTTTCTGTTTGCCGGCCTTGCAGAGCCGTAGAATTGCGAAAATGCAGTTAAACGTTTAAACGTTTTTTACACGGATAATTAACCTGAACTTTGCATTGCTATGAAACACACTGCTATTAAATCACTTATGGCGGCATTGTTCATTCTTGCCGCAAGTTCGTGCGGGAAAGAAACTCCCGCGCTGACCCCTGCCGATAACGACCCGACCGCAATTCCGGGTTGCGGTGACCTGACTTTGGGCAAGCTCGCAAAAATATTTGCCGAACTGCCTCTTGAAGACAGCCATCTTATGGAAGTGCACAATGCTGCCACATCTTCCAGAGTCAATGGCTATGACGAAGAATACACCTTGAAGCAGCTGTTTGAAGCTCCGGGGTGCGGAGTTGGGGACAACCCTACCAAAGCGCTCAAATCCGGCGGGCCGGCTCTGCGCGACCTTCTGGGAGAATATTTCCGTAGAGAGGCCGCTACTAAAGCCGGTGCTGCCGACGCTGAAGTTCTGCTGCAAGCCCTTGCCGACTCCGATGCCCAAATCTACTGGCCGTTCTCCGAAGATTGGGACGGAAGTTATCCCATCATAACCTTCGATCCCGGCTACGGCTCCGAGTATAATTACGGTTATATGGTAGAGCGGCGCAATGACGGACTTCATGTAGTCGATTCGGTCTTTGTGGATGAAGAGGTTGCCCGCGCTCACGCTGTCTGGGTTATCAACACAAACGATGATGCTGATTATGTTCCTGCGGATTATTTCCTACCGGGCGTTGAAAGAGCATCGGCGTGCCCACAGGAGGTCTTGCCTTGCTCGGAAGGGACGACATTGGCGGGCTTTGATGCCGCAGCTGTACCGTCTTCCATTCCGCGTCAGCTGAAATTCAAATCCATCACAATGCTGCGCCACTACGACTCCTGGTTCAGGGGAGCTTCCGAATTCTGGGTGAAATGCGGAGCCGTCAACGGTTTTTCCGCTTCTACTGAAGCTGAACTCAAACTCTACACTCCAAGTGTAACTGACTTTATGGTGGTTGTTCCCCGGAAATACCTCGGCAAAAAGCTGGAGATGGATTCCATCATTCTGACTGACTTCACCAACCAGTTGGACAACCTTGCCTTCCTAATTACCGAAGATGACGGCGGGACCCAATCCAGCTGGAAATGCTCCGCAACCGTCAAGGTGAACTCCAAAAGTTATGGTTTTGATGTGAATATACCTTATAATGAGAAAGATGACATAGTCTGGCGCGGGCAGCTCAGTGCTTCCTTCTTTCAGGCTGAAGATATAGTATCCGGCCGCTTCGGGGACGTGATTCTTGAATTTGCCCTCGAATAAGCCGGCAGACTATGAAAACTCCAAAGAGGCCCGGCTCTGCCGGCCTCTTTTCTTCCCGCGTCCGGCCTCTTTTCCTCTCTCTCAATGGAGAAAGTAAGATATTTGATAAAATTTTTGCAGAAATATTTGCACTTTCAAAAAAAGTCCATATCTTTGCAGTCCTTTTAGCTCAAAGCGAATAAGTTCTTTGAAAATACTGAAAGATAAGTACAAGCAAGTACCGAGAAACAAGAAATCGAGAGCGTTAATTCTTTTGGAATTAAGGGTGTCAGGAATCGAGCTAGAGAAATTTATATACAAAGAAGAGTTTGATCCTGGCTCAGGATGAACGCTAGCGGCAGGCTTAACACATGCAAGTCGAGGGGCAGCATGGGACGGAGATTCGTCGAAGTCCTGATGGCGACCGGCGGAAGGGTGCGTAACGCGTGAGCAACTTTCCCGTATCAGGGGGATAACCGGTGGAAACGCCGACTAATACCCCATAACAACTTTGGAGGCATCTTTAGAGTTTGAAAGCTATGGTGGATACGGATAGGCTCGCGAGACATTAGCTAGTTGGAGTGGTAACGGCACACCAAGGCGACGATGTCTAGGGGTTCTGAGAGGAAGGTCCCCCACACTGGAACTGAGACACGGTCCAGACTCCTACGGGAGGCAGCAGTGAGGAATATTGGTCAATGGGCGGAAGCCTGAACCAGCCATGCCGCGTGAAGGAATAAGGCCCTATGGGTCGTAAACTTCTTTTGGCGGGGAGCAATAAGGGCTACGCGTAGCCCGATGAGAGTACTCGTTGAATAAGCATCGGCTAACTCCGTGCCAGCAGCCGCGGTAATACGGAGGATGCGAGCGTTATCCGGATTTATTGGGTTTAAAGGGTGCGTAGGCTGTTTGTCAAGTCAGAGGTGAAAGGCCGCAGCTCAACTGTGGAATTGCCTTTGATACTGGCAGGCTTGAATACTGTTGCCGTGGGAGGAATGAGTAGTGTAGCGGTGAAATGCATAGATATTACTCAGAACACCGATTGCGAAGGCATCTCACGAAGCAGAGATTGACGCTGAGGCACGAAAGCGTGGGGATCAAACAGGATTAGATACCCTGGTAGTCCACGCAGTAAACGATGATAACTAACCGTCGGCGATAGACAGTCGGTGGCCAAGCGAAAGCGATAAGTTATCCACCTGGGGAGTACGACCGCAAGGTTGAAACTCAAAGGAATTGACGGGGGCC
>JBJEBK010000028.1:0-2342 GCA_051869975.1 Candidatus Cryptobacteroides sp. | reverse complement strand
AGGAGGAAGGATTATGACATACGGATACGCCCGCTGTTCCACCAACGAAACCAAGCAAGATATCAATAGACAGGTGCGGGAACTGAAAACCGCCGGAGCGGACACCCTCTTTCTGGAATACGAACACGGCGACAGCAAAATTAAGAGCCAACAGGAAGCAATGTTCACACAGGCACAGGCGGGGGATACCATCATCACATTGGAGGTTCCCCGGTTGGCACGAAGCACCCAGCAATTATGCGAAATCATTGAGCGAGTGCGGGAAAAGCGTCTGCGGTTGGTGATAATCGGCAGTATCACGCTGGACTGCCGGGAGGGCAGAGCCGACCCTATGAGCGAGGCTTTCTTACAGATGGCGGGTGTATTCAGCCAACTGGAACTGGCTATGATACGGGAGCGTGTGCGGTCTGGGATGGCGAACGCCAAGGCCAAGGGCAAGCAGATAGGCCGTCCGCAGACAACCAAGGACAGCATTCCGGCAATCTTCCTCCGGCATTATCCCGCCTATAAGAATGGGCAACTCAATATCACAGAACTGTCAAGGGTGTGCGATTTAAGCAGAACAACGATTTACAAATACATTTCTCTTTTGGAAGTATAAAGAGACAGGGAGCCGTGATTGGCTCCCTGTTGTTCGTTTTAGGCCTCCATAATCCAGAGGTTTTGTGTATCTGCAATCTTGACAGTATACTCTCCCTCATATTCCACAGACCGTCCGCACATACCATCCAGTATGGTTTCCGCAGTAATATTGCTGGGTATTCCATACATTGGGAACGGAAAATATACATTATCTACCCACTTATCCTCAAACCAAACTTCGCCTCTGAGTACACCATCAACGACCATGCGGACATTCTCGGGCACGTCCAGCGTAAACGGTTCTTTCAAGGATACGGGCACAGACACGGATAAAACACCAGACGGTTTCTTCTGCACTGCTGCTTTCCCCACCGTTATGTTCTTCCAGATTTCTTCCGAAGTTGGTTTGGAAAGGACAACTTTGCTTTCAGTTTCCTTCAATGCCTGTTTTACTTTCTCTCGTTCCTTATATAATTTTTCCTTATCTCCCACCATGCTGGGAATGCCGCTCATAATATCCATCGATGCTTTCCGCATTGCTGCATTGTGTTCTTGTATCTTCCTGTTATTCGCAATAGTTTGGGAAGCAGCCATTATTCCTGCACCGGGGCCTGCGATCCCTTCGGCAATTCCGCCCATAATAGCCCAACTGCTTTCCTTTTTCTGTTGGCCAGCATAAATCATCCCCAACTGTCCTAATGCCTGTTCCCCATTGATTTTGCGTACTATTTCAGAAAAATAGTCACTATCTAAATTACTCAGCATTTTTACTCGTTTGCTGGAGCCAGACAAAGCCGCAAGTTCGGAAGCCCTTTGTAAAAATGTCGTTTCTGGCTCGATAGGATTGGCATTTCTGGGCTGCTTTTGTGCAAGGAGCATTTGTTCTTCGGTTTTCTTTGCAAGAGCTTCACCCTTCTCCAAAAAGCTTTCCAGGCTGCTCTTTTTTAGATATTCCCCACAATTAGACAAGTCAACATCCGGAGCAGTTTGCTTTATTAGCTGTTCCGCAAGTTGTGTCGCCTTACGAATACCAAACTCATTATTTAGCATTGTTGCTTGATTATCTCGACATAGGCAATAATATTCTTCAGCGGGGAACTCCCATTTCCCATCTTTCACAGATTGATTCAGTTCGCGGATTTTTTCTTCCTGTTCTTTTTTTATTCTCTCTTTCTCACGCTCCTTCTTACGTAAATCAATCGATGCCATTATCCAAGCAAAGCCAAAGGTTATAATAATGGCCAAAATACCAAAACCAATATCAATCATTTTTTAATATGCTCTCCTCTCGTAGTAATCACATTTCGATGCACTTCCGCAATGCTGTTGATAAATCGGCCCTTGCGGGCAGGTACAAGTGCGGGCCTTTCCCTTACCCTCTGCGAAAATACAATATGCAGGATGCCTTCGTTCACCATCTGACCTCAATGTAGTAATATGTGCCGGAACACCCTGCATTTCTCGTACCCTTGCCATACAGTTCTTCCCTCCAGTTGCAATAATTAAACTATATAAGCAATTAACAGCCTATTCGGTTTATGTAATTCTATCAAATCCGCCTATATAATTCAAGTATAATTTCACTATATAGGCGGTGATTTGATGGATTATTACAAGATAGGGCAGAAGATACGCAAAATCCGCAAGGCACACGGACTTTCCCAAGAGGAATTGGCAGAGAAGGTGGGCATCTCCACCACCCATATGAGCCACATTGAAACCGGGAACACCAAATTGAGCCTGCCCGTGTTCGTAGATAT
>JBJEBK010000027.1:0-64667 GCA_051869975.1 Candidatus Cryptobacteroides sp. | reverse complement strand
TTTTACGTAAGTAATTGAAAATTACATAATTGTTACATTTTTAACGAAGTATTGAAATGAAAACAAAACTCTTGAAATTATCCGGCGTCATTCCAGCTGCGGTTCTGGCACTCATCGTTTCAGGATGTACGTTCGATGAACTATACAATGCCGAAAACATTTTGGCTGTTGACAAGACCGTAACGCTCTTCGAGAACGGAATTGCGCTTCCTCTTGTCCAAAGCACTTCCAAAATGAGAGTTGACTCCATCATCAAACAATCAGGTCTTGATACCACCCAGTTCGGCGGTTATCTGAAAACTGATGCCGAGGGAAATTATTTCATTTCCATCGATGGTTCATACGCTTTGGATTCGCTTATTGAATCCCTGAATCTCTCTGAAATCGTCAAGATTGACGCGGTTGATTTCAACCAGGAGTTTTCTTATGATTTGGGCAATCTGGACGCTTCCTCAATGAAGATTGAAGCTCAGGATTTCGGTCAGCAGCTGACTCTCGACGATTTCTCGTCAGCTCTTGACATCAGCATTGACCCTGTAACCGAAACCGTGAGCAAGGCTCTTGGACTTGCATCAGGCGATTACTTCCTTGATTATAATGTTGAGCCTGTTTCCAGAAATCAGGCAATTATGTCAAAGAGCAACATCCAGACTGCTGCTGCAGCCGCAATCGCTCTTGGCCAGTCCACCGTTTCCCTTCCGGATACCGACATCCCTGTAACACTTGATGCCCAAACCATCCCTGCGGTAACCCTCCCATCAACAATACGCTCAGTCAGCGATGTGAAGGTCAAGTCAGGAGCCAAGATGGTGGTTTTCCTCGCGGTCAGCAATTGCATCCTTACCGAAGGAACAATCACCCCTGCAATCAGTGTTGATTTGAGTGATGTTCTTGTAATAGAAGGTATTACTGGCGCATTGGACCTTTCTTCACTTACTCTTGACAAGGCCGGCAACTATGCTGCACGCAAAGAGTACAACATCACCGGAGTCAATGTTTCCAAGCTGTTCTCCGACAAGTCGATAACCATTTCCGGAAATGCTTCCCTCTCTGGAGCCTCCGCAACCTGCGCACAGGCCCAAGCCATTGCAGGAGACCTCGGACTAGATGTCAATATCGAATTCCAGAACTTCGGAATCGAGTCCGTTACCTGCGAAATCGACCCTATAGGTTCAAGCATTTCACAAGAGATTCCTATTGATATTCCTGCAATTACCCTTCCTGAGCAGGTTAAATCCGTATCCGACATTACTTTTACCGACGCTTCCCAGCTTGACCTCACCATCAAGGCAAAGAACCTCGCGTCCATCACAGGACTGAACGCAAGCCTTGGCAATCTCACCGTCCAGTTCCCTGCTGCCCTTGTGGTAAGCGGAGAGGGAGTCAGCGGCAACACCCTGACAATCACTGGTGCAAACCTTGCCAGCGACATACATAAGACTGTGAAAATCAGTAAGATAAACCTTCCTGCCCCTGTTAACGGAAATATCGCTTGGAATGATAAGATTTCAGTTGCCGCAGATGTGAATGTCAGCGGAACAGTGAATACTGCCCTTCTTCCGAAGACTGATGCTGAAGATGTTGTGTTCGAGGCCGGTGTAGTTGCAAATCTTGCACTTGCAGACTTCAGTGCTGTCATCAATCCTGTTTCCCAGGAAGTCAAGATTGACGAGACTGAAATCAAGATTGAACTCCCTGACGGTGTCGGTGACTTCGGAACCTTCACCATCATTCCTGAAGGAAGTCCTTCACTCAATGTTTCACTCAGCATCCCTGACCTTGGAGGCCTTGCAATCAGTGCCGGTGAGGGTATTAAAGTCGTCCTCCCTGACATTGTCAAGTTCAGCTCCGTTCCGGCTGCACTCAATTATGACCTGGCAAGCCATTCAATCACTATCAGGGACATTGCCTCCGCAAACTACTCCCTTCCTATCGAGAAACTGGTTGTCACCCCGGCAAAGGTAGACGGCAAGTATCTGGTATCAACCAAATATTCCGTTAACGGAACTGTCGGAATCGCAGAAAGCAATGTCAACAAGACTACCGTTGACAAACTTTCCGGTGCCCGGATAGCTTTTCAGGCCTCCATTCCTGAACTCCAGGCAAAGTCCATTTCCGTTGATGAACTTGCCTGCAGTCTGGACCAGAATTTCAAATTCAACATTATGGAAGCCGAGGCCATCCCTGATATGCTTGTAAAGGTTTCCGAGGTTGAACTCACCGATGTCAAGGCTGACCTTGACCTTGCCATTGCAGGCCTTCCTGATATAGGAAGCGGCAAGTTTGAAGTTGATGTCGTAGCAAAACTCCCTGCATTTATCCATCCTTCTACCATCGAGCTCAAGGGCGAAATCGGCCAGGACGGCAAGTTCTCAAAGCAAATCGCAATTGAAGGGTTCGACCTTTCTTCCATTGATTTCCAGCAGCTCAAGGCTGAAGGAAAGGCCCTCACCGATTCAATTGAGGTCAGCGGAAAGGTATTTGCTGTCAATCCTTCAATCGACCTCAATACCCTGTCCGGCACCATTACCGGTTCAATCAACGCCAAGATTGCCGATTCCGACAACAAGATCGGCGTAAAGAGCGTCAGAGCAAATGTGGATTATCAGCTCGATACCACTATGGCTTTCGCATTGAATCTCGGAGATGCCCTTGCAGGTACGGTATTCGACCTTCCTGATGTAACTCTTTCAGCCGATGTCGTTTCCAACCTTGCAGTACCTGTCAATGCATCAGCAGTTGTAAACGAAGGGCTGTATAATCTCACTCTCGACTTCCCTTACAGTTCAGACCCATCAGAGACTCAGACTGCAGCCAACAAGTTCAGCCTTGACCTTGACCCAATACTCAATAGCGAGGCTGATACAATCAAGGTGGATTTGAAGATGGCTCTTGACAAGAACCGCGAATGCTACATCGAAACTGGTGCGGATTATGCTCTCGAAATCAATTACGGCATCAGCGCACCTGTCCAGCTCGGCGAGCAGTTTGTGTACAACTATTCGGATACACTTGCTCTCGGAGATGTTGCCAAAACACTTGAGCAGGTTCTCGCATACACCAATGCCGGCATCAAGGCTGAGGTTGACAACCAGCTTCCGCTCTCTGTTGCCATTGAAGCCGAACTTCTGCGCTACAATGAAGACGATGACTGCTATACAGTTGTAGCAATCGCGCCTGTTGGGTCCGATGCCCTCAAGGCAAAGACTGAATCCAAACTCGAACTTATGGTCAAGGCGGAAGCAGGTGCAGACCTTAGCGGAATCAGTCACATAAGGTTCTCTGCCAAGGTAACTTCAAGCGGAGACAATCTCAAGGAATCCGACTACATTATGCTGAAGAACGTTTCAGTTGTCGTTCCGGACGGTATTACCATCAATTTCGATAATCTCAAGTAATTATGAAAAAGATAACTATTCTCACAGCAGCAATTGCTTTAGCATTCTGCACAACCGCCTTTGCACAGACACAAAGCGGCTACTTCCTCGACAACTATGTATATGGTTACAGGCTCAACCCTGCAATCATGTCAGAAAAGGCCTTCTTCGGCCTTGGTGTCGGCAATGTTGACCTTACAGGCAAGAGCGATCTCGGACTGTCTGATTTCCTCTACAAGAATCCTGATGGAACCGGACTGGTTACCGGTCTCAACAAGAGCATCTCTGCCGAAGAATTCCTCGCAAACATCAAGGATGCCAACAACCTTGCTGTCAACGGAGGTGTAAACCTTATTTCATTCGGAGCCCGCAAGGAGCACAAAATGAGCACCTTTGAAATTAACCTTAGGGCAAATACCGCAGCATATCTTCCGGGGGATGCCTTCAAGTTCCTCAAGTGCGGTACCGAAAATGGAGGAAGCTATGATTTGTCTTCTTTGAGCGCAAGCTTGGATTCATACCTCGAAATCGCACTCGGAAGAGCTTATGAGAACCAGAAGGGCAACTTCACCTTCGGTTTCCGTGCAAAATTCCTTCTCGGTCTTGCAGCAGCAGACATCAATGCGAGCAAAGCCAATCTTACCATCAATGAGACCGAGGCTTCTGCAAATGTTCTGGCCAGCGGAAGAATTGCCTGCAGCCTCGCTTCATTCGCAACAGATCCTGACGGGAATTGGGCTGTCAACTTCAACCAGGACCCTGCAGCATTCCGTCCTGCCGGTTACGGTGGAGCCGTTGACCTCGGTATCAGATGGAAACCTTTCAAGCTTCTCTCAATCACCGCCGGCATCTCCGACCTCGGATGCATGTACTGGAAGTACAACTCACTCGCTGAGGCAAAGGGCTCTTACGAATTCAAAGGTCTTGAGGAAGTCGGTCCTGACACAGACATAAATGCCGAACTCGACCAGATGCAGAAGGATCTTATGAGCGTATTCAACCTCAGCCCGGTTTCAGGTACTGACAAGAGTTTCGCTATGCTTCCGTTCACAGCCAATGCAGGTGCACGCCTCAGACTCCCTATCCTGAGCTTTATCTCCATCGGAGGTCTTGCTACCTATCACTACGATGCCCTCGCACCTTGGTATGACTGCCGTGCAGGTGTTACCGTTACTCCTTTCAGCTGGCTCAGCGTTTCAGCCAATACCGGAAAGACCAGCCACGGAGATGTCTGCGGAGCAGCTTTGAGCCTCTCTCTGCTCTTCCTGAATCTCTATGTTGCAGCTGACGCTTACCAGGGTCCTCTCGGAGTTTACGCTATCGACGGAGTCAATATTCCTTACTTCGGCGGCGTTCCATATCCTGTGGATGCATTCAACTACAGAATCAATGTAGGTCTCACAATGCAGCTCGGAAAGCGCTACAAGGTGCGCTAATCCAAGCGGACGACAACAATAAAGGGTGACTCGCAGGAGCCACCCTTTATTGTTTGCAGCAGAAGTTCTACGCTTCCAGACGGGCAACGATGCTGTCACCCAGTTCGCTTTTGCGTCGTATGTGTTCCTGAACTTCGAGAACGAAAGGATTGTGCTCGAAATCGCCTCCACGCACTGCGGCAAAGTCCTCGTCCCTGCGGGTTCTGTCGCCGTCCGCTCCGAAGCCGGTCATTGAACTGAGTTCGAACTCCTTGCCGGCATCGTCATAGATCAGTTTGTCGAGAGATAAGACAGCGCCTTTCCATTGCTTCACCAGAGCAACTGCCTGGGCTCGGGTAATGGTGCTCAGGTCATAGCCCCAGAAAGCCTCGATTGCATCATAGGCCCAGGTCCATTCGTAGCTGTAATAATTGGCTGCCATATGCTCAAAACGCTCTCCGAGCTCACGCACATCGTCAATGCAACCCGCAGCAATCTCGTCGCAGAGTTTCTCGATTTCGGATGCCGGGCAAATAAGACCGGAAATATCCCTCCATTCGCCCTGTCCGATTTGAGTATCCTTTACAAGTGCCTTGCGAAGAGCTTCATCGCTGCTCAGGTCGGCACCCTGAATTCTGGAAATGAAGGAATTGCCCAGGAACTTGGTAATGCCTGTCTGATAGTACTTTATTCCCTTGTGCAGGGCCGCATTGCGTATTATGGACTTCTTGTAATAGTAGTTGTCAGCCTTGCTTCCTGAGGCTTGCCTGAGGTTCTCAAGTATCTTTATGCCTTCGAACATCTTCTGCACGGTGAATGGGCTGAGGTGGTTGAAGTTGATATGGTCCAGCCTGTGAGGGTCAGTCCTCTTGTCTCGCGACGGCCATTTCTTGACATCTCTGATAGTGCCGACTGACTTGATGTTCACGCCGGGCACAAGATAGGTGACGCCCTGCTGCTCAATGAGATAAGTGAATGGCAGGTTGGTAGTGTCGGGGTTGTTGACGTGGCGTCCCATTACCAGGGAGAAGGCTCCGATTTTTGCCGGAAGCAGCACATAGGAATCCGAAGTGGTCTTGGCTCCGCGCTCGAAAATGCCCTGATGGATAGGGCCGAGCTTGTACATATGGTTGCTCTGGTTGGAGCCGGACCCGGCGTTCATAAATGAGAACATACCTGCTATCAGCAGGGTTGACTTATGGTGTGTTACGGTATATGGACCGGCAAATAGGGCGCAGGCCTCACCGTTCTCACCCTGGCAGTTGCTGAAGAAAAGCGAATCGGAAGCGCTGTAGCCGTGTCCGAGTGTGCAGGCCTGGCCAACAAAGCATTTGGTGAGAGTGACACCGTCCTGGATGGAAGAGCCGCTTTCGACGATGAAATCGTCAGCGATTACATTCATTCCGATGTTTACCGGAGCCTCTGGACAGGAGATTATGGTACCGTTGCGAAGGCGTGAACTGCCTTTGATTTTGGTGTTGTCGCCTATTTTCACGTTCACTATGTGCATAGCGTCCATAATTTCCACATTGCGGCCTATGATGCCGAAAGTGGATGTTACGGACTCCACATACTTGTCCACCAAGCGTCCGATTTGGGCAATGAGTTCGGGACAATGCCTGTAAAGTGCTGTGATATAAGCTTCGTGGGAAGAGAGATTGTCGTGGATGGCAACTTCACGGCCACCGGTTTCGTTGAGCACGCTTACCTTTGTGCCGTTTCCGAAAGAGGTTTCGCCATAGGTGATGAGGTCGGTGACATTCTCGATGTAGGAGCCGTCTCCGATGACATAGTTGGCGATGTAGTTGCGTATATGCTCAATCATACAGTCATCCCCGACCACTACATTGTGAAGGGTGGCGTGGTAGATGCCGCTGTGCTTGCATATTCCGCCTGCGAGAGTGAAGATTTTGTTGAAAGTACCGAGTCTGATTTGACCCGAAAAGTTTACGTTGCGTACATATTTGGGGTTGAACCCTTCTGCGACGGTCACCTGTGACCAATCATCGCAACGGCACGACTGTGCTTCCAGTGCGGCAATTTGGCTTGCCGTAAGTGCTGAGTAGGTTATCATTTTTCCGTATATTATTTGATGACCGATATTTACGGATGCAAAGATAACCAATTTTCAATTCACTTATGCTGGATTTTTTTATAATGAAATACTCCACACGTCATTGTATTTTCATCTTCTATTACAAAATCATATACAGAATCAATTTTAGAAAAATACACATGAATAGTAACATGATTTCCAATAACATGATAGGTCATATCAAATGAAGAATAAACGGCATCGTAGATACCGTCCGTTGCTCCTTTCCCGTATAAGACCCCAGAATGATTATCTATAAAAAAAAGTAACTCTGGTTCTTCTAAACATTCCCATGAAGTACCTACCAAAGGAGAGTAGGATTCATCATTATTGCAACAATGTATGAATAAAAAGACTATAAGAATTGATAGTATTAATCCAATCTTGTTTTTCATATTTCTCTATAATCTATCTCACGTATAAGTATAAATGAAATCTGTTGATGAGTTTTTCCTACAAACTTATATGAATATTGTCCTTGCTCAATATTCTTAACATTTCCTCGTAATATCAGCAAATCGCAAAAAGCGGTATCAGGAATTCCATCAAATAGACTCTCCTGCAATTTTGCTTCCCCGGTATCAGGAAAGATTGCTAGTCTGCAGACATGTGTGTTTGGAATATCATTCCCTAAAACCATTGAACCGGTCCAATCAACTACAACAAGAACACCATTCATATTATCCTCATCCACATTCCACTTGATTAAAAAATCTTTATAATAGCATAATGGATTTAAATCATCTTCAGATTCAGCAAATGGAAATGTAAACTCAATGGATTTAGGAATATACATTTCCATTTCATCATTAGTTTCGGAAGATTTTGTATGGTAATTAGTGGAGAAAGAAAAGTTAACGACCTTGCCAAAACAATCTAACAGACTTTGTGATGATTTCGTCTGAACTAAGTTCGGAGATATTTCAATTCCGTCCACATAAGACTTTATTTCGGGCAATTCACCTAAAGAACTCTTAGTAGCACTTGTTTTTCTTACATGACTAATACCAGAAATGCAACTTATTGTTGAGCCTCCTGGAAGAGCACCATCTTTACAAGAGGAAATCCCTATTTCATAATCAGTACCTACGAAATAATCCATATATGTCTGATAATCCCCATTGATAACTTCTGTAGAAATATGAGGTTTATAGTTATCATCATTTAATAAAGAAAATGATTTTCCATCGTTTGGATTAATCGAATTATTTTGTTGAATGCAAGAATATGCAAACAATGTACTTAGAAAAAAGACAAAGCTGTTTAATTTCGAATGTTTCATACTATAATGTATTATAAATCACAGGTTCAGACCATTGAGCGTTTGTTGAAATCTCTCCATTTATCAATACCGGTTTACAAAGATTAGGAGATAGTTGCAAAATAAGGTGAAAGTCAAAATAAACGCCGCATTGTTACCCCATTATTCTGTGCAGCAGAGAACTGTCGCCGTAGGAGAGGAAGCGGTAGCCGTGCGAGAGTGCGTGGTCGTAGATAGTGCGCCAGTCTCCTCCAACAAAGGCGCTGACCAGCAGAATCAGCGTGCTTTCAGGCTGATGGAAATTGGTAACCAGCATATCCACAAGACGGAACCTGAAGCCCGGCACAATGATAATGCGGGTACCAACGCTCAGTTTAGATCGCGAATTAGCCTCCAGCCAATCCACAATGGCCTGAAGCGCCTGCCTGGTACTGTACGAGTACTCCCGTGTATACGGATCCCACTGTGCAACATCCTGAGGACAGCCATTCTCAATGCAGCTTACTCCCACATAATAAAGGGATTCAAGGGTCCTGACTGATGTAGTACCTACAGCTATAAGAGTCCTATCCTGCGAAAGCAAATCCTTCAGAAAATCCAGACTTACGACAAACGGCTCCCGGTGCATAGGATGCTCCGAAACGCTCTCCGACTTCACCGGAAGGAAGGTGCCGGCGCCCACGTGCAGGCACACATTCTCGATGTCGATGCCCTTCGCTGCGATGGCCTGCAGCACCCCGTCCGTAAAGTGCAGGCCTGCCGTCGGCGCCGCAACAGAGCCCCTGATATGGGCATAGAGAGTCTGATAGCGCTCCAAGTCAATAGCCTCGGTTTCACGGTTCAGATATGGCGGAATAGGCACCTGGCCGCATAATTCAAGTACTCGGGAGAATGCGGCACCGCCTTTCCAGCGGAATTCAACAGTACCGGTCTGTCCCTCACGGCAGAGCAGGGCAGCAGTAAGCTCCATTGCCTGCAATTCGGCAATATGGGAGCCTTCAGCGCCTTCCGGTATCTCATAACTGAGCAAATCATCTTTCCATCTTTTGGAATTGCCTATCACGCACTGCCACTGGCAGGACTCGGTAGAGGCAAAAGCAGTGTTGTATTCGACAGGAAGAACAGGCTGAAGGCAGAATATTTCGATATGGGCACCTGACTGACGACGGAAATGCAGACGCGCAGGGACGACCTTTGTGTCATTGAACACCATAATAGCATTCTCTTGCAGGAAACCAGGCAGATTCCTGAATACTGAGTCTTCAATAATTCCGTCTTTATAGACAAGAAGCTTGGATGAATCGCGTTCAGGGAGCGGATACTTGGCAATACGCTCGTCCGGAAGCGGGTAGTTATAATCTTTTATTTGGATATCAGGAATCATATTTTTAGCCTTTACAAATTAGGGCACAAATATAGCAATAATACAGCAAAGACTATTCTTTGAATGATTCCAGAATAAGCGAGCTCCTTAATTTTACAAGTTTCAACAATTCACATCTTTGAATTTCACTTCTGTAAACTTTACAAGTTTGCGAATCCCCTACTCTTAAAAGTTTCACAACTACTTATAAATAATTGTAATGAATCTTGAATAATATGGTTAAGTCCACCAAACCCAATGATTTACGCGATTTACATTAAACAAAAGTCGAGCAAGATTCCGTCCACTTCCCTGCCTTTACCGTGAAACTCGGCTTAAAAGCATTGATTTTTAGAGTATAATTTACCGAACCCCAATACTTTAACAATATTGAACTGAATAATAAAAACAAGTTGATTTCAAGCACAAAACAGGACAACTTCCCCGCTCGTGTTGATATTGTGCTTTGAACTATAAAAATCTATTGTTACATTTGTATTCACAATTGTCTCAATATGAATACCCGACTGGAACAGTTTCTTGCAGCTGAAAATATTACGCAGTCACAATTTGCCGACACTTTGGGTGTCGCCAGCAGCAGCATTTCCCATTTGCTGGGAGGACGCAACAAGCCCAGCTACGATTTTATCGAGAGTCTCGCCCGCTGCTATCCGGAGCTGAATCTGGAATGGCTGATTACGGGTAATGGAACTATGTATAAAAAGGGGAAAATGACCTCAAATTCCTCAGATGGAACCCTTTTCGGCCCTGAAATCGAACCTCAGATTAAAGCTTTTACTTCAAATAAGAAAGCGCAATCCCCTAAAGGACAGCGCTCAATATCTAAAATTATGGTATTTTACGATGACGGTACTTTTGAGGAGTTAAGCCGTGAAGGCTGATTCTTCCCCGTCTTCGATTATATATCTTCTGAGCAAATCCAGGGCTGAAGCGGAAAAACGCTCGATATTGCGTTCCCTGTCATTATGGTACTGGCGTCTTTCCGTAATCGTGCCGTGAGGACCGCTGACTCCTATCCATACCGTTCCTTCAGGATTCTTCTCATCTCCTCCTGGACCTGCAAGACCTGTAGTCGATACACTGTAGGTGCTTCCAGTAAGTTTTCTAACGCCCTCAGCCATTGCAGCCGCTACTTCGGAACTGACAACTCCCCTTTCCTCAATGAGTTCGTGGCTCACTCCCAACACGCTTTCCTTGATGGCTATAGCATAAGAACATACCCCGCCAAGATAGTACTCCGATGCGCCCGGCACACAGGTCAGCATATGGGAAATCATTCCTCCCGTGCAGGATTCGGCTGCACTGACGGTTTTGCCGCTGCCCCTGAGCAGGCGTCCAAGGGTATCCTGAAGGGTATCATCGCACTCGGAATATATCGAATCCCCTATTATTTCCTTCAAGGCAGCTATCTGAGCGTCAGCACGCCTTGCGCTGTCTTCCGCTTCTCCTCCTTTCACGCTCAGGCGCAGACGCACGCCTGTAAGGGTATTCGGCAGGTATGCGAGGTGCATATCCCGAGGCAGTGCATCCTCCCAAGGAGCGATTAGCTTGGAAAGGGCGGATTCAGCCATTCCGTAAGTCATAATCGTGCGATGGAGAATATTCCCCAAAGGATAATGTGCCCTGATGTCGGCAATCACGTCCGGCAGGGCATTCATCGTCTCGTGAGGCACCCCTGGCATTGAATAGAGACTCTTCCCTTCCTCCGTGTGAAAAGCCATAATGGTGGCTGTGCCGTAGTGATTGAGTATAGGCTCGCAGCAGGCGGGAACCTTGGCCTGGTCCATATTGATATCCAGCATATCCAGACCGCGGGAATGCAGTATTTCCTTTATTATTTCAAGCTGGGCATCAACCGTTTTCCATTCCTTGCAGCCAAAGAGGTCGGCTAGGGCAGGCTTGGTGATATCGTCCTTGGTAGGGCCCAGACCGCCCGTCACAATGACAATGTCATTGCTCATCATTTCTTCACGCAGGGACCCCACAATATCGTCGTGGTCGTCAGAAATGCTAAGCATACGGCTGACCTCTATTCCCAATTCACCCAGTTTTCTGGAAATCATACCTGAATTGGTATCCACTATCTGGCCGATGAGGATTTCATCGCCAATGGTACAGATTGAAGCTTTAATCATTTTTCCAGTGTTTTCAGAGCAGGCTTCCCCACTCATCTGTCTTGGCATCCAAATCACGCTTGCACTCGAGATACTCGCGTGTAAGTTCCATTATATCGCAGTCCGCAGGCGGATTGGAAAGGACTTCTTCGATTTCCTTCATCCTCTTCTCCTGCTTTTCTATTTCAGTTTCCAGATATTTGAGCCTGTCCTTTTTCTTCTTTTCCTGACGGGAAAGCTCTTTCTGCTGCTCATAACTAAGAGCCGATTTCTTCCCTTCAGGCTTAGTCCGGGCAGGGGCCTTTGATGCAGGAGCTGGCGCTGCCGCAGTCTTGCGGTCCAGTTCCTGGAGGCTCTCTATTTTGCGTTTCTGCAGGAATTCCTGGACGGTTTCCAGATGTTCTTTGACTACTCCGCTGTCGAACTCATAGAACTTGGTTACAAGACCGTCGAGAAAGTCACGGTCGTGGGAAACGATGAGCAGAGTGCCGTCGTACTCCTTCAGGGCCTGCTTG
Source organism: Candidatus Cryptobacteroides sp. (assembly GCA_051869975.1). Classification (GTDB taxonomy): domain Bacteria; phylum Bacteroidota; class Bacteroidia; order Bacteroidales; family UBA932; genus Cryptobacteroides. The sequence goes on along the minus strand of JBJEBK010000027.1, from coordinate 52,506 downwards.
AGTATATCCTTGGACTTGATGTCCATATGGTTGGTAGGCTCATCAAGGGCAAGCAGGTTGTGGTTCTGAAGCATAAGCTTTGCCATCCCGAGACGGGCCCGCTCCCCACCGCTGAGCACGGATACCCTCTTGTCGATGTCTTCTCCCCGGAACAGGAACTGGGCAAGCAAGTCCCTGACCTTGGTCCTTATATCCCCAACGGCAATCCTGTCTATGGTTTCGAATACGGTGAGGGATTTGTCCAGCACATCTTCCTGATTCTGGGCAAAATAGCCTATGCTCACATTATGGCCTATCCTGGACTCTCCGCTGACAGGCTCCAACTCCCCCATTACCACGCGCATCAGAGTGGTCTTTCCCTCTCCGTTGCGGCCTACGAGGGCAACTTTCTCGCCTCTTTTGATTTCTATATCCGCGTTGCGGAATACCACCTTCTGCGGATAACCCACAGTCAGGCCGGTCGCCTTATAGACCACATCTCCCGAGCGCGGAGCCGGCGGGAACTTGACATTGAGAGTGGCATTGTCCGTTTCATCTATTTCAATGCGATCTATCTTCTCAAGGGCCTTGATTCTGGACTGCACCTGATTGGATTTGGTCGCCTTGTAGCGGAAGCGCTCGATGAAGTCCTCCGTTTTCTCTATCATCTTCTGCTGGTTGGCATATGCGGCAGTCTGCTGCTGCATACGCTCGGCGCGGAGCACAAGATACTGGGAATAAGGCACTTTATAGTCCTGGATATGTCCGAGAATCACTTCCACGGTACGGTTGGTCACCCTGTCGAGGAATTTCCTGTCGTGGGAAACCAGCATAAGGGAGCCCTTTCTGGCCGCAAGGTAATCTTCCAGCCACTCGATGGATTCTATGTCCAGATGGTTGGTAGGCTCGTCGAGAAGCAGCAGGTCAGGTCTGCGTAGCAGGATTTTGGCAAGTTCAATGCGCATATTCCAGCCCTGGGAGAAAGTCTCGGTAAGCCTTCCGAGCTCATCCTCCCTGAAGCCGAGGCCCAGGAGTGTCCTTCTGGCCTGCACTTCGGGCGGTTCGCTGTGAGCCGTAGCAAGACTGTCATTCAAGTCCGCCAGACGCTCTGCGAGCTCGAGGTAGGCTTCCGACTCATAGTCAGTCCTTTCCCCGAGCTCGCGAGTGATTTCTTCGATTTCGGCCTCCTGCTCCTGCTCTGCCGAAAAAGCCGTCATAGCTTCTTCCAGCACACTGCGTCCGCGGTTGTGCTCCATAATCTGGGGCAGGTAGCCTATGCTGAGATGGTTGGGCTTGTCAATGTGACCGGATGTGGGGCTTTGCAGCTCACAAATAAGTTTCATTATCGTGGACTTGCCGGCTCCGTTCTTGCCGACAAGGCCGATTTTGTCGTTTTCACTTATATGGAAGCTGATGCCGTCCAGCAGCACGTAGCCCCCATAGGCCACCGTCACATTGTCTAGTGATATCACTTCTGCTCCTCCTCCTTCTCCTTCTCAGGCTCGTCCTCCTCCTTCATTCCATCCTTGAAATTCTTGACTCCTTTGCCGAGTCCTTTCATCAGTTCAGGAATTTTCTTACCGCCCAAAAGCAGCAGAACAATAAGAGCAATGATGACAATCTCCCAAGTACCGATAAATAAAGGATAAGTTAACATATTCTTTGTATTTAATTGTTATTCAATGATTTGAGAGAAGCTTCAAGCGCGGCGATTCGGGCCTGGGCATCAGCCTCCTTCTTCCTTTCCACAGCTACCACATTCTCAGGTGCGTGAGCTACGAAGCTCTGGTTGGAGAGCTTCTTCTGAACCGAAGCGAGGAAGCCTCTCTGATGCTCAAGCTCTGCCAGAATCTTGGTTTTCTCTTCATCGGCATTGACCAGACCTTCAAGAGGAATGCTCATCTTGACGGTGCCGACAATGAAGGAAACGGAAGTACCCTGCGCACTGCCCGGCACAACTTCAGAAAGGTTTGCCGCCTTCTTGAGAACAGGAATGAATTCCTCCCTGAAATCGCCTTCAACGAAGAGTTTGAGGCTTTCTTTCGGAGACAACTGCTTCTGCGCCCTGACTCCCCTGACGCCGATTATGGCTTCCTGCATAAGAGCGAAATCTTCAAGGAAGCCTTCGTCATAAGGACCGGCCTTAGGAGTGCGCTCATACATAATGGTTTCACCCTCGTGGCGTACGGTTATTGCCTGCCAAAGTTCTTCCGTTATGAAAGGCATAATCGGGTGGATAAGCTTCAGAAGCTTTTCGAAGAACTCCATCGTTGCCTCATAAGTACGGCCGTCAACAGGCTGACCATAAGCTGGTTTCACAAGCTCAAGATACCAGGCGCAATACTGGTCCCAGAAGAGTTTGTATATAGTCATCAGAGCATCTGAAATGCGGAACTTCGCGTAATGCTCCTCGACTGTCTCAATGGTCTTGGAGAGGAGGTTGTCGAACCACTTCACTGCAAGACGGCAGTTTTCGCTCTGCTCGGCCTTTTCATCAACGCTCCAGCCGCTTACAAGACGGTAGGAGTTCCAAATCTTTCCGCAGAAATTGCGTCCCTGCTCGATTTGAGACTCGTCGTAGAGTATGTCATTTCCCGCCGATGAGCACAGAAGCATTCCGAGGCGCACGGCATCAGCGCCGTACTTGTCGATGAGATCGAGAGGATTAGGGCTGTTGCCAAGGGTCTTGGACATCTTCCTTCCGATCTTGTCACGTACGATACCGGTGAAATATACATTCTTGAACGGAACATCGTTCATAAACTCATTTCCCGCCATAATCATCCTCGCTACCCAGAAGAAAATGATGTCCGGGCCGGTTACGAGGTCATTGGTAGGATAATAGTAAGCCAGGTCGGCATTCGGTTTGTGGTCCGGATGTCCCGGCATCTGAGGGTCGAAAACGGAAATAGGCCAGAGCCAGCTGCTGAACCAGGTGTCCAGAACATCCTCGTCCTGATGAAGGTCAGCAGCGGTAATGCCCGGGTCAAGTTCCTGCGCGGCCTTGAGTGCTGCCTCAGGAGTGCTTTCCACAACATAGCGTCCATCCGGCAGATAGTACGCCGGAATCCTCTGCCCCCACCATAGCTGGCGGCTGATGCACCAGTCCTTGGCGTTCTCCATCCAATGGCGGTAGGTGTTGCGGTATTTGTCCGGTATGAACTTGGTGTATCCGTCCTCCACACTTGCAAGGGCACGGGGTGCCAGCTCCTCCATCTTGAGGAACCACTGGGCGCTGAGCCTAGGCTCGATAACGGCATTGGTGCGCTCGCTGTAACCCACAGGGGATACATAGTCTTCCACCTTCTCGAGGTTTCCGGCCTCCTGAAGCATTTCTGCGATTTTCTTGCGCGCTTCGAATCGGTCCATACCCACAAGAATCTGAGCCTCTTCGGTCAGACGGCCGTGGTCGTCGATAATATTGATTACCGGAAGATTGTGGCGAAGACCGATTTCATAGTCGTGAACATCGTGAGCCGGGGTCACCTTGAGGCAACCGGTACCGAAGTCCATCTCAACATAGTCGTCCTCGATGATAGGTATTTCCTTATTGATCAAAGGAATAATTACTTTCTTTCCGTGAAGCCACTTATGCCTTTCGTCATTCGGATTGACACAGACGGCAGCATCCGCCATAATTGTCTCCGGACGGGTGGTTGCCACTACGATGTATTTGTCCGTAGGGTTGCCGTTGCCGTCGGAAATGAAATAGCGCATATGATAGAAATGGCTCTGGGTATCGCGATGGATAACCTCATCGTCGGAAACGGCAGTATGCCCTTCCGGGTCCCAGTTGACCATACGCACTCCCCTGTATATCCATCCCTTCTTGTAGAAATAGACGAAAGTGTTGATGACGGCTTCGCTCAGCGCCGGCTCCATAGTGAAGCGGGTTCGGTCCCAGTCGCAGGATGCACCCAGTTTGCGGAGTTGCTGGAGTATGATGCCACCGTGCTCCTCCTTCCACTCCCAGGCATATTTGAGGAATTCCTCACGGGTGAGGTCTTCCTTCTTGATGCCCATATCCTTGAGTTTGGCTACCACTTTGTTCTCGGTAGCGATGCTGGCGTGGTCTGTTCCCGGTACCCAGCAGGCGTTCTTGCCGTCCATACGGGCCTTGCGGATGAGCACGTCATTGAGGGTATTGTTGAGTACGTGCCCCATATGAAGGATGCCGGTGACATTCGGCGGCGGAATGACAATGGTGTAAGGTTCCCTGTTATCCGGCTCCGAATGGAAGCACTTGTACTTAAGCCAATAGGCGTACCACTTATCCTCTACTTCTGAGGGATTGTATTTACTTGATAATTCCATAGCCTACAAAGATACTAAATTTTCACTAAATTTGCGGAGATTAATACATACTCAGAAATGGAAAACAACGAGAAGCAGTTCAATCTTGAAATCCGCCCTGAAATCGCCGGCGGAGAGTACTCCAACCTTGCAATCATTACCCATTCGCACAGCGAGTTCATCCTGGATTTTGCCAAGATGCTCCCCGGCCTGCCGAAGCCGCAGGTCAGCAACCGCATCATTATGACTCCCGAGCACGCCAAGAGGCTGATGAACGCTCTGGTGGACAATATTCAGAAGTATGAATCGCAGTTCGGCAAGATTGATACCTACAATATCCCTGTAATGGGGCCGACCAATGGATCAAGGTCATAAGCACATTATCCTTGCCAGCGGCTCTCCCCGCCGCCGAGAACTTCTTGCCGGCCTCGGACTTGAGTTCGAGGTGGATACCCGCAACAGTTTCGAAGAAAGCTGCGATCCGGGGACTCCGGCCCGCGAAGTCCCTCTTCTGATGGCCCGGGGCAAGTCTCACGGATTTCACAGGGCGCTTGAAGATGATGAAATACTGATTACTGCCGATACAGTGGTAATTGCAAAGGATGCCGGGGGCCGCACGGAGGTGCTCGGCAAGCCCCGCGACCGTCAGGATGCTTGCAGGATGCTTCGCGAACTTTCGGGACAGGCCCACGAGGTTGTCACCGCCGTGGTTATACGCGATTCTGTCCGGGAACTTGCTTTTACCGACAGTACCGCCGTGCATTTTGCTCCGCTTGAGGAGAGCGAGATTGACTACTATGTTGACAACTTCAAGCCTTATGACAAGGCGGGGGCTTACGGGATTCAGGAGTGGATTGGTTTTGCGGCGATTACCGGCATTGAAGGTTCGTATTTCAATGTGATGGGACTGCCTGTCCACAGACTTTGGCGGGAATTGAAGTCTTTCTTCAAGTGATTCCGCAGAAGTTCACATATCCATTCCGTTATGTGCCGCATCCGCTTGTGGAGGAAGCGGCCGGAAAGCTTATCGGCGCCATTGATTCCGACCCTTTGCTGAAGTATGTTTTTGCCGAGGGCAAGATGCTGGGGGTTCTTGTCTGCGAAGACCCTGAGAACGGTGCTCTCACTACTCTCAATGCCTTTTCCGGGCTTGTCGGCGGCCGCTCCGTCCTCCCCGGTTTTGTCCCTCCCATCTTCGACACCACCACCGTTCCAGCGCTTAGAAATATAGAAGGGCCTGTACCCTTAGAAACCTGTGCCACCCTCGGTGCTGTTGACGGGGGCTCCGCCCCCGTACCGTCCCCCGCGGCTCCCGGCCTACCGATTCCGCTTCGCTCCATCCCGGCCTCCGCCGTCGCTCTGAGGAGCGAGTGTAGCGAAGGTACAAGCATTTCTAGAGATTCAAAGGAGTTGCAGGAGTGGTTGTTCAGGCAGTACAGGGTGATGAACGGAATGGGCGAGGAGATGGATGTGAAAGAGATTTTTGCGTTGAGAGGGCTTGTACCTCCGGGCGGTACGGGTGAATGCGCTGCACCGAAACTGCTGAACTATGCTTTCAGAAACGGGCTTAAGCCATTGTGTATGGGCGAGTTCTGGTATGGAGCATCACCTTCGAGCGGAGAAGTCCGCCAGCATGGCCGCTTCTACCCCTCCTGCACCGGCAAATGCGGCCCGCTTCTGAGCTGGATGCTCCGCGGCATCGAAGTCGAAGACAACCCGCTGCAGAGGGTGACAGGCTTCGACACCATCAAAGTTCTCTATGAGGATGACACCCTGCTTGCCGTCAACAAACCCTCCGGAATGCTGTGCGCTCCCGGACTCACCGGCACCGAATCCCTTCAGGAAATACTCGAAAAGGACTACGGCAAGCTCTACTCCTGCCACCGTCTCGATATGGATACCAGCGGGGTCATCCTGTTTGCCCGCACTCCGCAGGCACAGACTGAAATTCATCGCCAGTTCTCCGGACGCGAAGTCAAAAAGACCTACCTCGCGCACCTGTGTGCCGGCACCAGACCCTGGAAAGGCAAAATGAAAGGCACAATTGCCCTGCCGCTCGCTCCCGACTGGGACGACCGTCCCCGCCAGATGGTGGACAAGCAGAACGGCAAACCGGCAATAACCGAATTCGAAATACTCCAGATCTTCCCTGACGGGGAAATGGATGTAAGATTCATTCCCCACACCGGCCGCACCCACCAGCTCAGAGTGCACGCAGCCTCCCCTCTCGGACTGGGCCGCCCCATCAAAGGGGATGCCCTCTATGGGGATTCATCAAAAAACAGGCTCCGGCTGCACGCCGAAAGCCTGTCATTCAAACATCCCGTTAGCGGGAAAATAATTCAGATTATTGCTGCTTCCTGACAAGTTTCATCAGGACATTGTCGTGATCATCCTTGAGATAAAGGGTATCACCGTCAATGACATACTTGTCGACCTCATCCAGAGCCTCAAGGAAAGAGCGCTCAAATGCCATTGACTGAGGGTCTGCAGCCATTCTGGTGCAAGGCCCGTCTTCAAATTCGACGCATTTCCTGAAAGGACAGGTCTCAATCTCTCCATTGATGAAGTTGACACCTGTATTGCCGTTGTATCGTCCGTCTTCTATCTTCAGGAAAGGCTCATTGAAGCACTCGCCTACAGGGGTATTGAGAAGTTCCACAAGTTTCCACTCACCGTTGAGTTTGTCATTGGAGCAGGAAGTGATTGCAAAAGCGCAAATCAGAGCTGCAAATACTGTTTTGATTCTGTTCATATCTATCCGATTTAAGGTAAGTACTGCAAAGGTACGAAATAAGAATCACATTATGGGAACAATAAAAGAAATGAGTTGTGACCTCACGGCAACAACTCATACTAACCACATAATTAATAACACTAAAACTAATAACCAATAGGTTGATGGCTAAGAACTAGCACTTGCTCAACCCGGATACAAAGGTACAACAAAAAATTTAATTAGCAAACTTTTTAAAAATATTTTTAAGAAATTTTTCTAATTTCTTAAAATCATTTTCTTTCAAGCACCTCTGCCGGATATCCTATCTTCTTCAATGACGCCAGAACAGCATCTTCTGTGGTCTTGGAGGCGTCATAGGTCAGTTCAATCGTCTTATTCTCAACGGACACCTTGAGAGCGGTAACACCTTTCTCGAAAGCGATATTGTCCATAATCTTGTTGGAGCAGGACTTGCAGTGGATATCTGCACTGAGCACCAAAGTCCTCAAGTCCTTCTTTTTCTTGTCAGCCTTCTTCTTCGGCTTCTTGTCCGCTGACTGTTCGCTCGCAATTGTCCTGGCGGAAGCGGTGTTTACAGATGAACTGAGCGGCATTGCCATAAGGGCAAGCAAAAGGGTGATAACAATCTTTTTCATATTTCTGGTGTTATATCAATATTTCCATAAAGTGAAACGCATACCTGCATAAATTCTGGTTCCCATCATAGGTCCCCATACACAGCTTGCGTCGAAATTCTCCGCAGAAGGACTTCCGATAATGATGTTCTTCTGAGTATAATTGGTAAGATTCTCTCCTCCTACATATATATCCAGGCCCTTGAACCTGCGTGTAACCTGAAAATAGAGCAGAGGGTAAGCGGGAGTCTGTCCGTCCGGATACAGAAGGTTCCCTTCAGCATCGGTCAGGCTTTCCATAAAGTTGTAAACCCTGGCGCTGCCGTTGAGCGAAGCGGTGAAATCGAATATCCACTTGCTCAGGTTGCTGGTGTACTGCAGATTGAGAACCGCCTTGTAACGGCTGGTCATAGGACGCTCCACAAGACCGCGGGTTGTCATCATACGCGAATCGGTATACCGGCCGGTCAGAGTAAAGTTGAAGCGCTCAATGGGCTCGCAGGAGAAATCCAGCTGATAGGTATCGGACCAGCTTTTACCTTTGGCGTTGATATCTTCGAGAGTATAGAAAGCAATAGTATTCGGCGCATTCTCGTAATCCACTATCGCCTGATTGACAAACTGGCTTCTGAAATAGTCGAAACTCAGCCAGGCCTTCTCATCTCTTATCGGGAAATACCAGGTAATATTGCCTCCACCGGTCCAGGCATCCTCAAGGGTATGGCGGTAGTTCCAGCTCCCGCTTCCCGGAGTCACAAATTCCTTTCCGGTGGAGAATACGCCGATGTTGTCGCTCAAAGGGTTGGAATAACGAAGGCCGCGTCCGGCATTTGCCCTGATTACTATATCCTCAACAGGACTGTACTTGACTGTAAGACGGGGCGAAACCTGAATGCCGTTATCCTTGTACCATTCACCGCGAAGACCGGCAATAAGAGAGAGGACTTCCCCATTCTTGTAGGTGTATTCTCCAAAGACTCCCGCATTTGCCTGGAGGGTACGGAGGTCATTCAAAGCCGCTGCTCCCTTGAGCAGGTCCTCGGCAAAGAAATCTATGGTACTTCCCGCTCCGGCAGTAAACCTGTGGTTTTCGTTAATCTCATTCTGATAGAGGAGATTGAGAAAACCGGACTGCTGGCTTGCAAGATAGCTTGACGCTCCGAAAGATGAATCCATATTATAATAGGTATAATCCAGGACGGCTGCAATATTGCGGGAATTGTCCTCATTCAGCGGCACACCCACCTTGGTATAGGCGTTGAAGGAAGTATTGACGATATTGGACTGCCAAGGATTCTCAATGCTTGACAGCTGACCTCCCTGCCTTGCGTCCCTGAGTGCTTTCACCCCGAAGCGTACCTGAGTCCCGTCAGGAGAATAATAGAGCCAGCGGTTGGCGAAATTCAGCTGGAGACTCTTAGGGTCATCCATAAAGCCGTCCTTGTTCTGGTCCATCTCCATACCGTTGCCGCTGATGTGACCGAGAAGCACGGTGCTCCAGTTTTCTCCCAGCTGAAGAGATGAAGCGATATTGAAATCGGCCTTGGTGTCATTCATTATCACAGCATTGAGGAACAGAGGTTTCTCATCCGTGGGTTTGCGGTGTTCCATATTGATCTGGCCGGTCAGGCTCTCGACTCCGTTGATAACCGAAGTCACTCCCTTTGCGATTTGTATGCTTTCCAGCCATTGCCCGGGCACATAGCTCAGGCCGAAAGGCGAAGCAAGGCCCCTCATCACAGGTCTGTTCTCGTCAAGCATCTGGGTATAGGTGCCGCTGAGTCCAAGGAGCCTTATCTGCCTTGCCCCGGTAACAGCATCAGAATAGCCTACGGTTACACTGGCTGAGTTTTCGAAGCTCTCGGCAAGGTTGCAGCAGGCCATCTTGCACAGTCCTGCGGCAGTGATGGTTTCAACTCTGTTCGGAGTATATTTGCTCAGAGTATTGCCTCTCTGGCGGGCGACAAGAACGGTAGCCTCAAGGCTGTCAGCCCTGTCGCGGTAGATATCGGTTGTATCAGGAATTTCCTGGGAAAAGGCCTGCTGGATTGAGGCAAACACCAGCAGAGTGCCGATTAAGGTTTTAATATGCATAAATAATTGTGTTTTAATGGTTTAGTGATGATTGTCCTATTATGGTAAAGGACAAAGTCTAAACCCTCAAAACACAGTTATCCCTTAAGATATCTTCATCCTGCCGGAAGACATTACGCTCCTGCAAAAAATGGAAAACAGGGCCGGAGAAAGACTCCAAGCCAAAGTTCCGGCAGATGAAAGACGGAAGTTCTGCGGAAACCGGGACCTTTACATAGTTGTCGGATCCGTCGGAACCGGTAATCACTATTTTCAGCACGGTGTCCGTGCAGCAGTCTATGCTGTGATGAAGTTCGTGATTGACTTCGCAGTGATGCTCTTCACAGTCGCAATGATGCTTTCCGCAGTTGCAGCAGTGGCTCAAGAGTTCGCTTCCGACTATGGAAACATTCACATTGCCGCTGTTGTGGCAACTGTGCACATTAATCCCGATTGAACTCAGGATATAGACGAACACCACTGCCACTGCAGCTAATTTTATGTAGAGCGACTTTTGCATTCCGGGCGCAAATTTACAAAAAAATGCCGAAAAAAGCACTATATTTGTGCCGCACAAAGCCTGCTTGTATGAGAATAGGGGTTACAGTCAAATATATAGGAACGTCGCTGCTCTGCGTAGCGGCCTTTATGTTCATCTCCGCCGGCGTTTCCGCCATTTACGGAATGGATGAATCATTCTGGCCCCTCATTGTCTCCGGCACCCTTGCCGGATTGCTTGGAGCCTTTCCGAGCATATTTGTGAGGGACAAAGCACGACTTAACCGGGAAGAGGGATTCTGCATTGTGGTCGGTTCCTGGACACTTGCCAGTATACTCGGTATGATTCCATACCTGATGTACGGCGGGGAGTTTACCTTTACCAATGCCCTGTTCGAGTCCGTATCCGGTTTTACTACCACCGGAGCATCCATACTCAATGATATCGAAGCACTTCCACGAGGATTGCTGTTCTGGAGAATGTCCACTGCCTGGATAGGAGGTGTGGGAATCATCGCTCTTTTCTCCCTGCTCCTGCCTGCTTCCCAAGGCAACGACAACAGACTTACCGGAGTGGAGATGTCCCAGATTGCCAGAAGCTCGGTGCATCTGAGCGGAGCGTCATTTACCCGCATAACCGTTGCGACCTATATCGTTCTTACCGTTGTCGCCGTCATTTCTCTCAAATTGTCGGGTCTCGGCTGGTTCGATGCCGTCACCCACGCAATGTCAGCCTGCAGCACCTGCGGCTTTTCGACCAGAAATGCCAGTATCGCAGCCTTCAACAGCCCTGTGGTCGAATCCATTATAATAGTAGTTATGCTTCTGGCAAGCACCCGCTTTGTCCTGCTTGGCAGAATCTTTACCAAAGACGGCTTCAAGCAGATGCTGCACTCCGATGTGACACAAGCTTTCTACTTGGCCTTCCTCATCTCCACCGTAATCATCACCATTACACTTTATGCAAACGGGGGCTACGGCAATTTGTGGAATTGTCTGAGACATTCGGCATTTCAGGTCGCATCTCTTTGTACAACAACAGGTTACGCTACAACCGACACGACAGTATGGCCGTCTTTTGCTACCTGTATGGTTGTTGCACTTTCTCTTGTTTGCGGATGCTCGGGTTCAACTTCCGGAGGCATCAAGATGGACAGGCTGCTGATAGCCATACGCAGCCTCAAGCAGCAGATTTTCGAACTGCGCAGTCCGAACAGGGTGGCAAGCGTGCAGCTGGAAAACAGGCTCATCAGCGACAAATCGGACCGCACCGTGCTGGTATTCATCATCTGCTATGTAATGATTATTGCACTGGGGGCCCTCGTCAATACGATGTGCGGAATGGAAATGCGCGAAGCCTGGACAGGAGCCGTTGCCTGTATCGGAAATGTAGGTCCGGGATTGGGCAGCATAGGTTCCTGCGGAAACTTCGCAAATGTACCTATGCTAGCCAAATACAACTCAATGGCCCTTATGATTATCGGCCGTCTCGAGCTCTTCCCTGTCCTTTACTTTATAGGCAAGAAATCACGTTAAAGCCTATTTTGTCAGACAGGTGTAGGCTACAATTGCATTTCTGTATTCTATCAATGCATCCGCGTTCTCTGTGCAGGCCTTCCGGTACTGGCTTTCGGCCTGCAGAAGATCCTGGAGAGGAATCAGACCGGCACTGTAATTGGCTGCCGCATAGTCATATAGCTTTTTGCTGTTATCCAGGCTCTGCTGCTTGAGCTGCCACTGGTCATAGGCAGCATCAAGCTCCATCCACAACTTGTCAACCATCAGTCGAAGCTGACGTCCAAGGTAATCCCTCTCATTCTCAGCCTTCTGAATCTCGGTATCAAGCCTTTTGGCCTTGCGGGATGTTTTGCCCCAATCGGATAGCGGAATCTGAACCGTCGCAAAGGCAATGGTGTTGAAACGAGGCTTGTCATACAAATCCGAATAACCGGCAGTGGCGCCAAGTGCAAGCTGTGGAAGACACTCCCCTATGCTCATCTTTTTCTCCAGCTTCTTTGCTCGCACCTGAAGGTCCAGGAGTTTGCTTTCTTCCATATTGGCGATAATCCGCTCGGGATCCTGGTAGTATGACTCGGGAGTTCCCGCTTCCAGCCCGGACCTTACGAATATAACGGAATCCAGGCAATCGTAATCCAGGCCTATCGTATTGAGCAGATTCAATTTCAGCAGCCTTACGCCGTGCCTGGCCTTTTTGAGTCCAGCTTTCAGTTCGTTTCTTGAAAGCTCGACCTGATAGAGCTCGCTCTCGGCGCTGAGTCCGGATGCCACAGCACCCTTCAACTGCGAATAGACAGTCTCAAGAGTCCCGTCCATATACTCGAGATTGGCTATCCGGTCCTCAAGAGAAGCGATTTCCCACCAGTCCTTCTCAATCTGCTGGTCAGTTTTTCTTTCCTGCAGTTTCAGCTGAAGGTCTGAGGCTTGGACTCCAAGTGAGGCCAGTTTATTGCCGTTGACAATTCTTCCGCCAGCATACAGAGGCTGCATCAGTGAAAGAGAGGTCGAATAACCGCTTTTGAAGGCAGTGTAGGTGGTATTGATTCCGTAAACACTGGCAAGTTCCTCTGCCTTCTGCTGTACGCCCCAGGCAAAATCATTGTCTCCCAGGATATCTGTAATTCCTATTTCAAGCATAGGATTAACTGCATAGAAGCCAATGGCCATTGCCGAAACCTTCGGAAAATACTCAGCAAAAGCTTCCTGTTTCTGATATAGGGAAGCCTGGTAATCAAGTCTTGCGTTCTTTATCTGAATTTCGTTCTGCCTTGCAGCAGACAGCGCATCTTCCAGACTCAGTTCCATATGCGCGCTCTGAGCTCCGAGACTGAAGGCTGCGGAGCACAACAAAGCGATGCAAGTTATCTGTCTATAGAGTTTCATTTCTTTCTTTTGAAGATTTGCCAATATGAAATAGGCATAATCAGGGTAATAGGGAAAATGGAAAGCAAGGTACCGAAGCATATCACTACTCCCATAGGCATCCACAGCAAATCACCGCTGATAATCATAGGCAGCACACCGAGTGCCGTAGTGCAGGAAGTAAGGAAGATAGGTCTCATTCTGCGCTTACCGGCCTCACGGGCAGCTTCCTCTATGGAGTAGCCCTTCTGGTAATGCAGTTCCTCCGCATATTCGAACATTATGATACCGTTACGCACAATGATTCCCACAAGGGAAATAAGTCCCAGCACGGCAGTCATAGAGAAATCCAGGTCAAACACCCACAATCCGAAGAAAGCGCCGAACAGGCAGAGGGTGCTGAGAACTATGGTCAGTATTGCAAGAGAAATCTTCTTGAAATGGAAAAGCAGGAAGACAAACAGTATGAATACAGCTGCAAGGAAAGAGAGGGCTATTTCCGGGCCTACGCTTTTGTTTACGCTGTTCAAGCCTCCGAATTCGACTCTCACCCCCTCAGGCAACTGAGTTCCGGCAAGATATTTCTTGAGAGCCCTTGTTGCAAGCGGCTGGCTCATACCGTATTTCATATCAGCACCTACATAAACCACTGCCTCTCCACCGCATCGGCAAATCTGCTCCGGGGCCCATTCAGGATGAATGCTTGCCACCTGACGGAGCGGCACCATAAGTCCCGGCACTGCACTTGGCACCAGAGTGTTGGCTATCGCCTCATAGGGCGCACCGTCGGAAAGCTGGTTGGAATACAGTCTTACAGGCAATTCCTTGCCGTCTTCGCGGAGTGTCGCAATAGGAGTACCTGAAAGACTTCCGCTCAGATAAACATTCATCATCGCACGGTTGACCCCAACTTGCGCGGCCTGGTCCTCATCCATTTGAATGGAGATTCCGGGAAGAAGATTGTCCGTATCGGAGTGCACCCATTTAATCATATCCAAACCTGACATATATGACTTCAGGGAATCCGCCACACTGCATACAGCATCGTAGTCCTCCCCTATCACCTTAAGCTCGACAGGACAGGCAACGCCCTGATAATCCATCTGTTTGAAATGGATTTTGGCATTGGTAAAATAATGCTCGTATTTGTCTTCCATCTCACGCAGGCAAGCTCCTGTAGCCTTGTTGGAAGTGGTATTCACAACCAGTTGGGCAACATTGGGACCCGGAAGAATCGGATTGTAGGTAGCGTGGAAACGCGGAGTGCCGCTGCCTATGAACTCAGTAACATTGCTGATTCTGCTGTCTGCGCGAAGCATACGGCTGAGCGAATCCGCTACGGCCCTGGTTTGCTCGAGGGTGGATTCCGGCGGCAGATAAATCTCGACCGCGAACAGCGGCCTGTTTGCCATAGGCATAAGCTGGATATTGGTCTTGGAGAACATCAGAAGACCAAGGGCAACTATGCCCACGCCCATCAGTATTGTGAGTCTCGGAATCTTGAAGCAGAAGTTCTGCATCTTCTCATAAGCTCCGTTAAGACCGGCAAACAGCTTATTCTGGAATTTGGTTATGATGGTTTCCTTCTCCTGGCGGGCACTGCGGATGAAGCGGGTTTCAAGCGAAGGCACGACCAGAATCGCATAAGCGAGCGAAGCCATCAACGCGAAGGTAATCACCCAAGGGAAGGTCTGAATGAAGTCACCAAGATAGCCGCTGATGATTCCCAGCATAGGGAAAAACATTGCGCTTATCGCAACGGTTGCCATAAACATTGGCGGGAAGAGTTCCTGGGCACTTGCACAGGCGGCTTCGATTCGCGGCATCCCCCGTCCCAGCTTGTCCATATAGCCGTCCATAGTGATGATTGAGTCATCCACTATCATACCGAGCACCACAATCAGTGCAGCAAGCGACACGGTATTGAGCGTTATGCCGCACAGATACATCAGCGCCAAGGCCACGGCAGTACATACAGGCACGCCTGAGGAAGCAATGAGGGCGCTCTTTATAGGAAAGAGCAATATCATCACCAATATTACCACAAGCATTGAAATGAGCAGGTCGCGAAGGAAAGACCATACGGAATTGCCCACAACCGCAGGCTGGTCCGTGATGCGTGTAATCGTTACGCTGTCCGGCAGGTCCTTCTCGAAAGCGGCAAGCACCTTGTCCACATCCTTGCCGAATGAGACAATGTTGTTGTCCGGGCGCATACTTATGGAAAGCACCAAAGCATCGTGTCCGTTGAAAGTGACGATGGCGGAAGGATCCTTGTATCGCCTCTGGATGGTCGCTATATCCTTAAGTCTCAGACTCTCCCCTTCACTTGATGTATATATGACCTTCTCCCCCAGTTCTTTCTCGCTGCCTATGCTTCTCTGCATATGTACAGGGGTGCTGCCGATCTCCGTAGAAAGACTGCCTCCAAGAAGCTGAAGGTCAGCGCTGGCATATTCCATCATCAGGGCTGAAGGCGTAATGCCGTAAGCAGCAAGACGCTCCATATCCACGTTGACGGCAATTTCTTCGCTCTGTTCTCCAAGCAGCTTGACACTGGCAAGCTGAGGGATATCCTGAAGCATCTCGGTAAGTCTGTCAGCATATCCCTGGAGTTCATCATAACCCTTATCCTCGGATTCGAGGGCTATGAGTACGGAAGTGAGGTCCGAAAAGTCATCCAGAACGACAATAGCCAGCACTCCGGCAGGCAGCTGTGCTTTGTATCCGTCCAGTTCAAGCCTGATTTTGGACCAGGTTTCGGTCTTTTTGGAAGCAGGAACATTAACATCCACATAGATATAGCACATACCGTCCTTGCAGACTACCCTGGTGCTTTCTCGTATGATTTCCTGCATGGAGAAGAGCTTTTTCTCCATCGGCTTCGCCACTTCTTCCACCATCTGGTCCACATCGGCTCCTGGATATGCCACTGCGATGAGGCCCTGTTTGATTTCGAAGGTGGGGAATTCGTCCTTGTTCATAGTCATAAGTCCGTAAGCACCCATAGCAATGAGTACAGTCAGGAAGAACAGAACGATATTCCTGTATTTCATCGCACCCATTACGGTGCGTGATGTAAATCCTTGTTTCGGCATACTTCTATTCTGTTATGCTCACGCGCATTCCGGTGCTGATTTTGGACATACCCTCACAGACAACCCTGTCTCCGGCCTGAAGTCCGCTTTCAACTATGACTCCGCTGCCGCTGAAATCACCTGTCGTGATTCTGCCCTTCCGCACAGTGCCGTCGGCATTGACAAGCCAGAGATAAGTGCCCTGTCCATCTCGCCTGACTATGGAGCTTGGAATCACGAATGCTTCCTGCTCTTCTTTGCAAAAGCTGACCTTGGCTATCATTCCCGGACGCAAGTCCTCCGGGCAGGAAGAAAGAGAAAGCTTGCATTTGTAACTGTGGCCCAGAACTGAAGAACTGACGCCTTTCTCAGTCAGATTGGCAGGGATGGTATCCTCACCCAAGGCCGGCACACATACGAGAGCTTCACTGCCTTTGCCATAAAGGCTGAGTTCCATCTCGGGAACATCTATTGCGATTTCCAGCCTTTCCAAATCAATCAACCGGATGATCTGCTGCATAGGAGAAAGATCCTCCCCTGTTTTCGCCTTGATTTCCCCCACTGTTCCGCTCATAGGGGCCCTGATGATGCAGTCTTCTTTGGATTTTGCGGCAGAACGCAGAGCTGCCTGAGCCTTGCTCAGCTGGGTTTGAACTTCCACCATTTTCAGTTCGGACACGCTTCCGTTGTCCTTAACCTTAAGAAGACGGTCGTATGCATCCTGTGCCTGGTTTACAGTTGCCTGAGCGGATGTAAACATAGTCTCGATGTGCTCCGAATAAAGTTCCGCCAAAATGTCTCCCTCCTTGACTTTTTGTCCCGGTTTGACTTTGATTGACACAAGTTTGGCGGAAAAAGGACTGCTGATATTGATATCGGTTGCACTCTCGACGCGACCTACATAAGTCTTGTTTGACCGGGTAGCCTGCTTTTCAACCCTAATCACCTTAACCTTCACAGGGTCTTTGGCGACAGTTGTCTTGGAGTTGTCACCCTTGCAGGAAATAGCCATAGCGGCAAGCAATATGGCGGGTATAATACTGCTTTTCATCACTTGTTGACTTTAGCTACACATTTGACGGAAGAAGACTTGACGGTGTAGTCATACAGGGTTGAAGAGCCATCTCCGAGATAGCTCAAATCCATAATAATCACATCATCATATTTCTTTCCGCTACCCGATGCCCTGCAGTTGAGACTGACGGTACGGTTGCCGTCCTCCACCTTGACAATTCTCGAGAACTCGCTAATTACCAAATCATTGCCCTTGACGCAAGCATCTATAACCAAGACATCTCCTCCTATGGCATTCATAGTGATGATAAGAGAGTCTGCTCCGTTTTTAAGCACATTCATCTGGCCGCTTTCAGAAATCAGCGGGAGTGTGGCTTCTACCGGCTCTGCAGGTTCTGAAGGCTCAGAATCAGGGATATCGACAGTCTCTATCAGTACTTTATCGACGGTAACGCTGCCGCTGAGTTTATAGCTGTAGAACCCCTCGTAGAGTTCTGCACCTTCCTTCTCACAGGAAGAGAACATTACCAGCGCAAGGGATAGGCCCAGCGCCACTTTCAAACCAAACTTTTTCATATTGAACTTCTTTATTTATATACACTACAAATTTTGAACCCGCATGTAATCAAAAATTGTAAGATTCAAGGCTTTGCATCCAGGCCGGAGCCTGCTCGCCCTCAGAAGGAACAAGTATCATCACTGTTGCCGTGCTCTTGAATACTCCCACATTGACAGCGGCTTTGATATAGTTCTGAATCATTTCCAGCTGGATTTCCTTTGCTTTCTGCACAGTCTCAGCTTCCTTGACGCACTGGTTAATGGCATCGTTCCCCAACTTGATTGTCTTCGTATAATAGACTATGTCTTCAAGCACCGGAAGCGTCGCAGCTGCCATACTTGCAGCCGGAATGCCTATCTTGGCAATTCCAGCATTGATTCTGATATTCTGGGCAACTTCTATGGCTTCTATAAGCTCCCTTTGCAAATCATTGGTATTCAATCTCCTTCCATCTGCATCAAGATAACTTACACATTTGAATACCGAGCCGTCAAGGGCCTGCACCCAGGTCTCGGATATCTTGAACTCAAGCTGATAATTCTTCTTCAGTTTCTCATTGTCATCCCAGACGGCAGTGACATCATTGAGGAAGGTTCTGACACTCTCATCGCTGCAGTAGCGCGGGCGTTCCCAAACCACAGGCTGTTTCTCCTTGCTGCGGCTGCGGCTTCGTTTTGCCTCCCTTGCAGCCTTGGCGGCTTCCTGCTTTTCCCTTTCCGCACTCTCCAGGGCCGATTCAACCTTGTAAGAACCCGGCTTCGATACATCCTCGTTGTGGAGATTGGTCTGAGTATAAGGCAGTTTCTTCTTGTCAAGCTTGATATCGTAAATCACATACTGGCTTGAACGCGCTCCCGAGTAGTCCATCCAGAACATTATGTGATTTGCCTTGTTGAGAGGTACGGTCACAGTCATAGGCTTCATAGTATCGCTGAGAACGAACTCGCCCACCGGCCTCTGGTCCGCAAAGACGTGGAACTTCTCCTGCCTTTCGCCAAGCGAAGCGCCGAAAATGTCGGTATCGCGGAATACGCTCTTCACCCCTATGGTGAAAGTAAGGCTTTCATATTCTCCGTAGATATTGAAGGCCGCAGCGGAAGCCTGGCCGCCATCATCGCTGACAAGGCGCATAGCCGCCATCCCGCCTGCCATTCCCGCGCCAGCCGTCACTCCGGTAAGGGCGGAGAGGTTGCTTGAAGATATTGCACCGCCTGCACCGAGCAGAACCATATAGAGCGCATCGGTAAGGTTGACATTCTCAAGGCCGAGCGGATTGTTGCTTTCCAGCATTATACCCTTGTAAACCTCGCTTCCGTCCGCCATCCTGAAGCTGCGCTTAATGGTGCTTCTGTCCATAAAGCAGTCTTCGAAGTCGAAATTGGTCAGGTCGCTCAGATACCTTCCCACGAAGTGGAAATAAGGCTTGCCGCAAAGGTCGATAAGGTCGGCCTGCTCGGGGCATTCCGGCTTGGCGTGCACAAACAGCTGATTCTGTGCAGGTTCGCCCCTGTACATAATCAAATCTCCGATTCCGGTGTAAAGCTGCTTGTCCTTCCCGGTGCCCGGTTTTGCGAAGGTCAGTATGCGGCACTTTTTAATCGGGACTTCGAAGTACTGGTTCGGCAACATAGAGTAAATCCTGGTCTCCAACACCAGCTCGTCGTCGGCATATATTCTTAGAAGGTCATCGTCAATGACGTGGTTCTTGCTCAGAGCACCCGCCTTGAAGGAGATATAGTCGTACTGCCCTCCCATATCGAAACGCAGATATGCGCTGATATTGTCTCCGAACAGGGTATTTCCGGTAGCAAGCACAAAACCCTCGGTAAACTTTTCGCCTCCCATTGAGAAGGTGTAGTGCGATGACTCTCCCGAGAAATATGCGGTCCGGATATCGGCTATGCCGCCATAGGAATAAGGCCTCATCGAAGAGCACATTTTGCAGACATCAGGCAGTTTGGAGAGTTCCTGAGCCGAATAATCCACAAGACCAGCAGTCGGAATCCCCGTATCCCCTTTCCTGTAGGCTTTGATATCTCCCAAAAGTATGTTCATTCCACCGAGGAAAGCGCAGTCCCTCAGTTCGCTGTGGATGGAAAGCACATTGACCCCGGCAATATCGACGACTACCTGCTCGGCGAGGTCTCCCTGCTTAAGGAGTTTTTCGTATATGGTTTTGCCGTCAGCCTTAATGCTTATCCATCCGCTTGCCTGAGTGCTCTTGCTGTCCTGAACACCGAGAACGAAGGCGAGCTTGTCATATTTCTCCTGCAGCCAGAAATAGGTATATCCGCAGAATTTGCCTATGAGCTGCTGATTGGTGGCATACATCATTCCGCTTGTGAATTTGTGCCTGTTTGAGGTAGCCACATCAACATTTTTGACATTCTCCACTTTGGCTTTTCCAATTGTACAGATTGGTCCCCGTGCAAGATACGGAATCAACTCATCAGGGATGCTTATGCTCCTGTCCGGCACACCTGCGAACCGGGTAGGCTTGAATGTCTCACCTGACTTCCATAGCCTGACATTGCCGAAACCGCACTCCATTGTGCCCGCAGGTATTGCGAAACGAAGTTGTTTCACGCCGCGGATATCAAGCACTACCTCGCGTGGAGCGTGCCAGCCGTGTATTACCTCATCGAAGATGATGTTGCCGTCTGCCTTGATTGTTGCAATCGCATCCTCATTATCGCTGCGGTTGTAATAACTCGGACCTATGACAAAACTGATTTTCTCATAGCTGCCTCCCACATCATATACGGCATACGCCTGAGTTGGCGGTTCATTGACTACCGCCGTCGCTGTTTCCAGGATGAACCCTCGTCCTATGCATTGGGAGGAAATCTCAAACTGTCTGTCATTACTTGTGTATATCCGGAAAACTGCTGGATATTTGCTCTTTTCCACCGGGGTGAATTTATCCACGAGATAGGTCTGTGCTTCTGCACAGATGGCGGATGCAGACAAAAGGATACAGGTGAGGATTCTTCGGAGTTTCATACTGGTTGGGATGATTAAAATATTGATTCTTCAGTACGGGTGGTGAGCAGTTCGAGGGCTTTCATTCCCATTACCGAATTGCCTTTGGGGTTAAGTCTAGGGCTCCATACGGCAACGGCATATCTTCCGGGACACACGGCAGCTATTCCTCCGCCTACGCCGCTCTTGCCCGGCAGTCCGACAAGATAGGAGAACTCCCCCGCTTCGTCATAGAAACCGCAGGTCTGCATCACGGCATTCAGGCGTTTGATTTGGGAAGAAGTCAGGGGGAAGCCACAGTAATTGAACGGCTGCACATTCGTAAAAGCGAGGAACGCGCGCGCGAGGTCCCGGCAACTCATTGTGACAGAACACATACGGAAATAAAAAGCGAGCACTTCTTCAAGGTTGTTCACTATCCTGCCGTGGGATTTGAGCAGATTGGCGATTGCAGCATTGAGAAAGCCGTATTCGCGTTCTGAGCGGGCAACTTCCATATCGTATGTGATGGTTTTGTTGCCGCTGATTTCCCTTACGAAATACAAGAAGGTCGTGCCGGCATCCGGCAGCTCTGACATAAGGACATCCGCTATGACTATCGCACCGGCATTGATGAACGGGTTTCTCGGGAAGCCCTTTTCGAATTCCAGCTGCACCAGGGAGTTGAAAGCAGTCCCGGAAGGTTCCTTGCCTACCCGCTCCCAGATGGCCTCCCCTTTCAGGGACATTGCCATAGCAAGTGCAAAGACCTTGGAGATACTCTGAATGGAGAAGCGCGTATCAGCTTCCCGGATTGTGAACTCCCTGCCGTCAACGAGCCTGAGGCACATCCCGAACTGGTCCGGATTCACGCGGGCCAGAGCCGGTATGTAATCTGCCTGTTTACCTTCCCTTGAATGGATTTTGATATCCTGATATATGCCTTCCAGTATCTGCTGGTAATCGATTTCTTTCAACATCTCTTCCAATTGCTCTTTTGTGCATTGACAAATATAACAAATTATATTATATTTGCATCCTCAAGGGGTATTAGCTCAGTTGGTAGAGCGTTTGAATGGCATTCAAAAGGTCAGGAGTTCGATTCTCCTATGCTCCACAAAAAAATCAGCGCTACTTGCGCTGATTTTTTTTGATTCCGAACACTGCCCAGCGGACAAGCGGGATGCGGCTGAGAAGTTCGTAAAGGGCAATGCTCAGCAGCGGCACGCTCACAAGCAGTATCAGGTATATCCACACCGGTGCTATTGCAGTCTTCTTCAGGAAAGTAGCCAAGACCACCAGCGGCAGATAGTGGATGACATATATGCCGAAACTGCGTTTGGACATAAAGTGGCTGAACTTGCAGTCTTTGTTGAAATATCTCGCGAAAACTACCATAAGACAGACGGAACCGATGCTCGCGAAGAGCATAGTGCTCCAATGCTGCTGCACCATTCCGCTAGTATAGTTCTGAGGGAACCAATGCCAGGTATAGAGCACTGCCATCAGCACAAACAGCACTGCGGCATAAGGCGCCAAGCCTTTGAATCGGTCCAGAAACTTGTCCTGAGAGAAAACGAAATAACCGAAGAGGAAAGGCACTATATAGAACGGGATGCGGTACAGGCCCATCAGCGGTGCGTCATAAGAAGTAAGCAGCGAGCCGCCCCAGCACAGCAGGAAGAAAGCCACAAGCATCATCACGGCGCCCACAGGGTTGGAGAGCGCATTGCCGCAAAGATTATAGAACTTATCCCGCGAATCGAGCCTATGCACGAGCAGCAGAATAAGAGAATACAGCCAGAGCAGCTGGATGAACCACAAAGGACCTATCCCGGACAGGGCAAATATGAAATAACGCACGAATGCCGGAACTTGCGCCAGCTCCCCCATCCCGGCTTGGGCATTGAAATAGCCCACAATCCACTGCAGGACGAATAAGCCTATTGTAGATGGAACCAGCAGTTTCAAAGTCCTTGAGCGCCACCACTCCTTCGCGGGCTTGCTTTCCAGAGCCCAGCGGGAAGACATCCCGGCAAGCAGGAAAAGCAGAGCCATAAACCATGGATAAAGGACATATTCAATTGCATCCTGGGGCTGATTCTCACAGAATGGAGCGAGTCCGCCGAAGGCACCGACAGAATTGAAAATGTAGAAGCAATGGTAAATCACCACGAGAAGCACTGTCACCCAGCGCAGATTGTCAACCCAAACGCGTCTCATTTCTGCAGTCCCTCCATCATTTCTCCAACAAGGGAGGAGAATATTTCAGTTTTTACCAGGGCCATACCATTGGCATCGCCCATAACGAGAAGAGCATCACCGCTTTCAAGTCCATAGACCTTGCGGGCGTCCTTCGGAATCACTATCTGGCCTTTGTCACCTATTTTGACAACGCCGAAAATGTACTTGCCATCTTTTTCTTGCATAGTTTGAAAAGTTAGAAATTTCCCACAAATATAACTATTCTCATCAAACGGGCAAAATATTATAAGCATAATGTCTTATCCAGTTCCGTAAATCGCAATAATAATGGTATCTTTGGAGCGTTATGAAGGATTTGAGACTTGACAACTTTATGAAATATGCCGGCCCTGCCATAATTCGCAGAGGCAGGGAGTATTGGATGCAAGGACGAGTGGAACTGACGGAAAGCGACGGACCTGAGTATGTGGCTACCGTGCACGGCACACAGAACTACACGACAAAAGCAGTTGTTAGAGGGAACGATATAGAAAGTTTCAGCTGCAACTGTCCATATTCGGGCACTATGTGCAAGCACGAAGTGGCCCTGCTTCTGGAGTTGAAAGACAGATACCTCAAGACTCAGGAAAAAGAAGAGCCTGTCATCGCTGTTCCGGACAAGGATTCGGGCTTCAAGTTGGGAAACAACTGTCTCACAGAAAGGGAACTCTTCCTCTGCTGTGTGCTGGTTTTTGACAATGACAAGCTTACTTCCCTCCCCTTTTATCCTCTTACCTTCTTTGAGAATTTCAAGTTCACTGCTGATGAAAGAAGTAAATTATTGTCATCTCTGATAAATAAGGGTATCGTCTATTCAGTACCGAAGTTTTGGCATGAAACGGAATACAGAGTGCCCATGCCACTATACTATTTCTTTCTGAAAGAGTTGGTTGTCAGGCATCAGGATTGGCTGAAATTCTTTAGAGACAAATTTTCAATCAATGACTCTGTCAAGTACATCCTCGAAATCACAGAAGTTCTGAGCAGGAAACGCAAACAGCTTTCAAACAACAGGTCCTTTTACTCTTTCTATGATGACCCTGAGATAATCAATTCTTTTGTGCAAGCCATAGTGCTGATGGAGAATCCGGATAAAGTTATTTCTCTTATCGAGCGGGATGTTCTCTATCGGAATATTAATCAGCTTGCTTCATATGCCATTGAAGGCGAGAGTATCTCCTGGCTTGATCAAATCTTATCATATCTTGACAGATTGGAGCCCAAAGATGACAGTTGGCATATATGCTACCAGCACCTGACTTTGGAATGGTTTCTTGCCAGAGCTTCCCTGCTGCCTCAACAAGATACCCAAAAGCTCAGTCCTTTCGCATATTATCTGAAAGCCGTCATTTCGCTCTATGAAGGGCACACTGACGAAGCGATTGCATCCTTCCAGAAGGCAATATCCCTTGCCAAACTGAAAGAATTCAAAAACACCCCATCGGAGCTTTTGCCTGCACTTCTATATACCATTGCTTTGGGAACAAGAAGAAGCCCAAGCGATCTGGACAGCTTGAGAAAAATGCTGGATAACAGAAGAATGGATACCTGCTCCAGTTATGACCCGGTTTTCGCACTTGTCCGCTTCTTCCAGTCAAACAAGCAGCCCAAAGAATTGGACACGCTGCGCAGAGTAATCTCCAGCAAAGCATATCCCAACCTTTGCAAAAGCATTGCAGCCCTGCTGCTCGCCTATTTCAACGATGAAGCGGGAGTAAAGAATCCAGACACCGCAGTAGCCGTTCTCCAGTGCGAGCTTTCCGCTTACGGCTTAAGCGATAAGGGCCCTTGGCCTTATGAGCCTGTGCTTGGCAAAATCAAACTTGCAGAGCCTTGGGAAATGGAACTGCAGGAACTCATTGATAATGCCAGGAGCCACTCAGGGATAAGCGCAAAAGACAATGACGGCAGGCTTGTTTACTATGCCTCGAGATACTATGGTAAATATGTTATTGCAGCTATCAAGGAACAACGCCGCCTGAAGAACGGTGAGTGGAGCAAAGGGAAAAGCGTCTCTTCGCAGCGATATTTCTCTGAAGAGCCTGCAATGGATGCCATCGACAAAAAGATTCACAACAATTGGAAGGTCGGAATGAACAGGAATATGTATTCCTACGACTTCCCTTCCATCAATCTGGTAGTTCCGTTTCTGAAAGGGACCGACAAATTGTTGCTGAACGAAAGAGTGGTAAATATCAGGGAAGAAATCCCTTATATCTACACCCAGCGGGAAAATGGCAGGATATACTTGAAATCGAATATCCCTCTTGATGCGCAGGGATACGACAATATTCTGCTCAATACCAAGAAAAGCCACGATTGGGTATATTACACCATTTCAAATCAGGCACTGGCACTGGTGCACAGGATAATTGAACTGAAGAGTGTGCCGGATAAGGCTGAGCCTATGCTTGAACAGTTGTTCGAAGCCCTCAAGGGTCAAGTGGAGGTCCATTCTGAAATATCCGGTGCAATTGAAGTTGAAAAACTGGACAGCCGCGAGCTTCTTACCCTGCGTATCACTCCCGAAAGTGGCACTTATGCTGCCACATTATTCTTCAGGCCACTGAAAGATGGCAACTTCATCTGTTTCCCAGGTTCTGGCAGTCCGACAGTACTTGATACAATAGGCGGGAAACGTGTTGAAGTCACCCGTAAACTGAAAAACGAAAAGAAGAATCTGGATTTTCTCAACAGACTGATACAAGGGCGTCTTCACGCACCTGAATTCAGCATCAGCTATCCGTCCGTTGCTCTCAATCTCGTACAGATGCTGAAATTGCTTGAAATCAAACGGGACAATGACGATTTGTTCGAGATTGAATGGCCTGAAGGAGTTCCACTCAGGGTTACTGATGCCGATTCTCAGAAATGGAGCATATCGGCAACTCCGACAGGCGGATGGTTCGAATTGGAAGGCAAGATACCGCTCACGGACGAGCATATCGTTTCTATGTCCAAACTTCTTTCCATGTTCCGGGAAAGCGACGGAAGGTACATCCGGTTGGGAGAAGACCAGTTCCTGCGCTTGAGCGATTCATTGCGCAAACAGCTTAAACGCATAGATTCCATCTCCCAGAATCAGGGTGGCAAGCTTATGGTCAGCGGTATTGCCTTGGCAGTAAGCGGCGATTCCCTTCGGGGCGATATGGACATTGAAGAGCCGGAAGTTCTGCTGGAGATGAGGCAGCGCATCAAAGACAGCCGGCAGCTTGATATTCAGCTGCCTATGGACTTGAATGGAACCCTTCGCGACTATCAGGAAGATGGTGTTCGCTGGATGCTTCGGATGAGTTCCTGGGGCGCGGGCGTATGCCTTGCCGACGATATGGGTCTGGGAAAAACAATTCAGACTGTTACCGTGATGCTAAGCCGCAGGACTGAAGGCGCACAAATGGTAGTGGCACCTGCCTCTGTCGTTGGAAACTGGAAACGGGAAATCAACCGTTTTGCACCTTCACTGAATGTTACGATGCTCAATGAAGTGGTGCTCGCGGACAGAAAAGCCTGCATTTCTTCCCTAACCAAAAGTGATGTTCTTGTGCTGACCTATGGTTTGCTTGTTACTGAATGCGAAGCCCTGTGTGCGCGTGAGTGGGCAAGCGTATGTCTGGATGAAGCCCATACTATCAAGAATCGCGACACAAAGTCCTCCTCTGCAGCAATGCAGTTGAAAGCCTCGTGCCGTATCATACTCACAGGCACTCCTATCCAGAACCATCTGGGTGAGTTGTGGAACCTGATACAATTCATCAATCCTGGACTTCTCGGTTCGTATGAGCATTTCAACGAGAAATACATACAGCCTATTGCAGCAGGACAGCAGGAACAGCACACCCAGCTCAAGCGCTTGATTGCTCCTTTCATTCTGCGCAGGACCAAGCAGGAAGTGGCACGGGAACTGCCTGACAAAGAAGATATTTTAGTTCCGGTAACCCTTTCCGAAGAGGAAATGTCCGTATATGAAGTGCTCAGACGCGAAGCTAAGGCCGAACTGGAATCAGCCTCAAGTTTGAGCGTCAATGCCCTGGCTATGATTACCAAATTGCGCGAAGCGGCCTGCTCCGCATCCTTGGTCGAAAAGGGGCTTCATATTGCGTCAAGCAAGTTGTCTGTTATGATGGATAAACTGCTTCAGATTCTCGAGCAGGGCAACAGAGTCCTGATATTCAGTCAGTTTACCTCATATCTTGATATGGCCTGCGAGGCATTGAACGAAGCTGGCATTAAGGATTATTTCTACCTGACAGGCTCTACCGCTGTACGCAAGCGCCAGTCTATGGTTGAAGAGTTCCAAACAGGCACAAACCGAGTTTTCCTGATTTCACTTAAGGCTGGAGGACTGGGGCTTAACCTTACCGGGGCCAATTACGTTATCCACCTTGACCCGTGGTGGAATCCTGCAATCGAGCAGCAGGCTACCGACAGAGCCTACAGGATAGGACAGAATCAGATGGTTACTGTTTACCATCTGATTTCCGAGCATACCATTGAGGAGAAAATCCTCCGGCTCCACCAGACCAAACGTTCACTTGCCGATTCCCTGCTGGAAGGCACGGACCTCAGCCATAAGCTCAGCGCCAAGGAACTGCTGGAGATGATAAGTTAGGATTTCAGCCGGATATTTTTGTAGTTGCAGGTTTATATAGAATGCGGGGGTTATTTTTCAAGAAGGGCTGACTATAAGCAAGTTATCGCAAAATACGATTTATATTCCGTTCTTGAACCCTTGCGCGGGAGTGTGAGTTCTTCTAATTTTGCTTCGGATAACCAGCACTAAAGAACCACAAAATAATCCTGTATGAAATCAACATTCACCAGAATTGCTTTTGCAATAGCCGCAATGCTGTTGCTCGCGCAATTGTCTTATGCGCAAGACAAGACGATTTCAATCAGCGGTACTGTGACTGACACTGAAAAGAATCCTATCCCGGGGGCTGGGGTTCTCATTCAGGGGACGACAAACGGTACTATGACAGACCTTGACGGACACTTCTATATGAATGTCCCGAGCAAGCAGACTGTTATTGAAATCATCAGTCTCGGCTACAAGACCCAAGAGTTTACAGTCGGGTCAAAAATTAACTTCAACATCGTTCTTCAAGAAGATGCCAGCGAACTCGACGGTGTTATCGTAACCGGTTATGGCCACCAGAAGAGGCTCTCTGTCATCGGCTCCATCGAGACTATCGACCCGGGCGAACTTCAGGTCGGCTCCACCCGATCCTTGAGCAACAACCTGGCCGGACAACTCTCCGGAGTGATTGCCTTCCGCCCTTCCGGAGAACCAGGCTATGACGACTCCAACTTCTGGATTCGCGGTATAGCCTCCTTCAGCGGCAACACTTCCCCGCTTGTGCTGGTAGATGGTGTCGAGCGCAACCTCAACGATATCGACCCTGCGGAAATCGAATCATTCTCTGTCCTTAAGGACGCTTCAGCCAGCGCGATGTACGGTGTGCGCGGTGCCAACGGTGTCATCATTATCAACACAAAGCGCGGAACAGTAGCTCCTCCTGCTATCGACTTCCGATTCGAGCAGTCCGTACAGACTCCGACCAAACTTCCGGAGTTCATTGGTGCGGCCGAATATATGTCCCTGCTCAACGACCTCCAATCGGACCCTTATCTCAAGCCGTTCACCAACGAGCAGATACTCAAAACCTATTATGGTTATGATCCGGACCTCTATCCGGATACCGACTGGCTTGATGTCATAACAAAGGACTATGCCCTTTCATCACGCGCCAATCTCAATGTGAGCGGTGGTTCCGAGATTCTGCGCTACTCCCTTACCGCATCATACTACCACGAAGACGGCATTCTTGAAGTGGATGAAACTCTTCCTTATGACACTTCGACCAAGCTCAACCGCTACAATATCAGGGCAAATGTGGATTTGGACATCACCCCGACCACAACCCTTCGTCTGAGCGTTGGCGGATATATGCAGCAGCTCCGCAAGGCCTGCAGTTCTACCGATGAGCTCTTCTCCAAGGCCTTCGAGACTCCACCATTCGTACACCCTGCAATCTATTCCGACGGTACCATACCTATTGCCAGCGCTGCCCGTGCCAACCCTTGGGCTCTGTGCACGCAGAACGGATACTACAGAAGTACCAAGAGCAAGCTGGAGTCGCTCTTCTCCCTTGAGCAGAACCTCAAGATGATTGCACCGGGCCTTAAGCTCAAGCTTGCTTTCGCCTTCGACACCTTCAACGAGAACTTTGTCACCAGAAGCAAAACTCCTGATTATTACACGGTAGCAAAGACTCGTGATGACGAAGGAAACCTGAACCACAACATCCTTATGTACGGTCAGGAATTCCTCGGACACAGCTCTAACGCCAACTTCGGAAACAATTCCACATATTTTGAGGCCAATCTGAGTTACAACACCTCAATCAACAATGTGCACGACATTGACGCACTGCTCCTCTACAATCAGCGCAGCTATGACTGGGGCGACATTCAGCCGAAAAGGA
Organism: Candidatus Cryptobacteroides sp.; assembly: GCA_051869975.1. Classification (GTDB taxonomy): domain Bacteria; phylum Bacteroidota; class Bacteroidia; order Bacteroidales; family UBA932; genus Cryptobacteroides. The sequence continues at coordinate 23,089 of JBJEBK010000027.1, read as the reverse complement.
CCCAGGGTATCGCAGGACGCCTGTCCTACACCTATGACAGACGATATGTAGGCGAATTCAACTTCGGTTACAACGGCTCCGAAAACTTTGCCAAGGGTCAGCGTTTCGGCTTCTTCCCTTCAGTGGCATTGGGATGGCTTCTCTCCGAGGAGCATTTTATGGAAGAGTACAAGAGCACCCTGTCCAAGTTCAAAATAAGGGCATCTGCCGGTTCTGTGGGTAATGACGATATCGGAGGCAACCGCCGTTTCGCCTACCTCACCACCATCAATACCAATGCAAACGGCTACAACTTCGGTTACGATGCGTCAACCTATTTCAGCGGTGTGCAGGAAGGAGAAATCGGCGTTACAGACTTGACCTGGGAGCGCTCCTTCAAGACCAATCTCGGTATTGAAATCGGTTTGTGGAACAGCCTGAACATGCAGTTCGACATTTTCAACGAAGACCGTTCGAACATCTTTATGCAGCGTTCCACCATACCAAGCCAGACCGGCTTCCTTTCCACTCCTTATGCCAACTACGGCAAGGTGAACAACAAGGGCTTCGAGGCGCAGGTCAACTATGACAAGTGTTTCACCCAGGATTTCGCCATTTCCCTGCGCGGTACCTTCACCTACGCGAAGAACACCATAATTGAGATAGACGAGCCTGAGTCAATCAAAGGCACATACCGCTCAATCACAGGCCAGTCCATTGGCACCCTTAAGGGACTTACAGCCATCGGTCTTTATACTGAAGATGATTTTGACTCTGCCGGCAATCTGCTTTCTAGTCTGCCTGTACCGAACCTTGGAGGTGAAGTCCGTCCGGGTGACATCAAATACAAGGATATGAACGGAGACAATATCATTGACGACCAGGATTACGGCTATATCGGCGGAACCTCCATTCCTCCGTGTGTCTATGGCTTCGGAGGCAGTCTTGTCTGGAAGCAGTTCGACTTCAACTTCTTCTTCCAGGGACAGGCTGAAACCTACCGCATCATCGGCGGCAGCAACTATTTCATCCCGGGCAGCGGTCAGGGTGTACTCGGAAATGTATACAGCAACTATACCGATTGCTGGACGGAGGAAAATCCTTCGCAGGATGTATTCTGGCCTCGTCTTTCCGCTTCAACCAACCCTAACAACAACGCCGCTTCTACCTGGTGGAAGAAGGATATGTCATTCCTGCGTTGCAAGACCCTTGAGTTGGGTTACTCCATACCGGAGAAACTCACCAAGAAACTCGGCCTGCAGAGCGCGCGTATCTATATAAGCGGCAACAACCTCTTCTACTTCTCCGACTTCAAGCTCTGGGATCCGGAACTTGACACGGTGGACGGTCTCAAATATCCGTCAATGAAATCAGTACTGGCAGGTGTTAACATTAAATTCTAAAAGAAGATGAAACTCGTTAAAAAAATATTGCTTGTAAGCGCCGCTGCCTTCCTTGCAAGTTCCTGCAACTGGCTGGACAAGGAAACGGATACGGAACTTACCCTTGAGATGGTCTTCAACAACAAGACCCGTGTGGAGGGATGGCTAGGAAATGTATATTCCGGCGTTCCGGATACCTATATGGGTTTCGGCCGATACATCGGACAGGAAATTCTCGGTGACGATATGACTCCGTCGGAAAGGTGGAGGCAATGGAACTGGGATGTAATTCCGTTCATTTTGGGAGAATGGTCTCCTTCTTCAAACTGGGGCGGCAACTATTGGGCTTACTTGCCGCAGCGCATCCGCGAAGCCTACATATTCATCGAAAATGCTCACGCTCTTCCGGACCAGGGGCTGCCTGAAGAAGAGATTGAGCTTATGAAACAGGAGTGCCGTTTTATGGCAGCGTATTACTGGTATCTTCTGACCGACACCTATGGTCCGGTGCCTTATACCCCTTATTTCATTGCCTCAACCGATGCGGATGTCTCCGAACTCAAAAAGCCGAGAACCCCGTATTATGACATAATCGATGACCTCGATGCCGAACTCCTGGACATTGCCGGGCATCTTCCGAGCTATTATTCCGATGCCAGAAAATATGGCCGAGCAACCAGCATCATGTGCTATGCCGTAAGGGCCAGGATGCTGCTGTTTGCTGCCAGTCCGCTGGTCAACGGCAACCCTGACTATGCCGATTATGTGGATGGAGAGGGACAGCACCTGTTCAGCACTTCCTACGATGCTTCCCGTTGGACTAAAGCTGTGGAAGCCTGCAAACTACTGATTGACAAAGCAGAAGCTGCCGGTCACAAGCTGTATGTCGAACTTGACACCAACGGCAATCCTGACCCGTATCTCTCCGTTCAGAACCTGCTTCTGACCCAGTACAATGAAGGAAACAAGGAAATTCTCTTCGCACGTCCGGGCGGAAATGACTACGGAGATTTCGAGAGACACTGTACTCCTACCAATTCCGGCGGCAACGGCGGATGGGGAGTTACCCAAAGCCTTGTCGATGCCTTCTTTATGGAAAACGGCCTGCCTATCAGCGATCCTGAATCCGGCTATGTTGAAACCGGTTTCTCCGACAGCAAGGATGTACGCGGCAGCCAGTGGGAGAGCCGCTACAACGGTGGAGCCACTACCTATGCAGGCACCTACAATATGTACTGCCACAGAGAGCCCCGCTTCTATATGTGCGTAGGCTTCAACAACGGCTGGTTCAATGCCGAAGAACGCTGCTTTGACTTCCTTATGAACCATCAGGACAACATCCACACTCACGATGCTCCCCAGAACGGGTACCTCAACCGCAAGAAGGTTTCACCGGAGACCAATGTGAAGGAAGGCACTTACAAGTACCGTCCGGGCATAGTCTTCAGACTCGGAGAGGCATACCTGAACTATGCAGAAGCATTGAATGAGACAGATCCCGGCAATCCGGATATCCTTGAGTATGTAAACCGTATCAGGGAGCGTGCAGGTGTAAGAAAATATACCACCGGAGAGAGCAACTCCGAATACATCCACGTGGATGATACTCAGGAGTCCATCCGCAAAATCATCAAGATGGAAAGAAGAGTCGAGCTTTGCTGCGAAGGCATCCGCTACAACGACCTGCGCAGATGGAAGGAAGCGGAGGAAACTCTCAACGGCGATTTCTATGGAATGAACTACAACGGAGCTGACAACGAAAGTTTCTACTGCCGTACAGCTTATCAGACCAGAGTCTATAAGAAAGAGTACTACTGGTTCCCTATCCATCAGAGCGAACTGGATAAAAACGAAAACCTTGTTCAAAACCCTTATTGGAATAAATAATGAAAGCAGCAGTTAAAATAATGGCCCTGGGTGCCGCCACCCTTTGTCTGGCAGCCGCCTGCCAGCAGGAATCGGTGCGAATCGACCTCCCTACTCCAGAAGACCAGATGCACCTCAGCGCTTCGGCAAGTGATGTTACCATCAATTTCTACGATCTCGAAAGCGAGGCCATCAGTTTCAGCTGGGAAGATTGCGGATTTGAAGCATCGGGCACTCCATACAACACATATTTCAAAATGGAAATTGCCGATAATGATTATGCCACTTCCATTGACAAAATCACAGTCACCGGCAGAAACAGCATCAGTTTTAACGGGCAACAGCTGTCCGTATTCCTGAACGGGTGGGAAATCCCCAACGGCAATAAGGTCTCCATTGAGGCGGAAGTAATTGCCGAGCCCGTAGTAGAAGACATTGAAACCCAGAAATACCGCAAACCTGAAGTATCCAAAGTCCGTTTCTCCGCAGTCTTTGTTGCCCCAAGCGAAATTCATCTTACCGGAGAAGAGCTGGATGTGGAATTCAAGACTGATGATGACTTCTTTATTCTCAAGCCGGGAACCTACAGTTTCACCTCTGCCGGACATCCGTTTATGAGCTTTGAAGTGAGCGAAGGCGGTCTTTGGTATGTTCGTCCTGACTATGCTGAAAGCACAGTTGTATGCGTAAGGCCTCAGGCCTGGATTGTCGGGAGTGCCTGCCTATACGGCTGGGACCTCGGCAAAATGGAAGAGCTCAAGAGCGTAAATGAAAGCGGCTCTGTACGCAGGTACAAAGGCATTCTTTCAACATCAGGTGACGAAGCTCCCGGGGAACTCAAGATTGCCCTCCGCAAGAACGGCCTCTTTGAGATACCTTTCCTCCGCCCTCAAGCAGACAGGACTCCTGTTGGAGAAGGTGAAATGGTACTCTGGAAGTTCGGAGAAGGTGAAGGAGATGACAAATGGATTGTCAACCGGACCGCGCTTTACACCATCACCGTGGACTACGAGAATATGAAAATCGATTTCGAGAAGTCTGAAGTGGATTTGCCTTGGTACAAAATCTGGATGGTGGGAGATGCCACCCCTGAGGGATGGCAGGCCTATCCTTTCCCTATCAAGCTTCGTTATGACGGCGAGAACGAAAAGGATGGAGTCTTTGTCTATGAAGGATATCTCCAGACAGGAGAGTTCAAGTTCCCGCTTCAGGAAAGCGACTGGTATTCTCCATACCTTATGCCGAAGAATGTGGACGGTGACAATCACGGTGCCTTCCCTGAAGACGGCGGGGTGAGTGAAGTTACCTTCATAGATGCCGGCGGCCCGGACCAGAAATGGTATGTCAACACAGACCAAAGCGGTGACTACATTCTCTATCTGAATGTATTGGATATGACCCTGACAGTTAAAAAGAAATAATGGGAAGAGTGCTCAAATCTATTTGTGTGGCAATAAGTCTTCTTGCAGGATTGTCTTCCTGCAAGAAGACTGAAGGTACCGGCTGGAAGCCGGACAATCTGGGCGGTGACAAGGTTGAAACCGAACTGGACGGCAAGATACACACCTACAAGGCTCCTATGTACTGGTCTGTATATGAGTATTGCCGCGAAGCTGAAAAGAACTCCAATGTCTCCATCGATATGCCCGAAAGCGAATGGAAGAGAACGATATCCTGGGTTTCGGAAAATCTTCTGCCTTATGGTTACGATATGATTGTTACCGACGGCTTTATGGCTATGTGGAGCGACAACTCAGAGGAATCAAAGGGATATATGAGCCATTATGGTTCTACAAAGCTCACCGACCTTGTTGCCTGGTGTGCCGAAAAGGGCCTCAAGCTTGGAGTATATGACAATCCTCTCTGGATTCACGGTGACGACAGCAAAATAATAGAAGGCACCGGCAAGACCTTCGGTTCCCTGCGGTACAACAGCTCCGACAAGGTGCTGAAGCCCCAAAGTGAGGATTCCTTCCCTTGGGCAGTGCCGAGCCATAGCGGATGCAAGGAGTTTATTGACGGTTTCTTCAAGTACTACAAAAGCATCGGTGTCGAGTACATCCGTATGGACTTTATGTGCCTTTTCGAAACCGGAGACGGAGCTGGCGGAATGCCCGGCAAGGGTTATGGACGCGAAGAATACGAACTTGCACTCAACTACATCTGTGAGTCGGCCCAGAGATATGGAGTCTTCACCTCCATCGTTATGCCAAATCTCAAGGACAACGGCAGTCTGGAGCTCTCCAAATGCAATGAGTTCCGTTTCAGTGCCGATACCTTCGACGGAGGTTGGGGGCACGTATCGGATTGGATAAGGGGCGAGTTCCGTCCGGGGACCTGGCCTACAACGCACAATATCTTCGACGGTTATGTTGTATGGTCCCAATACACAGGTGCCGATACCGCTATCCCTGACGGAGACTTCATACGCCTCAATGTGATGGAGAGCGAGTATGAATGCATGAGCGAAATCACCCTCCATCTGATGGCTGGAGGCCCTCTTCAGGCTTCGGACCGTCCGGAAATGATAGAGAAGAAAGGATGGACCTGGCTCTATCAGAATGAGGAGTTGCTCGCGCTCAACAAAGAGCATTTCATTGGCAAGCCACTTTCGGCAGACATTTCCGACCCGCGCTCATCCATATGGTACGGTCAGAGGAAGGACGGCAGCTATGTGGTAGCTCTGTTCAACAGGGACGATGAAAAGGAGATGTATATCGACTTCGCTTCGCTCGGCATATATGATGAGATGAAAATCCGTGACCTCTGGTCTCATCAGGACGAAGGTAGCGGCAAGGAAATCAAAGCCAGAATTCCTCGTCACGGAGTAAAAGTGGTTCAACTTACCAAATAAGAGAGTTGATGAAACGCAATATATTTTTGATTGTGATTGCCGGCATTCTCCTGAGCTGCTATTGTGGGGCTCAGGAGGGTGCAAAAGGCGAGCTCCTGTCTCCAGATGGCAATTTGCAGCTTTCTGTCTATACTCAGGAAGGACTTCCCTGCTATGAACTGAAATACAAAGGGCTGGATGTACTGAAGCCTTCGAAACTGGGCTTTGACCTCAGGTATGAAAGAGGTTATAAAGAAGGAATGAGCCTTGTAGATGTGCAGAAAAGCAGTTTCGACCGGACTTGGCAGCCGGTATGGGGTGAGTACGCTGAGGTCCGCAACAATTACAACGAACTCTGCGCCCTTTTCGAGCAGGAAAACAGCGGCCGCATACTGCTGGTACGCTTCCGCCTCTTCGACGATGGTCTTGGGTTCCGTTACGAATTTCCCGAGCAGCCCACTTTGCACATTTTCCAAGTGAATGAGGAACTCACGGAGTTCAATCTCGCCCACGACTACACGGCCTTCTGTATGCCGGGCGATTACGACACCAATGAATTCACCTACACGACAGCCCATATTTCCGAACTCAAGGAAGAACTTGTGAACCAGTCTCTTGCCCAGAAGGGCTACGAGGCAAAGTCGAAAGGAGAACTAGTTATTCAGACTCCCGTTATGCTCAAAGGCGACAACGGGCTGTATGTTAACATCCACGAGGCCGCACTCGTTGATTATCCTGCTATGGAGCTCAATGTGGATGACAGGAATTTTGTCTTCTCTTCTAACCTTGTTCCCAATAAAAATGGTGAAAAGGCCTTCAAAATGGCCCCTTGCACCACTCCTTGGCGAACTGTGATAGTAAGCGACAAAGCAACGGATATCCTTGCCAGCCGCCTGATCTACAATCTCAACGAGCCTTGCAAAATCGAAGATACATCCTGGATTCATCCGGTAAAATACCTTGGAGTATGGTGGGAATATTTTATTGGCATAGGCAAGACCTGGAACTACAGCTGGTACCGCAGTGCCGTCCCGGGAGTCACGGACTACAGCTCGCTGGAGCCGAATGGCAGCCACGGAGCAACCACCGAAAATGTAAAGAAATACATTGACTTCGCAGCTGAGAACGGCTTCTCAGGCGTGCTTGTGGAAGGTTGGAACGAAGGCTGGGAAGACTGGTCCTCTTACGGGAGAGAGCGACTCTTCCGCTTCGACAGAGCCTACCCGGATTTCGATGTTGAAGAACTGCACCGCTATGCCTCGGAGCGCGGGGTGAAGCTCATTATGCATCACGAAACAGGCTCCAACGCAGCAGATTACGAGCGCCAGCTTGACAGCGCCTTCGATTTTATGAATGAGCACGGCTATGATGCGGTAAAGACGGGATATGTGGGAGGAATAGTGCCGAGAAGCGAATATCACGCAAGCCAATGGATGGTGAACCATTATCTTTATGTTGCACAGAAAGCGGCAGAAAAGCATATAATGGTGAACAGCCACGAGGCTGTACGCCCTACCGGCCTGTGCCGCACCTGGCCGAACTGGATGGCCCAGGAATCGGCAAGAGGAACAGAATTCGAATCGATGGGCGGCAACCCTGCGGACCATACGACCATTCTGCCTTTCACCCGTCTGATGGGAGGCCCTATGGATTACACTCCAGGCATCTTCCAGACCAGGATGGACTATTACGAAGGAGGATATAAACCTGACCAGTGGGCGCGCACTACCCTCGCCCGCCAGCTGGGACTCTACCTCACTATGTATTCGCCAATTCAGATGGCCTGTGACCTGCCGGAGAATTATCAGCGTTTTCCTGATGCCTTCCAGTTCATAAAGGATGTGCCGGTTGACTGGGAAGACAGCCGCTACCTCGAAGCCGAGCCTGGCGACTACATCACCGTGGCCCGCAAAGCCAAGGAGGGCGGCAAGTGGTTTGTCGGCTGCACTGCCGATGAAAACGGCCACACGGCAGAGTTCAAGCTGGATTTCCTGCAGAAAGGACAGCTCTACAAAGTGACAGTTTATGCCGATGCTCCCGATGCCCACTATGAGCACAACCCTCAGGCCTATATTGTGCGCAGCTACGAGCTCTCTCAGGCAGATGCACTGCGTATCAAGGCAGCTCCCGGCGGAGGCTTTGCAGCGGAAATCGAGCCTGTAAAGGGAAGTGTTGCACGAAGAAAAGGCAAAACTGTAAATGTAAATCTCTGATAATTGAAATAAGAAATAAAATAGTTACATTTGCGTTGGTGCCATCATCAAAGAAAGCAAATGTATATGAAACTGCTTGCTGCATTTCTGACCGTTATTTGTCAGATTGGTATTGCTAAACTATCGGATTTGGACAGGCTTGTGGAGGACTATGCATATTATGAGCAACTTAAGCTTGAGGAGATTGATTCCACCAAGGCCCTGCTCGATAATTACCCCCCCCTACAGGAACTTCCGCAATTGTACAGCAGGCTTCAGAGCCTATATTATGGATTTCAAATCGACTCTGCTCTGGTTTATGCCCATAGAGGCATAGAGCAGAGTCGTTTGCTTGGTGACAAGATTGCCGAGTACAACGCCATACACAGCCTTGCTGCAAGTTACCAGATGTCAGGTTCATATTCCGAGAGTCTGGCCTTGCTTGACAGCCTGGACAGGAATCTGCTCTCACGGGATTTGCTTGTCCGCTGCTACTCTACCTACAACACTATTTTCAGTGCGCTGGAAACTTTGAGCACAGACCCGCAGCTGAAGAAGGCATATCATCTTGAGGCGGACAACTACAAAAGGCTGATGCTGAATTTGGATCCGGACAATCTGTATGTCATCTGCGATACTCTTCTGCGCTGCGGAAAAGCTCAGGAAGCATACGACATTATGCTTCCGTTTGTTCAAGCCTTGCCGCCTCACGATTCCCAGATAGGGCCTGCTGCCTACTCTTTGGCAGATATCTGTCTTGAACTCGGGCGCGAAGACGAGGCCATCAAATATCTTACGGCCTCTGCCTGCAGCGACCTCGAAAGAGGAAACAAGGAATACACTTCCTTAGTGCAACTATCGCTCATTCTCTACGAACACGGGGATGTGCGCAGAGCCTACCGTTACCTTCAACGATGTGTGGATGATGCTACCTATTGTGGAGCCAAATTGCGTATTGACGAAATAGCCCCTTTGGTCAGCACAATCAACGGTGCCTACAACAAGGCGGTACGGCGCAACTATCTTGCTATGTCGCTGACCATAATCGTGCTGCTGTTGCTTGCCCTTGTTACACTTTCCTTGAGCGTGGTACTCCGAAAGCAGAAGCAGAAACTAAGCGAAAGCAACCGGCAGCTGATTCTTGCTCAGGAGTTGAAAGACCGGGCAAACCGCAAGACACTGGAAGCGTCCAATATCAAAAATGCCTATATCACCCAACTGATGCTGGAGTGCATTGCGAGGATAGAGAGGTTGGAGGAATACCGCAAGAGCCTGAACAGAATGGCTATCTCCCGTGATTTTGAATCCTTGCGAAAGACTTTGAAATCCACCTCTGTTGTGGACGATGAATGGAAGTCCTTTTACAATGTGTTCGATTCCACTTTCCTCTCCCTTTTCCCTACCTTTGTGGAAGATTTCAATTCCCTGTTGCTTGAAGAGCACCGGTTTGCCGTGGGCAAGAAGAGAATGCTCACTGCTGAGCTCAGGATTTATGCTCTTATCAGACTGGACATAGACAGTACGGAGAAGATTGCTTCCCTGCTCCGCTATTCCAAAGCCACCATCTATGCATATCGCTCCCGCACCAGGCTCAAGGCCCTCAATCCTCAGTCTTTTGAGGAAGATGTGAAGCGGATAGCCTCGATTTAGGCGGTTTTTCCGGATAATACATTTATATTTTTTATCCCTCAATTTAGAGCTAAAGTTTTGTGTACCAATACTATAAATACTAATTTCGTTTGCATATTTTTTCGCCTGCGAAAATGGTATCCTACTACTGTCTAAATTTGCATAGCAAAAGCGTCACATAATGACACATATAACACAAACCAAAATAAGTCCAATGCAAAAACATTTTTATTCAAGTCCTACGACAGACATCATAGAGATGGCTGCCGAGAACAGCATGCTCGCTATGAGTGATGTTGTTACGAAGAACGCCTATTATGACATCTACTACGGCGGTGTTGATGAGGAGTTTGATTAATCTTAATCCTTTGAGCATTATGAAGACAAGAAAAATTTTTGCCGCAGCTCTCGCGCTGCCTATGTTGTTCGCCTGCACAAAGGTGGAAATCGTCCCTACAGAAAAGCCTGCACAGGGGGATAAAGGGTTTGATATTTCAGTCACCGTCAATTTCGACAATGAGACAAAAGCAGTCTTTGATGACACTGAGGGTATTCTTTGGGAAAATCCGGGTTCAGCCGGATTGGTAACAAGTGAGTATAATGATGTTAAGGCTCAGTGTTCAACAGCTGCAAATCCGAGCGAAGACGGAAGACAATCAACTTTCAAGTTCGAAGGCATTACCGCAGGAACTTACCGTCTTTTCTATCCTTATTGTGAGACTTATTATCCGAATATCAAGTTTACCGTTTCGGCAAATCAGACCCAGGATGCAGAAGGAAAATCTTCTGACATCTTTGCAGGTATGGCTACTGATAATATTACTGCCGTTGAGGGCGAAAACAGCGTTGATGTTAAGTATCAAACTGTCGGCTCTTACATCCAGTTCCTCGTTTACGGAAAGACCGGGGAGATTGTCCGTTATGTTTCCGTTGTTTCTTCCGACAGCAAGATTGCAGGAGATTATACTGTAAATGCTGAAAGTTTTGACCACACTGTCCTCGAAGGAGGAAGTGAGAGGGTGCTGGTAGCTCTTGGGGATGCAGGATACACTACTACTGCAACTGCTGAGGAAGCAACCGGTATTTATGCTGCAGTTCTTCCGGGTTCTTCAAAGAACACATATTATGTGACTACAGACAAGTCCACTTATGTTTTCGAATCTTCAGCTGCCAAGGATTTCGCTGCCGGTTCAATCAAGACTGTCAAATTGAATCTTGATAATGCCAAGGTTGTAGAGCAGACCGTTCCTAATGAGCTTTATATTGTAGGTAATGTTGCATTTGTGGGCTGGGATTGCACCAAAGCGATAAAGATGGAGAAGAGTGGAAATGTGTTCTCTACCGATGTTTATCTCAGTACTCAGGTTAAGAATCCTGACAACACTATTACAGATGCTGAAGGCTTCAAATTCTTGACACAGACAGTAAACTGGCATATCGGTTATGTCAAGGGTACTGATGGCAAACTAACTTATAGGTCAGAAACCAACGGTGTGGATGATACGAAGTTTACTGTAGATAAGGCCGGTTATTATCACGTTGAAGCAAACTTTGACACAGGCGAAGTAACTTGCACACCTAAGGCTCCGGAGAAGCTTTATGTATGGGGCGCTGCAACCGAGGCAGGCTGGGACAGCAATAAGGCTATTGAGCTTACCAAGTCTGCGGAGAATGAGTGTTTGTTCACCGCTACTGATATTCTGCTTACCGGTTGTGCTGATTTCAAGTTCTTCTCCGAGAATAGCGAATTTACCGCCTATGTCAACGACGGTTCAGGCAATGTTGTGTTCTTCGATTCTCCAACAGGTTCTGAGGCAGACAAGAAGTTTAACATTGCTCATGCCGGAAAATTCGACCTTAGTGTTGATTTATCTACAGGAAAGTGGAATTATACGATTAAGGAAGAATATCCGTATGTCATCTCCAACAAAACAGATTCATACGTAATGTGCCCTACAGGAGTTGAAGGCGAGTATTCCGCTGTAGCATACATAGGATATGATAGTGGTTATCACGATTTCTTTGTAAAATTTGGCGATACCGAAGCATATAACGGTTCTTGGACAGAGGTTGTTTTTGATGCAAATCTGGAGTATTCAGTTAATGTAACGAAAGCTGCTGATAATGGAACTGGTTGGTACATCAATGACGGTAATAAAAAGACTGCAAGGTTATATAGAATTACTTTGAATACCAACACCAATACTCTTACTGTCAAATTTGCTCAGGGCAAGAATTTCTGGCTTATCGGTACTCCATTCGCTGGCTATGATCCTTTCAATAAGCCTGAAGCCTTCAAGGGGACAGCTGATGAAAATGGAATCGTAATATGGAATGTTACTACCACAAAGACTGGTGATTTCAAGATTTGTGGAGAGTACACCCGTTCTGATGCATTCTGGGAGGGTGAATGGTATTATTCAACCGAAGACAATGAATCTGCTGGCTACAAATTCAATTGGAGCTGGGGTAGTGGGGAGAACGATAACAATTACTCAACTGAATTAACAGAAAAACAGTTTGATGTTAGAGTTTTCTGCGCCAATGACCAGAAATGGAATTTTAACGAAACCGGAACCTTCGAGATTGTATTCGATACCAGAAATCTTAAGATTAAAGTCACCAAGAAGTAAATTCAGTTCTAACTGATTTACATATTATTGTTTCACTTAAAAAATAATTGGTCGTATCCCCCGGGCGAGTATCGTCCGGGGGATACTTTCCTCTGGCTGCCTCCTCAACCCGCCGGAAGTGCCGTTTATCGTATAAAACCGCTTGTTCATTATGATACACTCCCCTCTTACTGTAAATGTAATGCTTTGGAGAACCTGGATAGGCAGGCTCTCTTGGGATGCCGACAAACAGCTTTCAGTATTCCAGTTCGTTGAAGTTCATTTTCAATGGACTTTCAGATACCGTTGTGGATATACTCGACTGCGCGGGTGAGCCAGGTGTCTTCACCGTCTTTGAAGCTGCCTTCGGCGAAGCTCATCTCTATGTCAGGGTAAACTCCGATGCCCGCCGAGAATTCCGGCTTCATTTTTCCTTTATTGAACATATTCCGCTTTACAGGCAAACCCAATCTCGTCAACAGCAAGTTTTCTTGCATTGCCGAGCCGCAAGGGGAAAAGATTCCGCCTATATTTCGCAACGCATCCTTGCAAATCCGGCAGAGATATAGTACTTTCGCAGAAATCTCAGGTTTTCCGTCCTCGATCAAACGGAGCAACATAGCCAGATATGTGGACAGAGTACCCGACCATCACATTGGTGCGGGCTCTTGGACCTGAGAGATTATGCAGTTGCTCCAAACCCGTACCGTCACATAGTGCATCCGTGCCTGCGCAGGTAGATTTGCTGCGGGATGAAAGGGCGTGCTATCCTGACATCGCCTCTCTGCACGCCGTACTCTCTGACGAAACCTTCTATTGCATCCCGAAGCGTCCACCCGGCCGAAGCCCTTAGAGCTCCGGAGGACAAATCAAGCACCGTATAGGCCATATGTAATCCTTCCGGACGGTCAAACTCCGGAGCGGGAACGGTTATGGCTCGCAATTCAATCATCAAGAACAAATTTACGAAAAATATGAATTCAGAAACAAGCAGAGGCAAAATTGTCCTCTACCAGACATCCGATGGCAGAACCTCAATTGATGTCAAACTCGAGAATGAGACAGTATGGCTCAGCAAAGAACAGATGGCTATCTTGTTTGAAAGGGACAGGACTGTCATTTCAAGGCACATCAAGAACATCTTCAAAGAAGGAGAACTTGATGAAAAGATGGTGTGTGCAAAATTTGCACATACCACTCCACATGGTGCCATTGACGGAAAACACAAACTTCTAATATTGAGTTATACAACCTTGATGTAATAATCTCCGTAGGTTACAGAGTCAAGTCCAAGCGTGGTACACAATTCCGCCAGTGGGCCAACTCCGTTCTGAAAGAATACCTCATCAAGGGTTATGCAGTCCGCAACGACCTCGCGCAGCAAAAATATGATGACCTCAAGCAACTTGTAGATGTTATGGGTCGTACAATGAACTGTCTTGAAGTTCCGGACTCCCCTGCCAGCGAGCAACAAGCGCATCGCTGCAACGCTGTTTCTGTGGTTTATGGAGAACAACCGTATCCTGTATGGTACGGATGGTCACAAGCGAATAGCGGACAATGCATTGGTTGCGCTAACCTTGATGATTGCTGAAAGCAAAACTGATGAGATGGATATGATGGTCAAGGTGGTTGTCAATCTGATAAATGGAGATAACAAATAGATTTTAACACAATGAACAGGAAACACTGCATTCTCACGATGATTTATAGACAAAAGTAACTGAGAATTCTCCAGTTTTGCGTATCTTTACGTCATAAAACAACTGGATGCGTAATTCTAATTTGGATATTGTCCGCTAGCGTTCCGTTTTTCTCTGTTCGGAACGCGCGAATTCTGGAGACTCGCCCACTTCCCTGTGGCGCGGGAAAATGTTTTTTATTTACTATAAAACCCTATAACAATGAATAAGAATTACACAATCCGTCCTGAGACGGAAAACGATTACAGAACAGTTGAAAATCTTTGCAGAGAATCCTTTTGGAATGTTTATCAGCCCGGCTGCACCGAGCATTATGTACTTCACCACCTGCGGAATCATCCCGACTTCGTCCCCGAGCTGGACTTCGTGATGGAGCTCGACGGCAATATCATAGGTCAGGTGGTATTCTGCCGCGCTGAGGTACTCTCCGATGACGGCAGGCATATCCCGGTTCTGACCTTCGGGCCTATCGGCATCGCACCCGAGCACAAGCGCCGGGGCTATGGCCTGGCACTGCTCAATTATGCCTTGGATAAAGCACGCGAGATGGGCTTCGGTGCCGTTTGTATGGAAGGAAACATAGATTTCTACGGCAAGGCCGGTTTTGTACTGGCTTCCTCCAAAGGCATTCATTATCACGGAGAAGACCGCTCCGACCCTGTCCCCTACTTTCTCTGTCTGGAGCTGAAGGAAGGCTATTTTGACGGAATCGAAGGCGAATACCGGACACCGGGGCCGTATTTCATCGCCCAGGAGAATCCTGATGATTTCGAGGAGTTTGATAAAGGATTTCCTCCCAAGGAAAAACTGAAGCTCCCGGGACAATTATTCTGAAACAGCAAGAGGGTGCCTCCGATGGAGCACCCTCGTTTCAACTTCCCTGCTCTATCCAAGCTTATTTTTTCAGATAGTCTAGAATCTGCTCGGCGTGAATCTTGGTTTTAATCTCCTTGGGAGTGAAGATTTTCTCGATTACGCCCTCTTCATTGACAAGATAAGTGGTCCTGAGGATACCGACAGTCCTATGGCCGCAGGCCACCTTTTCTCCCCAAGCGCCAAGTTGCTGAAGTACAGTGGTTTCCGTATCCGCAACCAAAGGAAACTCAAGGCCTTGGGCAGTAGCGAACTTCTTCTGCGCAGCTTGCTTGTCCCGACTGATGCCGATAATGCTGTATCCCAAACTCTCAAGTTCCTGCTTATGCGCCTGAAGTGAGCAGGCCTCCGCAGTGCAGCCGCTGGTATTGGCCTTCGGATAAGAATAGAGTACAATCTTGCGTCCGCGATAATCGCTGGCTTTAATCTGATTACCGTCCTGGTCAACACCAAGAATCTCCGGTATTTTATCTCCAATTGTCATAGTGAATGTGATTTGATTCCGAAAGATAGCAATTTATCCCGATACGGGAAGTAATACATCACAAGATCGTTTACTCCACTTCAATGCAGAATGCTGCGTAAAGAGGTATGGACTTAATCCCGTTGGCAAAACCAAAGTTCTTGCTGGAGATTCTGTATGCAATTGGGCTCTCGTATCCATGGACGAAGGTGTTCATGCTGATTGCTTTCACCTTTGTGCCTTTCTTTACTTCTACCGGGATGACGCTCATTCCATCTTGAATTACGAATTCCAGTTCAGCAGTATTGTCATTCTTCCAATATCTAAGGTCAATGCCATTGGACCTAAGGGCCTGGGCAACATAGTTTTCCGCTACTGCTCCCAGAAAAGTATTGTTGGTCTCAACTGTATTTAGAAGCATTGGAACGGGCATTTGGACCTTTGCTCCAAGAAGTCCTACGTCTGAAAGATAAATCTTGAAATCGCTGTCATCTTCGTATGCCGCCAATGGAAGGGATCCGTGGTTAACGAGCTTGCATTTTAGGACTGTACCGGAGAGAATGAGCCAATTAATGGCTTCTCCAAAAATTTTTGCAGTTCCTCCTTTCTTTGCCAGTTTATACTGGAACTTCTTGTTCTCTTTTGCCAACTGTGCGGGGATAGAGTTCCAACAGGCTTTGATTTTTACCGTGGTTGCCGGCTTAGCATATTTGCCCATATCGGAGTCGTAGCCGTTAAGAATGTTCTGCTGAATTGCGCGACATTCAATAAAACTGTGCGTCTCGACATATTTCATTACAGATTCAGGCATTCCACCGACTATAAGATAGTTCTGGTAGAGGTCAATGGCCATTTTGTGGACAGATTCAGCAAGTCCCTCATTCGTTTTGTAGTGTTCGCGTATTTCTACGGCAAGAACATCGTTATTGGTAGCCCATAGGAACTCTTCGAAGTCCATAGGATAAAGAGTAAGTTCATCCACTTTTCCTACCGGGTATGAGAAGTCCTCTTCCGCTTCGTTTGGGATAGCTGATGCGTTTACGCCTTCTTCGTGCTCCTTTTCTCCTTTGTTGACTGCAACACCAAGGAGACTTCCGGCTGCAACGATGTCATATTGTGGGAATTCTTCCTGGAAGTATTTTAGCGCCAGGAGGGCTCGTTTGCAGTCCTGAATCTCATCAAGGATGATTAATGTTTCATGAGGGGTGATTCTGACATTGTAGAGTGATTCCAGATATGCGATGATTTCTAAAGGATTAATGTTTTCCTTTAGGAAACTACGGACATCAGGTACAAGGTCGAGACTGACCCGGATATGTTTTTTGTAGTACTCTTCTCCGAATTTTTCGAGAATATATGTTTTTCCGACCTGCCTTGCACCTTGGAGGATAAGTGGTTTATGGCCTGGTTTATTTTTCCAGGCGACGAGTTGTTCTGTGATTTTCCTTCTCATCGCAAATTGTATTAATCCAAGCCAAAGATAATCAAAAAACTATGAAATAATCATAGTTTATTCGATTAATTCATAGTTTCCGATAAGGACATACTCTGCTATTCTAAAAAGGGGTGCCCTGCAGGCGCTCCTTTGCGCTGATGACGCTCTGCCCGAAGAGGAAAGTCTGTGGACAGTGCAGATCTTTCGGCAATGGCCAAAGCATAATCCATATACAGTATCTTTCCAAGCAAAAGAGTATTTTTGCAAAAACAATTGGATATGGAAGAGATACTTCCGACAGTTACGTATTTCGCTGACAAATGCTGCCTCTCGACCGGCTATTTCGGGCAGCTTGTAAAGACGGAGACCGGACGCACCGCAAAGGACTATATCAACGATTGCCTTCTCAATGCCGCAAAGGAAAGACTCAGTGATATAAGCCTGTCAATTACATCAATAAGCGAAAACCTCGGTTTTGAATATCCGCAGCACTTCGTCCGTTTCTTCAAGGCTCGCACCGGCAAGACACCGACCCAGTTCAGGACAGCATAAGCCGCAAACTGTCCGAATCAATAATTTTGGTAATAATCCCCGAATGGCTCGAAGCAGTCAGTGACGAAGAATAATTGTCACATCTTGTCAATATTACTAACCTTTTGGTTTGCGAGTTTCATTGAGGTGACTTCTTGCAGATTCATAAAAATGTTGTGACCTTTACAGTGTAAAAAAGGAAGTGACTTTCAAATTTATATTATTATGAAACACAACATCTTACTAATCACAACACTGTTATTTATGGCACACTCATTTACACTCAAGGCGGACAATGCGAAATTCGATGTGATTTTGCTTCCGCATGCAACTCTTCACATTTACAATTCCGGTGATGCAATGGCAGACGCAAGTTATATCGTCGAAGGCAGGGACGGACTCGTAACTCTCGAGACTCCCCTTTTCAAGGAAAACCTCAAAGAATTCGAACAGTATCTGGAGAACCTCGGCAAACCGGTGGTTGCAGAACTTGAGTTATTGGAGGCGATGAAGGCTTCTGGTGCTGAGTACTTCATTGGCGGACACGGAAGAGCAGCAGATTCCGAGGATCTTGCCTTCAAAACAGCTTATGTTGAAAAGATAAAGCAGTTGCTCGCTTCCTGCGCCGACTCCACTACTTTCGCGACCGTACTCAAGGAAGCATTTCCCGGACTTCCGGGGGAAGATGGCGTAAATGCCCTTGCTGAAGCATTGTACAAATAAAAGCATATTGCTATCTTCGCTATCCATTTAAATGCTGAAGCGTGGACAGAAAAGATTTGCAAAGTGCCGTATTCCCGGATTGCCCGATTAGGAATAACTGGCGCGATTCACAGACAAGTGGCCCCTTCTGGTACTCTATACCTTGGAGCAGAAGGGCACACTGCGTTTCAATGAATTGTACCGCAGCATCCCTGACATATCGCAGAAGATGCTAACCATAACGTTGAAATCCCTTACCGACGACGGATTCCTGAAGTGTACTATCTTCCCTTCCATTCCTCCCAAGGTGGAGTATTCACTTACGGAACGTACATTGAGCGTAATGCCCCACCTCGACGCGCTGCTACAATGGTCCATTGACAATTTTGACGCTATCCTGTCTGACCGCAAGCGAAGCGGCAGCACTAAAGAACGCTGATACTATGCTGAAGTCTGAAACAGAAAATTACCCAATCCGGTCCCGTGGATATGATGCAAGTCATTAGGGAAATCGGCATCTGATGAACTGGAGACGCTCGCTCCCGAAATACCGGGTGGCGGAGGGTGACTCCTGCCGCGCGTGCACCAGTGACGAAAGGCTCCAGAAGTACATCTCCCCCATCCTGCTCTCGGCCATTCCCCGGACGCGCTTCTGATGGACTCCACCGACGGGGCCTATTCTCCTGAAGAATCCCGCCGGATAATCATAGACCATCTGACGGGACTGTTCCCCGGAGAAAGGGAAAACTTCGAAAAAACTGTTTAACTTTGCAAATAAATTGCGCTATATGAAACAATTTCTGATTGCACTGGCAGCGTTGGCAATGGTGTTGCCATCCTGCGGACAAAATGGTAACAAGAAACAAGCTGCGGCAGAAACCGCTTCCGTGGTGTATTTCACCAGGGACATTTCTCCTGAAGGCCTTGTAAAGATTTATGAGGCTCTCGGAGTCGAGGCATCCGGACGGGTTGCGGTAAAAATTTCCACCGGAGAATCTATGCAGTCCAACCATCTGCGCCCGGAACTCATCGGTCCGCTCGTAAAAAAGGTGAACGGCACCCTCGTGGAATGCAATACCGCCTATGCGGGCAACCGTATGAATACGGAGGACCACCGCAAAGCAATCGAGGAACACGGCTATAACGCCATTGCACCGGTGGACATTATGGATGAGGACGGCGAAATCAGGATACCCGTCGTGGATGACAAATGGATCAAATACGACATTGTCGGATCGCATATCCAGAACTACGACTTTATGATAAACCTCGCCCACTTCAAAGGCCACGCGATGGGCGGTTTCGGCGGCGTGCTCAAGAATGCCTCCATCGGCGTAGCCTCACGCAACGGCAAGACATACATCCATACTGCCGGCAAGGCGGAGGATTATACCCAGCTGTGGCAGAACCTGCCTGAAGGATGGATGAACTCGCCTGAAAACAACTCTCCTTTCATTGAATCGATGAGTGCAGCAGCCCAGGCCGTACACGAGTATTTCAAAGGCAGGAAGGGCATCATCTACATAGATGTAATGAACAACATCTCAATCGATTGCGACTGCGACGGAAATCCGCACGAGCCTACGATTCAGGATATAGGCATCGCAGCTTCGCTGGACCCGGTGGCATTGGACAAATTCTGCCTCGACCAGGTATTCAACCTTCCGAATGACGAGAGCAACGACACGAAGGCCCTGCTGGAGCGCATAGAACAGCGTCACGGCACGCGCATTGTTAGCCGGGGCGAAGAGATGGGCCTGGGAACAACCTCATACAAGGTCGTAGAACTCAAATAATTTCTGCGTATCGTCACTCCGTGAGTGGTATGACTATACCTTGCGTGTTCTTCTTGATGGCTTCCCGGACTTTAGGTACTTTCTGAATTTCGTCAAAGGCCCTAAGCAATCATTGGGTCATCATTTGTACAGTCGGTGATTATGCGGTTTATTCTCCGAAGGTTTTTCGGTGAATAGGTTGTTTATTCACCGATAATCACTAATTTTGCAGAAAAGATTCGCTATGTATTTGCATCAAAGAGACAATTGGTGGGACTTTCGCTATGATTCATCAGCCATCATGAACCGCCTGGCGGCAGTTAGAGCAAAGCAAGGTATGCTACTAGGGAAGATGAACTCGCTCGGATTCTCCTTGCAGGATGAAGCTGTGCTAACGAGTATGGCCCTCGAAGTCATCAAGTCCTCTGAGATAGAAGGCGAGATCCTGAACCTTAACCAGGTTCGTTCTTCGTTGGCAAAGAGGCTGGGGTTTGATATTTCTACCTCCGTTCCGGTGTCCAGATACATTGAAGGCGTTGTCGAGATGATGCTCGATGCTACGCAGCACTATGCTGTACCTATGACTGATGACCGCTTGTTCGGATGGCACAATGTCCTTTTTCCTTCCGGCATAAGTGGACTCTATAAGATAGAGGTGGGAAGGTATCGCAGCGGGGAGATGCAGGTCGTCTCCGGTGCTATGGGCAGGGAAAAAGTCCATTACGAAGCGCCTGCCCCCGAGCGCGTGCCCGAAGAGATGGCTCGGTTTATCGCTTGGCTGAATGAAGACAGTCCTGCTCTCGATCCTGTATTGAAGGCTGGTATTGCACACCTGTGGTTCGTTTCCATCCACCCCTTTGACGATGGTAATGGACGAATCACGAGGGCAATTACCGAAATGCTGTTATGCCTTGCAGATGGGTCCGGTAAGAGATTCTACAGTATGTCCAACCAGATAAGCCTCGAAAAAAACAAATACTACGACGTTCTTGAGAAGACTCAGAAAGGCGATGGGGACATAACAGAGTGGCTGCTTTGGTTCCTTGATTGCCTGGATAAGGCTATAGAGTCAACCAATGAGACCTTGTCTTCTGTTCTTTCAAAGGCAAGATTCTGGGATGTCCATAAGGAAGACCGGTTCAATGAAAGGCAGAGGAAAATCGTCAATATGCTTTTCGATGATTTCTTCGGCAAACTCACGACAAGCAAGTGGGCGAAGATTGCAAAATGCTCATCTGATACAGCCTTGAACGACATCAATGATCTTATATCCAAGGGTGTTCTCAAGAAGAATGAAGAGGGCGGTCGAAGCACAAACTATTCTATTATAGTCCTTTAGTGCCAGTCTCGTGTTTCTTGAAAGGCCTTTGTTACGAAATTCCGATCTTCATCATTGTAGAAATCATCCTGCGAGACTGTCGTTACTTCGGAGAGGCGGCATTCAATATTAAGTTTGGCTTCATAGAACGCCGGATTGCTGTCAGGGGTCTGTACTGGTGTGAGGCTTGTCTCTTTCATTTTGTCTGAATCTCGTCCTGACTTCAAGCCGAACTGTGAAACTGCATCCTTGTATTCATTGTCGAAGAAGGATAGCGTGTATGTCTGCCGTTCGCGCATCAGTTCCAGAGTGTATCTGTTTGAGCGGAGGAAGTGGAATACTCCGGGCTTGCCGAATACGATTCCCCATCCTCCCCAGCTTGTCACCATAGAATTGAAATTGTCAGGAGTGCCAGCAGTGATTATTCCGTAGTTCTCGCCGATTAATGTGAAAACATCTTCCTCTATGTCCTTCACATCTATGGTTGTGAACAGATCTGTGAATGTGGAGTCGGAATCAGCCTTTTGATTCCCTATGTTGCAGCCACTTATGATGGTGGCTGCAACCAGAAGGTGAAGTGCGTGGGGTCTCATGATCAATATGCCGCAGTGAAGCGTTCCTGATGATGGCTCTGCTGCTCGAGTTCATCTATCATTGCGCAGGCATAGTCCTCGACGGAGATGAAACTTTCACCGTTTTCGTCGAAAATCATATCGTCCTTGCCAAGACGGAACTTTCCTGTGCGATTGCTGCAAGCGTATCAGGGTCTGTGGCATCGGCTTGTACAACTGTCAGGTTGGGATTGCCCGCTTCGGCAACAAGTGGGGGCTGCTTGTAATTATCCTGCTGAATGAGAACGGAAGTGCCGGTCAGGGTAGAGTACAATCTGACTCCACGGGGAAAATCCCTTGTTCCGATTATCAATGAGTTGACTGAGTGGGCCAAGGAGAATATGGATTCTATTATGAGGCACCGGAAGAGGAGCCAAAGTGTTTAGGAATATGACCAGATTGAATTTCCCGCACAAACGCTCATAAATCGCTGCATCTGGTTTCACCAGATGTTCTTCAGATGAAATCAGCCTGTCATCCAGCATTTGGAAAATGTCGAATTTCTCAATTGTAGGTAAACTGTGCTGTTCCAGTTTGTCAGACCGTAGAGCTTGTACCCTGATGCCCGTAACTTTGTAAGGATATCCATCATACCGGGCATTTCATCCGTCATAGCATCAAGGAGGCTTTTTACCAGGCTTTGGAAACAGCGATTCCTACTCTTTCTGAAATTGACATCGACAATGATGAGATTGAGGCTGTTGTCTCTATTCCGGGGAAGACTCCGGAGCGGCATCACTATTCGTATATGAGTGATGGTCTGAAGTCGATGATAAACATCGTGTCTGAGATTGCTTACAGGTGCATTGAACTTAATGGTTTCCTTGGTTACAATGCTGTCCGATATACCCCTGGTGTGGTGCTGATTGATGAGGTAGATTTGTACCTGCATCCTATTTGGCAGAAGACTGTGTTGAGGGATTTGACGAGTGCGTTCCCTGAAATTCAGTTTATCGTGACGACTCATTCTCCGTTTATTGTTCAGAGCCTGAAGCAGGGTGAACTTATCAGTTTTGATAATGATTCGTATTCTGAAGGTGTTTCGGATAAGGAGGGACTGGAGGATATTGTGTAGGATATGCAAGGTGGTATGAATAAAAAATGGTATTTTTGCAAATGAATAATAAAGTTGATATGTCAGATGTTAAGAAACGCCTGATGGCAATGATAGAAAATGGTGAATCC
>JBJEBK010000026.1:0-11569 GCA_051869975.1 Candidatus Cryptobacteroides sp. | reverse complement strand
CGCACCAACGATGGAAAAATTGCAGTCCGTGCGCAGGAAGGCCGTTTTTGCGCACGGAATGGCAATCATCCTATGAAGTGCCGCCGCGCACGGACATAGGCAATCATCCGACAAAGGTCCCCTCGCAAGCAAGACTGCGGACACACCCGAAGCCTCCAATTTAGTTCACATTGGTTCATTCCACCGTGCGAAGAGAAAACTGAAGGAATTCTTGTCAATATTCCGTAAATTTACGCGCTGAATCAAACCAATATTGAGAAATGAAATTACTGAAACTGATAACCACAACAGTTTTGACTGCCGGGCTGCTCCTGCTGGGCGCAGCGTGTCAGCCAATCAGCATCCAAAGAGCCGGAGCTCCGGAACTCAAGCTTTCGGCAGCAGTGACCAAAGTCGAAGACAGCAGCTTCGAAAGCGGTGACCAGATAGGAGTCTATATGGAATATCCCGAAGGCTACGCCCTCGACAACCGGAAATACACTCTCAACGCCAACGGTTCCTGGGTAACCGGCTCCCAGCATTGGTGGAAAGACGAAACCACCCCGGCAGACTTCTACTGCTACCATCCTTACAAGAGCCTCGACCCGGATGCGCAGACTGTGGAATTCAGCGTAGCCAAAGACCAGACCACACACGAAGCCTTCTCCGGCAGCGACATACTTTGGGGCAGCAAGCTCCAGGTAAAACCGACCGAAGGCACGGTGGAACTGATGACCGGACACCTCAACGGACAAATCATCATCGAACTCATCCCCGGCACCGGTTACGACAGCACCAGCCTCTCCCGAGCCATCGAACAGGTGCATTTCAACAACGTCCTGACCGATGCCGTCCTTAACCTGAAAAGCTGTGAATACCGCAGCACCGGCTCCTCTACCGACATAATCCCCCAACGCGAAGGCCTCACCCTTAGAGCGCTGCTGCCTCCGCAGAGCATAGATAACGCCCTTCTTATGACAATCACAGTGGACGGACTCGACCGCACCCTCACCGCAAGCGTGGAAATCGAATCCAACATAAAGAAAAAATGCCGCGTCACAATCAACAAAGTATCTGAAGGCATCAACGTAGGCATAGGCGGCTGGGAAGACAGCAATCAAGACTTTGGAGGTACATTGAAATGAGACAGGCACTAAAACTGGCACCAGCCCTGCTCCTTCTTCTCGCCTCCTGCGCGAGGGAGCAGTTGACTCCTATTGACCCAACCACCGGTGAGGAGCGAACCCCAATCAGCCTTAACGGCCACATCAATCAGGAATACCTCACCCGCGCGGGGCAGGACGGCTTCGCGGACGGCGACAAAATCGCCACATACATAGTGGATTATGTCGACGGCGCCCCGGGCGAACTCCTGCTCCAGGGAAACCGTGCGGACAACCTCTACTACAGCTACAACGAGCCGAGCAACCGCTGGGTTCCGTCTTACGACGTATATTTCAAGGATAACAAGACTCCTGTCGACATTTACGCCTACTACCCTGCCGCAAGGCCCGAGTCAATCAAGGAATACGCTTTCGAAGTGCAGAAGGACCAGAGCACCGCGGCAAGCGGATCTCACCTTTCGGGCTACGAGCAGAGCGACTTCCTGTGGGCCAAAACCGAGAACAAGACAGCCGCGGACAAGCTCATCTGGCTGGACTTCAACCACAGGATGGCCGGTGTCAGAGTGAGCCTTGTGGAGGGAGAAGGTTTTGAAGATGGCGAATGGGTCAGCCTCAAAAAGGACATATTAATCCAGAGCACTGTGCGAAGTGCCACCATCGACCTTTCTACAGGTGCGGTATCCCCTGCAGGCGAAGCACCGCTCACAGGCATCATTCCAAATAGGGAAGGCGCAGATTTCAGGGCCATAGTGGTGCCTCAGACCGTGAGCGCAGGCAAGAAAATCATTACCGCCACCGTCGGAGGCTATGCCTATGACCTTGTGAAAGACCTGGATATGGTCTATATCCCGGGCAAGCAGCACAATTTTACCCTCTCAGTGAACAAGCGCGCTGCGGGCAGCTACGAATTCACGCTCAGCGGCGAGAGCATCACGGTGTGGGAAAACGACAGAAGTTCGCACGACGGCATTGCAAGGGAATATGTCGTGGTGAATGTCGAAACGCCGGGCACATTGGATGCCTGCATCGCGGCAAAGGGGCTGAAACTCAACAAAATAAAAAATCTCAAGATAACTGGAACAATCAATTCCAGAGACTTCGCCATTATGCAGCATAATATGTTGCTGCTCAGCGGACTTAATCTCAAGGAAGCAAGAATAGTAGCTTCGGAAGGCGGAAGTCTCGGAAAAGACAAGAATTATTACGACAACCCTGACGACTGTATTCCGACTCAGGCCTTTATCCACAACGAAACACTCTCCTCAATAATCTTTCCTGACCGCCTGACCAAAATAGGTGGCTTTGCATTTTACAGCTGCAAAAGCCTGACCGGCTCAATAATAATCCCTGAAGGAGTCACAATGCTGGGAGGAAGCACTTTCGAGCAATGCGAAAACCTCAACGGAATCCTCAGCCTTCCATCCACCCTGCAGTACCTCGGAGACCCGCAAAGCGATTACGGAAGGGACTTCTGGAACTGCAACTTCGTCTGCACACTCACGCTCCCCGAAGGACTGAAATTCATTGGAGAAAGAACCTTCAACGATTGCAGGGGCATCTATGGAGAACTAATCATTCCCGAATCGGTTGAATTCATCGGAGAAGCGGCATTTGCAAACGACGAAAGCCTTAGCGGTTCGCTGACAATCCCTCAGAGCATAAGCCGGATTAGCATTCAGGCCTTCTTCGGATGCGGTTTCAAAGGAACCCTTACGCTTCACGACGGCATTTCATTTATCGGGGAGAGTGCTTTTGAGAACACCAGATTCAGAGGGGAACTCCATCTACCGAAAGGGCTTGAAATCATAAACAAAAAAGCCTTTGCAAATTGTGATTTTTCCGGAACACTTGTACTTCCGCAGCCTCTGATTCAGATTTGTGACGGTGCATTTGCCTACAACTGGAGGCTGATGGGAACTCTGGAGATTCCGGATGAAGTGCTCAGCATCGGAGCATCTGCCTTTGAAGACTGCCGCATGCTTGAAGGAGTAATTTTCCCTGAAGGATTGGACAATATTCGAAGCAACGCTTTCCAGAACTGTTTCGGCCTGGGCCGTATTGTCTGCAAAGGAACAATCCCTCCTTATCTGCAGGACGGATGTTTCAACGGAGTTCCTAAAGACAACTTCACCCTCGAGGTGCCGGAAGGCTATGAAGCCCAATATCAGGCAGCTCCCGGATGGAGGGAATTCAAGCGCATAGCGGCATACCGCAATCTGGTGATACGCCCAATGGTTGCTACCGCCATCAACACCTCCGTCACACGCGAACTTGTCCTCACTGCAGATGACGACTGGTCCGTGGTTTCCCAGCCGGAATGGGTCACCCTCAGCCAGACATCCGGTCACGGCAAGACTGCTCTTCAACTTACCTTTGCCCAGAAACCGCAGGACGGCTCTACAAGAAACGGCGAAGTGGTCTTCGAACTCAACGGCAAGGGTTACCAGACAAGGCTTTCCGTAAGCCAGTATGATTATAAATATGCTGAAGATGAAGTGATTACCCTTCAGACTGCCAGCAAGGGCAATGGGGTAAACATAGTCATTCTCGGAGACGGCTTCAATGCAAAAGATATCAGCGAAGGCAAACTTCTCAGGGCAATGGAAGAGACCTACGACAATTTCTTCAGCATACAGCCTTACAAATACTATAAAGATTATTTCAATGTATATACCGCCGTGCCGGTATCACCGGAATCCGGTATCGGCACAGTAAATACTATAGTCCAGACCCGCTTCAACACCGCAACCAACGGTGGAGTCACCAGAAACGGAGATGACGACTACTTCGAAGTGATGCAATACGCCTGCAAGGCACCTACGGTGAACAATGACAACATCAACCGGAGCTTGATAATAATGATTCCAAATACCGAAGACTACGGCGGAGTCACCTATATGTGGGCCGACGGCACCGCAATCGCTTACTGCCCTATGAGCGACTATGGCTATCCTCTTGATTTCCGTGGAGTTATCCAGCACGAAGCCGGCGGACACGGATTCGGCAAACTCGGAGACGAGTATATCTATCACAATGATTTCATCCAGACCTGCGGCTGCACCTGCTGCCCACACGCCTTCGAGCTGCAATCATACCAGTCACTCGGATGGTTCCAAAACCTTTCGCTTTCCGGCAAAATGGGCGACGTGCCTTGGCGCGACTTTATCTTCCACGAAAAATACAGCACCTTTGTGGATATTTTCGAAGGAGGATATATGCACACAAGAGGAGTGTACCGCAGTGAACAGAACAGCTGTATGAACAACGATATTCCTTACTACAGCACCATTAGCCGCTACGAGATTTATAAAAGGATAATGGAGTATGCAGGAGAGGAATGGAGTCTGGAGGACTTCATCGCAAACGATGTAGTAGAGGCTGTAAGCACATATTCAACAAAAGCCCGAGACACAGATTATGGTCGCACTGCAACAATAAACAGTCACGAACCGGTATTCATGGGAGAAAGACCAAAGCTCAAATAGGAGGACATTATGAAACAGTATATATTCATAACATATTGCATAGCAGCTATTTGTATGTTCACCGGCTGCGCCAAGAGCGATCCGTCTCCGGAGGATGAAGCGCTGATGCACTTCGTCCCGTTCCTTCCCGGAACCAAAGCAAGCGACAGCGCCTTCGAAGCAGGCGACTCTTTCGGAATATATGCCGTAGAGTACGCTGACGGCATCCCTTCCCCGCTTCAGATTTCCGGCAACTGGGCAAACAATGCCGAGGCCAGCTTCGATGGCAGCAAATGGACTGTAACTCCGCCAATCTGGTGGAAGGACGATGCCAGATTCGACATCCTCGCCTACTACCCTTTCAATTCAGAACTCAGCTCCGTGGACAACTATATCTTCGAAGTAAAATCCGACCAAAGACAGAGTGGTTTCACCTTGAGCGATTTTATGTGGGCAAAGGCTGCCTCCGTGCAGCGCAGCGAAGGAGATATTGCGCTGAATTTCAAGCACAAGCTTTCCAGACTCGACATAATTCTCGTGAAAGGGGACGATTATGAAGGAGATTTGCCGGCAACGGCAGAAATACGGATTATGAACACCGTTACCACCGCCTCGGTTGATTTGGAAAGAGGAGAACTTGAGAAAAACCCTTACGGGACCAGCAGCACAATCCTTGCACATCAGTGGGAAACAGGAAAGTATTCCGCCATTATAGTGCCTCAAAAAATACTCAACACCATTCCCCTGATTGAAGTAATTGTAAATAATGTCTCCTACCTCTACAGCAGCAAATTCATCTTCGAATCAGGCAAGAGACACACTCTCAACCTCACCCTCACCTCCAACCCGGACAAGGTTATCATCAACATCGGAGGAGGAATCAACAATTGGAATTAGGTATTATGAAATTCAGGGCGCTCATTTCAGAGGTATTGGCACTCATCATCGCAAGCTCGTGTATGCAAGTCAACATTGAGCCGGAAGATTTGAGCGCTCCTGAATTCACAAAAGTGGACTATAGCATCACCGAACAGCTCGGAGGCTACAAGGTCGTGCTCGAAGCACAGCTCAGCAAGAGCGGAGGAATCTCCGATGCGGGCTTTATGGTAGGACGCAGAGTCACGGAACTCTACGAGTACCACTGCACTCTCGAAGGAAATGTCTTCCGGCTAGAACTCATTGGTCTTAAAGAAGATACCAACTATCTGTTCTACGCCTGGGCACGCAACTCCTACAGCGAGCTCCGAACCAAACTCTACGATTTCTATCTCGGCACAAAGCCGGAGCCGGAGCCGGAGCCGGAACCAGAACCGGAACCAGAACCAGAGCCGGAGCCCGAACCAGAACCAGAGCCGGAGCCCGAGCCTGAGCCCGAGCCGGAACCCGTGCTGCCGCCAAGCGGGGGCGTTGTCATCACAGATGACAAGTTCGAAGCGTATCTGCTAAGCCTGTGCGATACCAACGGTGACAAATCCATCAGTACCGCAGAGGCCCAGAGTGTCAGTTCAATGGACTTCTGCACCGACAATATCATCTACCTCGACGGCATCCAGTACTTCACCAATCTGAAGAGCCTGAGCGCCAGGGGCAGCGTATGGAAAGGGAGTCTTACCTGCGAAGATTTCAGCAAAAATACCTCTCTCAGCTATCTGGACTGCAGTTATAACAAAATCGAAGATATGAATCTGCCATCCGTCCTTGAAACTCTTATCTGCCGCTTCAACAAACTGGAAATCCTCAAGCTCCAGGGCAGCGTCAAACTGAGGAAACTCGACTGCTACGGCAACTATCTCGATACCATAGACCTCTCGAAGTGCACAAGCCTGGAGGAGCTCACCTGCGGACTCAACAATTTCACTACCCTCGACCTTTCGAACAACCTCCAGCTCAACTACCTTGACCTTAGCGATTGCAACAATCTGGAAACGGTGTACCTCGCCAGAGGCCAGAGAATCAAAACCATAATTGCCGACAACTCAATAGATTTCAAATACAAAGACTGATGTCACAAACCATAGTACCGGAACTCAACTGCCTGCTCAGACAGGTCGAACAGAAAGTAGGCCGCAAGTTGTCAACCACAGCCGACTACGAGGCCCTTTCAATCATAATAGAAAAGGAAACGGGAGAACTGCTCTCCAGTTCTACTCTCAAAAGGCTTTACGGCTATGTCAGCCTGAAGCCTACTCCGCGCAAGAGCACCCTTGACATCCTGTGCCGGTACATAGGTTTCAGGAGTTTCGGCGACTTCGTGCAGAATCTCAAAAACAACTGCGAATTCAGTTCCCAGTTCTTCAGCAATGCATCCCTGCATTCGGACGAGCTCCAGAAAGGAGACATAATCCGGATAGGCTGGGAGCCGGACAGAATTGTCAGGCTGCGCCATCTCGGAGGCGGAGAGTATGAAGTACTTGAAAGCATCAACTCCCAGCTCTGCGCAGGCGACCGTTTCTTTCAGGCCCATTTCCTGCCGGGCTACCCTATGTATGTATCCAGAATCCTTAGGAAAGGAGAATATACCCCTTCCTACATCGCCGGCCGTCAGGGCGGGCTCAATTTGGTAGAAAAGCTCTAATCCGTGGACTCCCCCGCCTCTTCCAGCATCTCAGTGGCCTGCTGGAATATGCTGTCGATAGTCTCGGACTGATAGATGCTCTGCGCCTCCTGCAGCCTGCTGGTGAGAACGAACCCCACTCCGGAAAGAATCAGTACCAACACCGCCAGCATCAGCAGAAGGCGATTCTTGACAGAAGGGAAATATGCCTTGCGCAGCTCCTCCACGCAGCTGTAACGCTGCTCGCTGCGAGTCCTCAGGCACTTCGCCACCACTGCCCTCTGCCTCTTGTTTTCTGCAAATTCGGAAAGGATAACGCCCAGCGAATATATGTCGCTGCGGCAATCACCCTTACGCCCTTCCAACTGCTCGGGAGAGGCATAAAGCGGCGTCCCGGCAGAAACCTTCAGTATCGAATATGAATCCGAATCCGCGAGCGAGAAGTCTATGAGCTTGACATTCCGACCGTTGCGGGTAACGAGTATATTGTCAGGCTTGAGGTCGCGATGAATCACCTGATGCAGATGCATATAGGCCACAGCATCAAGCAGTTGGCTAAGCAGCCGCCTTCGCACCGCCTTAGACTGGTCTGCATCTGCCGCAAGAGGGCTTCCGTCCACCCATTCCATTCGGATGCAGCTGCCCAGCAGAGGATGCTCAAAAAGTTCGTAATATTCCCTGATATTGGGATGCTTGAGAGCGGCCCCGATTTCATATTCCTTGCGGAGCATCTCCTCATAAACCATCTTGCCCCGGAACTCATGCTGCAGGGCCTTGAGCACATAATACCTGCCTTCATACTGGCAGCGGTACAGAATGAACACCCCGTTTTGCGAACGGCTGAGCAGCTCCAGCTCACCCTGAGGGGTGATGGAGCCTTCAGTTTCTTCAAAAAAGCCGGATACGCAGGAGGTATTCATAAGCCAAAACTACAAAATAATGAGTAAATTTACAATTTGTTATGAAATTCTGCCGTTCAGCACTATGTCTTGTCTTTCTGCTCGTATGCAGCCTGACCTTCGCTTCCCCGAAGGCCAGGAACTGGGACAAGGTGCTGGACCGCTACGAGCTTCTTTGCGAAAAATGTCTGGAACTGAAACGGCTCTCGGACTCCGGGCAGGACATTCCAAAGCACAAATTCAGCAAACTCATCAAAGAGCTCAATGCCCTCAAAAACGAGGTCCGGGATGCTTCAGGGCAGATGAGCGAGGAGCAGGCAGAGCGTTTTGCAAGCATCAGAGACCGCTTTCTGGAAGCGCAGGGAGCCAGAAAGCGCGAAACACAGCCAATCCCTCCGGCACCTGCCGTCCAGGCTCCGGCTATGGCACCTCCTCAGATAATCGTGCTTCAAAAGCCCGTCACAAGGCAGCTCCCGCCGCCTCCCATCAATCCGGAGGACTATGTTGTGGAACTTCCGCAAAACCCAATCACCGGGCCACAATTGCTTGATTGGGAGCAATGCGACGGACTCGAAATCCCTATGCCGGAAAAGAAACCCGCAAGCAAGTCGATGCTGCTCGGAAGAAAGAATTACCTCAGCGGCATTGTCTGCATAAGTATTTATCCAAAGCCGAGTTACGGCCTTCTTCTTGCGTTGGACCCGCTCGAATCCCGCCTTGGCGCCTATGTACGTGCCAGCAGCAATTTCGCGCCCCGCGGCTACGGCTACGACTGCCTGTCCGACGGAACCACCTCGTACGGAACGATATGGACCAGCGGAGAGGTGTCATATTTCACGGCCCAGGCGAGCCTGGGGCCGTGCTACCGCCTCAACAATTGGCTCCGGCTCTACGGCGGCCTGGGTTACGGCACTGCCCTTACCCTTTGGGAGGACAGCAGCGGAGGATGGGCGCGCGTTCTGGACCGCAGCCCCCGCGGACTTCTTTTCGAAGCGGGGACGATATTCAATCTCGGCAGGGTGAACTTCAGCCTAAGTTACACCTGCACCGCCCTGCGGCTCAGCGAGCTGCAGCTCGGGCTGGGATACAATTTCTAGGACTAGACAATTTTCCCCGCAGATTGTGTAACTTTGCACCACTATGTCATACCTCGAAAACGATGTCACCTGCGCCTGCTGGGGCGAGGTGAAAAATGAAAAATGGGACCTGGCCGACTTCGCCGCCCTGTAGCCTATTCCACCTTAGGCAGCTGGCTCAGAGCCGCTGCAATATCTTCATCACTCGGGATGGAGTCCGTCATCGTGCCGTCGTTGAACTGCTTGTATGCGTACAGGTCGAAATTGCCCGTACCCGAAAGGTTGAATACTATCACCTTTTCCTCTCCGGTCTCGCGGCAGCGCAGAGCCTCATCGATAGCGGCGCGTATGGCGTGCGAACTCTCGGGAGCCGGCAATATGCCTTCCGCGTGGGCAAATATTTCGGCGGCCTCGAAAACGCTGGTCTGCTCATAGGCTCGGGCTTCGAACAGTCCCTGATGGTACAGTTCCGAGAGCACCGGGCTCATTCCGTGGAAGCGCAGGCCTCCTGCGTGGTTGGCGGACGGGATGAACTGGCTGCCGACGGTGTACATCTTCGCGAGGGGGCATATTTTCCCCGTATCGCAGTAGTCGTACGCGAAGACACCGCGCGTGAAGCTCGGGCAGCTGGCCGGCTCCGCACCTATTATCTTATAAGCGGCTTCGCCGCGCAATATTTCACCGAAGAACGGAGCTGCAAAGCCTCCGAGGTTCGAGCCCCCTCCGGTGCAGCCGATGAGGATGTCGGGCCTGATGCCGTATTTGTCGAGAGCCGCCTTGGTCTCAAGACCGATAACAGTCTGATGCAGAAGTACTTGATTGAGCACTGAGCCAAGCTCGTAGCGGTAGCCCTCATTGGTGACGGCCGTTTCAACCGCTTCCGAAATCGCGCATCCAAGCGAACCTGTAGTGCCCGGATGCTCCGCTAGTATGCGGCGGCCGACATCGGTGGTGTCGGACGGCGACGGGATGATGGAAGCGCCGTAGGTGCGTATGACTTCGCAGCGGAAAGGCTTCTGCTCGTAGGAGCATTTGACCATAAACACCTTGCAGTCAAGGCCGAAGTAGCAGCAGGCCATAGAAAGCGCTGTACCCCACTGCCCCGCTCCGGTTTCCGTTGTTACGCCCTTGAGGCCCTGCTTTTTGGCATAGTACGCCTGAGCGATGGCCGAGTTGAGCTTGTGCGAGCCGGAGGTGTTGTTGCCTTCGAATTTGTAGAAAATTTTGGCGGGAGTGCCTAGGGCTTTCTCAAGGAAGGTGGCGTGCACCAGGGGCGACGGGCGGTACATTTTGTAGAAATCTCTCACTTCATCCGGGATATCGATGAAGCGGGTGGTGTCGTCAAGTTCCTGTTTTACAAGCTCTTCGCAGAAGATAGGGGTGAGATCTTCCGCCTTGAGGGGCTTGAGGGTGGCAGGATTGAGAAGCGGCGCAGGTTTCTGTTTCATATCCGCGCGCAGATTGTACCACCGGCGGGGCATCTCGTCCTCGCTGAGGTAGATTTTGTAAGGAATGGTCTGTTTCATTGCTGTTGAATTTATTATAAATTTCGTTTTGCTTGATTACGGGGTCTTTATGCTTTCAACCATATTGCACAACAAAGCCCGACCTTCCGGCCGGGCTCCTGTATGCACCTGTGCGCACGATGGCAAGCTCTTACGACCGGAAAGGTTGTAAAAGGCTCCACCACCAGTATGCGTTGAAATTCATCATATCTGATGCAAATTAAGCAGACTCCAATGAGAAATGCAAGAAATAAATGAAATTTCTGACTCCTGCCGGTGCTCTCCAACCAGAAGTGCAATGAATACCTTAAGGAAATGGCCGCCGTCTGCGGGATCGACAAGGAGATTACCTTCCACTCGGCCCGCCACACCTTCGCGACCACTGCCACCCTTGAGAACGGCGTACCGATCGAATCGGTATCGAAGATGCTCGGTGTCGCCTTGTAGTCAAGTTATTGATAAATTGGAAATAGTTTGTACCTTTGTGTCGACATGTTATGTCAGGTTTTACTGAAAGAATTAGGCACTTCAGCCCCAACTGAGGTGTCTTTTTTTGTGCCGGAATTATAGTTAGTTATTCTTGAGTGGTATTATTTTTGGAGGTATCAAAAATAGTACCTACATTTGCATTTACAATAAAAGAATGATTGACTATGCCAGAATTATTTAGACAATACGGATTTGTATTTTTGTTCTTCTCCCATGAACACGAACCTATCCATGTTCATGTCAGAGGTCATAATGGAGATGCAAAATATGTCTGGGATGGTGATGGATTTACTCTTGAATCCTCACATGGGATTAAGGCAAATGACCTGAAGCGAATTGAAAGGGCAATCCATGAGAATTCAGACATAATTCTTAACAGGTGGTACGAAATCTTTGGTGATACTGAAAATGATGAAGACAATGAATAAGATTGAGAAAATATGGTTTGACGGCGAATGGCTGTACGGCCTTGGCGATGA
>JBJEBK010000025.1:0-11608 GCA_051869975.1 Candidatus Cryptobacteroides sp. | reverse complement strand
TCAGTACGACATTCGTGAAATTGTCGTACTCGTCGATGATGAGGTATAAAGGAATCTGTAATTCCTTGGCCATATTCGTGATATGGACAAGTTTGTTGTCTGAATTCGTCCGCTTGAAGTACTCATCAATGAAGTAGTCAGGATAGTCTGCGGCATATTTTCTGACAAAATTGTCAAGGCAGATGGACATATAGACGTCAAACTTCTCATACAATTGACTTACATCTCCGCCTATCTGTGAGAAATCCAGATAAAGCACCTGATACCTGTTGCGAAGCAGCGTTGGATGCTGCCCAATCCACAGATGCCCGAACAACCTGTCGAAGTCCCCGGCGGCAGCCTTGTCATAGTAGAGCCGCATCATATTCAGGAACAGGCTCTTGCCGAACCTGCGCGGGCGGATGAAAATCAGAGTGTCGGACTGTTTTTCCAACTCCGCAAGGTACATTGACTTGTCAACATAGTACAAGCCACGCTCAATGACCGACCTGAAGTCGGACACGCCGTAAGGTATCTGTTTAATTCCTTCCATTTTGACTATAGCTCCAATCCCTGCAAATTTAGAAGAAATATTTCATAAGTCAGCAAATAATGTGGTGTTTTGCAGAGTGTGGCCGCTGGCGGCTTGCTTGCGCGGCGGCACTTCGTAGGATGGTTGCCATTCCGTGCGCAAAACCGGCCTTCCTGCGCACGGAATAAGGCTTGTTGGGTTGAACGGGAAGTTCAGACTTACTCCTGCCACAGAGTCTCAGCCTTGTTGGTCTGAAAACACAACCCTGCACGGCGACTTGAAATGAACCAATGTGAACTTGATTGCTTTTTGATTGCTGTTAACATTTGCTTCGTCATATAGAGTTCTGATATAAGACTCTTTTGACGAATGTATTATAACCAATATATTTATAATGGAAAAGTTTTTTCAAAAAATCACCCTTTACGATTTCTTGACTGCTGTTTTGTTTGGAGGTTGTTTGTATTATGTCTTTGAAGGATGTAATTGGCTTCACAGTATCAATAACAGCAATTTTTGGGTAAGCATATTTTCTTGTTACGTCGTTGGCTTAGTTGTTCACAAGATGGTGGAATCTGTGGATTTCTCCAAGAATAAATGTTTTCAAGATAAAGATAAATGCAAGTTCTGCTCATTCGTATGTTCTCCTATCTGCAGGAATCAAGTATCAATGATTGAAGAAGCCAGGAAGGAAGTTGGGATTGAAGAATGTAAGGATATTATGTCAGAATATTATAAAACCTATTACGAACTTGCGGATAGAAATAAACTGAGCAATATCCCAACTCTTGAGGCGCATTCCGCTTTTCTTAAAGATTTGATGCTCGTGTTTATAATTATGATATTCAAATTGGTTTGTTGCTCGTCTATAACAATGCTGGAATGTATTCATCATAAATGTATGGCTTTTTTTTGTGTTGGTTTTCTTGTTCATAATGTTAATGGCAGCAAGGTATAATACTGAATACAAAATACATCGCCTGGTGTGGGAAGGAAAAAAATATTCTTTGGAAGATGGTAATAATATACAATAATATGATGAAGAATAACGAAACGTATTCGTCTCCTGAGATGGAGATTGTCGAGATTGAGCTGCATTCGAGTATTTTGAATGACAGCGTTAATGTAAATCCCTGGGGGAATGGTGGCTCTGTAGATGGAGATGCCGAGTGATAATCCAATAATTAATCACAATATGAAGTACAATTTGCTAATGCCATTGGCTTGCATAGCGCTGCTTGCAGGCTGCACAGTTGAGCCTGCAATTGTCGAGGAGCCGGAAGGATTGATTCCGATCAATGTTGATGGTGCCATAAAGCAGGTTCAGACCAAGGTGTCCGATGCCGGCTTTGTCGATAAGGACGCTCTTGGTTTGTTTGCCGTGAACTACAGTGATAATAACACTGTCCCGGGAACCCTTCTTGCTGAAGGAAATCAGGCGGATAATGTCAAGTATGTTTTTGATGAAGCTGCTCACAAGTGGAATCCGGTAAGGAGTGTTTACTACAAGGATGTGAACACCAATGTTGACCTCTATGTCTATTATCCTTACAGCAAGAACTTGTCCGAGGTCGTTGCCGCTCCTTTTGAAGTGCAGAAGGACCAGAGCACAGCCGCAACGGCATCTGCTCTCGCAGGTTACGAGGCTTCCGATTTCCTGTGGGGAAAGCAGGAGGCTGTGGAACCTTCCGAATCTGCAATCAGAGTATCCCTGTCGCACAAAATGTCTTCTGTTCAGGTAAAACTTGTGGAAAAGGATGGCTTCGCAGAAGGTGAATTCGATGCCCTTTCCAAGAATGTAATAGTTACCAATACTACCCGCAAGGCGACCATTGACTATTCTACAGGTGCTGTGACTGCGTTGGGAAATCCGCAGGCAGATGGCATTGTGATGTGTCCTCAGACAGACGGCAGCTTCCGTGCTATTGTCGTGCCTCAGACCGTTGCCGCAGGCCTTCGTCTTTTCTCTATTACGATTGACGGAATTACTTATGGTTTCAAGCAGTCTGCAGCCGATGTGGTATATGAAGCCGGCAAGCAGATGGTTTTCAGCATTTCCATCAGCAAGAAGACTCTTACAGGGGAGTATGAGTTGGAATTGGCTGATTGCCAAATCATCAACTGGACCGAGGACCTCAATACCCACGCAGGTGAGGCAAGGCAGTACTATGTTGTGAATGTTGAGACACCGGGAACTCTCGGAAAACTCATCAAGGGTGCCAAGAAGAATCCTGACAAGATCCGCAATCTTAAGGTTACAGGTCAGATTACTGACACGGACTTCTACTTCATGAGGGACTCTATGGCTATTCTGGAGGCGGTGAATTTGAAGGAGGTGAAGGTGACAAAGGTAGGCTCGTCTCTTATGAACGACATTATTCCATCAAATGCGTTTAATGGAAAGACAAGTCTTGTATATTTCTCATTCCCTGAAAGAGTTACACTAATTGGTGATTACGCTTTTAATGGTACAAATCTCTCTGGAGCCTTAATAATACCAGACGATGTGGTATTAATCGGAAAGTATGCATTTGCATCCACAATTATCGGAAGCGTAGTATTCAATGCAAAATTAGAACGAGTATTGGATAACGCTTTTTATAGCTGCAGGTCTTTATCAGGAGAGCTACATCTACCTGAATCAATTACTTATATAGGTAATAGTTGTTTTTTTAATTGTATTTTGTCTGGTAAACTGAATCTTCCTGACAAATTGGAATATCTAGGTCGTTCTGCTTTTTATTCTGCCGGCAGTTTTGTCGGTGATTTGAAGATACCGGAAAAACTAAATACTATTTACAGTGGTACATTTGAACAAAGTACATTCACTGGTTCTCTTCTTTTGAATAATGTGACAAATTTTGAAGAGAGAGCTTTTTCTTATTCTTCTTTTTCCGGAGAATTAGTTATTCCGGAAGGCACTATTGAAATACCGAAATGGTGTTTCTCTTCCTCTAGATTCACATCTGTAGTGTTACCAAGTACATTGAGACGAATTGAGCAATATGCTTTTTATAGCAACCCTACAGGAAGGCTTATGGGAAGAATTGATTTTCCTGAGGGCCTAGTCTCAATTGAGGACCATGCTTTCTATGGGCATTCTAGTTTATTGGCATTATCGTTTCCATCCACCTGTCAAACAATAGGAAAAAGTGCGTTTGAATACTGCAGTCATATTTCGAATATTTCTTGTTCTGCCATTGAACCCCCAACCGTCCAATCCGGTGCCTTCGACGGTGTAGCTAAAGACAACTTCACCGTAGAAGTCCCTGCCCAATCGGTAAAGCGTTACCAGGCAGAGTCCGGATGGAGCGATTTCAAGAGAATCGCCGCCCATTACGACTTCTCAGTAAGCCGCGAGCGTATGCGTGCTCTCAATGCTGAGCAGAGCCGTACCTACATTCTCCGCGCTCCTGCAAACTTCGAATGGACCGTTGACAGCAAACCGGACTGGGTAAGCGTCTCTCCGGAAAGCGGTACTGGCAAGACGGACATCACAATCACTGTCAGCGAGATGCCGCGCACAAGCGAGAAATTCGAGGTGAACGAGGGAACATACAACTCTCCAACTTACAAGCAGTATGCAGGCAGGGCCGGAGAGGTCGTATTCAAACTCACTGCAAAAGACTACACAACATCATTTACTGTGGAGCAGTATGACAGTGACTATGCAGATGGACAGGTTATTTCAATCCAGTCCGCTTCCATTGGTTCTGGCATTGACATAGTCTATATAGGTGACGGTTATGATGCCAAAGACATTGCAAAGGGAACCTTCCTTACAAATGTCCAGACCGGAAACACCAGTTTCTTTGATCTCGAGCCTTATAACACTTATAGCGATTACTTCAATGTCTATGCTGTTGTAAGCCAGTCAGATGACAGCGGAATAGGCACGGTCAACACCATCATCGACACCAAATTCGGCTCTTCATTCAGCCAGAACAGGATTCTTCCTCCTTCAGCTGATGATTGCTTTGCCTGGGCAAAGAAGGCCAATGCTTCATTGGATTTGACAAAGAGTCTTACCATCCTGCTGATGAACACATCCACCTACGAGGGAGTAACGCTGATGTACGGTGACGGTTCTGCTCTTGCTTGCTGTCCTGTAAGCACCAATGCCTATCCTTATGACTTCCGTGGCATCGTACAGCACGAGGCGGGCGGACACGGATTCGGAAAGCTTGGTGACGAGTACATCTATCATAATGCATTCATTCAGACCTGTAATTGTAATTGTTGTGAGCATCCTTCCGGAGATGATGATACCAAAACTACTTACGGCAGGATGAAGTCCAAAGGCTGGTTCAAGAACCTTTCAATGACCTCTGACAACACTGTTGTTCCTTGGGCGCATCTTATCTACAATCCTAAGTACTCCGACTATGTGGATATGTACGAAGGCGGATATATGCACACCCGTGGAGTATATCGTTCCGAGGCGACCAGCTGTATGAACAACAATATCCCGTACTATTCCGCAATCAGCCGTCAGGCTATTGTCGAGCGAATCAAGTACTGCGCAGGCGAAAGCTTCTCGCTGGAGGAGTTCTATGCGAAGGATAGCGATGCGTTCGGAAGCACCAAGGCGGCTCCGGTAGTATTTGACCGCACTTTCGGAGTGGACCATCTCTGGAATATGGGCTCGGAAAACGGCTCTGTTATCTATATGGGTGAACGCCCGAACTTAAAGTAAAGGAGGATTGAATATGAAAAGAATAGTATTCACAAGCTTAATTCTTGCCTTGGCGCTTTGCTCTTGCAACAAAGAGCAGAAGCCGCAGACTGCAGTTTCGGACGAAATCCGCTTCAATATCTGCTATCCTACCAAGGCTACCGCTACTGATTTTGAGGCCGGGGATGCAGTTTCTCTTTTCGCTGTGGAGTACAATGGCGAGGAGGTTGCTCCTGTTCAGGTTGGCGGCAATTATATCAATAACGAAAAGCTGAGTTTTGACGGAAGCGTATGGGCTCCTGGCCGCACACTGTACTGGAGCGCAAATCCTTGCGATTTCTATGCTCTCTATCCTTATAGGGAGATGAGTTCGGTCGATGCACTTCCTTTTGAGATTGCAGTAGACCAGAACGGCGATGGATATGAGCAGTCAGACCTGCTCTATGCCAAAGCTGAGAAGGTGAGTCGCAACGAAAGCGGAGTTACCCTTCAGTTCAAGCATATCCTTTCAAAGCTTAGGGTGAATATCGTGAAGGGAGAGGCTTTCGAGGGCGAGATTCCGGATGATATCGTGGTGCATATCTACAATACCAATGTGGAATGCTTCCTCAGTATGAATACCGGCTCTGTAGAAAAGAATGCTTTCGGAGCAAAGAAGACCATCACAATGAAGAAACTCAGCAATCAGCAGTTCGAGGCCGTTCTCGTTCCTCAGAATATCGAGAAGAAGACTCCGCTGGTTGAAGTTTCTATGGGTGGAATTGCTTATCTCCTCGATTACTCCCTGAGTTTCCGCGCCGGCTATTGCCACACTATTGACCTGACTCTCAATACCTCCCCGGATCAGGAGCAGATAGAAATTTCTATCGACCCGGATGTCGAAGGGTGGGAATAGACTTTCCGCACATTATTTCAAGGCCGACGGATTCCGTCGGCCTTGATTTTAAACTTTACTCTGGAATTCTATTGTTCCCGGATAACCTCGTCAGCGATATAGCGGTCGCTCATAGGATATAGCCCCGTGCACTCATCGTAGATTCCGTGCGCAAAACCGGCCTTCCTGCGCACCAAATTATTAACGCCCGGCCAGTTCGGCCTTGATGTCGTTAACAATGTAGGTGTCGGACATCAGCTGGTAGCCATATTTCGGGTCGTGAAGTTGCTCTCCAACGGTGGAGTTGTAGAATATCAACATTGCTCTCTTGGGCGAAATCTGCAGTTCTTCGGACAACTGCATAATAATGCGTGTGATTTTCCTGTAAAGTATGTAATCTTTCATCAGTCCGGCAATTCAATTGATTCAACAAAACGAAGATACTCGTCAATAATCTCCTGATTGAGAATGCAGATTTGGTTTCTCAAACTCTCATTTACCAGTTTTCCAATGGCCTGTTCAGCATTAATCAGCCCGTCTATATATGCGTCAACTGTTGTGATTACACTGTCATTGGCGATTCCGCCTTCAATCCAATCATTCCCGGCCCAAGGCTGTTGACCTTTTCGGCTCTGTGCTATGAAATCGAGCCATTGAAGGTTGTAACTTGTGAAATATGTTATACGATATCTGCCGGAAGAATAGAATCTTTCAAGGTCAAATTCGTACACATTCAGTATAGCCTTCGCTCCAGGATTTCTTCCTGATTTGGTCTTAGCCCACGAGATGGCCTGCTCACGGTCTCTGGTGAGGTAGAAGCCAGGACCGAAATCCAGTTCTTTCCTCCCGATATGGCATAATGGCTCTTCAACCCTGAGTGTTGACCCGTGGTACAATAGTGTGATATCAGATTTCTTTTTCATAATTCAGTAAGGTTTCGATAATGTCGTCAGCAACGTAGTCTGCGCTTTGGGTATGGAGCGTGTCATAGAAACGGATTAACCTTCCTTCTATAAGCTTATGCCTTTCCAGACGCTTAATCAGTTCCTTGGGTGTGACGCCCATTTTCCTGGCAGCTGTTTCTACTGCTATTACGCAAAAATGCATCACATCGCTCTCGTGTGTCCTCGGTGCTCCTTCCATATTTGACTATTGCTCCAATCCCTGCAAATTTAGAAGAAATATTTCATAAGTCAGCAATTTATGTGGTGTTTTGCCGAGTGTGTCCGCCTGCGGCTTGTTTGCGCGGCGGCACTTCATAGGATGGTTGCCTATGTCCGTGCGCAAAAACGGCCTTCCTGCGCACCAAATAGGGATTCAACGGTTAGTTCAGGCTTCTTCCATACGGGCGAGCTGCCAGCCGCAGAACTGCATCACGATTTTGTGACGGGTGGTTCCCTGACGCAGGGCCTCGACGCGAGGTGATCTAGTAGTCATTCCGATTAAAGCGAAAGGTGACAAATTGAGATATATTGCAATACAGAATGAGAGAAAGCAGCTGATAAAGCCCAATTGATTCTTGAACGGATTTATATTTTTGCAAATCGGTTAATCATTAAAGATTTTGAAATATTCAAATTTACTCGCACTATTGTGCATTTCAGCCTTGCTCTGCGCTTGCCGGAAGGACAGTCAGGAGGAAACGGATGCTCCATATTCGGATTTGTCAGCAACATACACTCTCGACGACAACTGCGGTACTGCCCAGCTGTTTGTCAACGACCCTCCAGTTGACGGAGTCGTAGCCTATGCCGAGTTCGATATCCCTGAGATTCCCCAGATTACAAGGCTGAACTATGTCCTGGAATCAAGCTGGCCGGAAAACGCTGCTGCCAGAGGTTACTACAGAAAAGGACAAGGTTATCAGTTGAAGGCTTGGGATACAAGGTATGCTGGTGATCCTGGTCCTGGTAAGGATAAGAAGGAATGGTTTGTTTGATTGATAGAAGACAGAAATGGAAATCCGGCTTATCTTGTTGCCATTACTGATGCCAAGTATTTCTTTGAATGGAAAGTGAATCATCAGAATATCGGAATCTATGAAAGGGTACCGGGAGAAACAAGGGCTAAAGCAATACGCGAATTGATTTTTTCCGAGTGGGAAAACGATTGCAGTATTTACAATGATTATGTGCCGGGAGCGTTAACACAAGATCAGGATTATTGGATAGATGAGGGAGAATATGCATACCGCTATTCAATAAATTTATACACAGGAAATACAACAAAGCGTTATGAAACCGATTATTATAAATTGCGTGCCCTTCTCTTCCGCGAAGAACCAACCCCTAAGAAAACATTTATTTAATCATACCCTATGAAACGTTTTATTATCGCAAGTGCCTTGATGGCACTCCTTCTCAGCTCCTGCGAACCGGTAGTAACAGGAGAATTCCTCTACACAGTCAAACCGGCCGATGATACCGTCACCGGAAAGAGTATGTCCTGGCAGACCGATGAACTCGGCGAGGAACTGATTCTTTCCGAGATGAGCAAACTCGGAACCCCTTACAATTCTGCCTGGGGCGTCAAGGGTGACAAGAAAGACTGCGACAAACTCGTGATTGATGCCGTCAACAAAGCAATGACAGCTGCCGAAAACAACGACGGCTATTGTGGATTTTGGGATTTCAGCGGAATGACGGTAGTAGTTTACTGCAACACTGACGACAAAGGCAATTTGGGTAAAACAACCACTGACTTTGAACTCTACCGCAGGACTTACAAAACCAAATAAGCCGAACAGCAGTACCCCTTTTTATTATTCTCTATGGCGTCCCGTCCGGATATACTCTGACGGCGTCATAGAGAATCTTTCGTAAAACAGGCGGTAGAAAGTGCTCGGGTTCGGGAAGCCGCTCTCGGAAGCTATGGCACTTATGGTGAAATATGGCTTCTCCCTCATCAGCGCAACCGAATGCTCAAGCCTCAGATTGTTGATGTATCGGGTAAAACTCGTGCCCGTATTGTCCTTGAATAAGGAGGCGAACATATTCTTCGGAATCCTGTACTTTGCCATAACCGTAGCGCGGGTGAAATCGTGGTCCAGATACAGCCTGTTTCCGATTATGTCGCGATCTATTTCTTCCCAAAGATTATTGCCGATCTTCTCTTCCTCCGGCTCAGCGCAGGCGGCCTGCGGCTCTGTCAGGCTGCGGAGGCGCGCGCACTCCACCTTGGCCGCATAGAGTTGCTGCCGGCAATCAACCAGCTCCGACACTTCAGCGGCCAGCGCCCGGTTCTTGCTCCTTACCTTTTTCAGATTGAGATGGGCATATACTGCAAAGCCGATAGCTAGCGCAATAATCAGAAGCATCAGGACTATGAATACGGTCTTGGCCTTCAGCTCGGTGTGCTGGCGCTCTATCTCCCGGTCCTTTCTCTCTGATTCATAGACGCTTGCGAGCTCCAGTGCGTAGCTCTCCTGTTCCTGCTTCTTGAGCCGGTCGGTGAGGTCTGCAAGCGCTTTGTAATAGACTGCTGCAGAGTCCGGCTTACCCATTTCCATATAGGCGTTCGCTATCGAACGGTCGATGGTAAGCATATAGTAGTTGACGCTGTCTCCTTGAGAAAGGAAGGTCTCGCGCCATTGCCTGTCGAAGTCCCAGGCGGCCGCCTTGGTATAGTAGAGAGGCATCATATTCAGGAACAGGCTCTTGCCGAACCTGCGCGGGCGGATGAATACCAGCGTCCATGGCAGCTTTTCAACTCCGTAAGGTACATTGACTTGTCAACATAGTACAAGCCACGCTCAATGACCGACCTGAAGTCGGACACGCCGTAAGGTATCTGTTTAATTCCTTCCATATAGGCTATTGCTCCAATCCCCTCAAATTTAGAAGCAATATTTCACAAGTCAGCAATTTCCGCGTTTTTCATCTTTGCTTTCAACTCCTTCACGCCCGGGACTTTCTTCCTGCAGTCCTTCCTCGAGACCCCGGCGTACTCGTCACTCATCCCCTTGATGATCTTCATCATCTCATCGCGGACATCGTTAGGATAGAGTACTTCCATATAATTG
Source organism: Candidatus Cryptobacteroides sp. (assembly GCA_051869975.1). Taxonomy (GTDB): domain Bacteria; phylum Bacteroidota; class Bacteroidia; order Bacteroidales; family UBA932; genus Cryptobacteroides. The sequence goes on along the minus strand of JBJEBK010000025.1, from coordinate 1,527 downwards.
CCGTATCGGCAGACTTCCTGATAGAAGTCGTCAGTGGTGTGCAGGCGGTAGCTGAATATGGTGTATCCGTCCTCGGGGCAGTCGTATAGTATCCTCTGGCTGCCGTGCAGGGGAGTGTGCTTGAGATATAGGTTGACCTTCTCCCACGCGAGGATGATGACATCCTTCGGCTCTGTGGCCCTGGTAGGGAATGTTGCCGTGCCGATGCTGTCAGCCATAAACTCCTCAGGACTGAAGTCTTTCGGATACCTGAACCGCCTGTCCAGCACCTTGATGTTCTTCATCCTGTCGGCGTCCAGCGCGTAGGACCTGATGGTCTTTTTCCTGCCATCTTCGAGCGGCCCGATGACCTTCCAATGCTGGCGGTCTAGCTTCACGAAGTACGGCTGCATCGTGACAGTAATCGGGTCCTCCCAGTAGTCCTCGTAGTCAAAGCTGATAAAACGGTTCTGCTTAATGGCATCGAGTATGGTGTCCAGATTCTCTCCGGCGGACGGAACATCTTCCAGAAGGATACGGTCCCTGACGGACATATTGGAAATGAGCTTGTTCTGCACGGAGACGGTACCCAGCAGCCATTTCCTGATGCTGTCTCCACCCGGTTTCGAGCATACTTGATAGTAGGAGAACTGTCCTTCCCGAACGATCATAATCTCGATTCCGTATTCTTCCCGAATTTTCTGAATCCAGTTGTACACAGTCTTTCTTGATGGGGCAGAGCCTGGATAGTGGTTGATATCGCTGGTCTTCCATTCATCCTGTATTTCTTTGAGGGTTCGCCTCTGGCTGAGGAGTTCAATCAACCACACGTGTTTGTTTCTGATTTCGCTGCTTTCAGACATAATATCGAGCTAAAAATTTTCAGTAAAGGTAAGTATTTTTCGAAGGTCGGGGTAACAAATTTACCCATAGGCCTATTTATTTCGCAGAAAATTTGAAGACTATGAGTAAAATCAACTTTCTTCCCTGGATAGGGAAACACTACAGCACCACCGGTTACGCGGGCAAGCGCATCCTTGCCCTCGGTGAGTCACATTACTGCGAGAAGTCCTCAGATGCTACGGAGGACATTACCAGAAAGGTCATTGAGGATCTCTTCGACCCTCAATCGGAGCATGAGGCCTACAAGAACACCTACACCAAGTTCGCTGAGGCCCTGCTTGGCCGCAATGCTCTCAGCTTCGAGGACAAGGAGCGTTTCTGGAACAGCATCGCCTTCTACAACTATGTCCAGGTGCCAATGACGGGAGCACGTGTGGCTCCCTCGCAGAAGGACTTCAAGGACTCTGAGGCGGCTTTCTTTGAAGTGCTCGAATCACTGAGTCCGGACATTGTCATCGTCTGGGGAAGTCGTATGTACAACAACCTACCTCAGGGTGGAATTCAGGGCGATGACCTCAGGGCACCTGACGGGCATTGGGTGGAGACCTGGCGGTATTTCCTCAATGACCGCAAGGAGATTAAGGTCGTGCCCATAATGCACCCTTCTTCATCCTTCTCACCGGATTTCTGGCACCAGTTTCTTTC
>JBJEBK010000024.1:0-65722 GCA_051869975.1 Candidatus Cryptobacteroides sp. | reverse complement strand
GCGATAATGATGGACACTATCGGCAGAAGAAACGGGGAAAGGACCGGGAAGAGAGGCAGGTAGAAGAAACGGGGAAAGGACCGGGAAGAGAGGCTGGCAGAAGAAACGGGGGAGAGGAGCTGAGAGAGGGACCGGGAGGAGGAACCGGGGAGAGGAGCTGGGAAAGGAACGGAGGGAGAGGAACTGGGGAAAAGAACTGGGGAAAAGAACTGGGGAAGTCACGCTACGCTCTGTGCTGTTGCGGGATGCCCGAGCGGGCATAATAGGAGAATCACCGGGTGTTTACGGGACGATAAAGCGGGTGGTGGAGCAGCCGTAGCCGGCGAAGTAACCGTAAACCGGCGGCGCACCGCCCGAACCAGCACCGGAAGCAGCAACACCGGAACCAGCACCGGAAGCAGCGGCACCCGAACCAGCACTGGAATCCGTCACTCCAGAACCGGCACCAGAGACAATCTCACCAGAAGCACTGCCCGTCGCACCGGAACCCTCACCGGAAGCAGCGACACCGGAACCCTCACCGGAAGCAGCGACACCGAAACCCGCACTGCCGGAATCGGATAGCCAGGCTCCGTGCAGATTGCTCTCGGGGTTGGTTTTGGCCGGGAAGAACGGAGTCCGGCCATAGATGACATTATCGTCGTATTTCTTCCAATAATAGAACATCCCGTCGGTCATAGTGCAAAGCTTCACCTCAACAATCTCTCCCGAAACGAAATACGAATCATAGTCCTGCATACTTACTCCATAACCGCGACGCACAACAGACCCCTCGCCATCTTCCAGAAACTCCATACCGAAAAGCGAACCAAAAAGGGCAGGTGTCCAATATCCGCCGTCAATCCTCACGAAAAACTTGCCGTACAAACCGGTAGTGCGCAGTTTATAGTAGGCATACGCGCTGTAGAGCGAATCCCGCTCGTGCACCAGCTTCACATCGTCAATCGGGACACTCTGAGGAATCTCGGCAGTAGCTGTAACCCTCACATTACCGTACTCCACCACCAGGTCATAACTCTTCCCTGCCTCACCCCGCATCCCCGCAGTCGTATAGACATAAGGCGGAAAATACTTGTCCGTAGGCACTCCCGTCAGATTGACCGTCCTGGTCCCGTCACTCATCCACACCTTAGCCCAGCGCACCATATGCTCCTCCATCGACCGGGCATCGGCAGGCAGTTCGTCCTGGCTCACGCTGGTCGTCACAATCACCACAGGAAAGCCGCCATCCTCAATCCAAGCCTCAACAATCAGTACCGGCTCATCACTCACATTAAGATATCCCCCGCAGCCGCCCGCAATCAGGAGCGTCAGCGCCAAAAAGACTGCTGTAAAACTTCGTTTCATTTGAATCGGTAGAATAAAGAAACAGACGGCATAAACTTCATAGCAAACGAAACCGGAACATAAGCCAGCTCATCATTGACGATATCCAGCCTGTACGACAATACATTGTTGCAGCACAGCGCGTTATAGACCGAAACATTGGCTCCGAAAGTCCTGCCCGCATCCCTCAGGAAATACCAGTTGAAAGACAAGTCAAGACGCGAATAGGCAGGAAGCCTGCTGGAATTCACCTTCCCGTAATTGGCAACCGGCAAACCGGAAATGATGAAATAATTCTCCGGAGCCGTAAACGGAGTTCCGCCCGCAAGCACGAAATTGGCACTGCAGTCCCATCTGCCGCCCTCATAATTGAGCACAAGGTCAAGCTCGTGGATGCGCTCGTGCGAAGACGGGATATTGCCCGACATCAAAGCCCTTCCGAAGGAGTAGGCTGCCCACCCGGTCAGATGGCCGGAATTGCGTGAAAGCAGCAGGGTCAGGCCGTAATTAACACCATCGCTGACGGACACATATTCGGGCGTCATTACCGAAACGGTGCCGAAATAGTCCGTGAGTGTCCCGTTGAAAACAAGCTGCCCCTCCAGCTTCTTCCAATATGTCTGAGCCGACAAACTGTAGCGCCCGTCACAGAAGCCGGTGCTGTAATTCACGGTAACAAACTCCGAATGCTGCAGCGGGAAGTTCCACAGCGAACAAACGAACTGCTCTGTCGGGAATCCGATTTCGCTGACTCCCGTCCTTCCGACATTCTGCGCTTTGCGTCCAGCACTAAGGGATACACGGCCAAAGCGGTGGAAATCATAGCTAAGGCCAAGGACAGGAGACACATCGTATTTGTTCTTCTCCACTAAAATGGAGAAAACAGACTCCGACACTTTGATATCAAGGGTAAAATCTCCCCAGCGATGCGTCCAGGACTGGAAAAGGCTCGCCTCCAAAGAGGAATCGCTGTTGATCAAATCACTTCCGAAGCGATGAAGCATACCCTCGAAGCCGATTAAAGCCAAATCGTTCTCACTCTTATGGACATTCAGATGCCCCCTGTAACCGAGAGTGTACATTGCGTGGTTGACTTTTCCGAATACACCTGAGTCTCCCGCATCGATAAGAGACGAATAATTGCTGAAATACAGAGCCTGCTCTCCCCATCTGGTATTGATGAAACGCTGGGAAATGGCCAGATTGCTCCAGCCGAAAGAGAGCGGCACATTGTAGCTCCTGGCATCAATCGCAGCCTTGTCGCTTCCGTAATACACATCAGTCTTGCGGAGCCGGTTCTTGCTCCTTCTGAAAATCCAGGTCAGGTTCACATCCCCGAAACCGTAGCTCAATTTTTCGCCGCCTATCTTCAAATAATTGCCATACAAGGCATCAAGATAGCTCGCGCGGCCTGAAAGCCTGAGGGACGAACGCCGCGTCAGCGGCATATCCACGGTTCCCTGGGAGAAAAACAGCCCCGCATCGGCACTCAGGAGGGGCCGTCCTGTGCGGACCGTGTCCGGGGTATCCAAAAACACTTCCCCGCCAAGGCGGTTTCGCAAAGGAGCATCCGTCGATATCTCCATTATCGAAAAATGACTCGGTATGAAAGGGGAAAACAGGCCGAACAGGTGGTTGCTTCCGTAAATGGGCGCGGCTCCTATCCTTACTATGTTGTGCTGGGATTCGCAGCCAAGGATATGTATTCCTCCGTCAATTTCGGAATTGGTGCTCACTCCGGGCAGGCTCTGGGCAATCCTCAACGGGTCGGAAGAACCGAAAAGACGGGGAACCGCCTCAAGACGGTCAAGTTCCAGCCTGGTGGATGCTGCCGGAGCCCCGACAATGGCTCCCGTCCGCTTTTCGGCAGTAAGCACCGTGCCCTCCAAATCCAGACGGACGGAATCGGCCGGTTGCACGGACAAATCCAAAAGAACAGAATCCGCCGGTTGCACGGACAAACCCGGACGAACGGAGTCTGCCGGCTGGGCAAAAAGCGCCAAACCGGCAGACAACAAAATCTGAATCAAGGCTATACGCCTAATAGGAAGTAATTGCTTCAAACTGGGCTACGAGTTGCTGGATGCGTCCGCTGATGCGCTCAAGCATTTCTCCATTGAAATAATCTTCGAGTGCATAGCTGGTGCCGTCGTTGAATACAATGACAGGAAGCACAGCCATAGCGTCATCTATCACGAAGAGTCTGAGCTCAAGATGACCCTGAACGGCAGCTGTATTGTCGAAATGGAGCTCAACCTTGAAGGCAGCATTGACGCGGTCAAGATAGGCCTGAATATCAGCTTCGTCTTCGAACGGTGGATCTTCAAGACAAAGTCTTGCAAATACATCCATCTGCGGCACCTCGCAATAGAGCTGCACCTCGCCGAGCACATTCCACTTTGCCTCGAACCTGCCGCCCTCGAAGCCGATATTCTCATTGAGGTTGAGAGTGAAATCGCTCACAGCCACCTTCTCCGAGAAGATAATCTGCTCACCCTTCGAGATAGCGGAAGTAATCTCCAGAGTATGGACGTCGAGGAAAGCCTTCTTGAGCTCGAATTTGTAGCCTGCCACTTCAAATACGGCATTGCCGTCAAAATACAGCTGGCTGAGGTCAGCCTCCTCCTGCATTGCAGCAATGTTGGTCTTGAACTCGTAAGCGGCCTTCATCAGCTCGGTGCCGTCTTCCTTTACAACATACTTGAACTCCTCAGGGAGATTAACCATTACGCTACTGGTCACCTCGTATTCGTAATAGTCATAGTCGGCAATGCCGTCGCCATTCTCGTCATAATCCAAAAAGGAGAAGTATTCGTAAGAACTGTAAACCTCCACATAGCCAAGCTCCCCCTTGCCTGTGGCCTCAATCACGCAAGGTCTGCCATCACGGTCCTTGAAGTTGATGGTCAGCCTGTCGGAAGGCTCATAGGTCCACTTGGTGGAATTGGCTTCGATTTTGCCGCAAAGCTGTGAGAACTGGAGCATCAGTGTCTCGAAATAAGCAGCAGAGTATTGCTCCTTAGTATTGGAATACACCTGCTCGTCCACGGTAACAGCGTTCTCGATTTTCTGTCCGAGAGCCTCCTCGATTTCGGAGAAGTCAACATTCTCGTTGCAGTATTCTTCTACGAAATATACCGTAAGGTCGATGAGCTGGCGGAAGTCCTGAGGATTGACCGCATCGACAGCCGCGATGGCGGTATTCTCAAGCTTTTTCTGCTGCACGGTAGGTTCAAGTACAGTACCACCCTTGGTGAAGTCCCCTTCAGCAGGGTCAACAGGAGCCTTTTCCTGGCAGGACACGAAAAGGCCTGCAAGGGCAAGGGCTAAGATGTACAAAGTTTTTTTCATACCAAATAAATGTTAAAAGGTTTGTTATCGGGCAAAGGCATAGGAGAAGCCGGGCCTCTCCTGCCAGTGTCCGCGGGTAAAATCAGGAACCTCCACTGCGCGGCATCCGTGCTCCATCGAAATGGTACCGAGCTCGGAAAGGCAGCACCAGGAGGCAAGGTCATATACGTCCATATCCACAGGAAGGCCATAGTGCAGGCAATAGGCAAGGCGGTAGTCCATAATCCAGTCCATACCGCCGTGGCCTCCGACTTCCTTGGCCTTGGCCCTGAGTTCGTCGTTGAGAATAGGAATCTGCACCTTGGCGTACATCTGCTGTATCACATCTGCCGGAAGCGAGGCGTGGGCATCGGTGATGCTGTAGTCCACTCCGAGCGCATCCAGAACATCCTGACCCAAGGTCAGCTGTTCTACGGGATACTTGGCAGCGTAGCCCTTGGTGCCGACGAGCTGATACATCCTGTTGTAAGGACGCGGGGTCATCACATCGTGCTCGATAAGCACGGTCTTTTCCTTTTCGGTGCGAAGAAGGGTGCATACGAGGTCTCCGTTCTTGAATTCCGGGTTCTCGACACCGCGCCAGGTCCTCAGGATTTCCTTGCCGTTGACGGACTTGGTATCCATCGCGACGAGGAAGGTAAACCTGTCTCCGCGGTTGATGTCAAGCGCCTGGGCCACAGGTCCGAGTCCGTGGGTAGGATAGAGGTCTCCCCTGTGGGTGGCATTGAACTGAAGGCGCCAGTCCTCCCAATACTGGTTCCAATAGAAATCGAGATTGTGGTGATATGAGCCTTCAGCGTGCAGCACTTCTCCAAGCGCACCCTGCTGCGCAAGCTGCAGGGACATCATCTCGAAGAAATCATAGCAGCAGTTCTCCAGAATCACGCAGTGCCTGCGGGTACGCTCGGAGGTATTGACAAGGTCCCAGCATTCCTTGAGGGAATTGGCGGAAGGCACCTCGACGGCAACGTGTTTGCCGTGCTCCATAGCGCAGAGTGCAACCGGCACGTGGTGTGCCCAGTCGGTGCATACATAAACCAGGTCAATATCATCTCTGAGACACAGCTCCTTGTAGGCCTCCGGTCCGCTGTAAACCGCCGGAGCCGGATAGCCGTGGTCCACCAGCCACTTCGCACTGGCCTCCGCCCTGTCTGCCTCGGCATCGCACACGGCCACTGTCCTGGTCCAAGGCACCTGGGTATAGCGCTTGACCGCCCAGGAGCCTCTGTCCCCAAGGCCTACGATAGCCACGCGGACGGTGTCGATAGGGTCGTCGGCATAGCCGACCATAGTCTGCTGTCCTGCCGGCATTGCAGGAACCTTGGTCTTGAGCAGAGCGCTGCCGTTGCAGCATCCGCCAAATATTGCGAGCGACAGTAGGAGCGCCGCAGCTCCGCGTAAATTCTTGTTCATAAGCTATTTGGTAATTCCCAACCATCCGAGGTTGCCGGTGAAATAGAGTACGAGTCCGACGGCAACAAGGACAAGGAGGAATATGAATATGACGGCCGGCCAAGGAGACTTCTTCTTCACATAAGGGTCGGAGGTTCTGGCCAGCTTAGGATACTTGGCAAGGGTAGTAAGAGTTGAGCCGAACACTATGTTCACCAGCACGCGGGAGTTGATTGCCCAGCCGTTGGCATTGAGCACAGGTCCGAGATTGCGCTTGCGCAGCTTGGTCCAGGCGATGAACATCGAAGGTCCGGAAATGACTACAACCAGCACCACAAGCACGATGAAAGGAGTGTACCAAGGATGAATGAGCTTCGCGAGTGCGGAGCCGATGAAGCCTACAGCCATACCCAAGGCGGCAAAGATACCGGCAAACTTGGCGATATCGAAGCTCTGCTTCGGTGCGGCCTGGGCAGCGGCAGCTTCTTCTTTGGCTTTGGCGACATCGAAATTGTTGGCCTTGTCCGTGAGGGCTGCGGTAACCTTGGCGTCCTTCTCCGCAGCACTCTTGTTGATGCGGTCGGAAATCGTGCGTGCAAGCTTGCGGTAAGGCGCCCAGAAGGCCTGGCGTACACTGACCGGATTGTCCACCAGCTTGGTGATGACAGCGTCGTAGTCGAGGCCGTCGCGGTCATAGTAAACGCAGTTCATACCTACGCGCAGGTTATCTACATCCCCGTCGGTCAGAACTGCAGCAATGGTAGCGGTCTTGCCCGTCTTCTTGGAGACGCAGTTGCAGTAGATGATATACATTCCGCTAAGCGATGCCATATCTGCGTGCTTGCCCATATCGGCAACATTGATGCAAAGCTCAAGGCAGCGCTGGTCTATGTAGAGCTTGCCCGCTTCGAATACGGACTTGCGGTTCTTGTCGTAGAAGGCACCGAAGATTACGTAATTCTCCAGGAATTCATAGAAATAGCGGTACAGGTGCATCAGTTTGTCCACCTCATCGATAGAGTTCGCCTCCTGAGCCACAGCGAGATCAGCATCTATTAGCGCGAGGATGTCAGCCTTTTTGTCAGCGGCGAGGAGTTCATCTATCTTGGTGTCGCCAAGGCTCTCCACGCTGCTTCCGGCTTTGGCTGCAAGCCAGCTCTTATAAGGGCCGAAGCTTGCAACTATGCTCTTCCACTGCTCCTCGGTGAGGACATTCTTCTGAGGGAAGGATTTGTCGAATACCTCAGTCCTGAAGGCGGCAATAGCAGCTTCCCAGGCAGGATTGACGGCATCCAGAGGCAGCTCAAGCTCTGCTCTCGGATGTGCGAGAGGGCAGCTTGCGATTTCGGCGGTCTTGCCATTGAGGTCTTGTGAGCCAAAGGCTTCGATGGTTGCGGCTGATGAATCGAGGGCGGCAGCGCAATTGCCATTGAAGGCAATCAGGCGGCAGCGTATGAAATAATCCTCCACCTTTGAGGCAATGGCCTCAACCGCAGCGAGGGCTGCAGGGGTGGACTCGCCGTAAGGGAGGATTTCAGGGGTGCGGGCAGCCTTCCAGGCCTTGTGGGCGGCAAGCTCAGCGTAGAACTGCTCCACCAGGGCGGCGTCCACTCCCTGCGCCCCGCTGCGGTCAGTCTTCGAACCGACGGTTGCAACGGCAGCCTCGATGGCCTGACGCACCTGAGGGTCCTGACCGGCGTCAGCGCAGATGATGCCGTCACCGTTTGCGGTGGTCTTTTCGAAAATCTTTACGCTGTCGGAGGTATCTGCAAGGGAAATCTCGTTCTTGTTGAGACCCAGATTGGAGAGAATCTGCCTGGCGCTCCGTGCAAGTCTTTCACCTGTAGGGTTTTCCGTATTGATGCTGTCCAGAGGAAGGGAATCGCTTCCATTGAGAATAAGGTCCTTGTCCTTGACTACTGAGGTGAGCCACTCGGCTGCGGCCACAACTTCACCTACACGGATTCTGCCGTCCTTGTCGGAATCGAGAATCTCAAGGGTCTTACGGTCAAAAATAAGTCCGTCAACAGGACAACTGAGAACAGTCCAGAGTTTCTGGTCGAGCTCGCCGAGATGGGCGATATCCTCGCCAGTGCTGAGTTTTACACGGGTTACTCCTCCAAGAGAACAGTAACGCCAAGGGTATTTGGTCTCCATATATCTGTGTTTGTTTGTAAGTCTCCAAAGATACCAACAATTTTGTATATTTGTGCACACATAACACGATATGATATGAAATTGGATGTCGCAAAAATAGCTAAGCAGTTCAAAGAACTTGTCAATATGTCCGAGCACATCGACAGGGGTGCGGCCAGCACGGCCATACGCAGCAACGTTCCGTTCCGCGGGCCCAATGTCTTCATCCTCGCCTGCGCGATTATCATCGCTTCCGTAGGATTGAACCTCAACTCGATTCCTGTCATCATCGGCGCGATGCTCATTTCCCCTCTGATGGGACCTATCCTGGGTTTCGGTCTGGGCCTCGGCACCAACGACACCGAGCTCATCAAACTGGCCCTTAAGAACTTCGCGGTGATGGTAATCATCTCCATACTCGCGTCAACCCTGTATTTCATCATTTCCCCTCTGCAGCTCACCCAGCAGACGGAGCTGCTCGCGCGCACGAATCCTACGATTTATGATGTGCTTATCGCGACCTTCGGCGGTGTAGCGGGAATGCTCGAGAACTCCCGCAAGGAGAAGGGCACCGTGCTCTCAGGAGTTGCCATCGCCACTGCCCTTATGCCGCCTCTGTGTACCGTGGGCTTCGGTATCGCAACCCTCAACTGGCATTTCATCAGCGGAGCGCTGTATCTGTTCATAATCAACAGCATCTTCATTGCGCTGGCCACCTTCATCGTGGTCAAGTACCTGCGCTTCCCGAGCATAATGGCAGATGCTGACGAAGCGAAGGTCAAGAGGACCAACCGGGCAATAGGCATTATAATGACCATAATCATAGTGCCGAGCATCATCTCCGCCGTCAACATAGTGAAGCAGAGCAACTTCGACCGCAGCGTGCAGACCCTCGTGGAGCGCAACAAGGTCATAGGCCGCAGCTATATCTTCAACTACCAGACTGACCACGAAGGCAAGACCCCTACGGTTGAGCTGTATGTTGCCGGAGAAGCCCTGGGCACCTCGGAGCGCGAGCGTATCTATGCGGACGCAGAGAACCTGGGCATCGCGCGCAATCAGATCTACATCCAGGAGGATGCGGCAGTGAAGGGAGGCTACGGTATGGATGCCGACCTGATGAAGGGCATATATCAAAACAATACCAAGACCATCGAAGCCCTCAACCAGACCATTGCAAAGATGGATACCACCATACGCAGGTACAAGGAAAAGGAGCTGCCGTCCGAGCTTATCGCAATGGAAATATGCTCCCAGTACGAAAAGGTGGCTGCCGTAGTGCTGACCAGAGGGCAGAGCGTGGACTCCAAAAGCGGAGGCAAGCAGGATGCAATTGTAGCCCTGATGCAATGCACCGAGCCTCTGAGCGATACGGAAATCGAAAAAATGCAGAACTGGCTGCGCATCCGTCTGTCTTCAGACAGCGTAGTTGTGCTGCAGACCCCATACAACAAGACAACACAAAAGCAGGAAGAATAATATGAAAACTCTACGAAGCATATTGAGCATTGCGCTGGCGCTGACCGTATGCGCAGGTGCAAGTGCACAGAGCCTGACCGTGAAGGATTTCGCTCTGCTGAAAAAGGACAAGACCGCTTCAGCCAAAGCTACAGCAAGAAAGGATGTCAAGGGTCGCAAATATGCAGTAATCAAGCTGTCCATCGAAGGGCAGCAGGCTTCCTGCCTTACCGATGCAGCTGAGGTTGCGGTTCAACCTGTTATCTGCTATGTGAGGGCATACCAGAAATCAATGAAGGTCACCGACCCTGCAACGGGCGCCGAGCTGGAATACACCTTCCCTGTCAAGATAAAATCCGGGAAAACCTACAGGCTCACCCTGATTTCCGAGCCGGCCCCTGTCGTGGAAGAGGAAGTAATTGAAACCAAGGAATATACACTTCCCGAGCAACAGTTCGTACTCTTCAGCGTAGAGCCTCAGAATGCAGTGGTGGAGCTGGACAACGAGACTCTTGTCACCCGCGGAGGAGAGGCACAGAAGCTGACCACCGTAGGTATGCACGAATACAAAGTGTCCGCAAAAGGCTACTACCCTGCCACAGGCAAGGTGCTGGTAGGCAGCGGGAGCAAGTCCGATGTCAGCATTTCCCTCAGAGCTGCCAACGGTTGGATGCAGGTATCGGATATGGGCAACGATGACCTCAACGGAGCCGATATCTATGTGGACGGAGAGTTTCAGGGCAAGGCCCCTGTGACCATAGGACCTCTTACCAGCGGAATCCACAAGCTGCTCGTAGCAAAGGAAAGTTTTGACAATTACTCAGCCGAGGTGCTTGTAGTGGACAACGATACAGTCAGGGTATCCCCTTGCCTCAACCCCAATTTCGCCGTAGTTACGGTGCGCACCGCAGACACGAACGCCCAGCTTTGGGCAAACGGCAGGATGCTTGGCACCGGAGAATGGACAGGCAAACTCGTAAGCGGAATCTATTCTTTCGAGAGCCGCGAACTGGGCTACACTTCTGCAGCCGTTACCGTTGAGGTTAAGCCTCAGGTGGAGATAATGTGCATTGATGTGCCTTCACCTTCGCCGGTGTTCGGCAACATCATCATTACCAGCTACCCGGCCAAAGCTACCGTGATGCTGGACGGCAAGGTGATTGGAGAGACTCCTATGATTGTGCCGAAAGTGCTTTACGGAGAATATGTCGTGGAGATTTTCAAGGAGGGCTTTGTGCCGTTCCATCAGAGCGTTACGATGAATGAGTCTATGCAGGTTAGCGTAATTGCCGAGCTGCAGCGCTGCGAGAGCGTGGTCGAAGCCAGCTACGAAGACATACCGGAAGCTGAACCCGAAGTATGCGAACCGGAACCGGCAGCAGAGCCGGAGCCCGAGCCGGTAGAAGAACCGGCAGCAGAGCCCGCAGCAGAAGAACCGGAACCGGCAGCAGAGCCGGAGCCGGTAGAAGAACCTGTGGCAGAACCTGAACCGGAAGACGAGCCGGTTGCAGCACCGGAGGCGGTTGCCGTTGCTGAAGTACCGGCGGAAACAGTTGCAGAACCCGAACCAGCAGCTGAGCCTGAACCGGAGCCGGTTGTTGAATCGGTAGCAGAACCTGAACCGGCATCAGAGCCCGAGCCCGCAGCTGAGCCGGAGCCGGAAGATGTTTCAGCTTTGTCGGCACTTGCAGCTGAGATTGCCGCCCTTGAAGCGGTAATTGCAGGTATAGATAACGAGATTGCCGCGATTGAAGTGGAAAAGGCAATCATCGAAGCCAAAGCCGCAATGGAAGCCGCGGGCGCGGCAATCAAGGCAGCGGAGGCTGCCGTAAATGAAGTCGAGCTGACGGAGGAGGAAGAGGTGGAAGTTCCGGACGCCCTGGCCGAAATGACCGTAGCCGTCCCGGCAGAGACTGCCCCCGCAGAAATTGCACCTGTAGAAGCAGTGCAGACAGAGGCTGCCCCTGCAGAGGCTGAGCACCCGGTGAAGTGCGGCAAATCCCACTCCGACAAATGCAAGAAGTGCATACAGGGAGTTGACTGTCACGAAAAGGGTACAGCCAAAGTCGACAAAAAATGCAAAAAGTGCAAGAAATAGCCTAGAACAAAGACTTCTTGGAAACGGTCGCAATGAATTCCTTGAGGTAGAAAGGCTCGAAATACGCCACATCCTCCGTGGCACCCGCACGCAGTTTCATCTCTGCAGGTCCGGCCATTGCAGAAGCCTTCGGGCAGCACTGCACAAAGGCTGCGTCTCCGCCACCTGCGAGAACTGTATCCCTGCATTTGAGGGCTCCGTCACCTATGAAGAGCACCTTCCCTTCTTCCAGAAGTCCCCTGTAAGTATCCCCGTCAACAACCTCGGGAGCGACAGGAGTCACTCGCTGGAGGCTTTCACATTCATATACGCAGGCATATACCTCCATCCTTCGGGCATCAATCATAGGCACGATGTAGCGGCATCCGTCAGGCACCAGTCCCTCGGCATAGGCCTGGGCCACAAGAATCTCCATAGTATCCACGCTGAGCAGCGGAATGCCCGCACCGAAACACAGGCCTTTGGCCGTTGATACACCTACACGCAGTCCCGTGTAGGAACCTGGTCCCGAACTTACGCAAACCGCTGTGCAGTCAGCGACTGCAATTGAGCATTCGTCCAAAACGTCTTTGACATAAGGTGCTGTCATTGCCGCGTGAGCCCTGGGCTCGGACGACTCCCGGTAAGCGAGAACGCGCCCGTCTTCGGCAAGTGCCGCTGAGCACAGCGAAGTGGAGGTCTCTATAAGAAGGATTCTAGATTTCTGTTGCTGCATTGCTGATAGTGGAGAAAAGATTCTCAAGGAATGGGAAAATGGCATCGGTCAGCGTCTTTATCCAGCCGTAAAGCAGGGACTCGTCCATCCAGGAGGTCTGAAGGTGCAGGGTATTGGTGTTGAAATCGGTGAAAATCCTCAACACCAGACCGATGATGACCGCTGCATTGAAAATGGCGAACACCAGACCGAGGGTGCTGTTGAGCCAGCCGAGCGAAATGGTCTTCACAAGATTGGAAAGAAGCTTCGCGCAGAGGTTGAAAAGCAGCACGGTAATCACTATGACTATCACAAAAGACAAGATATAGAGCACCGAAGGGGCTACAGTGATGTACTGCGAGAGCCAGTCTCCGACATTGTCGGCAAACAGATAGGCCAGATATGCGCTCACAAAGAGGGAAGCAAAAGCTACCACCTGCTCGATAAGACCCTTCTGGATTCCTCTTACGATTGCCGGAACCATCAGAATCAGGATTACTATGTCCAGTGTGTTCATCGTTTGTAATTGGCGATTGAATTCGTTATATTTGCGGTTCAAAAATAGTGAAAAATAATGACTTTTAAAGAGTATAAGGGACTGGATCTGGTAAGTGTCGGAAACGAAGTCCTGGAGAAGTGGAAAAAGAACAATGCTTTTGAAAAGTCTCTGGAGCTGCGCGAAGGCGCTCCGGAGTTCATTTTCTTCGAAGGACCTCCGAGCGCTAACGGAATGCCCGGCATTCACCACGTGATGGCCCGCTCCATCAAGGACGCCATCTGCCGCTACAAGACCCAGAGCGGCTACAAGGTGCGCCGCCGTGCCGGCTGGGACACCCACGGCCTGCCTGTCGAGCTGGGAGTGGAGAAGAAGCTCGGCATCACCAAGGAAGACATAGGCAACAAAATAAGTGTAGAGCAGTACAACGCCACCTGCCGCAGCGAGGTTATGAAATACACCGCCGAGTGGCGCAACCTCACCGAGCGCATAGGCTATTGGGTGGATATGGACGACCCGTACATCACCTATGACAACCGCTACATCGAGACTCTGTGGTACCTGCTCAAGGACATCTACGGCAAGGGCTACCTCTACAAAGGCAAGTCCATCCAGCCATACAGCCCTGCCGCGGGCACGGGGCTCAGCTCCCACGAGCTCAATCAGCCGGGCTGCTACCGTGATGTCAAGGACACCACCTGCTGCGCCCAGTTCAAGGTGGTCGGCGAAGATGAGCTTTATTTCCTCGCGTGGACCACAACCCCCTGGACCCTGCCGAGCAACACCGCTCTCTGCGTAGGCCCCAACATCGATTATGTTAAGGTAAGGAGCACCAACCCGTATACCGGAGCTCCGGCGACATATATCCTCGCACAGGCCCTCGTAGGCTCCTGGTTCGGTGACAAAATCCCTTACGAAGTGCTTCCGGGCAGCTTCAAGGGCACCGAGCTCGAAGGAATTCGCTACGAGCAGCTCATCCCTTGGTTCAACCCGGGCGAAGGCGCCTTCCGCGTCATCCTGGGCGACTATGTTACCACCGAGGACGGTACGGGTATTGTCCATATTGCACCGACCTTCGGTGCTGACGATGCCAAGGTCGCAAAGGCTGCCGGCGTGCCGGGACTATATGTGACGGATGCAAACGGGGACCCTCAGGCTCAGGTTGACCCTCAGGGCCGCTTCTACCGCCTCGAAGACCTCGACAAGGCCTATGTGCAGGCCAATGTCAACGAAGAGCTCTACCGCGAGTGGGCGGGTCGCTATGTCAAGAACGCCTACGACGCAAGCCTTGCACCTGACGCCCCAACTCTCGACGTGGACATATGCGTAATGCTCAAGGGCCAGAACAAGGCCTTCAGGATAGAAAAGCACGTGCATACCTATCCGCACTGCTGGAGAACCGACAAGCCGGTGCTCTATTACCCTCTCAACAGCTGGTTCATCAAGGCTTCTGCCGTGAGGGAGCAGATGATGGAGCTCAATACCCATATCACCTGGAAGCCTGAAGCTACCGGCACCGGACGCTTCGGCAAGTGGCTTGAGAACATTCAGGACTGGAACCTGAGCCGCAGCCGCTACTGGGGCACTCCGCTCCCGATTTGGCGTACCGAAGACGGAAAGGAGGAAATCTGCATAGGCTCCGCCAAAGAGCTGTACAGCGAGATAGAGAAGGCGGTTGCGGCCGGCTTTATGAGCTCCAACCCTCTGAAGGACAGAGGCTTCGACCCTGAAGACATGTCCAAGGAGAACTATGACCGCATAGACCTGCACCGTCCTTATGTGGACCAGATAGTGCTCGTCAGCCCGAGCGGCAGAAAGATGACAAGGGAGAGCGACCTTATCGATGTATGGTTCGACTCCGGAGCAATGCCTTACGCACAGACCGGACTTCGCGGGCTCGGCACTCCTGATTTCGGCAACACAGCTGACTTCATTGCCGAAGGCGTTGACCAGACCCGCGGCTGGTTCTACACCCTGCACGCAATCCATACTATGGTCAGCGGCACACCGGCCTTCAAGCGGGTGATATCCAACGGACTGGTGCTCGACAAGAAGGGCGAGAAGATGTCCAAGCGCCTGGGCAACGCGGTTGACCCGTTCAAGGCCCTGGACACCTACGGAGCAGACGCGCTGCGCTGGTATATGCTTACCAATGCCCAGCCTTGGGACAACCTCAAGTTTGACGAGGCAGGTGTGGACGAGGTTCGCCGCAAGTTCTTCGGCACCATGTACAACTGCTACTCGGTATTTGCGCTTTATGCCAATATAGACAACTTCGACCCTGAGGCTCCGGTCGTTCCTTATGCCGGAAGGCCTATGTTCGACCGCTGGATTATCAGCCGCCTCAACACCCTTGCAAAGAATGTAATCGCCGCATACGAGGACTACGACATCACCCTCGCAGGACGCCTGATTCAGGATTTCGTCTGCGATGACCTGAGCAACTGGTACATCAGGCTCAACAAGAAGCGCCTCTGGGGTTCCGGAATGAACGAAGACAAGCTTTCCGCCTACCAGACCTTCTGGGAAGCGCTCAAGGATATTGCCCTGATGGCCGCCCCTATAGCTCCGTTCTTTATGGACCGCTTGTGGTCAGATCTTGTTCCGGGTGCCGACTCGGTGCACTATGAGAAGATGCCTCAGGCAGACGAAAACCTTATCGACACCGCACTGGAAGAGAGTATGGCCTTTGCCCAGAAAGCCTCCTCTATGGTTCTGGCACTTCGCAAGAAGGTGGGCATCAACGTGCGCAAGCCTCTGGCGAAGGTGCTCGTGCCTGTCCTTGACGATGAGGTGAAGGCTCACGTGGAGAAGGCGAGGGATATCTTCCTTGCGGAGGTCAATGTCAAGGAGCTTGAGTTCCTGCACGACACCACCGGCATCATCACCAAGAAAATCAAGCCTAACTTCAAGACTCTGGGCAAGCTCTACGGCAAGCAGATGAAGGAAATCGCAGCCGCCTTCGGCACCCTCTCACAGGAGCAAATCGGTGAGATAGAGCGTGCTGAGAACGGTTATACCCTCAGCCTGCCTTCAGGAGACGTGACCCTGGGCAAGGGCGACTACGAAATCAGTTCGGAAGATATGCCGGGCTGGCTCGTGGCTACCGAAGGACAGCTGACTGTTGCCCTGGACATCATCCAGACTCCCGAGCTCATACGCGAAGGCAATGCCCGCGAACTCATACACCCGATTCAGACCCTGCGCAAGGATAGCGGATTCGAGGTGACAGACAGAATCGAGACCGTCATCTATGCTGACGGAGACAATTATAACACTATCGGGGACGCACTCTCCCGGTACGGAGACTATGTGGCTTCCCAAACCCTTTCCCTCAGCCTCAAACTTGAGGACAAGGCACTCGCGCCTTCGGATGCCAGTGAAATCGAGTGGGACAAGGGCACAATAATAATCAGTTTGAAAAGAAAGTAATTATGGCAGAGGAAAAAACACGCTACAGTGATGAGGAACTCCTTGAATTCAAGGCCATCATCGAAGACATGCTCGCAAAGGCGAAAGAAGAGTACAACACCCTTCGGGAAGTTGCCAGAAGCGGCGGTGCCAACGATATCGACGACACATCCCCATCCTTCAAGACTGTTGAGGATGACGGTATGACTATGCGCTCCAAGGAGGAGGCAAGCCAGCTTGCACAGCGCCAGTACAAGTTCATCCAGAACCTGGAGGCAGCCCTCGTGCGCATCGAAAACAAGACCTACGGCATCTGCCGTGTGACAGGCAAGCTCATCCCTAAGGAGAGGCTCCGTCTCGTGCCGCACGCAACCCTTACCGTAGAGGCCAAGGAGATGCTCGCCAAACAGGGAAAGAAGTAGCCTTATGAAAGTATCAAAGGGCTGGAAACTCATAGTTCTGGGAGTCCTTCTTGTCGCAATTGACCAGATTGTCAAGGTTCTGGTCAAGACCAATATGACTCTTGGCGAAGTCATCCCCGTGTTCGGGGACTGGTTCCGCCTGTGCTTTGTGGAGAATGAAGGTATGGCCTTCGGAATGAAATTCGGAGGCGCGGTGGGCAAATACATACTCACCACCTTCCGCATCGTCCTTTCCGGAGTTATCATCTGGTGGCTCAGCAAGCTGGTCAAAAAGTCCGAAACTCCTGTCGGAGTGCTGATCGGACTTACCGCCATTGCAGCCGGTGCGGTGGGCAATCTTGTGGACTGCCTTTTCTACGGTCTGATTTGGGACTATGCTCCGCTTATGCAGGGCCGCGTGGTGGATATGTTTTCTGCCACCTTCTTCCCTCCTGTCTTCAATTTTGCTGACAGCTGCGTCACGGTAGGAGCCTTCTACCTGATTATCTTCCAATGGAAATTCTTCTCTTCAGAAGAAAAGAAAAACACTGAAACAAAATAACGGAGTTATGAAAAAGAACATCGCTATCATCTCCTCAGCCCTGCTGATGCTGTCCACAGCGGCATTTGCGCAGAAGGCCGAGGGACTCGGTGCAACCCCTCAGATGGGTTGGAGCACCTGGAACAAATTCGGCTGCAATATCGAGGAAGGCATTCTTCGCGAAACTGCAGACAAGATGGTCGAGCTCGGCCTCGTGGATGCCGGTTATGTATATCTCAACATTGACGATTGCTGGCACGGACAGCGCGACAGTCTCGGTTTTATCCACGAAGACCTCGGCAAGTTCCCTTCAGGAATGAAAGCGATGGCAGATTATGTGCACGAACGCGGAATGAAGCTCGGTATCTACAGCGATGCCGGAAGCAAGACTTGCGCCTGCTTCGCAGGAAGCCAGGGCCACGAGTACCAGGATGCGTTCGTCTATGCACAGTGGGGCATCGATTATCTGAAATATGATTGGTGCTTTACTGAGGATGTCAATGCCAAGAGCGCGTACAGGGTAATGAGAGACGCCCTTGCCGCTACCGGAAGACCTATCTTCTTCAGCATGTGCGAATGGGGACACTCCAAGCCTTGGGAATGGGCTGCCGACATTGCCCACTCCTGGCGCACCACGGGCGATATATGGCCTTATTTCGAGACCATCCCGGAGGAGTTCAACGGACAGTGGCACGGAGAGCCTGTGCTGACCCTGCTCGATCTCAACGAGCCTCTTCGCGCCTACGCCGGCCCGGGACACTGGAACGACCCGGATATGCTCGAAGTCGGGAACGGAAACCTTACCCAGGCAGAGAACCGCGCACACTTCACCCTGTGGTGTATGATGGCTGCGCCTCTGATTCTCGGCAACGACCTTACCACTATGACTCAGGAGACCCTGGACATCATTCTCAACAGGGATGTTATCGCCATTGACCAGGACCCTCTCGGAGTGCAGGGTCTGAGGCTGCGCCGCGACGGTGACGTGGAATACTGGTTCAAGCCTCTTGAGGGCGGAGACTGGGCATTCTGCGCGTTCAACAGGGGCAAGGAAGATGTGACCGTCACCCTGGACTGGGAATCCTTCAAGTTCACTGACGAGGTGAGCGGATGCACTTTCGACCCGCAGGGATGCAAGGTCCGCAATCTGTGGGATGCAAAGGAGAAGGTTCGCAAAATCCAGAAAGTCAAAAACCTTAAAATCGCCTCTCACGACGTAGTATTGTACAGAATCAGTCGATGAAAGAATCTTTACGTGTACTTAAATTCGTATTGTTCTCGATCAGTGCGGGAGTAATACAAATCCTGTCCTTTACCTTATTCAACGAATTGCTGCACTGGAGCTACTGGTTTTGCTACCTTGTAGCTCTGGTGCTTTCAGTTCTGTGGAACTTTACCCTGAACCGCAAGTTCACCTTCCGCTCAGCCGCCAATGTGACGAGGGCGATGACGCTGGTATTCTGCTATTACCTTGTCTTCACCCCGCTTACCACCTGGATTGAGCATATCCTTACCGGAAATCTCTGGTGGAACGAGTACATTGCTACCATACTCAATATGATGCTCAACCTCGTTACCGAGTTCCTGTTCCAGCGCTATGTGGTCTATGGCAAGAGCCTGGACAGCGCGGTAAGCGCCGCCTAGCGCACTTCAAGATTGAGAGTTGCCGCTTTGAGGCCGCGGGATTTCGCGGTCAATTCGGTTATGCCCTTCTGCGAAGTGGCTTGCATCACCACTACCAGCTCCCCGTGGAAAGCCTTCATTACCGGCTCCGTAAAGACCTCGGTAGAAGTTGCGTCTCCGTTGCAGCAGGAGTTGAAGAAGGCTGAATCACCGTCTGTTTCGAAGATAACGGTATTGTAGGCGTCAGGACAGAGATTGCCGTC
Organism: Candidatus Cryptobacteroides sp.; assembly: GCA_051869975.1. Classification (GTDB taxonomy): domain Bacteria; phylum Bacteroidota; class Bacteroidia; order Bacteroidales; family UBA932; genus Cryptobacteroides. The sequence goes on along the minus strand of JBJEBK010000024.1, from coordinate 46,532 downwards.
CCTGTCCACCACCCTAACGGTGATAAAGGAGAGTTCCGGAGTATCGAGAGGCAGTCCGTCTGCTCCAAGCGGGAGGACCGGAAGCTGCACTCTGTCAGCTTTGAGTTCAAGGTGGTGAGGTTTGCCCGCGGTGCGCACAACCTTGGTGGCAGCCACCTTCCCTTCCTCATCATAGGCTACGACCTTGAGTTCTCCCGGCTGATATACCGTTTCGTTCCACATCAGACGGCAGCGTCCGAGCCTGTTCTTCTGCGGCGGAGTCTGAGGGTCAACGAACTTGGTATAGTCGCCCCAAGGGGTAGGGTAATCTGCAAGGGTGGCTTCATATTCTTCCAGGCTGAGGTCAATTTTCCTGCGGCGTCCCTGGCTTACTCCGTTGATGAAGAGCTCGGCCTCCGGGTAGGAGGTATAGCAGAAGACCGGTGTGGTCTCGCCTTCCCTGCCCGGCCAGGTCCAGTGCGGCAGCAGATGGAGGGTTTCTTTCTCCGGAGCCCAGTGGACGCGGTAGAGGTAGGCCCTGTCTTTAGGGAGACCGGCGAGGTCATATATGCCGAAATAGCTGGAGCGCGAAGGCCAGTACTCGTCGTAAGGGGTTGGCTCGCCGAGGTAGTCGAAGCCTGTCCAGACGAACTCCCCTATCACCCAGGGAGCCTTGTCCTGCCACATCCAGTCGTCATCCGGCAGATTGCTCCATACGCAGCACTGAAGGTCGTAGGAGCTGACCTGACCGTCATCGAAGGTGTCGCTGTGGTTCTCGTGCACCGGGAACTTATAGACTCCGCGGCTGGAGACGGTGGAAGTGGTCTCACTGCCGAGAAGGAAGCCCTTGGAAGCGGCTTCGTATGCGTTGCGGTAGTAATGCAGGCGGTAGTTGCAGCCCGGCACGTCCATTGCCTGCAGGGTGCCGCTCCAGATGGCTCCCATCACGCGGTCGAGGCCCTGTGTGCACGGCCTGGTAGGGTCGAGCTTGTGGATGAGGTCCTGAATGGCAAGCGAGAGCTCGAGTCCGCTTTGGTCTCCCTGCTCAGGGATTTCGTTGCCTATTGACCACATCACTACGCTAGGATGGTTGCGGCAGACAAGCACCAGATTGGTGAAGTCGCGCTCCCACCACTCGTCGAAGAAGCGGCAGTAGCCGTTTTTGCATTTGGGATATCTCCACATATCGACGGACTCGGCCATTACGAGCATTCCCATCTCGTCGCAGATGTCCAGCTGCCAAGGCTCGGGGCTGTTGTGGCTGGTGCGTATCGCGTCGCACCCTATCTCCTTGAGAAGGGCCACCTGACGGCGGAAAGCGGACTTGTTGAAGGCAGCGCCCAGCGGGCCCAGGTCGTGGTGCAGGCAGACGCCCTTGAACTTGCGCGGCTGCCCGTTGAGAAGGAAGCCGTCGGGGCCGTAGCTTATCGTGCGTATGCCGGTAGGGATTTCGAGGCGGTCCAGAACGCGCTCCCCCTCATAAAGTTCGCAAACGAGCTTATAGAGCTGAGGGGTTTCGGGGCTCCAGAGCTGAGGATCAGCCACTTCCATCAGCAGGTCCTCATCGCTGAGCTGCGCATAGACCATAGAGACCTGAGTCCCGTCAGGGGCATACAGGCTGTATTTGCGGTGCATATCAGGGCTCATCGGGCAGCGAAGCTCGGAGCTGATGCGCAGCACGGCCTGCTGCTTGTCTGCGGACTCGGTCCTTACGAAGGTACCGAAGGTCTTGAAGCCGCTCTGCTGCCCGAGAATCAGTCGCACCGGTCGGTAGAGTCCCGCACCGGGATACCAGCGGCTGGATTCCTCGACATTCTGAAGATGTACAGCCAGAGTATGGGTTCCCGGAGTCAGCTCGCGGCTCAACTCCAGATTGAAGGTCGAATAGCCGTAGGCCCAATAGCCCACCTCCTTGCCGTCCACATAGACGCGCGGCTCGGCCATCGCTCCGTCAAAAATGAGCTCGGCATAGCTGTAGCCTTCCGGGATATCGAGTTTGAGGCGATACCAGCCCTCCCCTATCCAAGGAAGAGAGCCTGAGCGTCCTGTTTTTTCGCTTGCTGCCGTTTCTCCGTTCTGCTCGATTGCCACGACCTGCTTGTCGATTTCCTTGTCGAAAGGGCCCGAGATGGCCCAGTCGTGAGGGATGGTCACACTTTCCCAGCAGGAATCGTCGAAAAGTACCTCTTCGGCACCTTCGGCAGGGCCGGGATGGAATTTCCAGCCTCCGAGCAGATAACGCCCGGTGTTCTGGGACCAGGCACACACGCAAAGTGCAAGCGCAATCAGGGCAGCGGTTATTCGTTTCAGCATAGCGATTATGGGTATTTGTTAGAATCTGAAGAAAGCTTCGAACCAGAGCTCGTTGTAGTACGGGTCAGCAGCCAGCATATTCTCGTGATAGCGGTAGCTGAGCTGCAGCTGGAGATTCTTGTGAGGGCGGAAGTTGGCCGCAATGGAATAGAGGCTGTGGCGGGTCTGCTGATTGCCCTGATCCCTGTACTGGTCGTAGGCAACAGCCATCTTGAGCCAAGGCTTCACAGGCACTCCGCAAGTCACATAGAAGGCGTCGGCAACGCCGGTGCCGGACCAGCTGCCGGTCTCTTTATCGTACTCGCTGATTTTATGGCCGTAAGACTTTATGAATTCGGCACGCGCGGTCCAGCCGTCCCTGTCGTACTTGGTGCCGACAGACCAGCGGTTGCGGTCCACGGTGATACCGTCTTTTGTCCAGTTGCCCAACCATCCGAAAGCACCGATTGACCAGCCCTTGACAGGCTGAAGCTGGAGTGTTCCGATAAGGTCCTTGTCGGCGTTGTTGTCAGCGGCATTGATGCCGTTGCCATTGAACACACCTATCTGGTAATGCAGCAGGCGGTGGCCATCCGCTCCGAGCGGAAGCAGGTCGCCCTGAATCTGGACTCCCTGGTCACGTCCTCCTGCGGTAGCGGCGCCGCAGCGGTCACCGGCTATGGCAGCAAGGCTGCGCACACCCAGAGAATAGTCTCCATTGCCGAGGTCCCAGGGGTTGAAAGGGTTTTCGTAGGTGAAAGGACGCTTGAACTGTCCTACTTTCACCTTGAACTGAGGGAATTTCACCCACTCGAAATAGTAGTCCCTCATATGCGGTGTGCCGTTGAGCTGAGCCTGGAATTTGTAGTCCACATTTTCCATAATCTTGCCGCTCACATAGAAACGCACGAGACGCACACTGAAGCCTTCGCCACCACCTGCACCCTCGGCATCACTTGCCTTGAAGGTGGTGATGGCGTAGCCTCCTATTTTCGGCGCGGTCTGCGCTCCCGCTATGTGGGAAGCGCAGACCAGAACTGCCGAAAGCATTATGGTAAGAACCCTTTTCATCAGAAGCCGATGAAAATGAGGACTGCATAGCCGAGCACGAGTCCGACCAGACCCATAATCACGCCCATCTTGGCCATATCCTTGGTCTCAACGAGGCCGGTAGAGGATGCGATGGCATTCGGAGGGGTGGAGATAGGAAGTATCATCGCAACTGAGGTAGAGATTGCAAGGCCGATGAGCAGGGCTGCGGAGCCGCCGAATGCGCTGAGGTCAACTGCAGTTGCAACAGTAGCGAGGATTGGAAGGAGAAGGTTCGCTGCGGAAGTGTGTGAGAGGAAGTTTGCGATGGCGTATCCCACGATTCCGGAAACGATGATGACAACAAGTGCAGGCATGGAAGCGAACGGAATGGTGTCCACGAGAACCTGTGCAAGACCTGTCTTCATAAGGGCAGTACCGAGAGCAAGACCGCCGGCAACCATCCAGAGCACATCCCAGTTGATTTCCTTGAAGTCACTCTTGGTGAAGACGCCGGTAGCTACGAAGATTGCGAAAGGAATGAGGGCAACCTCATTGGAGTTGAGTCCGGTAATCTTTTCAGGGATGAGCCAGAGTACAATTGTAATCACGAAAGTGGCAGCAACCACCCAGAAGTGGAAATCCTTCTTGCGGTCAGCGTTGATTTCGAGCTTGATTTCCTTGGCCTTGAAAGGGAAGAACAAAAGCAGGAAGAACCACGCGATAAGCAGCATCACAATCACGAAAGGCACCATTCTGAGGCACCATTCACCGAAACCGATTTCGATGCCGAGGTTCTCCTTCAGATACCCGAGGGCGATGACATTTGGAGGAGTTCCGATTGGGGTTCCGATACCGCCGATATTGGCACCAATCGGAATTGCGAGTGCGAGGCCGATGCGTCCTTTGCCGTCAGCAGGCAGGTTCTTGAGAACCGGTGCGAGGAAGGCGAGCATCATAGCGGCGGTGGCCGTGTTGCTCATAAACATTGAGAATACCGCAACTACCAGAAGGATGCCGAGGAGCACAGTCTTCGGATTCTTTCCGAAAGGAGCGAGGAGCACCTTTGCCAGAACCACGTCGAGACCCACCTTGGTGGCGGCGATTGCAAGCACGAAGCCGCCCATAAAGAGCATAATGGTAGGGCTTGCGAACTGAGCCATGAAATCCTTGTAGCTTACGAGCGTGCCGAGGTTCTCACCCGTACGCAGGAAAGCGAACTGGCCGTTGGATACGGTGAAGATGAGGAGTACCATCGTAATGATGGACGTAGCCCAGGCAGGTACAACCTCGAGTATCCACATAAATGCGGCGAAGACGAAAAGCGCAATGGTCCTTTGCTGGACAACTGTCAGCCCCTCGATTCCGAACCACTCTGTTGGCATCACGAAAAGGACGACGGATACCAGCAGCAGAAGCGGCAGGAGCACGCAGTGTTTTACGCTGAACTTAGAATTTTTCATTATGGGTAGAATTAATACTAAAAAATTTGCGTCGCTAAAAGCGGCGCAAATTTACAAATTCTATCGAAGATAAGCAAAGCCTAGATGATACCCTGCTCCAGCATTGCGGTGGCAACCTTCATAAAGCCGGCGATGTTGGCTCCCTTCACATAGTCCACCTTGCCGTCAGGCTGGGTGCCGTATTTGACGCACTGCTCGTGGATGGACTTCATAATGAAGTGCAGCTTCTGGTCCACTTCCTCACCGCTCCAGCTGATGTGGGAGGCGTTCTGGGTCATCTCCAGACCGGAAGTGGCAACTCCACCGGCGTTGACGGCCTTGCCCGGAGCGAAGAGAATGCCGTGGCTCTGGAAATAGTGGATGGCGCCAGGCTGGCAGCCCATATTGGATACCTCGCAGCAGCACCAGCAGCCGTTATCCACAAGCTCCTTGGCGTCAGCCTCGGAAAGCTCGTTCTGGAAGGCGCAAGGAAGGGCTATGTCGCACTTCACGCTCCAGGCCTTCTTTCCTGCGGTGAAACGGGCCTTCTCAGGAAAACGGGCAGCCATATCCTCAACGCGGTCCCTGTTGGAAGCACGCATCACGAGCATATAGTCTATCATCTCCTTTGTTATTCCCTCAGGGATTTCACACACTCCGTCAGGGCCTGAGATGGCGACAACCTTGGCACCGAGCTGGGTAGCTTTGATGGCAGCGCCCCAAGCCACATTGCCGAAGCCGGAAAGGGCTACGCGGCAGCCTTCGATGCTTTTGCCTGCGTGCTGGAGCAGATTCTGGGTGAAATAGAGCGCGCCGAAGCCGGTTGCCTCAGGACGGAGAATGGAGCCGCCCCAGGTAGAGCCCTTGCCGGTAAGCACACCGGTGTTGTACTCGCGGGCGAGTTTCTTGTACATTCCGTAGAGGTAGCCTATTTCGCGTCCGCCCACGCCCACATCGCCTGCTGGGATGTCCTGGTCAGGTCCTATGCACTGCCAGAGCTCGGTCATAAAGGCCTGGCAGAAGCGCATTATCTCCTCATCGCTCTTGCCCTTCGGGTCGAAGTCTGACCCTCCCTTGGCACCGCCCATAGGAAGGGTGGTGAGGGCGTTCTTGAAGGTCTGCTCGAAACCGAGGAACTTCAGCATAGAAGGGGTTACTGCCCTGTGGAAGCGCAAGCCTCCCTTGTAAGGGCCGATTGCGCTGTTGAACTGGACGCGATAGCCGGTGTTGGTCTGCACCTGTCCCTCATCATCCACCCAGGTTACGCGGAAGGTGAAGATGCGGTCCGGCTCGACCATCCTTTCGACGATTTTTGCACGCTCGAACTCCGGATGCTGGTTGTAAACTTCCTCAACAGATTCGAGTACCTCCTGCACTGCCTGAAGGTATTCGTTTTCTCCAGGATATTTGGCCTGAAGTTTTGAGATGATTTCCTGTGTTTTCATTTTGGTAGGTCAGTTAGTTTATATGATATGTTATTTTACTTCCCAAGTGCTTCCGCTGCGCAGAAGGTCGTCCACGCAGTGGATTTTGGATTTGGACATTACCTCCTTGAGCTGGTCCCTCACTCCGTCATCGTAGGTGATGTCTTTGACATCGCGGATAACTCCCAATGCGACAGGGAAATCAGGGCCTTTCATATCCACGAGGGCCATCTGAAGGCCGATGTTGTCGGCGTGGGCATCGTGGACGAGTATGTCGTCGAGGGTAAATCCGCCCTCTCCCACGTGCACTACGAGCAGCTTGTGGCCGTCGAAGATAAGTCCCTTCTCCTTGTTTTTGCCGAAGAGCATCTTCTCGCCTTGGCGCAGGACTATGGTTGCGTCCGCGCGCAGGGCAGGGTCGCTGAGCGACTTGTGGGCCCCGTCGTTGAATATGACACAGTTGGTGAGCATCTCCATTACGGAGCAACCGTCGTGGAGCGCTGCTGCGGTCATAATCTCCTCATTGAGCGCGAGTTCCACATCCAGACTGCGGGCAAAGAAGGTTCCCTTCGCTCCAAGCACCAGGGAGCCCGGGTTGAACGGATGCTCCACCGTGCCGTAAGGGGAGGTCTTGGTGATGGCCCCGAACTTGGAGGTAGGCGAATACTGCCCCTTGGTGAGGCCGTAAATCTGGTTGTTGAAGAGAATTACGTTGATATCTATGTTGCGGCGGATGGCGTGGATGAAGTGATTGCCTCCGATTGCGAGGGCGTCGCCGTCTCCGCAGGCCTGCCATACGGTCAGGGTTGGGTTGGCCACCTTGATGCCGGTGCTGATTGCGGTAGCCCTGCCGTGGATGCTGTGGAAACCGTAGGTATCCATATAGTATGGAAGGCGGGAGGAGCATCCTATGCCGGATACTACCACATAGCGTTCCTTCTCATAGCCCAGAGTCTGGCTTACCTTCGGAAGCGCCCTTGTCAGCGCGGCCAGCACTGCGTGGTCTCCGCATCCCGGGCACCAGCGTGCAAGCTGGTCGCTCTTGAAATCCTTTGCTGTAAGTACTGCCATAGCTAGAGATTGTTCTTTATCGCCTCAACCAGCTCGGACACGAGGAAAGGCTGGCCCTGGACTTTGTTGTACTTCTCATAACGGAACTCCGGAAGCTCGGCTCTCAGATAGCCTGCAAACTGGCCGGAGTTCAGCTCGCATACGAGGATTTTGCCGTAACGGGCAAATACTTCACGGGTATTCCGCGGCAGCGGCTTGATGAAATCGAAATGCGCGAAGGCAACGCTCTCCTCCCTGCACTGCCGGAAGGCGCTCAGTACGTGTCCGTAGGTGCCTCCCCAGCTGACAACAAGCAGCTGAGCGTGGTCAGGACCTTCAACCTGAAGTTCAGGGATGCAGTTTGCGATTCTTTCCACTTTCTCGGCACGCTCGCGTACCATAGTCTCGTGGTTCTGAGGGTCGGTGGACAGCACTCCGTCGTGATTCTTCTCAAGACCTCCGATTCTGTGCTCCAGCCCTTTCTGGCCAGGGATAGCCCAGCGGCGCACCAGGGTCTCAGGGTCCCTTTCATAAGGGCGGAAACGCTCACCGTCGTGAAGTGCTCCGTGGAAGAAAGGCGGCTTGATTTCCGGATAATCAGCCATAGCGGGGATTTTCCAAGGCTCTGAGCCGTTACCGATGAAGCCCTCTGAAAGAAGCATCACCGGAGTCATATGTTCAAGAGCAAGCTTGGCGGCAGTGAAGGCCGCATCGAAGCAGTGAGCCGGCGAATGGGCTGCAATCACAGGCATAGGGCATTCGCCGTTGCGGCCGAACAGGGCCTGGTCGAGGTCGGTCTGCTCGGTCTTGGTAGGCAGGCCGGTGGACGGTCCGCCTCTCTGCACATCCACAATGACGAGCGGCAGTTCGGTCATCACCGCAAGGCCGAGAGCTTCGCTCTTGAGCGAAAGGCCGGGGCCGGAAGTGGTGGTGACGGCAAGGTTGCCGGCGAAGGACGCGCCAATGGCGGTGCATATGCCGGCGATTTCATCCTCTGCCTGCAAAGTCTTGCAGCCCAGGCTCTTGTGGAGCGCGAGCTCTTCGAGAATGGCAGTTGCCGGAGTTATAGGATATGAGCCGCAGAACAACGGAAGACCCGACTTCTCGGATGCGGCGAGCAGGCCCCAGGCAGTCGCCTGGTTGCCTGTAATATTGCGGTACAGGCCCGGCTCCAGGTCGGCTGACTCGACCTTGTAGGTATTTGGCACAGCCTGTATGGCGGCAGCATAGTTGAAGCCGTCCTGAAGCACCTTCATATTGGGGAGAATCACTTCAGGATGTTTCTTGGAGAAGCGTTTCTCCAGATAGGTGTGGACATAGTCCAGAGGACGGGAATATATGTAACAAGCCATACCGAGTGTAAACATATTTTTGCACTTCAGTATGGCCTTGGTATCCATTCCGCTGTCTTTGAGAGATTCCTGGGTCAGGGTGGTAATCGGGGCTGCGATAATGGCCCTGTCCTCGACTCCGAGTTCTTCGAAAGGATTATCGGTCTTGAAACCCGCCCTTTCCATACTCTTGTCGTCAAAGGCGTCGGCATCGACGAGTATCATCGCTTCCCGCTTGCACCATTTGGCGTTGGCCTTCAGGGCTGCAGGGTTCATCGCGACAAGCATATCGCAGTAATCGCCAGGGGTGTTGACTTTCTCGCTGCCTATGTGGACCTGAAATCCCGAGACTCCGGAAATCGTTCCGTGGGGAGCCCTGATCTCGGCCGGATAGTCCGGGAAAGTGGAGAGTCCGTTGCCGTAAATCGCGGACATATCAGCAAAAAGAGATCCGGTGAGCTGCATACCATCTCCCGAATCTCCTGCAAATCTGATTACAACATCACTGACATCTATGACCTTGTGTTGCATCATATGTGGTTTGTTAGTTACAATTTGGCTGTTTATTGCTGCTGGCGGGCCGCCATCTCCTGCTGGAGAGTCTCGAGGGTGCGTCCCTCAGGGATTGAGAGAGCCTTGCGGGCTGCAGGGGTGAGGTCAGTGCTCTGGGCCTCGTCAATGTAGAGCATTGTGTTCTTGTCGAATACATAGATGTAGCCTCCTTCCTTGGCAAGAGCGTTGATGGTATCCATAGCCTTCTTCTGGATAGGAGCCATCAGCATCTGCTGCATCTCGGAGAGCTCCTTCTGGATGCTCTGGTCGAAGTCCTGGATTCTCTGCTGGATTTCCATCAGCTCCTTCTCCTTGCTTTCACGGATTGCCGTGGTCCAGGTGGAAGCCTTCTGTGAATATGTGGTGTACTTTGCCTGATACTCTTCAACCATTGCCTGGAAAGTCTCCTGAGCCTCAAGGCTGGAAGCCTCAAGCTTTGCGCGGGCATCATCTGCCTCAGGCATAAGCTGGATGAGTTCGGTGAGATTTACGTGAGCAAACTTTGGCTGTGCCATTGCGGCAACACCGATAAGTGCGGTTGCGATAAATACAAATACTTTTTTCATATCTTATTACTTAATTATATTGATTCTTTAGAATTGCTGTCCGATGATGAAGTGGAACTGGCTGCCGCCCATAGAGCTGCTGTCGAAGCCGTAGCCCCAGTCAACACCGATGAGACCCACCATAGGGAGGAAGACTCTCACACCGACACCTGCGGAGCGGTAGATTTGGAAAGGATTGAACTTGCGTATATCCGACCAGCAGTTGCCTCCTTCGAGGAAGCCAAGCACATAAATCGTGGACTGAGGCTGAAGGATGACAGGGTAACGCAGCTCGACGGTAAACTTGTCATATACGTTTCCGGCGTAGGCGTAACCGTTGGAGTTGTAGTTGGTCGGCAGATAAGGGGTAAGAGCGTAGTTCTCATAACCGCGGAGTGAAATCACATCCGAACCGTAAGTGCTGTAACCGGACATACCGTCACCTCCGACAAGGAAGCCTTCGAACGGCGAGTAACCCCAGTTTCTGTTGTAGTATCCGAGATATCCGAACTGGGCCTTGGCCATCAGCACGAGGTCTCCGACGAGCTTGATGTACTGGGCAGCGGAGAATTTCCACTTGTGGTACTCAATCCAGCGGTATCTGTTCTGGGATGACCAGTTGGAGTAGTCCACATCTTTGTAGCTCGGCACTGAGAACTTGTTGCCCTCGTCGTCGTAGTCATACTTCCTTAACAGGGAGTACGGCGGAGTGAGCGAGAGGGAGGCTGAGAACTCGGAGCCGGAACGCGGATAAATCATCTGGTCGGTGGAGTTGCGCGACAGGTTGACCGTGTAGCTGAGGTTGTTGGCAAGTCCGTCATCAAAGATGAAATAGCCTGAGTACCAGTTGGTAAGCTTATATGTCTGCCAGCTCAGACCGTTGTAGAGCACGAAGTAGCTGTCCGGCCACTTGAGGCGCTTTCCCAGGGAGGCGGAGAAGCCGAATACCTCCATCTGGCGGTCGTGGCTGAGTATGTTCAGAGCGAGGTAGGAATTGGTCTGGCGGGTGTAGTAAGCCGACAGGTTGAGAGAAGTAGGCTTCTTGCCGAAGAGCCAAGGCTCCGTGAAACTTGCTGTGAGTGCGGTGTAGTATGTACCGTTGGTCTGGAAGCGGAACGAAAGGTTCTGGGCATCTCCCAGAGGCACCGGTCTCCAGGCGTTCTTGTCGAAGAATCGCTGGGTGGAGAAATTGTTGAAGCTGACTCCGACCGTGGCCACGAAGGTGTTGCCGCCCCAACCGCCCGAGAGTTCCAGCTGGCTGGAAGGCTTCTCGGTTACATTGTAGATGAGGTCAACGGTGTTGTCCAACTGGTTCGGGACTATGCTGTAGCCGCCTTCGCTCATTATGGCTTCCGGGTCGAACTGGCCCAGAGATGAAATCTCACGGATCGAGCGTTCGAAGTCGGACTGGCTGAAAAGGTAGCCCGGGCGGGTGTATATCTGACGGCGCACCACCTTTTCGTTGGTAAGGTCATTGCCGTTGATTACAACATTGCCTATGGTTGCCTGCTTGCCTTCGCTGATGCGGATTTCAACATCCACGGAGTCATTCTGGATATTGGTCTCCACCGGAGAGAGCTGGAAGAAGAGGTAACCGTTGTCGCGATAGAGCTTGGCAACATCGTAGTCGGTCTGCTTTCCGCCTCCATACAGACGCTTCTGAAGAGTTACCTTGTCATATACATCTCCCTTCTGGATTTTGAGCACCTCGTTGAGAGTTTCTGCAGAATAAACGGAGTTTCCGGTCCAGGTCACATCCCTGAAGTAGTATTTGTCACCCTCATCGAACTCCAGGTCGATGTTTATGCGCTTCTTGACCTTGCCGTTCTTGCTTACCACATCCACGAGATAGACGCTGTCCCGCACGATGCGCGCGTCGCGGTATCCCGCCTCGTTGAAGGCGCTGATGAGGTTCTTTTTGTCCTCCGGATATTCTTTTTCGTTGAACTTCTTGCTGTTGAAGAAGTTGTAGAACTTGTTGGACTTGGTTTTCTTCATCGACTTGGCGAGGGTGTAGTCGGACACGTGCTCGTTGCCTATGAAGTTGATGTCCTTGATGCGCACCTTCGGTCCCTTGTCTATGTTGAAGTTGACCTGGATGGCGTGGCGCACCATCGAGTCCTTCTGTGTCTGGACGTCCACATCACAGAGAAGGTAGCCTTTCTCGGCGTAGTAGCGTTTGATGATGCCTATTGAGGATTCCTTGACATAATCGGAGAACTCTCCTCCCCTGCGGAGGTTGAGCCTCTCCTGAAGGTCCTTTTTCTCGGAAGACTTAATGCCTGTATAGGTATATTTGGAAACGCGCGGGCGCTCCATTATCTTAATTGTAAGATAAACCGAATCCCTGGCCGGGCTGAAATGGTCAATATAGATTCCGACATCCTCGAAGAAGCCCCTGGTTGTAAGCTTTTTGATGGCAGATGTGATATCATCTCCCGGGATGGTCACCTCGCGGCCCTTGAGAAGGCCGGTCTGACTGACAATCTGATTGGATGAGAAATAGGTATTGCCCTCAACCGCCACATCTCCTACAATGTATTTACGGGGACGGGTATAGTCCACCTCAACCTGCGCAAAGGCCAGGCTTGTGGTCAGCGCAAGCAGAGCAATGGAGAAAAACCGTTTAGATTTCATACAAGCTTCTTAAAACTCACAAATATAGGCATATTATTTAACTTTTCCGAAGCGGCGGTCCCGAGAAGAGAACTCGTCGATGGCATCGAGCAGTTGTTCCTTTCTAAAATCAGGCCAAAGTGTATCGGTAAAAACGAATTCGGAATATGCCGTCTGCCACAACATATAGTTGCTTATGCGCTTCTCGCCGGAGGTACGGATGACCAGTTCCGGGTCCGGAATGCCCGCAGTGACGAGTGCTGCATCGATGTCCGCATAGTCCAGCTGCTCCGCGCTCCTGCCGCTTTCTATGAGCTTGCGTGCTGCCTGCAGTATGTCCCATTTGCCGCTGTAGCTGAGCATTATTATCATATCCATATTGGTGTTCCCGCCGGTGGCGTTCTCGAGATTGGTGATGGCCTCAAGCAGCATTTCGGAAAGGCGGGAGCGGTTGCCCAGCACGCGGAAGCGCACTCCGTTGCGCATCATCGTGTCATATTCGCCTTCAATGGATTTCATCATCAGGCCCATCAGGGCATTGACCTCCTCTGCGGGGCGGTTCCAGTTCTCTTCGGAGAAGGTGTAGAGCGAGAGATAGCGCACGCCCAGCTCTACGCAGGCGGTGGTTATGTCCCTTACCCTTTCGACCCCTTCGATGTGTCCGAAGGCGCGCTGCTGTCCGCGGGCTTTTGCCCAACGGCCGTTACCGTCCATAATGATGGAAATGTGCTGTGGGATGATTCTTTCTGCCATAAGTCAGTGGGTGTTGCGCACGTCCTCTCCCCAAAGAAGTTTGGAGCGCAGGGCGCCGATGAAACTGGATTTGCCTGTTACTACTCTGAGCAGGGGGAAAGGGGCGCAGCTGATGCGCACAGGCTTCCCTGCCGGGATTTCGAAGTCCATATTGTCTATGGAAAGCACGACTTTGCGGTTCTTCCTGTCGTATGCCGACATTGAGATTACCGCTTCCTGAGGCACCACAAGAGGCCTGAGATTGAGGTTGTGCGGAGCTATAGGCGTGATGATGAAGGCTTTGAGCTCAGGCGAGCAGATAGGGCCTCCGGCGCTCAGCGAATAGGCCGTGCTGCCGGTGCTGGTGGAAACCAGAAGGCCGTCTGCCCAATAGGTAGGCAGGATATCATTATCCACTTTTACATCTACACCGAGGGTGCCTGATGCAATGCGGCGCAGGGCAACCTCATTGATGGCATAGAAGCACTTTCCTGCGACATTTGCCTGAATCATAGTGCGGCTTTCCACTTTCCGGTTCCCTGAAATCAGAGCTTCCTCCACATCCTGGAGTTCGGCATCCGACAGGAAACCCAGCCTTCCCAGATTTACGCCCAGCACGGGCACTCCGGCGCTGCATACCAGATGGGCGGCGCTGAGGAAAGTGCCGTCACCTCCGAAACTCAGAAGCAGGTCGGTGTGGTCGCGAAGACCTTCGTCTATGTTGTAAACCTCTATCCCGGATTCTGACAGACGGGTGACCAGACCTTTGATTTGCTCATCACAGGCCAGTTCTTTTTTCTTTATATAGTATGCTGCTCTCATCTTTTTGTCCGGATGCCGCCTAATTGCAGTTGTTTGCGTTCGCCCATAAAGCATCCAGCCTCCAAAAATAGAAAAAAAACAGTATATTTGTGACCTTTATGGCAAAACTCAGCGTTAATATCAACAAAATTGCCACCATCCGCAATGCCCGCGGAGGGAATGTTCCCGATGTGGAGAAGGCGGCTGTGGCAATCGAGAGTTTCGGTGCGGAGGGCATTACGGTACATCCGCGGCCGGACGAAAGGCATATACGCTACAGTGATGTCAGGGCTCTCAAGCCCCTGTTGCACACGGAGTTCAACATTGAAGGCAATCCCGAGGAGCGCTTCCGGGAGCTGGTGATGGAGGTGGTCCCGGCACAGGTTACTCTCGTGCCTGATGCCCACGATGCGATTACTTCCAATGCCGGCTGGGATGTGCCTGCCCACAAGGAGTTCCTGAGCTCGATGTGCGGGCTGTTCCACTCCAAGGGAATAAGGGTTTCGATTTTCATTGACCCTGATCCCCGTATGGCCGAGGCCGCGAAGGCGTGCGGCGCGGACAGGGTTGAGCTCTACACCGCTGCGTATGCCGAGCTCTACGCCGCCGACAGGCGCAAGGCGGTGGAGCCGTACCTGCGCACGGCCCGCGCCGCACGCGACTGCGGCCTCGGCCTGAATGCAGGACACGATCTGAGCCTGGAGAATCTGCAGTATTTCATCGAAACCATCCCTTGGACTGACGAGGTATCTATCGGGCACGCGCTGATAAGCGATGCGCTGTATCTGGGACTCGAAGAGACTGTAGCAAGGTATTTGCAGCAGGCCCACAGCAATTTGAAATCAACAAAATAACAATAGTACAATGAAAAAGAATCTTCCACTTATCCTGAGCATCTGCTCGCTGGTTGCTGCAATCGCAGCTCTCGTATGCGTATTCGTTCTCCCCGCAAAGACTGACTCCGCTGCTGCCGAAGCCGGAGAGCCTGTCGAGACCGTAAGCACAGGAACAGTTTATTTCAATCTCGACCAGGTGCTTGCACGCTACGATATGTCCATCAAGCTTCAGGCAGACTTCGAGAAGAAGGCAAAGAGCGTTGACCAGGAGGTGACACGCCGCCGCACCAAGCTCGAGAACGAGGACAAGGATCTCGCCGACAAGCTGAACAAGGGCCTTATGACCCGTTCTACCGCAGAGGTTAAGTACAACGAACTTCAGAAGAAGGTTGCCGACTTCCAGCAGTATGCCCAGCAGAAGCAGGCAGAACTTGCCGAGGAGCAGCAGGTTATCCTCAACAATATCGCAAATGCGGTGATGGAGTATGTACAGAAGTACAACGCTCAGAAGGGCTACGACCTCATTCTCGCAACCCAGGGCGCACTCCTTTCAACTCCGGTTGTAACCGGTGATGCCGCTCTCGACATTACAGAGGAGCTCATCAAGGGACTCAACGAGGAGTATAACTCAAGCAAATAATACTGAGATGAGAAAGTTGCTTGCCCTGCTGGCCTGCGTGCTGTTTGCCGCAGCGCCGCTCAATGCCCAGACCATCTACCGTCCTTCGGAAGTGACGGTGTCCGGCGATATTGTAACAATTGACGGTAAGCAATATTTCTCCCACGTGGTCCGCGACAGGCAGACCCTGTATTCTATCGGGAAGGCATACGGGGTGTCGAGTCTGGATATCATCGACACCAACCCTTCCCTCAATCTTGACCGCAGGCCTATCAAGGCCGGAGATGTGCTGCTGATTCCGGCCACCGAGCAGGCTCTCGCGGCGATGCGCAAAACTGCCGCTTCTGTTCCGGACGGTTTGCAGGTACGCGCTGTTGCGGATACTGTGGTGCCGGTTTCCGACAGCCTGAGTGCCGCTTCAGACAGTTTGCATATCGCTTCCGTGGTCCTGCCGGCCGCTTCCGACAGCCTTGTTGCGGTTGCCGACAGTTTGTGCGCCGCTTCCGACAGCACGGCGGTTTTCCCGGAGCCTATCATTGAGGAGGAGGACGATTTCGTCTATGATATTCCGGAGGTCATCAAGGTGTGCCTGCTCCTTCCTATGGATGCCGACACCACGGCCAATGTGCGCTATCTCAACTATTATTTCGGCGCATTGCTTGCGGCAAAGGACCTGGGCGACCAGGGGGTAAAGCTGGAGATTACCACCATAGACACTATGGAGCCTCACGCTTTCGCACAGGCAGCCCGCGATTTCAAGGACAGCGATGTGATTATCGGACCGGTGAGTGCGGGAGATATTTCGAAGGCTCTTCCTCTGCTGCCGGAAGGCAAGATGCTGGTCTCCCCTATGGATGCCAAGACCGAGGAACTGACTATCGACTCCCCTGTGATTCTCGCGGCTACCCCTGCCAGCAGGCAGGTGCTCGATGCCGTGGAATGGATGAAGGAGGAGAAGGGTGAGGCTGATACACTTATCGTTGTGAGGGAAGCCGGAGTCAGGCTGAGTCCTTCAATGAAGCTGCTCCGCAACAGCCTCAAGCTAGAAGAGGAGGAGAATCTTATCGAGGTGGATTACGCTATGGCTAACGGTCTGGAGATGAACGAGTGGTTCGGAGTGCACACCCATCTGGCAGATACCGCAACAAGAGTTATGGCTCTTTCCGAGAGGGATGTGTTTGTGAAGGATGTTATCCGAAATGTGTACCTCCAGAATTCACTGCAGCACAATGTGACGATTTACGGTCCGGCAAAGACCCGTTCGAGCGATGTGGAGGAGATGTGCAATGCCTACCTCCACAACAGTGTGACCTATTATGTGGACTATGACACTCCGGAAGTTATCCGCTTCGTGAGCAACTACAGGGCGCTTTTCCACACTGAGCCCGACAGTTTCGCTTTCCACGGCTACGACACTATGCGCTACTTCGTAAGCATTTGTGCCGCCTATGGCCGGGGCTGGCCAGCCAAACTGCACAAATTCAGCCAAAGCGGACTGCAGACCCATTTCCGCTTCGAGCATACAGAGAATGTCGGCAATGTGAACGCCGGTCTTCGCCGTGTGCTCTACACCCCAGGCTTCAACATCTACGTTCTGGATAAATAATCCGGGGCGGTGGTGGTGAAATTGTAACCTATTGATACAGAGTATATTGGTATTTTCGTATGGGTGGTTTCCCCCCCCCTACGAAAAAATTAAATCCCTGTGTGTCAGATAGTTACGATTTCACCCCCAGCCTGTCCGAAAAGTCGCTATCACGGAGTGAAATCGGTCTTATGCAACGCTCTGGCATGGGTAGAAGCGGCTGGAGTGGCACTTTTGGGACAGGCTCCTCCATATCGTGTAGCCGCTTGACGGGAATTGTGTTATATTTGCAATGACACAATAACCAATGAATATGAAGAGTCAAGCCTATGCGGTGATGACCGCGATTGCCCTTATGGCCTCGGGGAGCTGCGCCTGTGCGCAAAGCTGGAATCCGGACCGGGGAGATTACTATCTGAATCCCGTAATCAATGCCGACTATTCCGATCCGGATGTATGCCGTGTCGGCAATGACTTCTATATGACTTCATCTTCATTTTGCTGCTTTCCGGGTTTGCAGATTCTGCACTCCACCGACCTGGTGAACTGGGAACTGATAGGTGCGGCTCTGACTGACTACCCCGGACCGGGCTGGGGTGATGACAACTCCTTTTCTGTTCCGCAACACGGAAACGGCGTCTGGGCACCGTCAATCAGGTATCACAACGGAGAGTTCTATATCTTCTGCGGCGACCCTGACAGGGGTATTTTTATGGTGAAGACTTCCGACCCTGCCGGGAAATGGGAGGAGCCCGTGTGGGTGCTCAAAGCCAAGGGGTTCATTGACCCCTGCCCTTTGTGGGATGAAAACGGAAAGGCTTGGTTATCATTCGGTTGCGCGGGTAGCCGTGCGGGTTTGAAAAGCGTGCTGTTTGTGGCACCTCTCTCTGGGGACGGCTCGTCCCTACTTGCCCCAGCAAGGATAGTCTATGACGGACACCGCACTCAGCCGACCATTGAGGGCACCAAGTTCTACAAGTTCAGAGGGCATTATTATATCTTTTCTCCAGCCGGAGGCGTGCCTACAGGATGGCAGGTAGTGCTTCGTGCAGAGAGCCCTTACGGGCCATATGCCGAGAGGATTGTGCTGGCCCAGGGGGGCTCACCGGTAAACGGGTCTCATCAGGGGGCCTGGGTGGATACACCTTCAGGGGAACACTGGTTCCTGCATTTCCAGGATAAGGATGCATATGGCAGGGTGGTGCACCTTCAGCCTATGAACTGGACCGAAGATGACTGGCCTGTAATCGGGCTTGATACGGACGGAGACGGGGTTGGTGAGCCTGTGATGAAGTACCGCAAACCAGATCTTAAAGGCAGCGGCAACTTCCAGCCTGCTGAGAGCGATGACTTTGCTTCAGTGGATTTGGGCCTTCAGTGGCAATGGAATGCCGTTCCGTCGCCGTATTGGAGTTTCGCGGGCCCCGGTAATGTTGGAGAAACAGGCTGCAAGGGCGGGCTGAAACTGTATTCCGTGAAGCAGGCTCCCGGCTGGAAGAATCTGTCCGATACCCCTAACCTGCTGCTTCAGAAGTTCCCGGCAGACAAGTTCAGCTTTACGGCCAAGCTGCATTTTGTGCCTAATCCGCAACTGAAGGAGCGGGGAGAGAATTGCGGACTGACCGTTTTCGGAGTGGATTATTTCGCCTTGAAGCTGCTCAATACCCCTGAGGGCGTTGTTCTTCAGGCGGTGGAGTGCAGGGATGCTTTGAGAGGCAGTGCCGAAAAGCTGCTAGCCAGTGTGCCGCTGCCTTCCGCTGCGCTGCCTGTGCCGTATTCGGACAGATATATGTCCACCACGGTGCCTCCGGTTGCCCCTCTTGCTTATCGTGAAACCACCCTTTGGGTGAGGGTCAGCGTGGAACCGTCTCCGCGTGAGGGCAATGTACCCGATGCTCTATGCCGTTTCGAATACAGCCTTGACGGACTGCATTGGCAGGCTCTCCCTGATGAGGAATACCGATTTGCTGCCCGTCCGGGCAAATGGGTCGGCGCAAAGGTCGGCTTTTTCTGCAACCGCCACTCCACCAAAAACGACAGCGGTTACCTGCTCGTCGACTGGGTTCGGGTGGAGTAACCTGAAGATTGCCACAATCAGGCAATACGGGGTGAAATTATAAGTGGTTAGTAATAAGGATGTTAGTATTTTTCGTATGGGGTAAATACCCCATACGAAAATAGCAATATGCTATGTATCAATCAGTTACATTTGCACCCCACATAGGTGGTACAGGCGAGGAGTAGGGGGGGCTAGCCCAGCAGCTCCCGGGCGTTGGCGAGGGCGGCGGGGGTGATGAGCTCGCCGCTGAGAAGGCGGGCGATTTCCTGAACGCGGGCTTCGCTGTCGAGAAGACGGATGGAAGATACCACCCTGCCGGACGGGTCTTCACTCTTGCTGACCACATAGTGGGCACAGCCCTTGGCAGCAACCTGCGGCAGATGGGTAATGGCGAATACCTGCATATGCTCTCCCATAGTGCAAATCATACGGCCCATCTTGTCGGCCACGCTGCCGGACACTCCGGTATCTATTTCATCGAAAATCATAGTAGGCATACCCACATAGCGCGCCATCATCTCCTTGAGGCAGAGCATAATGCGCGAAAGCTCACCTCCGGATGCGCACCTTGAAAGCTCGACAGGCGAACTGCCGGTAGAGCTGAAAAGAAACAGGGCATTGTCAGCTCCGAGAGCACCGCACGCGCTCTGCTGCACCTCAACCCTGAACACGGCACGGTCCAATTCCAGGAAACGCAGACTGGACTGGATTTCGTCAGCGAGCCTCGGGGCGGCCTCAACTCTGGCCTTGTGAAGCGCGGCCGCAGTGCCGTCATATGACTTCTGAGCGGCAGCCTGAGCCTTCACGAGCTCATCTTCACGGAGTTCGAGAGCGGAGCTGTCGAACAAAGCCCGGGCATAGCTGTCACGCACTGGCAGCAGCTCTTCAACCGTGCGCACATTGTGCTTCCGCATAAGCAGATAGAGAAGCGAAATCCTGTCCTCTACCTGCTCCAGCCGCTCACCGGAGATGCTCAGCGAAGCATTGCGCGAGCTGACATCTTCCAGAATATCTTCTATTTCCAGACGGGAAGAATCCAGGCGTGAGGCAAGGTCGGCAGCAGCCGGGATGAAGGCCGAGGTCTTCTCCAGAAGCTTGCGGGCCTCGCGAAGCTGCTCTGTACAATCGAGAGCCTGCTCCACAAGCGAAAGATTCTCCTTTATCTGCTCAGCATTGGCAAGCTGCTTCTGCTCTTCTTCGAGCTCCTCCAGTTCGCCGGCACGAAGGCGTGCCTTGTCAAGCTGCTCCCACTGGGCCTGGTTGTATTCCTTCTCCGCAGCAAGGCGGGCCATACGCTCACGAAGCTCGGAGAGTTCGCGGTTCACCCCCTGCAGTGCAGCCCATTGCGAAGAGCAGACGGCGCGAAGTGCATCATTTCCCGCAAAATGATCCAGCAGAGCGAGTTGGAAACTGCTCCTTGTCAAAGCAAGACTCTGGTGCTGGGAGTGGATGTCTATGAGTTGCTGCGACAGCTCGCAGAGGAGCTGCACGCTGACCGGTGAATCATTGATAAAGGAACGTGAGCGGCCCGAAGCGTGGACAACACGTCTTATCAGGAGCTCCCCATCGTTCCATTCGACCTCCGCCTGCTCCAAAGCAGCCTGAAGGGAGGCCTTGTCCCCTTCCACGACGAACTCACCTTCGACCACGCAGCTGTCTGCGCCCGAGGCGATGATTCCGGCGTCGGCCTTGGCACCCGTGAGCAGGCTCAGGGCTCCGAGCAGAATGGATTTGCCCGCGCCGGTCTGGCCGGTTATGATGACAAGACCCTCCGGGAATTCAATGTCCAGAGAGTCTATCAATACATAATTTTCGACGTGCAGGGAACGGAGCATCTTACTTCTTCAAATCGTCCGTATGAGCCTGACGATAGTAAAGCTCTCCGTTTTCGAATTCGGCGATTGCAATGAGGTCCGGCTTAGGCTGACGCTCATAGAATTTGGAGATTTCAATCTGCTCCTTATTCTCGAAAACCTCGTCCATATTGTCACGCTCGTTCTTGAATTCCTCAAGCTTGCGGGTGATTTCCTTCTTCTCAGCAAGGGAAATCTGGTTTGCCCTCTTGGAAAGGATTACTGCTGTTTCATAGATATTTCCTGTAGGCTCTGCGAGCTTGCGGGTGTCACGTGTAATGGTGTTGGTAGGTACTTTCTTGATATCCATATCTGTTGAAATTATTGTTCTCTATAGTCTTTACTACAGGTACTGAGGTGAAAGTTTCAAATTATTTCTTTCTTACTTTTTCGTAGAGTGAATCCAGCTCCTTGCGGTACTTGGACTCAGGGAACTCACCTACGAAATTGAGGTAGTCGTCAACGAAGACCATATATCTTTCCTTCTGCTTTGCCGCTACGCTGTTGAGGGCATATTTGTAGGAAGACATAGCTGCATAGTAGAGAATATCCTCCCTGTAGATATTGTCCGCATTGTCTTTGAGCACATTCTTGAAAGCCACCCTGGAGGCCTTGTAATCCTCCATTTTGTAGTACAGCCTGGCATTCTCGTAGGCCTTGCGGTCAAGCCTCTCGTTGAGGTCCTCGAGCATACGGTCACAAATCGCGACATTCGGGGAACCGATATGCGTCATCTTGTATTCGTTGATGGCGGTAATTGCCGCATAGGTCGGCTTCTGGTCCAGTTCATAGCGCAGAGTCGCCCTGTAGAGGCAGTCCACTCTAAGGAACTGGGCGCTCTCGATGAAAGGACTTGCCGGATAGTTCTCTATGAAGTGCGTGAGGTTGCCTTCTGCGGTGTAGAAATCCCTCTGGTTGTAGTTGCTCATTGCGGTGTAGAACTGCACCGTGTCGTCCTGCGGAGTGCCGCTGACCGCTAGCGAAATCGACTCGAAGAGCTGAACGGCCTTGGAATATTTGCCGCTGTTGTAATACTCGAAAGCGGCCTTGTACTTGGCTTTCACATCAGAGCTTTCGAGAAGCTCTTCGTACTGGGATTTGCAGCCTGCTACGGCGACAAGGGCCACAGCCGCGGCAAAGATAATCTTACTGTATCTCATTCTTGTAGTATTTTTCTGCTTCGAGAGCCGCACGGCAGCCGTCTGATGCGGCTGTCACGGCCTGCCTGAAATCGGTATTGCGCACATCTCCCGCAACGAAAACGCCAGGGACAGAAGTCTTTACGCCGTCGCTGAGGATATAGCCGTTCTCATCCACCGGCAGCTGGCCTCCCAGCCATTCTGCGTTCGGATGGCGTCCTATTGCAAGGAAGAAGCCGTCGATTTGGATGTCATACAGCTCTCCTCTACGCTCCAGCCTTGCGCCCGTCACTCCGCTCCCGTCCCCGAGCACCTCCCTGGTAACGGAGCCGAAGAGCACTTCGATGTTGGGGGCGGCCGCAATGCGCTTCTTGTTGGCCTCGGAAGCGCGAAGATAGTCCTTGCGCACTATCATATAGACCTTGCTCGCGAGGGAGCTCAGATACAGCGCCTCTTCGCAGGCGGAATCGCCTCCTCCCACCACCGCTACCTTGCGCTTGCGGTAGAAGAAGCCGTCGCAGGTGGCGCAGGCCGAGACGCCGAGGCCGCGGAAGCGGTTCTCGCTTTCGAGGCCGAGGTATTTGGCGGATGCTCCTGTTGCAATAATCAGAGTATCACCACTCCAGGTCTCGCCCGAATCGAGGGTTACGCTCCTGGTGGCGAGCTCGCAGCTTACGACGCTTCCGCGCACCATCCTGGCTCCGAAACGCTCGGCCTGGGCGCGCATAGCATCCATAAGGGCGCGTGCGTCAATGCCTTCGGCAAAGCCGGGATAGTTTTCGACAATATGGGTAGTGGTGAGCTGTCCGCCCGGTTCCGGACCTTCGATGACCACCGGATCAAGAGCAGCCCTGCCTGCGTAGATGGCTGCGGTGTAGCCGGCAGGACCGGCTCCTATGATGAGGCACTTCGTTTTTTCCATTGCGTGCAAAGATAACTAAATCAACTGACAAAGCAGCGTGGCTTGGGTACAGTCCAGCACCTTGACCTTCACATAATCGCCGCTCTTGTGGACACTGTCCGTCCATACGCACATCTTGTTGGTCCCGGTGCGGCCGCAAAGGTCGCGGTCCGTCTTCTTGGACGGACCCTCCACGAGCACTTCAAATATCTTGCCGACATCGCGGCGGTTGCTTTCGAGGCTGAGGCGGTTCTGAAGCGCGATGATTTCGTTCAGGCGGCGGGTCTTTTCTTCTATAGGCACATCGTCCGGATACTTGCGTGCTGCAAGCGTGCCGGGGCGCTCGGAGTAATAGAACATATAGGCCGCATCGAAACCGACCTGCTCGAAGAGGCTGAGCGTATCTGCGTGGTCCTCAAGGGTTTCCGAGCAGAAGCCGGCAATGACATCCGTGCTTATGGCGCAGTCCGGAATGAGCTCGCGAATCTTCGCGACGCGCTCCAGATACCACGCGCGGGTATAGCGGCGGCGCATTTTCTCAAGTATGCGGTCGGAGCCGGACTGCACCGGCAGATGGATGTGATGGCAGATATTGGGATAGCGTGCCATCGTCTCTATGACCGCATCGGAAATGTCCTGCGGGTTGGAGGTGGAGAAGCGCACGCGCAGCAGCGGGCTTACCTCGGCTACCATTGCGAGAAGCTGGGCGAAGCCGGTGCCCTCCCAGTTGTATGAATCGACATTCTGCCCGAGCAGGGTCACCTCGCGGTAGCCCTTTTCGAAGCAGTCGCAAGCTTCGCGCACTATGGTGTGGGCATCGCGGCTGCGTTCCGCTCCGCGGGTATATGGCACCACGCAGTAGGAGCAGACATTGTTGCATCCGCGCATAATGGATATGAAGGCGGATACGCCGTTGCGGTCAATACGCACCGGAGCGATGTCGGCATAGGTCTCCTCGCGGCTGAGCATTACAGCGATTTGAGGATGTCCGTCGGCAGCGGCTTCGAGCAGTTCGGGCAGGCGGCGGTACGAGTCAGGGCCTGCGACTATATCCACCTTGCCGGTATCCAGGAGCTTTTCCTTCATACGCTCGGCCATACATCCGAGTATGCCTATAATGACGGGGCGGCTCTGCCTTTGGAGGACGAACTGGTCGATGCGGCCGAGAATGCGCTGCTCCGCGTTGTCGCGAATCGAGCAGGTATTCGCCATTACCGCATCTGCCTGTTCAATGCTTTCGCAGCGCTCCCATCCGTGCTTCGAAAGTATGGAAAAGATGATTTCCGTATCGGCTACATTCATCTGGCAGCCGTAAGTCTCTATATATACCTTTTTCATAAATCGCCCCAAAGATACGAAAATTATGTATCTTTGGGATGTGAAAAAAAATATAGGAATAATAGTGACCGCGCTGGCAGCCCTGCTTTGCTGCTCTTCGTGCAACCCGTACCGCAAGCTGGAGGTGCGCGATATTGCCCTGAGGGAGGTGAATCTCTTCGCCAATCCGGCAACGATTTCGGTGGACATGACCGTGTACAACCCTTCCAGGGAGCTGGAAATCACCGAAATACAGGGGAGCGTGAAAAACGGGGAAAAGAAGCTGGTGCACTTTGTGACAGATACGCTGGTAATCCCAAAGCGCTGCGAATCGCAACTTCAGGCGAGGGTTCAGGTCTTCCTTGCGGACGGAGTCGGGGTGTTCCAGCTGCTTAGAGTGATTCAGGCACAGGATTTGAGTGAACTGAGCGCCGATGCTTCCGCAACAGTAAAGGATTGTCTAGGCATAAGACGCCGCAAGGAAATCGTCAATTTTAAATTGTCAGAATTGGAGAAATGAAAAAAGTACTGACCATATTCAGCGCTCTGGCTCTGTGCTGCACCGCTTTTGCGCAGGAGCCGGCCGCAAATGATTCGTTGGAAGTGGCTCCGGAAGGATATATGTATGTGGACTCTGTCGTATATCGCCAGGTGCCGCGCTGCAATGAGGAGCTCGAAGGAATGAGCATATACGAAGCACTTGGAGATATTCAGGTAAATGAAAGCTATGCGGTACGCAAGGCCGTTGCCAGGAGGGTGGCCGAAAACAAGGGACCCGAGGGTGAGGTGGACGGCTACCGCATCCGCATCTATTTCGACAACAAGCAGAAATCCAGGGAGGAGTCCCAGGAAGTAATGAAACGCTTTCAGGCTCTCTACCCGGGCTACAATACCTATCTGAAGTTCAACAATCCCAATTTCAAGGTGACTGTCGGAGATTTCAGAACCAAGGTGGATGCGCAGATTGCTCTGCAGAGCATTATCAGGGATTTCCCTACAGCATTCATAGTCAAGGAAAAAATGCGCTTCCCTGTGGTTTCCGACAAGGTGCGTTACTATGTGGATACGGTACGCGTGCTCAAGCCGATTCCGGGTTATAACGCTGCAGAACAATAGCTATGGGCAAACAGGGATTAGGACTGACACAGGTTCAGACACAGAAGTTGTCGCCGCTGCAGATTCAGACCATCAAGCTGATTGAGCTTCCGGTCCAGGACCTGGAGCAGCGCGTGCGTCAGGAACTGGAAGAGAATCCGGTATTGGACGATACTCCGGATCCGAACTCTACCGAGCAGTCTCAGGAAGTGTCTCTGGACCAGCTTCAGGATGACTATATTCCGGAATACAAAACAAGAGTCAACAACTGGGGCAAGGATGCGAGGCCGGAGTACAACACTTTCTCCGTGAAGGAGAGTTTCTCACAGAGCCTTCTGGAGCAACTGAGTTTCCGCAATCTTTCCGACCACGAAAGGGAGGTTGCTACCTTTATCATAGGTTCGCTGGACGAGGACGGCTACCTTCGCAGGGACCTGGAGTCTCTGGTGGATGACCTGGCTTTCAGGGCAAATATCGAAAGCGACCGCCAGGAGGTGGAGAAAGTCCTGAAGGTGATTCAGGGGTTCGAACCTGCGGGAGTTGGTGCAAGGGATCTTCGCGAGTGCCTTCTGCTTCAGCTGAAGGCTGCGCGCCAGACCCCGGAGACCAAACTGGCGAGAGCCATATTGGAGGATGATTTCGAGGAGTTTACCAGCAAGCATTTCAAGAGGATAATGTCCCACCAGGGCATCAACGAGGATGAGCTGAAGGCTGCCATGAAGCGGATTTCCCGGCTGAACCCGGCTCCGGGAGGGCAGATCAGCGATTCATACAATGATGTTGCGGAGCAGATTGTGCCGGACTTCGTGCTGAAGATTCAGAATGGGGAGGTATCTTTCGAGATGCCGCGGTTCAATATCCCGGAGTTGCGTATCAACCGCAAATATGCCCAGATGCTGGAAAAGGCAAATGGGGGAAGCGACAGGGAAAAGAAAGAGGCAAGCGCTTTCGTGAAGGGCAAGATTGACAGTGCCAAGTGGTTTATCGAGGCGCTGAAGCAGAGGCAGAATACCCTTTCCAAGACTATGCAGGCAATTATCGATTTCCAGAATGCCTTTTTCCACAGCGGTGACGACTGCGATTTGAAGCCAATGATTCTGGAGGATATTGCCAATATGACCGGGTTCGACATTTCGACCATTTCGCGTGTGGTGAACAGCAAATATATCGAAACCCCGTTCGGCATCTACCAACTGAAATATTTCTTCTCCGAGGGTCTTATCAACAAGGCCGGAGAGGAGGTTTCGACGAGGGAGCTCAAGAAGGTGCTTCAGGAGACTGTGGATTCGGAGAACAAGCAGAAGCCTTACACGGACGAGCAGCTTGTGGCTGTCCTTGCCGAAAAGGGCTACAATGTCGCCCGCCGCACCATCGCCAAGTACCGCGACCAGCTCGGCATCCCTCTCGCCCGCCTGCGCAAGTCGCTGTAAGGCTCCGTGTCCCTTTCCGCGCTGTCTCCCTCTCCGGCACGCCTCCCACAGGCCCCTGCCCGCTTTATTGCCCTCCCCGGCCTTTCCTGTTCCTCCCCGGCCCGACCGAAACTGGCTGGTTGTATGAGTGAAATTGTAATGCGCTAATACACAGCGGTTTATATTTTTCGTATGGGTGGTTTTACCCCATACTAAAAATATAACTTACTAATAATTAGCCAGTTAAAATTTCCCCTCCATATGGAGGGGAGCCTGCCCGAAAAGTGCCTCTCCAGCCGCTTCTACCCATGCCAGAGCATTGCAGAAGACCGATTTCACTCCGTGATAGCGACTTTTCGGACAGGCTGGGGGCGTCCTGAACAACACAACCACTAACCTAAAAATGTCCATAAAACAAAAATCGGGCAGCATTTCTGCTGTCCGTTTTGGGGTGAGATATGGGGCTCGAACCCATGACACCCAGAACCACAATCTGGTGCTCTACCAACTGAACTAATCTCACCGTGTCAGGAATGCAAAGGTACAAAAATTTTTATTCCTTGCAAATACTTGGGCAACAAACTTTGTCTTCCGCGAAAGAATAATATTTGTCATCACTGATTATGATATGGTCCAGCAGTTCCATATCGCAGGCATAGCACGCTTTCGAGAGCGAATCCGTCTTTTGAATATCCGCTGTTGAGGGCAGCGGATTGCCTCCCGGATGGTTATGTGCAATAATCAGCGCCCGGGCCCCATCCCCAAAAGCCTTTTTGATGGCATCTTTCGGCTCAAACAGCACACTGTCTTCCGTCCCTCTTCCCAGCATATGCACCCCGTTGATGCGATGCGTTGCCGACAGGCACATCACATAGCACTCTTCGTGGTCAAGGCCTTTGAGCCGCGGAAGCAGATGCCGGTAAACCATCTCCGAACTCGTTATCGGCAGATTGTTGTCGGTGGATTCCGCCATAAAGCGCCTCCCCAGTTCGAAAGCCGCCATCACCACCGCAGCTTTGCTCTTGCCGATTCCGGGAATGCCGCATAGTTCCCCGAGAGTCAGGCGTGAGAGTTCCACCAGCCTCCCGTCACACGAGGCAATAAGGTCTCTGGACAGTTCCAGCACATTTTTGTCCGCAGTTCCGCTGCGCAGAAGCACCGCAAGAAGTTCACTGTTGGAAAGGGCCCCCGGCCCGCCGCTGAGCAGCCTCTCCCGAGGCCATTCGCAAGGAGATAATTCCTGGAGTTTCATAGCTAAATCTTTTTTCAGCAAATTTCGTAAGGATTATCCGTTTATAAAGGTTTTAAACGTTTAATTTGTCTAAATTCGAGTTTTACTGACATCGGTTTACTCGGGATAAATGTTATCATTTTGTGAAATGCACAGAAAAAGCTAACTTTGCACATCCCAAATCGAATAGTATGATTTCAGCTCCACTTTCCGTAGATGCGTTCAGACTTGCCCTCAAAAGCAAGGGCCTCAAGGCTACTACGCAGCGTGTTGCAGTCCATCAGGCAATGATGGCTCTCGGTCACGCATGCGCAGATCAGGTGTCGGAGTGGATTGAAGAAAACACCAGCGCGACAGTTTCTACTGCGTCGGTTTACAATATTCTCAGCCAGATGGCCCAGCTTGGGATATATTCCCATCGCTACAGCCCTGACAGCAAGATGTATTTCGATGTAAGTACCGGCAATCACGTTCATCTATACGATGCCGAAGCCGGCACTTTCACCGATTTGGATGACCCTGAACTCGTGGCAATGGTTGAAAATCACATTCGCCACCGGCGTTACCGCGGCTATAAACCCGAAAGTATCGAAATCCAAATCATCGCCCGTCCCACCCAGCGAAAGAAGTAGCGTCAGTGTTGCCATTGTCCCGAAAACACGGTCATCTCGGCATCGTATGGACAAATTCATAATAAACAAGCACAATATTAGGAGGATTTGTCTAAATTTGCTTCTGTTATGCTGCAGTTGAAGAATAGCATTGACTTTGACCTGAAAGCGATGGTTAAGGGTATAAACAATTACAACCATTTTGCATTCTGTCGCACTATCGTTTTGCGACGGGAGTCGAAGCGAGGCTAACACGCGCATTCTTCCCTGAACTTAATATTATGAAATATGGAACGACGATTTTTCAAAAACGGAACACCTGTTCACATTTATCAGCACAGCGCTGACTGGGGTGTCATCTTCTATGATGACATTCATATCCTATCGCACTTTACTGTCTTATCTGCTTCTGCAAGAAAGTACGGTGTAAAGATTTACGCTCTATGCTATATGCTGAATCATATCCATATCCTTGCTGAGTTCATCAACAGGGAGCAGATGACGCATTTTTTGCGTTTCGCAACATCTGTTTTCTCTCGCGGCTACAATCAATATATGGGTAAAGAAGGCGCCAACTTTGCAGCACGATTCGGCGCTTCATTCAAATCAGGCTCCAAGAGTGTAGTCAGCACCTTCAACTACATTGTAAACAATCCGGTGGAGAAGCACTTGGTAGCCAGGGCCATAGACTATAAATGGAATTTTTTGCGCTATGCTCCTTCCCAGCATGCGCCGGAATGCTCCTTGAGCAAACGGAAATCAAGCCTGCAATTTCAGTCGATCTCAAACCAGATAGAGTTGATGATTCAATCCGAAACAAACATAAGTGTAGAATATTTGGCTAATATCAAATCGCTTTTGTCTCCGGCAGAGTGGCAAGTTATTGTCAATAAGATTATCATCGGATACAATGTTATAGATTATCGGAAAATGGCCGGCTATTTCCGTTCTACGGATGATATGCTCAAAGCTCCTGATTTCAATACAGGAGCGGAATATGAGCTCGATGACGAGTCGATGCCACACAAGCCATACATCACTATGTTGAATCACATAAAGAAGTCAGTTCCTCTATATTCCTTCAGACCTTGGGCTATGAGTGCCGACGAAACTCTTCAGTGGATTCGGGTTTTGGGTGGCCTTTCCGGTGTCACACCTGCTCATCTCAAAGGGATTCTTCATATTGACTGAAGCTGCAACAGGCCCTCCATATGGAGGTGAAATTGTAACTGGTTAATTATTAGCAAGTTATATTTTTAGTATGGGGTATTTTACCCCATACTAAAAATATAAACCGCTGTGTATCAATGCGTTACAATTTTACCCTCGCAACCACTCTATTTTCGGTCGGGCCGTGTCGGGACAGGGAAGGCTGGGGGGGGCAGGAAGGGAGGGGGACAAACAGGGGGGGGTGGGGATGTGGGACAATTGCGCCTCAGCGCGACGGCGGAGGCCGGGATGTAGCGAAGCGGAATCGGTAGGCCGGGAGCCGCGGGGGTCATTCGGGGGTAGAGCCCCCGCAAAGGACGAAGGGGCATCAGCGGAGATGCCGGAGCGGACTAAGGTACGAAGGTGGTGAGGAGTTTGGACCCGGAGCCGACCGGCTCGAAGCAGACGCTGAGGTCGGTGGCGGGAATGAGGGCGCATTCGCCCGAGTTGAGGGTGAGGACTTCGTCGGCGCAGGCAGGGCAGGCCGAGCGGCGCACGAGCCGGGTCCGGCCTTCCAGTGCGATTGCAATCAGGAACTCCCCGCAATCCGTAAGGTCACGGGCAAAAGGCCCCGTAAGTTCCAGCAGCTCCGTCTTGAAATAAGGACAGTTCACCAGCTCCACGGAAGTATCCGGCGCGGCCGCATAATGAGTCCTGTAGTCAGGATAAACCCTATAATCAATCGCGTCCTTGGCCTCCTGGGTATGGAGCTGGCGCGGCTTGCCGTCCAGACCCATACGGCCGTAGTCGTAGATACGGTAGGTAATGTCGGAAGTCTGCTGAATCTCAGCAAGATAGCAGCCGCCTCCGATAGCGTGAATCCTCCCTGCGGGAAGGAAGAATACATCGCCGGGAGCAACCTTGTAGTCGGCAAGAACGGACACTATTTCTCCCTTGCGGACAAGCTCCACATATTTGTCGGCATCTATCTGCTCCTTGAGTCCGCTCAGCAGATGGGCACCCTCACCGGCACCGATAATGTACCACATCTCCGTTTTTCCCTTGCAGTTGTGACGCTTCAAGGCCAGCTCGTCATCAGGATGAACCTGAATCGAAAGGTCATCGTGCGCATCTATGAACTTAATCAGCAGAGGGAATTGCCCCGGAAAAATATCGGTAATCTTCTTGCCGGCATCAGGGCCTTCGGCAACCACAGACTCGCCCCCCGGAACACCGGAGAGCACCCAGCTCTCGGTGCCCCAGACAAGGGTCTTGATTATAGGTTGGAATTTATACATTCTAGATAAGAGGTTCTGCGGTCATTGCCTCAGGCTGAGGGATACCCATAAGCTTGAGAATGGTAGGAGCCACATTGCAGAGGGCACCGTCTTTGACGGTCTTGACCTCATCGCCTGCGTTGATGACAATGAACTGAACCAGATTCAGGGAATGTGCGGTATTAGGGGTACCATCTTCGTTGACCGCATAGTCTGCATTGCCGTGGTCAGCGGTAAGCAGCACAACATAGTCGTGCTCGACGGCAGCGGCAACGACCTTCTCCACGAGAGAGTCGATGGTCTTGACCGCCTTGCAGATAGCGTCATATACACCCGTATGTCCCACCATATCACCGTTGGCGAAGTTAAGGATAATCGCATCCTCCTTCTCCGTATTGATGGCCTCAATCAGCTTCTCGGCAACCTCAGGTGCGCTCATCTCCGGCTGGAGGTCGTAGGTCGCCACCTTAGGTGAGTTCACCAGGATGCGGTCCTCGTTCTCGAACGGAGCCTCGCGCCCACCGTTGAAGAAGAAGGTCACGTGGGCATATTTCTCTGTCTCCGCAATGCGCAGTTGGTGCTTGCCGTACTTCGCAAGGGTCTCGCCGAGGGTGTCTGTCACTATTTCCTTGTCAAAGAGAATGTGCAGGCCCTTGAAGGTCGCATCGTACGGAGTGAGGCAGCAATAGTACAGAGGCAGAGTGTGCATTCCCTGCTCAGGCATATCGTTCTGGGTCAGAACGGCTGTAAGCTCGCGGGCGCGGTCGTTGCGGAAGTTGTAGAAAATCACGGCATCGCCTTCCTCGATTTTAGCCAGCGGCTTGCCGCCTTCGGTAATAACGACAGGCTTGATGAACTCGTCGGTCACATCGGCTGCATAGGAAGCCTTGATAGCCTCTTGGGCGGACCCGAATTCGGCGCCCTTGCCCTCAACGAGCATATCGTAGGCAGCCTTCACGCGGTCCCAGCGCTTGTCGCGGTCCATAGCATAGAAGCGTCCGCACACGCTGGCAACCTTTCCGGTGGTCTTTGACATCTGCTCCTCAAGCTCGGCAACAAAACCGAGTCCGCTGCGCGGGTCGGTATCGCGGCCGTCCATAAAGCAGTGCACATAGACATCCTCCAGCCCCTGGTTCTTCGCCTCGGCGAGGAACTCATAGAGGTGATTGAGGGAAGAGTGCACGCCGCCGTGGCTGCAGAGGCCCATAAAATGGAGCTTCTTGCCCGTACGCTTCACATAGTCGTAAGCGGCAGCTATTTCCTTGTTCTGCAGGAGCTTGTGCTCGCGGCAGGCAATATTGATCTTCACCAGGTCCTGATATACGACGCGGCCGGCACCGAGGTTCATATGTCCTACCTCGGAGTTGCCCATCTGCCCGTCAGGAAGGCCTACATATTCGCCGCAGGCGTGAAGATGAGAATAAGGATATTTCGCCCTCAGGGAGTCGATAAACGGCTGGCCCTGAGTATAAATTGCATTGCTGTGGTCGTGGCGACCTTCGCCCCAACCGTCAAGAATCATAAGAAGTACTTTTCTGTTCATATTCTTAGGAAATATTAAAGAAGTCCACGTTTTGAAAGCATTGCCTTGGAATCCGGCTCACGGCCTGCAAACTCGCGGTAGAGCACGGCCGGCTCCTCGCTTCCGCCCCTTTCGAGGAAGATCTGCTTGAACTTGAGAGCAAGCTCTTTGTCCCATACTCCGTTAGGGGAAGCCTCGAAGATGGAGAATGCGTCCTTGTCCAGAACCTCCGCCCACAGATAGCCGTAGTAGCCTGAGTCATAGCCGCTTCCGCCGAAGATATGGTTGAAATATGTACTCTGGTAGCGGAAGGTGATTTCAGGGATGAGGCCGATTTCGCGTGCAACCTTTGCTTCGAACTCGTCGATGTCAACTCCCTCAACGGAGGTGAGCTCGTGCCAGCGCATATCGAGCATAGAAGCTGCGCAGAGCTCGGTAGTGGCAAAGCCCTGGTTGACCTTTGAAGCTGCGATTATCTTGTCCACAAGCTCCTGAGGGATGACCTCGCCCTCGTCGTTAACTGCATATTGGGCAAGCAGCTCAGGCTGGAAGGCCCAGTTTTCGTTGAACTGGGAGAACATCTCCACGAAGTCGCGCTTTACCGAGGTGCCGCTCACTGAAGGATAGCGGCACTTGGAGAGCAGGCCGTGGAGGGCGTGACCGAACTCGTGGAAGGTGGTGGAAACATCGTCGATGCTCATATATTCGTTGAGATTGCCCACATTGACGATGATAGGGCGTACATCATTGCCCCGTGCGTCCACATACTGGTTGCGTACATTATTCATCCAGGCTCCTCCCCTCTTGCTGCTGCGCGGGAAGAGGTCGGTGGTGAGTATGCCCACGAGCGAACCGTCGTCGTAGGTAAGCTTCCAGGTGGTGACGCAGTCAGGGTTGTAGCTCGGTACGCCTTCTATTTTCTCGGCGTTCACGCCGTAGAGCATCTTGGCTGCGGTGAAGACTCCGTTGAGCACATTCTCGGCCTTGAAATATTTGCTTACCTGCTCTTCGTCAAGGTCATAACGCTCGCGGCGCACCTTCTCGGCATAGTACCACCAGTCCCACTGCTCGATTTTGGAGCCCTTAGGGAGCTTGCCTGCCTTGATGTCCTTGTCCATAAGGGCCTGCATATCCTTCAGCTCCGCCTTTGCCTTTGCGACAGCGGCGTCCATTATGCCCTGAAGGAAATTATCTACCGTTTCAGGGGTGGCGGCCATCTTGTTGGAAAGGGTGAAGGCTGCTGAGCTTTCGTAGCCGAGTATGTTGGCCTTGCGGATGCGCATCGCGAGGAGCTCTTTGATGAGCTCGCGGTTGTCGTATTCGTTGCCGTTGTGGCCGCGCAGGCGGTAGGCTTCGTTGTACTGGCGGCGGAGCTCACGGTCCTCGGTGGTGGTCATCCTTGAAGGGTAATAGCTTACGCTGAAGCCGAATTTCTCCTTGAAGGCGTTGGACTCCGCGAGGATGTTGTTGCCGATTTTCTGGGTGAGCTCGGCGATGCGGGTGTTGATGGTGCGCAGTTCGTCCTGAAGCTCTTCGCTCAGACCTATTCCTTCGCGCTCGAAGGAATCGAACCAGTTTTTGAGCACCATCTGCTGCTCACGGGTGAGGGAGCTCTGGTCTGCGTGATAGACTGCCGCTACCCTTGCGTAGAGAGCCTTGTTGAAGCTGATGTCGTTGCCGTGGGCGCTGAGCATAGGGATGGCCTGCTCCATTACTGCGTCAAGCTCCGGAGTCTGGTCGGTCTCCGCTACGTTGAAGAGTACACCCTGGACTTTGCTGAGGATTTCGCCCGAGAGTTCGAGCGGGGCGATGGTGTTGTCGAAAGTCGGGGTCGCAGGGTTGCTGATGATGGCCTCGATTTCGGACTTCTGCTGTGCAATTCCTTTCTCGATTGCCGGAATGTAGTGCTCCGTCTTTATTTTCTCAAAAGGTGGAATACCGTAAGGGGTATTCCACTCTTCGAGGAAAGGATTGCAATTACAAGATGCTGCCAATAATGACATTGCGAGTATTGCTGTGGTGTGTTTCATTTTATTCTACAACTATATCATCAACATCGTTTACAACAAGCTGAATGCTGCCCTGATACATTGTGAGTACACCGGTGATGCTGACGGTTTTACTGCCGTCAAGAACTTCCTGAGGGATTTTCATATCGGCGAATTTGGCAAAGCCGCTGGTTCTCAATTGAATTTCAGTGTTTCCCATCTTGAAATACTGGCTCACTGAATAACCGTTAGCATTGGTTGCAAGGCAGTAGCGAACCCAATATTTCTGAAGATTTTCAGGCTTAATTCTGTCTGCTGCAAGTGCCTGATCCGCTTCTTCCTCCGGGAAATTGCCATAGACCCAATAGTAAACCGTTCTGCGGAAGGCCTCATCGTTCATTCCGTCAAGGAAGCCCGGATCCGTTTTAGCAACATGATCAAGATTTGCATTGGATACAGACCCGAAATTATCTCCGGAATTTCCGACTGTTGCAGAGTCGAAATCACCTCTGCGCAGACGCTCTAGGAAATTGACTTTACTCATTGCCCAGGTATCGATTCCCCAAGTCTTGTCTGAAAGGAAAACCCTGTTTTTGGACTCCTTGCTGGAAGACTCGCTGCTAAGATACAGCAGTGTAAACACCTCATTGCCATATTTGAGGCCCTTTAAGGTAACAAGACGGCCGATATAAGGACAGGAGGCGTGAGTTGCTGTGTTTTTAGGCAGTTGTGATTCGGTGAGAACAACCGGAACCTGCTCCACAATATCATCGTAAGGCCCACGGAACACGTGGTCATTGATGACGCGGTCAGACATAATATAAGAGCTCTCATAAGTCACGGCATATTCTCCAGGATGGAACTTTGAACCAATCTGAGGCATACCGTTACCACCGTAGTTCCCGGTCTTGTAGCCATAGCTGGCAAGTGTAAGGCCTCCGGTCTTCTCTCCAGGTCCGCATTTCACATAAACCATCTGACCGGGCTTATAGTCATTGTAAAGACTGTTCTTGCCAAGTTTAAGCTCAATTCCTCCGGTTTCGTCCTGAAGGAAAATCTGCTTGTAGAAGTTTCCTTTCTTATCTGAAGATATCACACGGCCGGCAATGACGATATCGTCCTCTATCACGATTGGACTGCCGGGAGTGTATAGACTGACAAGCTGAGCTATTGTATGGGTGGGAGTGAGATCGCCAGGCTGAACCACATTGGAACCAGGAACATTCTCATAGTTCTCGGAATCCTTGTACTGGAATGTAAATACAGGCTGGAACTCTTCGCAGGAACTAAGAAGAGCACAGGCTGCAAGTGCGATAACAAAATACTTTTTCATAACTGTTCCTCCTTAGAATCTGAAATAAATGTTCAACATATAGTTAGCTCCGGCCATATAGAAATACTTGGAGTCGAAGCGATAGTAGCGTTCGTAGCTTCCGCTCTTGATAAGACGGGTCTGCTCATAACCGCCAGTACGGATGCCGGTATTGTTGAGCAAATTCTTGAGTTCAAGAGAGAAACCAATCTGATACTGACGGTTGATGTACCAGCTCTTACCTATGCTCGCATTCATCACGAAAGCAGGATCGAACTTCTCCTGTGCTGCCATATACTCGATTTCAGTGGCAGACAGGCCCATACCAACGATATCCTTGGTAAGCAACCAGCTTGCACGATGCTCCTCACGGGCAACGGAAGTGAGTTTATCATCAGGTCCTACTACTGCAAGTTCGGTACGGTAGAGAGGGTTCATGCTCAAGTATGAATTGGCATAGTAATTTACGCCCAATGAGAAAAACCAATAGGATGGGAGACGGTAGTTGAGACCGAAATTGGCAGCGAGTTGCGGAGTGGAAGGCACATAGTGTTTCTGAACCTTTTCAACCGTATAATACCCGTCCTCGTCAATGATGGGACTTCCCTCTGCATCCTTCTTGTAGATAGGGTGTGAAGCCCAGTAGGTCACAGGCTCGTTTTCAACAACAACTGTTGAACTGTTGTCTATGGTCTGGGTCATCGTCGGAGTAGAGGTGTAGATGTACTCGCCCAAGCTCAATGCACCTTGTACTGTAAGTCCGGAAATGAAGAACGGGAACTTGAAGCCCAATTCTATACCCATATGCCTCTGGTCGATTCCGGACATTGCGAAGTTGGTGAAGGAGTTCTGCGAGTCATCGTAAAAACTCATCACATCGGTCTGGTCCTTAATCGTAGTGTAGAATGCACTGACACGAAGATTCCTTCCGGAGTTGCTGTACTGATAATTAATGTCGGCAGACAAAGTCTTGGTATTGGTGAGGTTAGGTACCAGTGTATTGCGGGTACGCGGAGACAGGAACGCTCCGTTGAACTTAGGTGCATCCAGGAAATAACCTGCATTGGCAAAGAAACGGTGGCCTCCTGTAAGAATGTACTCTGCTCCGGCTTTTACTGAACCTACAAAGAAATCTGCCCTCTCGGATTTGCCGTACGAGCTCTCATAGCCCCCGTCCGCTGTGAGGTTGATTCCGTCGATTATGAAATCGCTGCCGTCAGCCTGCTTGCCTGGGAAAAGACCGTTGCGCATAAGACCGTCGCGCCAGAATCCTTCATAACCCACCTTAGCTGCAAGATTAGCCTTGAAAGGACCGAGGTCAAGGCGATTGTTGAACCAAGCCTTAAGACTGCGTACCTGAGCGTAGTAGTCATAACCGTATTTATCACCCTTATGGAGAATCTGAGCCTGTCGTCCGTTGTTGAGCCAATAATCAAGGTCGTACTGGATTTTGGCCTCGGAGAATGCGTAATCGCGCTCAGCAAAGTTGTTGATGTTCACGAAATACTCGCCTCCAAGAAGGTCCTTTACGGTCTGATAATACTCCGTGCGGTTTACCCTGGCATTGATACCGCCATCAAATGTAAAGAAGCTGTACGGAGTCCACTTCATACTGAGAGCCAGATTGAGGTCATTCTGGTCAACCCTTCTTTCCTGCTGCACATATTTTGAACGTCCGTTTTCGGAATTGTAGTTCACATTGTACATATGGTCCCAATCCAGATGCTGGGTATTCACGTCGAAATACCAGGCCTCCCTCTGCTGTGCTGCCTGATACTCATCATAACGGTTCATATCAGGGTTCTCGTCGTAGAAATAGCTTGGAAGATTGCGGTAATAATCCGGACGCGGGTCAGCGGAATCATACCAGTCAAGGGCGGAATAACCATTCTTGCCGGTACGCCAAAGAAGAGTTGCATTGAGCTCCATATCTTCATAAGCCTGCGTGCTGTACTTCACAACGAAGACAGGCTCGAAGGTACTCCTGACGCGGGCATTGCGTACAACGCCGTTCTGGTACCCCCAGTTACTGTTGTACATATTGTCTCCCATAAGGTCATAAACCTCCTGAGTTGAAGCATTCTGCGCGCCACGCTCGCCGGGCGTTGCAAAGGTCATAAAAGCAATGCGTCTGTTGTCACCTATTTTCTTTTCAGCGCCGGCATAATACGAGAGGTACTTATAGTAAACGCCCTTCACCCAATCATTTCCACCAAGACGGGCGGATACGTTGATTGCATAGCTCCAGCCATTGTCGAGCTCTCCTGAAGCATAGTTTGCCATAAGACGCAGACGATAGAGAGCTGAGTTGGACAGCACGCTGAACCTCAGACCCGGACGGACATTGGACGGAGTACCAAGAATTGAGGTAACACCGTTGTAGCCACCGATACTATTGTCGTGAGCTTCAAGACCGATTGTATTTTCCTTGCTTCGTGTAGCCTCGTTAAGGCCGCTCCAAAGGGAGTATGGAGAGTAACCTGTGATTGCATCATTGAGAGGAACGCCTGCAAAAAGCACATCCTGGGTTTCGCTGTCGTAACCTCTGTTCTTGAAGCGCACATCACTGAAGCCATATCCCACGATATTGTTGTAAGGGTCATTGGCGCCAAAGAGTATGGAAGGATTGTCGGTGTAACCGGAGTCCTCCATATCAAACTCACCGAATGAAGAGTCATCAACTTCGTTCACCACCTGCTCGGCAACGAGGGAAACAAAGATTAGGTCTTTCACATAACCCTCTACTGTAAGATTGATTTCACTCGGAATGAATCCGGGAGCTTCTACAGTAAGTTTGTATTGACCATTCTGAAGGTCATCAATAAGGAATTTTCCTTCACCATCAGTAACGGCATCAGAGATGAGTTCACCCTGGGCATAAACCTCAACCGAGGCATTAGGCACAGGTACTCTCCCGGCGCGGTTTACTACTGTAGCCTTGACACCTCCAAAATCCGGCGTCTGCGCAAAAGCAAAAATGCAGAAAAGAAGCGAGGCACAGATGCTTGTCAATCGTTTTTTCATTCTATGCAGTATTTATTATTTTCCTATAACAATATAGGTTGGGTAGTGGTCTGAATAACCTCCAACAAAAGAACCGTTGGAGAAGGTGCGGAATGGATAGCCTTTATACTGACCTTTTTGAGTTGTCAGATAAGGACGTTTAAAGATTACGCCATCATACCACGTTCCGCGGCTTTTGGTAACCGGCTGGATTTTGAGACCTCCCTGAGGTGCCACAGCCAGATTGTAATTGACAAGTTCCTGATCGTAGATGCACCAGGTGCCCTGATAGCAAAGAGAACCGTAACCTGCCTTTATCATTGAAAGATATGGGTTGTAATAATCCGTTTCCTGCATTTCAGCAACGGTCTCCTTGCCGTGAAGGTAAGTTACCATAGAAGCATCGAAAGGGTCATCATTCATATCTCCCATCATCACGATTTTGATACCCGGATATTTCTCCTCCATTGCACGGGCGTGGGCATAGGCTATCTCAGCTCCGCGACTGCGAAGGTTGCCGCCCTTGCCGCCTACTCGGGACGGAAGGTGCATAACATAGAAAGCGAACTGCTCACCCGCTATCATGCCGTGAACCATAAGAATGTCACGAGTTCGGAAATAATCCGTGTCAGTATCGGAGAAGTCGATATCGGAACCCTCGAAAGTGAACGGTATGGACTCACTGTCCAAATACGTAAACTGGTCAGGTTTGTAAAGCAGAGCCACATCCACACCTCTGCGGTCCGGACTGTCATAATGCACAATCTGGAAGTTGGCATCCGCTATTTCCGGCTGGCTTACGAGGTCTTCAAGCACCAGACGGTTTTCGATTTCGCTGACTCCGAGAATGGTGTGATATCTGCCGTTGTTTTTTGCCATATCTGCAATTACGTGGGCCATATTGGTGAGTTTCTTCTCATACTTAGCCTGCGTCCACTTGTTGCTGCCTTCCGGGAGATACTCCTGATCATTCTTTACGGGGTCATCGTAAATGTCAAAAAGGTTTTCAAGATTATAGAAGCCGATTACATAATTCTGCTGGGCCTTTTGAGGTTTCTGCGCAAATGCCAGAACGCTCAGGGCGATGCAAAGGGCTGTGATCAATGATTTTTTCATATATGTGGTCAGTTGATTGATTACCACCATATGCCTACGCTTGCAGGATTCTGGGCTTCCACTTTGGCAGCCTTTTCTTCACCTATGGCGGCAGGCAGATTAACAAACAAGTCCAATCCAATCTTAGCTTCGAGTTCATCTATGGAGATAGCTGAAGCCTGGGTTACAGAAGTATTGCTGTTGTGGTCAAGATACACGGCACAGCCACAATAGCCTCCGTACCCGTACCCTTCCTTTTCTTCGGATTTCTTATATCTTAATACCGCTTTGTAGTATGCAAGCGGCACTGCTACTTTCTTTCCTACATTATCCTGAACATAACCGCCTACCTCACCGTATTGGCCATTGAGGGAATTAGGATCCACAACGCAGCCTGTAATCACATAGAGCGTGTCACTCTTGTCTCCCCAAGAGCGTACGAGACTCTCAAAATTTGCCCACAGTCCCTGATTGAAGGAACTGCGCTGAGGTGTCATATTGGTGGAATAGAAGGTCTGCTTATTGGCCGCATCATTCGCCACCCTGTCTGCAGACGGAAGCTGATGTCCACGGTCGTAACCGCCTCCGGAATAACCTCTGGAGAGGGTTGCAAGTTCAATGGATGAGAAATTAGGGTCATCAAAACCCCATGCATTGGTCCTGCCGCCGGAGCCTCGAAGGGATTGGTTCAACGGGTAAGCTACCCAGTGCGAAACCAGATTGGTTACATCGTAGTAATACGAATAGTTTCGCATCGTGCTCCCTGACGGGGAAATCATTTCGTGATATGCAAAGAAGAGTCCGTCATCGTCCGAAGTGGCCGGGAGCTCCATCCATCCCTTTGATGTTGAGGTGGACACCTTGTTGTTCCCGCCTCCAGACGACTCGATTCCATCCTGGGTGAGGGTGGCAATGCACTGCTCATCTCCTGCCTGCAGAACCACATCCAGACTGCGCGAGTCGGTTGAGAGATTCATCGTGTAGGTTAGAATTACATTTTTTTTGGAGCCGCTGCCCTGCGCTGTAGAGAGGGTTGCCCAGGCAGGGTCTTCTTCACATTGAATTCCGAGGGTCCATTCACCCGAAGCCGTAACACTCACGAACATGCTTCCGGCCTGTTTGGTAACTGAAGAAAATTGCAAAGCCAGTTCAGGCTTTACAGGACTTTCGGGAACTATCCCGCTTTCCGTGCAGGAAAGCAGGACAGTTGCAACGAAAGCGGTAATGAATAATATACGTCTATTCAAAATTATTTCTTGTAAAGAGTTGGGAGAGTATACCTTTCGTCTCCTGTTTTATCCACATAGAAACGGATATATTCTCCATTGTTTGTGGAATAATACAGATAGTAATCAGCTGTTTTTCCGCTAGGAACAGCATAAATCTTTACTCCGGCATCCGTATTTTCAATACTGAATACAACAGGACTGTCGCTTGATGCAGCTGAGTTGTGTGCAAGGCTAAGGTATTTGCCGTTAGGCAACTTGATAGACCAGCCCTCACCCTCCTGAGCAATAGTAACTGCATAAGCGTCAAATGTATTGATAACACCGTCAGTCTCAGTCAGCACATCGGATGTTGCAGCGAGGTCCTTTCCGCTGACTGTTGCGTGTGCCTTGCCATCAGCCATCATAATGAGATAGGTACCTGTCCAGTCAGATACTTCACCGCTGACTTTGGTAAAATCAGAAGTCTGCCCAAGATCAAGTTCTCCTTCGGTATGACTGATATAGAATCCATTCACACCCTGAGGGTTGTTGTTGTACGAACCTCTCTGAACAGCAATTGTAAGATTGTCGCCAAGAGTAATTCCGAGCGTGTTGAAAAGCTGGTCATTGCTGCTTGCGTATTTGGATGAAACACCGTAAATGTACACTTCTGCAGTTTCATCCTTAAGTGTAAGATTTCCGAACTGCTCACTTGCAATGTTGGTCACCTGACCGGTTACCTTATAC
Organism: Candidatus Cryptobacteroides sp.; assembly: GCA_051869975.1. Lineage (GTDB taxonomy): Bacteria > Bacteroidota > Bacteroidia > Bacteroidales > UBA932 > Cryptobacteroides. The sequence goes on along the minus strand of JBJEBK010000024.1, from coordinate 4,783 downwards.
CATGTATCATCCTCAGCAGCAGCAAGGAACTGAGCGATTGTCACTTCAGTAAACTCTGTCGGCGCCTCAATCGGATCCGGGTCAGGATTTGAGCCTGAGCCTTCTCCTTCAACAGAAACGAGCTCACAACCCTGAGTCATTTCAGGAGTGTTTCCATAATAATTTACCAGCGAGCCCTTTACAACCACTTCCTGACCTACTTTCAATTGGTCAGCAGAAGTAAACTTCTCCCCTCCGATATACTTGCAACGGAAGATATAGAACTGGTCCGTAGCTGTGCCGTCGTCAGAAATATAGAAAGTGGCATTTCCATAAGTGGCAGTATCCAATTCCTTAATGGAGGCTACAATACCCTTTACATAATAAGTTTCAGTGCTGGCAGTTGTTCCTATCTCAACGCACTTGTTGATTGCAGCGGCAGCATTGAAAGGATCATCTGCGGTACCTGTTCCCTTCGGTTCTGTGGAAACTTCGCCACCTCCTGCCTCTGAGCCATCGCCCCATTCACCGTTAAGGCAAACGATAGGAGCACCGGTATTTCCTGTTTCAGGTGTGTTGCCGGAGTAGTTTACGAGAGTACAGTAAACGATAACCTCGTCACCTACCTTAATCTGGTCAGCCGAAGTAAACTTTGCTCCGTTAAGGTAGTACCCGCGGTATACTGTGAACTGATTGCCTTCGGTAGTTCCGTCATCGGAAAGCGAATAAATTGCATTGCCGAAAGTGCCGGTATCAATTTCCTTAATATTGCTGATAAGGCCCTTCACATAGTATTTTTCGGTACTTGCAGTCTGTCCTACTTCAATACATTTTGCAACAGCATACTCAATATTGAACGGATTCTCTTTTGTTCCGTCAGGAGCAGATGCATTGCCGGTCTGGGTAACACTAACCTTCTTGGTGGTTGTACCGATAGAGAAGGTTACAGTTGCGGTGCGGTCATAAGAGGTATTCTCAAGAACAGTGAGTTCAACCCTCTGAGCCTTGTCGGACGCGGCACCGGAAGCTGGATCGACAACGAGCCAGCTTTCGCTTGATGTTGCAGTCCAATCACGTGTAGAGAGTACTGCTACCTCTACTGTTTGGGCTTTGGAATCGAGAGTGAAACTGGTTTCACCTTCAAGTTTGAGGGATGCCTCCTTAAGCTCACCCTCAATCGGGTCACAAGCAACTGCGATTGCAGCGAATGCCAGGACTGAAGCAAATAAACTTTTGAAATTCATAAATACTATTGATTTGTAAATAATATCTTGTCCTACCGTTTCTAGCGGGGTTCAAAGTTAGCAATATTTAATGGTTTTACCTAATTTTGTACACAAACCATATTTTTATGAAACGGACCAATCTTTTTGCGGCCGCGCTTATGGCCGGCCTTCTTATTCCTTCCCTGCTCAAAGCGGAAATCAAGCCGGTCACCGGCACCTTCATGAACTTCTTCTGGCAGGACGAGAGGAACAACTATATGAATCAGCGCAACGTGGACCAGACCGACCCGCTGCTCTGGGAAACCAAGGTCAGGGAAATGCACGGAATGGGCATAGACTACCTCGTCTTTATGGCGGTAGCCAATGAGGGCAAGGCCATATATCCAAGCTCCTTTATGCCTTGGGCCTACCCGGCTGAGCGCAAGAGCCCTATCGACGCGATTATGGATACGGCCGACGAGCTGGGAATGCACGTTATCGTGTCCACCGGCTGGGCGAGGAACCAGCTGGACGACCTCAAGGACCCGTATGTGGTTGAGACTCAGCGCAAGATAATGGAAGAGCTGGCGGCGCTATATGGGCAGCGCCCTTCCTTCTACGGCTGGTATCTCCCGGTAGAAGGGTGCTTTATCCCTTATCTTCCTGACCACGCGGTGGAGGGAGCCAACCGCATCGCGGAGCGGGCGCGCGAGCTGACCCCGGGCGCGAAGGTGCTCATTTCGCCTTACGGCATATTCCGCGGCGACTTCTCGAACCCGAAGTTCGCGGAGCAGATAAAGCGCCTGAATGTGGATATCATCGCGCATCAGGACGAAATAGGCTGCGTTCGCGAGCAGTTCCCTATGGAGAACCTGCGCGAGCACCTGCGGCTGCTGGGAGAGATTCACCGCGAATGCGGCATAGAGTTCTGGGTCAATGTAGAATCGTTCACCTGGGACCGCCCTGCGAACAACTGGTACTCTACCCTGATTCCTGCGGCCTTCGGGCGCTATCTCTCGCAAATTGTAGCTGCGAGCGAGGCGGGAGCGGACCGCATTATCAGCTTCGCCGTATGCGGCACCTTCGACAAGCCTGGCTCCCCTTATCCTGTGGGACAGCCGGTGCTTTCGAACGAGGCTTATGAGAACTATATGTCCTGGCTCGAAGGCGATGCGCGCTGGAAGCTGCTTGAGGAAATGCTCTCCGACGGCAAACACGCGGGCGAGGACCCGGGCGATGAGCGCTGGACTTCGTACGAGGGGCAGATGGTGCAGACGGTGGATCTTGGAGCGAAGAAAAATATTTCGCTGGTGGCCTGTCATTTCTGCGATTACCGCGGGGGCGATGTGGTGATTCCGCAGAGCTTCGAGGTGCAGGTTTCGGATGACGGACGCCACTTCAAGTCAGTGAAGACCGTTGCCTACCAAGGCTGGCCGAACAATCTGCACGACTGCTGGACGGATGTGATTCTTGCAGACGGACTCGATGTGAAGGCCCGCTATGTGAGGGTTGTCGCCACCGCCTCCCGCGGCCGCATTCTCTGCGACGGAGTGACGGTGAGGTAGGGATATCTGCAATATTTTGGTCAATACAGAAACCCGAACATCCAAATCGGGATAGTGTTGCCTATGGCATATTCAATATCATCCTTAACTACGAAGCCCCTTTCTGCCGACTTGATTTGCCGGCTAGTCTTGTTGCGTCCTCCGACTTCGAATGTAATTCCATCTATTTCAAAATCGGAAATCTTGGATGAATAGACTGCGCACATCTGCCTCGTCCAGCTCAGGAACATCGTCTCGCGAATTGTGCCGTCATCTGATTTGTCCAATCCAAGCGCATAGATTATATTTGAATTGTCCAAATACAGTTTTTCAGGCTTCTGCAGCAACCCGTCTCCAGTTGACTTCTCCCTCAGTGCATTGAAAAGACCGGACTTCTCCAGATATTCAATATAGTCAGGAAGGGTATTCCTGCTGAGGTCCAAATCTCTTGCAAGGCTCGTATAATTAGGCTTATACGGCACCGATTGAGCAAGCATATACATCAGTTTTTTGAGTTTTACGGACGCAGCCACGGTCATCTCCGCATATTTCGGAATGTCATCCTCCACAGTAGCAATGACTGCTTGCTTGAGTTTGATTAAAAAGTCATCCTCTGAAAAATAAGGATAGCATCCTCTCTGAAGATATTCTTTATAATACTTTATAGGCCTGTGCTCTCCATAAGGGAAATCTACATGACCGGAAAGGATTTCTTCCAATGAGGCAGTCTTGAGATTCCAGCCTTTTGAGATATTGAGATACTCCCTGAAAGAGAGTATCGGCATAAAATATTCAATCGTTCTTCTGCTCAAATCAGCCTTGGCACCTTTCTTCAAATCCAAAACGGAACTTCCGGAATATACAACTTTAAGAAGCGGCAGCTGGTCATATATCATTTTGATTTCAGTGTTCCATCCGGAATATTTGTGTATCTCATCAATATAAAGTTTCTTGCCGCCACGTTGAAAGAAGGTAAGAGCCAAATCATAAATCCTGTGATCTGCAAAATAAAAATCATCTGCCTGCACATAAAGGGATTCACTGATGTCATCATACATCTTAATGTGCTGGAGAATCATTGTTGACTTTCCCACACCTTTCTGCCCAAGAATACCAATCAATCGATTATTCCAATTGACAGTATCGTGAAATGTCCTTACATAAGCAGTCGGCGTCAAATCCAACCTCAGTCTAAACGCTTGCAGTAATTCCTCCATAACTCATTGCACTTTGATTAGTGCAGCAAATATAATAAATCGCACTGGATTCAGTGCAATATTTTGAAATTATGCACCAAATTTTGTGCGATTTTTCCGGATTTTACACTAAAGTCAGTGCATTTACTCCTCAGGCGCTTCGTAGCCCAGGGCGACAAGGCAGAGGATGCTCATACCGTCCACGATACCGAGAAGCTGCTTGACATAGTCTTCTGCGGTGCCGGGAACCGAGCCGTCCTTGGACCTTTCGCGGCCGCGGACCTGCACCCAGCAGCTACCCAGGCCGTTTGCCGTAGCTGCGAGCTGAAGGAAGGTGGCGGAGATTGAAGAGTTTTCGACCCACATATCGGTGTCCGTGCTGTTGCCCAGCACTACGACGACCGCAGGGGCTTTTTCCATAAATTTGCAGCCGCTGGTGCGCATCTGCGAAAGGGCGTGGATGGTGTCCGGGTCATCAATTACCATAAAGGCCGAACTCTTGCAGTTCTTGGATGAAGGAGCGGTCTGCGCTACCGCGATGAGCTGGTCGATGAGTTCCCTTTCGACCGGCTGGTCGGTATAGTGTCTTACACTGTGTCTTTTGAGAATGACGTCATTGAATTCCATAATGCATTTCGTTTTTGGTACAGCAAATATAATAATTTCATCCTTGAATTTTGGCAGTCCATCCTTTTTACCCCCCCCAGACAGTGCTTATGTGGATTATTCTGCTTACCTTTCGGAGAATAACACTAAGAGGAGCCTTATTTCCAAATAAAAGTGTAGCACACCGACAAGTCCTCGACTGTAAGGAGAGGATTCCGCCGGGGTGCCGAAAACTGGCGACCATTTTAAGTAT
>JBJEBK010000023.1:0-66173 GCA_051869975.1 Candidatus Cryptobacteroides sp. | reverse complement strand
TTGATTATCAAACGATAACAGAATCTGGTATTATTTGACCGCCAAAGTCAGGAGGAGCATAGGTCGGCACGGAGACCCAGCGCTTGAGCGTGGCACACGAACTGAGCATCATTATCATAAGGCCGAAAAACAGCAACTTGAAAGCATTATTCCTTTTCATATCCCAAATTTAGCAATTATTTGCAGTCATTGGGAAAGTACTCCATTGGAATTGCAGCAAGAATTTGCGAAATTAGCGCTGATATACTTAATAACACTGTTTCGTTATGAGAAAGCTATCCGCTGTAATGCTTATGCTGTTATGTTTCACAGCAAGCCTTTTTGCAAACACAGATACCCTGAATCCGCTCGCAGACCCGCAGGCTGTAGTCCTTTGCGGCAATGCCCGTTTCACCGTCCTCACTTCCAGGATGATAAGGATGGAATGGTCCCCGGAGGCGAAATTTGAAGACAGGGCCTCCCTGGCAATTGTAAACCGCAATCTTGCTGTGCCTGACTACTCAGTACAGAAAAAGGGCAAAGGTGTGATTATCAAGACTAAAGACTTGACTCTCACCTATCGCGGAGGTGAATTCACCCCTCATTCCCTTACGGTTTGCCTCAAACTTTCCGGCAAAAAGGTCACCTGGCATTACGGCGACACCGACCCTGATAACCTTCTCGGTACAACCCGTACCCTCGACGGTTGCAGGGGTTTCGATATGATGGAGCACCCTGCCCACAAGGACCCTTTCGAGCAGGGTATAGTCTCCCGCTCCGGCTGGGCTGTAGTTGACGAAAGCGGCCGTCCGGTATATGAAAAGGTTGATGAAGACTGGGACAAATGGATTGTCAGCCGTGAGGACAATGAGTCGAAGGACCTGTATTTCTTCGGTTACGGTCACGATTACACAGCGGCTCTGGGTGACTTCACAAAGGTAGCCGGCCGCATTCCTCTTCCTCCGAAATACACTTTCGGCTACTGGTGGTGCCGTTATTGGGAATACTCCGACTATGAGCTGCTTGACCTTGCCAAATCCTTCAAATCCTACAACATTCCTGTGGATGTTATGATTATCGATATGGACTGGCACGAGACCTGGTCCGAGCTCAAGGCCAAGTATCAGAAGGATGAATTCGGCCAGAGGATAGGCTGGACAGGTTTCACCTGGAAAAAGGAGCTCTTCCCTAACCCGAAGAATCTCTTCACCCAACTGCACTCTATGTCAATCAAGACATCCCTGAACCTGCATTTCAACAACGGCATACAGCCTTATGAGGAGCCATATAGCCGCTTTGTAAGCGACTATCTTTCAAGAACTTCCGATTACGACGGACCTAAGGGCTACATACGCGAGGACGGCAGCGCTGCCGCAGTTCCTTTCCGTATCGACCAGATTGAATGGACAGATGCCTTCTTCAACAGCGTCATCCATCCGCTCGAGGACGACGGCGTGGATTTCTGGTGGCTCGACTGGCAGCAGTGGAAAAACAGCAAGTACCATCCGGACCTCAGCAACACCTTCCTTCTCAATTACGCCTTCTTCCGCGACAAGGAAAGGATGACATCCTCTTTGGGAGACAAGGCTCCGCGCGCTATGATTTATCACCGTTGGGGCGGACTCGGAAGCCATCGCTATCAGGTCGGCTTCTCCGGCGACACCTACGCCACCTGGGATGTGCTTTCCTTCCTGCCATATTTTACGGCTACAGCATCCAATGTGGGCTACGGCTACTGGGGCCACGACATCGGAGGCCATATGCAGCCTAAGGGCGTTCGCGAAACCGACCCTGAGCTCTATACCCGCTGGCTGCAGGCCGGAGTATTCACTCCTATCTTCAAGACCCACTCGACCAAGGATATGACTATGGAGAAGCGCTTCTGGGTATTCCCAGACCATTTCGAAGCTATGCGCAGCGCGATACGTCTGCGCTACGACCTTACTCCATACATCTATACTATGGCGCGAAAGGCTTATGACACAGGCATTTCGCTCTGCCGTCCCCTTTACTACGAGTGGCCGGAGGACGAGAGGTCTTATGACGAAAAATATGAGTTTATGTTTGGAGACGACATTCTCGCAACGGCAATCAGCGCACCTGTGGACAGCATCACAGGTACGGTTGAGCATCATATGTGGTTCCCTCAGGGCAGCAATTGGTATGATGTTTCGACGGGCAGCACCTATGCCGGAGGCACTGAGGCGCAGTTGCGATACACCATAGACGAAAATCCTTATTTCGTACGCTGCGGTGCCGTTATTCCTATGGCTGGCAGCAGCATCACCGACCTTCAGCATCAGAGCCCGGAGCTTGTGCTGATGGTTGCTCCGGGTGCGGGCCGTTATGAGACTTCGCTTTACGAGGATGACGGCAGCACTGAGTCATACCATAGCGAATACGCTACGACACGCATACAGAAAGAGTCTGATATTAAGCATCTTACACTGACGGTGCAGCCGCGTGAAGGCTCCTTCTCCGGAATGCTCCCTACCCGCAATGTGTCCATTCGTCTTGAGGGCATTTACGCACCTAAGCGTGTGCTGGTGAACGGAGTGGAAGTGCAGTACAGCCGCTTTGCGGCAAATGATTCCCCTTGTTGGGGATATGACGGCTACCAGCTCTGCGCCTATGTTCATTCGGGTGAACTGCCGGCAGATAAGCCTCTTACGGTTGAGGTGGAATACGATACCGACTCAGACCTTGCACTGCTTGACGGCAGGAAGGGACTTATCGGAAGGATGATGAAACTTGCTCCGGAGGAGAAGTATATGATTGCGACCTATGTTGTGAAGGGTATGCAGCAGCCGGTTTCATTCCTGAGTATCTCTCAGTGCGGGAGCTTTGTTACGGAGGACCCTTTCGGTGCAGAAGGATACCTTGGGGCTATTGATATTCAGAGGGTTGTCGATGAGTTCGCGGCCTTTGAGAATGTTCCGGAAAGTTTTAAGCAAAAGCTTGACGCTCAGCTGCGACTGAGATAGGTGGAGGATTAGCTGCGGCAAAATCGCGCCTCAGCGCGACGGCGGAGGCCGGGATGTAGCGAAGCGGAATCGGTAGGCCGGGAGCCGCGGGGGTCATTCGGGGGCAGAGCCCCCGCAAAACGAAGAGCGGTGCAGGCAAAGCCTGCACCGTTCAAGTGACCCCTACAGGATTCAAACCTGTAACCTTCTGATCCGTAGTCAGATGCTCTATTCAGTTGAGCTAAGGAGCCAAGTACTTGGGGGCAAACCCCAAGATTAATTATTCATCCTTTGCGGAAAGTACTCTCTTCTCCCTGATGCGGGCCTTCTTACCGGCCAGGTTGCGGAGGTAGAAGATGCGTGCGCGGCGTACCTTACCGACCTTGTTGAGCTCAATTGACTCGATGAATGGTGACTCATAAGGGAAAATCCTTTCTACACCAACACCGCTGGAAACCTTGCGAACTGTGAAAGTTCTGGTAAATGGAGTTGCTCCTGAAATCTGGAGAACTACACCTCTGAACTTCTGGAGACGTTCCTTGTCTCCCTCCTTGATTCGGTAAGTAACCGTAACAGTATCACCGGCCTTGAACTCAGGATACTGAGCTGCCTTGTTCTGAGAGAAGGCCTGCTCTACAATCTTAATAGCGTCCATATTCTTATTTCAAATAATCGCAGCGTCATCAAACCGTTCGAAGAGAGGCTGCTGAATTGGGATTGCAAAGGTAATCCTTTTCCCTGAAATTACAAAAGAATTTCACAAAAATTTCTAAAAATATTGCGCTTCCTTTTCGAAGAGGGCCTTATCGTCGCGATTAGGGTCCGGTTCGGTCACTCCGATAGCCTTCATCCTCTCCACAGCCTCTTTGGACTGTTTGTCAAGCTTGCGTGGAATCCATACCAGAATCTTCACATAGAGGTCTCCCCTGCCGTAGCCGTTTACGGAAGGCATACCCTTGCCGCGGAGTTTCTCCACGTGTCCGCTCTGCGTTCCCGGGGCGAGTTTCAGCTTCTGACCTCCGTCGATGGTAGGAATTGTCACCTCACAGCCAAGGATGGCATCCGCAACCGAAATCACCTTGGTGCAGAACAGATTGTTGCCGTCGCGCTTGATCTGTGCATTTTCGACTTCCTCAATCACTATGAGCAAGTCTCCGTTCACACCGCCGCGCGGAGCACTATGACCCTCGCCGCGCATAGTAAGCTGCATTCCGTTTTCCACTCCTGCAGGTATGCGCACGGTGATCGTCTCGCGCTTGCGCACAAGACCGGTGCCGCCGCATTTGCTGCAAGGATTGGTCACGATACGGCCTTCACCATTGCACTGCGGGCAGGTCGAAGTGGTCATCATCCTTCCGAAAATGGAATTGGTAGCGTGCTCCACCTGACCGCGGCCCTTGCAGGTCGGGCAGGTCTTCACATCGCTCTCGCTGCGGGCACCGCGTCCGTTGCAGTCCGGGCAGGGACGGCTGCGCTCGATTGTCACTTCCTTGGTGCAACCGTTTGCTATTTCCTCAAGCGTAAGGCGCACCCGCGTACGGATATCCCGTCCGCGAAGCACCCTGCTGCCGGAACCGGAAGCTGAGCCTCCGAAACCGCCGCCGAAACCTCCGAAACCGCCGAAACCGCCAAAGATATTCTTCAGCAGGTCATCCAGGCCCATACTTTCGAATCCGCCGAACCCGCCGGCTCCCCCGGCAGCTCCGTCAACCCCGGCAACCCCGGCAAAGCCGAACTGGTCGTAGCGCGCCCTCTTGTCCTTATCGCTGAGTACGGAATATGCCTCAGAAGCTTCCTTGAACTTCTCTTCGGCCGTTTTCTTCTCAGCATCCGTACCGCTGACCCAACGGTCAGGGTGCCACTTCAGGGCCGCCTTGCGGTAGGCCTGTTTTATATCATCCTCTGAAGCCCCTTTCTGGAGCCCCAGCACTTCATAATAATCTCTTTTTTCTGCCATAACAATTCTATGCTCCTACAATGACCTTCGCGTAACGCAGCACGCGGCCTCCAAGCGTATAGCCGGTCTGCACCACATCGATGACCATATTTTTCTGCTCCGGGGTCGGAGCCGGAAACTGTGTAACCGCCTCGTGGAAATCGGTATCGAAAGCCTTTCCTACGGCCTCTATCTCCTCCAGTCCACAGCTCTTGAGATAATCCTTCAACTTGCTGTATATCAGGCTTGTGCCCTCCTTAGCAGCCTCATCGGAGGAGGCTTCAAGCATCTTCATCGCACGCTCGCAGTCATCCAGAACCGGAAGCAGTCCTTTGATGGTGTCAGACGCAGCAGTTGCCTTCAGCGCCAGCTTTTCCTCAGAGCTGCGGCTGCGGAAAGTCTGGAACTCAGCCATCAGGCGGAGATAATCGTCGTGCTCCTTCGAAAGCTTGGTCTTGGCTTCTTCGAGCTGCTTCCCGGCAGCTTCAAGCTGCTCTTTCAGTTCCGAAATCTGCTTCTGTGACTCGGAATGCTGTTTCTGCGTCTTGGATTTCTTCTCAACAGGCTTCTTGCCGAGGGCCTTTTCCTCAAGTTCTTTTTCTATTTCGCTCATAATCAATGATTTCTGTTATTCTGAGCTATATTAGCGCAAAAGCTTTGCCAAAGCCGAAATACTGACAAAATGGCAAGACTAATACAGCATCTGCCCGCCTATGAACTCCCTCATAATGGAAGTGTGCGGAATGGCCTCTATCTCCTCAGGGGTCAGTGCGCGGAAGATGGAAAGGAACTCCAGCAGAGAGCTGGCTTTCTCATAGGCCGGCGAATCAGGACCTATTTCCTGCAGCAGAGGCTCTGCATAGTATTTGAGCAGAGGATTGTCATAGAGGGTGGATGAATTGAACACAACCTCGGCGTTGTCCTCATAAGGGAAAATATTGAGAGTCTCGCCCCTGCGTACTGAAGGCCAGCGCAGGATATTGTCAGCCGGACTTATGCCGCGGGTGCGGTTGTCGCGCACTATCCGGCGAAGCAACCTCTTGTCAGTGGTGGAGTTATGCACCTTTTCACCTCCAGGAAGCGAAGACAGCGCTGAAATATAGATTCTGAAAATCCGGCTCTGGTCCACGGACGGGGTGAGGGCCGGATTGAGGGCGTGGATGCCCTCCATAAAGAGTATGTCGCCCGGCTGCAGACTCATACGCTTGCCGGAAGCCTCACGCTTGCCCGCAACGAAATTGAAGCGTGGCAGTTCGATTTCCTCTCCCGCAAGAAGAGCATTGAGCTGCTCTCCGAGGAACTCTATATCCATCCCGTAGAGAGATTCGAAATCGTATTCGCCATTCTCGTCGCGAGGAGTTTTCTCCCTGTCCACAAAGTAGTTGTCAAGTTCTATTACCTTAGGATTCAGTCCCAGGACCCTGCACTGTTGGGCAATACGCAGCGAAGATGAGGTCTTGCCGCTCGAAGAAGGTCCGGACATCATTACGATGCGTTTGCTGTCCTTGCGCCAATAGATTTCATTGGCAATCTCAGCGTATTTGCGCTCCTGACGGGCTTCACAAAGATTAATCAGCGGCACTGCCCGCCCCGCCTCCAGCACTTCGTTCAACTTCCCGATTGTGTCAATTCCAATCGCAGAACACCAGTCTGCATACTCCTGCCTTGCGGCTTCAACTTTTGTCATAACATTACAGCCCAGCCGGGCCTCCAAACATTAAAAAATATAATTCAACGCTATCACGAGCCCCATAGGGTACTCGCTGTGGCCGAGCACCTGTGCGGCCTCAACGCTCACAATAAAATTCTCGTTCATTGCAAGTTTCAGTCCAAGTCCGGCGGAAACATCAAAGCGCTCCGGCCCCGTGCCGAAAACTTGCGGACGGTAAGGCTGAAGCACATAGCCCGCATCCACGAAAGGATTGGTCGCGAGGTACCAGCTCTGTCCTATGAACTTGAAATCGAAGAGTTTCCAGCGCAGCTCGACATTGGCCCAAGCATAGCCTTCCCCCACCAGGCGGTTCTGAATCAGTCCACGAACGGTATTGAGGCCGCCAAGCCCCTCCGAGCCGGTCTGTCGGAGGTAGAGGGTATAAATCACAGGCAGCATATAGAACGGAGTCTCACCCGCGAGCGTGCCCTGGTACGCAAGGTGGTAGGCCAGCACGAGACGGTCCGAAGCAAGCGGCAGATACTGGCGCCAGTGGGCTGCAAGCTTGAGGTAAGCTCCGGTGCCGAAGAGGTTCGGCGAGCCGTTGAGGTAGGCCTCGGCCCATATTCCGCGCGAAGGCGCTGCCTCAAGGTTGCGGGTATCATAGACCAGGCCCGCCTTCATCTCAAGGTGCATACCTCCGCCAGCCTGCGAAGCGTCGATTTTTCCCTCCGCCACCCACTGATGGTAGAGCGAAGTAGCGGGGTCATATTTCTTCGACTCGAAGTCCTTGAGTCCGAAGCCCCAGAAGGAGGCGCCGGCAACCCAGTTGAGCCTGCCCGCGAGTTTGCCCTGGAAGTCCAGCAGGACGCGGAGCATAGAGCGCTGGCAGTTGTAGCGCGCCATTCCCGTCTTGGGGTTGAGGTTGAGCGCAGGGTCATAGGCCTCGCTTCCGTTGAAGCCGTAAAAATAGTAGAGCGGGTCGTACTGCCAGCTCACAGCGCCCGTCACGCGCACCCCCGGGATGAGGTATTTGCTGTCATACTGCGCGTGCAGCAGCGACTGGCCGCCCGTATAGGTAGAGGCTTCAAGGTAGAAGCGGTGCAGGTAATCGGGAAATACGGAACCGTCTCCATAGTAGAATATGTCGGCGCAGGCTCCATACTGGAAGCCGAGGTCCGAGTTGTAGGACACGCAAGGAAGCGGTCCGAAGTTCCATCCTTTCACACCGGCGTCCTCCTGAGCGGAAGCATTCATACAGAAAAGGATGGAGGCGGCTGCAATAGCCACACTGATCAGGCGTTTGGTTTTCATACGAGGCCCAAAGATAGCACAAAAATGGCTATATTTGTCATCTATGCCATCATATCTGCAAATAGAAAACATCTCCAAGAGCTACGGGACCAAGGTACTCTTCGAAAATATAGCCTTCAACATAAACGAAGGGGACAAAATCGCACTTATCGCTCCTAACGGCACGGGCAAGACCTCGCTGATGCGCATCCTCGCCGGCAAGGACAAGTCCGACTCCGGCGGCAGCATCAAGTTCCTCAAGGAAGTGCGCATTGCCTTCCTGGAGCAGGAATTTGAGCACGACCCGCTCAAGACCATCGAGGAGCAGATAATGGACACTCCCGACTTCGAGTACCAGCTCAGAGCCAAGCGCATTCTCGACGAATTCGGCCTGAAGCCGGGGCAGCGTATGTGCGAGCTCTCGGGCGGCGAAGTGAAAAGGGTTGCGCTCACGCAGATGCTGGCCGCCGATGCGGACTTCCTGATAATGGACGAGCCGACCAACCACCTGGACCTGGACGCCATCGAGTACCTGGAGAACTGTCTCAAGCGATCCCGCTGCACCCTGTTTATGGTGACTCACGACCGCTATTTCCTTGACAGAGTGTGCAATACGATTATGGAGATGGACCACGGCCGAATCTTCATCTACAAGGGGGACTACGAGAATTTTCTCGAAAAAAGGGACGAGCGCATCACCAACTGGAACGCTGAAACGGACAAAGTGCGCAATATCCTGCGCCGCGAGCTCGAATGGATGCACGCCACCCCCTGCGCCCGCAGCGGCAAAGCGAAATACCGCAAGCAGGCCTTTTGGGAGCTCAAGGACAGGGCTTCGCAGGTCTGGACTGACAGGCAGATATCTATGGAGGCAATGGGCAGCGGCAGCCGCCTGGGCTCGAAAATCATCAACTGCAAGGGGCTTCATTTCGAATACGAGGGGCGCACCCTGATTGACGATTTCACCTACAATTTCCAGCGGGGCGAAAGAGTTGGCATAGTGGGAGCCAACGGAGTTGGCAAGAGCACCTTCCTCAGCCTTCTTACCGGCGAGGACGCGGGAGGAGTCGTGCGCGGAACCATAGAGCGCGGAGAGTCGCTCAACATAGGCTACTACCACCAGGGAGGAATGGAGTTCGATGAAAACGATACGGTGCTGGAAACAGTTCCGGACACCCGCCTGCTGAACCTCTTCCTCTTTCCTCACGAAATGCTTGGCAACCGCATCAGCCGCCTGTCCGGAGGCGAGAGGCGAAGGCTCTATCTGCTCACCATCCTGATGAAGAACCCCAATGTGCTGATACTCGACGAGCCTACCAACGACCTGGACATTGTGACCCTCAATGTGCTGGAGGAATATCTTCTCGACTTCAAGGGCACGCTGATGATAGTTACCCACGACCGCCATTTTCTGGACCGCCTGGTGGACCACCTCTTCGTCTTCTGCGGAGACGGGCGGATCAAGGACTTCATAGGCGGTTACACGGAGTACCGCAGCTTCATCAGGGACTATGAGGCGGAGCAGAAAAGGCTCGCTGCCCCGAAGAAGGCCCCTGCCCCTTCGAAGCCGGCACCCGACAAGCCGCGCAAGCTCAGCTTCAAGGAGAAGCGCGAAATGGAGCAGCTCGAAGCGGAGCTGGATGCCATTGCTGCCGAAAAGGCCTCTCTCGAAGCCCTTCTGAACGGAGGCACGACGGACTATGAGCGCATACGCGAGGCTTCCGAAAAATATGAACTCCTTCGCACCCGTCAGGATGAGAAGGAGCTCAGATGGCTTGAATTGTCCGAAATCGCAGACTAGCGGCGGCGCCTGCTGTGGCGGTTCTTCTTGCTTCTTGAGCTGAGGAAGGCGTACAGGGCTATTGCCACAACCACAACACCAATGATGATGAAAGTCATAGCGCTGGCCTGGCTGCCCTTTACATCCTGCCACATCGAGAGCAGTTTCTCGGTTTCCTCACCCCAGTCGTGCTCAAGTGCGCAGCGCTCGATTACGCTTCTGTCCGGATAAAGTGTAGCATCCACGTGTACTGCGCCGGCCTCAGGGCCGAAGAAGTAGCTGAGGTCAACTGCCTCGCACTCCTCATCAATCTGGGACTCGAGCACTTCCCAGGCACCGTTGGAAGCGATGTAGCCGGTCTCCTCCATATTGCGTATAGCAATGTCCGGGCGGCACATGAAGTTGATCCAATAGGTTGCAGCCTTGGTGTTCACGGCATACTTAGGGATTACCCAGCCGTCGAACCATACGGTAGAACCTTCCTCCGGCACGCAGTAGCCGAGGTCAACGCCTACGGATGCAGCCTCTTCGATGGCCCATACCGCATCTCCGCTCCAGTTGAGGGAAACCCAGGCGCGCTCCTTGGACATCTGCTCCTTTCCGAGGTCAGCCTCGAAGCCGCAAGCCAGAGGCTTGACATCCATAAGGAAGTCCTTAACGGCTGCTATAGACTCGTCGGAAGAGTCGCGCATAAGGTCCTGAAGAGTAACGGCCCCCGCATTCAACTCATTCTGCTTGAGGTAGATAAGCACCGGAGCATAGACATCCCTCGGGGCATCCTTCACCAGAATCTTGCCCGCGAACTTAGGGTTGCGCATCACATTCCAGGTGGAAGCTTCCTCCTCTGTCACATAGGCCTTGTTGTAGATGATTCCGGTGGTTCCCCACATATAGGCTACGGAATAGTCGTTTGCGTCGATATTCGGGTTAATTTCGGAGAAAATATTCCTGATGTAAGGAGATACATGGGCGTGGATGTAGTCAGGGGTGCCTGTCTTTTCGAGTGCCGAGAAGTCCAGAGGCTGGAGCAGTCCGCTGTTGAGCATACGCTCAATGATATAGTCTGAAGGGCATACCACATCGTAGTCCTCGTGTCCTTTCTCGATTTTGGAGAGCATAGCCTCATTGACATCGAAAGTCATATAGATAACCTCGATTTTCTCTCCGGTCTGCTCTTCGTACCACTGCTCGAAGTCTTCGATTACACCTTCGGCAATGTAGGTTGACCAGTTGTACACTTTAAGGATTTCCTTCCTGTCCTTGGCTGAGGCAGGAAGAGCGCAGAGGGCTGCCAGAGCCGCTGCGAGGATAGATTTCAACAGTCTTTTCATTGTTTTGCTTTTTTGGATGCACGAATGTTGACGGCGAGAAGCACAACCAGGATGACAAGGAAAATAATGGTCATCATCGGCTTGAGCTCAGGAGTGAGTCCGCCCTTGCGCACGTCAGAGTAAATATATGTCGACAGAGTCTCCAGTCCGGAGGAACCGGAGGTAAAATAGGTTACCGCAAAATCGTCCAGGGACATTGTGAAGGCCAGGATAAAGCCTGTTATCATTCCGGGACGCAATTGTGGGATGAGCACTTTCCACAGAGCCTGGTGCGGGGTGGCACCCAGGTCTAGCGCAGCTTCGTAGATGTTCGGATTCATCTGCGAGAGCTTGGGCATCACATTGAGAACCACATAAGGGGTGCAGAAGGTGATGTGCGCGAGGATTACGGAAAGATATCCTTTGGAGAAATGCAGGAAGACAAAGAGCAGGAACAGCGACACACCCGTAATGATGTCAGGGTTGAGCATAGGTATATCGTTGAGAAACTCCATTGCCTTCTTCTTGCGTCCCCTCATATTGTAGATTCCGATTGCCGCCAGGGTTCCCAGAATGGTGGACACGAACGATGCAATCAACGCGATGAGCAGAGTGTTCTTGAGCGCTTCCATAAGGTTGCGGGAAGCGGAAGTGGCACCGCTGAACAGCGAAGTGTAGAGATCGAATGTGAAACCGGTCCAGTTGCCCAGCGACTTCGCGTCGGTGAAGGAGAATATTGCGATGAATATGATAGGCGCATACAGCACCGCGAGAATCAGCCACAGATAGGCCTGGGAGACTATTCTTTTTGCTTTCATCAGATTAGCCCTCCATCAATTTCCTCCTGGCGCTTGCCGCCCAGAAGGGTTGTAAGACCTATAAGTATCAACATCACAAGCGAGAGGGCCGCCCCCTGGTTCCACATAAGGTTGTAGAACTGCTCCTGGATGACGGAGCCGAAAAGCTGTATGGTGTTGTTGGTGAGAATCTCCGAGATTGCGAAGGTCGAAACCGTCGGAAGGAATACCATCATCACTCCGCTGATCACTCCCGGCATAGAGAGGGGCAGAGTGACCTTCAGGAACACTTTTGCCGGACTCGCACCGAGGTCCTGGGCGGCTTCCGCGTAGGATTTGTCCATCTTGGAGAGTATCGTATAGATAGGATAGATCATAAACGGAAGATAGTCGTAGGCCATACCGAAGAGCAGTGTCCCCTTCCCCAGCCCTATACCGAGGGCGTGGAAGATTTCCGCCGTTGCGATTGTTCGCATCAGGGCGTTTATCCACATCGGGAGTATGAACAGAAGGGCGGTAACCGCCGATTTGTTGAGGGAGCTGTCTGCGAGTATGTAGGCCACAGGATAGCCTATGGCAATGCAAATCAGCGTATTCTCGAGGGCGACCTCTATGGATACGATGAAAGAGTTGATGATTTTCGGTTCCTTGAAGAAGGCTGCCATATTGGCAAGGGTGAAGTGCCCCTGCGCGTCTGTAAGCGCATAGAAGGCAATCAGCACCAGAGGCAGGACTACAAAGAAGACGAGAAATATGAAATAGGGCAGGGCCCAGGCGGATCTTTTTCCCATTTTCAGAGCTTGCTAATTCGCAGGTCCTCAGGCTTTATGCTGATTCCCACCATATCATTCTTGTCCCATACATCGTTGGTGTCCACGAGCACATCCTCTCCTTCTTTTGTCTTGACGGTGAGGTGGTAATGGTCTCCCTTGTAGAGTATGAAGCTGACATTCCCTTCGGCTGTGCCTTCGTTGTCGAGCAGTTCGACTTTGTCGAAGTCCACTTCGACGCGCACCTTGTCGCCTTTCTGCAGGCCGGTGTCAGGGCAGTCAAAGTCTGCGCCCAGCATCCATACGCTGTCAGGACCGTTCATTTCCCCTTCGAAGACATTGCAGGTGCACTGCTTGTGCATTACCTGTATGTCCACAGGCTTGATGTACAGGCCCACGGTGCTTCCGACTTCGAAGGCGTTGTAGTCCTGAATCATAAGTTCGCAGCCGTTGTCCGTCTCGACGAACATCTCATAATGCACTCCCTTGAAGGTGCAGCTCTTTACTTTCGCTGTGAACTGCGCCGCCTCGGTATTGTTCATTATATAGATATCCTCAGGGCGTACAACCACATCCACCGGCACATTCTGCCCGAAGCCTTCGTCCACGCAGTCGAATTCGTGTCCTATGAAGCTGACGCGGCGGTCACACAGCATTGTGCCGTTGAGGATGTTGCTCTCGCCTATGAAGTCTGCGACGAACTCGTTCTGCGGCTCGTTGTATATGTCCACCGGAGTGCCGATTTGCTGGATGCGGCCTTCGTTGAGCACCACGATTGTGTCTGAGAGGGTCACCGCCTCCTCCTGGTCGTGGGTTACATAAATGAAGGTAATGCCCAGTTTCTTGTGCATCTCCTTGAGCTCTATCTGCATATCCTTGCGCATCTTCAGGTCGAGGGCGCTGAGAGGTTCGTCGAGAAGCAGCACGCGCGGCTCGTTGACGATGGCACGGGCGATTGCGATACGCTGCTGCTGTCCGCCGGACAGGGAGTTGACATCCCTGTCTTCGTAGTCTGTCATTGACACGAGTTTGAGCACCCGAGCCACCTTGCGGTCGATTTCGTCAGAAGGCAGCTTGCGCAGCTTCAGGCCGAAGGCGACATTGTCATAGACATCCAGATGCGGGAAGAGGGCATAGCGCTGGAAGACGGTGTTCAGAGGCCTTTTGTGCGGCGGCAGTTCGGATATGTCTTTGCCGTCAAGGGTGATTACACCGCTGTCCGGGGCAAGGAAGCCCGCAATGAGACGCAAGAGGGTGGTTTTTCCGCAGCCGGAAGGACCGAGGAAGGTGATGAATTCACCCTCTTTGATATAGAGGTTGATATCGTCGAGCACAACCTTGTCCCCGAAGGACTTGGATACGTGCTCGAGATTGATGATGATTTTCTTGTCGGACATTTCTACCAGCCAGTTGAGAACTTGTATGTGAGACCGATGCTATACAGCCATCCCTGCTCAAGGCCGAAACCGTAGCCTGCCACAGCATGCACGCGAAGGCAGTCGAGCGGATACCATTCGACTATTTCGCCTAGTCTTGTGGAGCAAAGCTGCAGGTTGTCAAACTGCTCGTAGCTGACATTGGTCCTGAGATTTACGACATCGTCGATGTTGGCATCGAAGGTGAAGGCGAGAGCATAGCCCTTGCCGAGAATGAATTCTTCGTCACCGGGACGGGAGTTGAAGTCCAGGGTTGCAGTGCAGTTGCCTATGCTCTGACGCACGCCCAGAGACAAGGCTCCGATCATATTGCCCGGCTCAGTCTGCATTGCGTTGAAGGCTGCCATCACGTCTGTGGTTTCGGTGGTGAAGCGTCCACGCACGCCTGCTGCATAAAGGCCGCTAGCGAATGGCCTTTCACCGTAAGGCGAGGTGCTGATGCGCACATCGAAACACAGTTCGTCGGTAGGAAGCCAGCTGGCTTTCAGACCCCACTGGTAGATCGGAAGCATATTCCATACCGAGGAGACAAACGGGAGATGGACATCAAAGTCATATTCGTCCATTTCGAATGTTCCCCACGGCAGCATATCTTTTCCGGCAGAAATTTCGAAGGAGTCGAAACTGTAGGTTAGATACGCAAAATCCAACCAGTTGACGTCATCCGAACGGAGGGTGTTCTGATACAACAGCCCCGGTTCGGTCGATAACCAATGGTTCTCAACACAGTAGGAAAGATTTTCTGTAAGATTACCCTCGAGGAGGGTATAGAGAGAAGTGTTGCCAAACGGATATTCCGCCCTGGCAATAGCAGTCAGCTCGGCAGCACCCCTGCCGGGCTCGTTAGCCTCTTGCGAGAACGCAGGAAAGCAAAGCAGCATCATCGCTGCGATAACGAGGTGTTTTTTCATTTCCGAGTACCATAAAAAAGATTTTGGTTCAACTTCGAAATCGGGTGCAAATGTAATATATTTTTGGAAAAATACTACACCCCCGGGGATATTTCGCTCCCCATCCCTCGCATCAGGAGCACACCAACCTGCCCCTCGCCGCAGGCAGTGCCTGTCGGCTCTCCCATAGTTTTCCCAATGTGTCACATCAGGAAATGGGAAAAGCAAAATAATGGGTAATGTTCGCTTTTGGGGCCTGAAAACCGAAGTAAAAGAATATTTCTCACGAATATACAATAAGGGAATTCAACAGGACAATAGAACTTTTGAAATTCACCGCGCGAGTAGGTGAAACGTAAGTCGCTGTTTGTAAGACACTTGTATTTTACAAGGTCGCGCGATGAGACCAATTTGGCTTCACCGCGCGCCGAGGTGCCGCATAACTCCCTGATAATCAATGCTACTCAGCGCGCGGTGATTTGCATAAAAGAATGGCATTTGCAGCAGGATTGGTAAGAGCAGGGCCTACCGTTTGCTCGGGCGTGCAGCTGCGAAAAATCCGGAAGCATTGACCCATTGGCTATGAGATCCGTGCGTAGAACTGGCATATTTGCGCCCGGAATGGAGAAAAATTGCAATTGGTGATCAGAACTGACGTTATTGCGCAGAAGAAGCCGGTAGAGGATGCTACAGTCTGATGCCGATTCCGGCCATTCCAAAGGTAGTGGCGGCGGAGATATTGGCCTCAACGATGCCGAACACCTTGCCCTTGCCGAACTGTATGCCGACTGGAGCGATATAAGGAAGCGGGAATGGAACGGCAAAAGAGGTCCCGACTCCCAGAGCAGAATACATACTGAAACTCTCCCGGACAAGCCATTTGAATCTGACCGAAGCACAGAATGCGCCATAGACTTTGGTCTGTCTTGTTTTGGAAACAGGGTCTGCATTCCAATCATAATACTGCGACGAATTGGTCTCAGACGGTGTGCGGTCAGCGTATTCCGGCAATAACGGGTACTGATAGACATCCATAATGGTAATGTGGGCGTTAAGCAATGCATTCACCTCCCATCTCTTTGCCCATTGGAAAGTATAGCCTACATTCAATTCAGGCTGATAATGCTCTTTATAACGCCGGCCGCACTTCTGCATTTCTATGGATTCTCCAATGAAAGGATACTCAAAGAAATGGATTATGCTCGGATAACCGGTGGTAATCTCGATGGAGTGCTGCTTATATTGTGCAGTAGCCGTGTCTGAATATTGTGCAGAAGCTGTTGCTGAACATATCATCAGCGCAATGACGGTTGTAAAGAATTCCTTTTTCATAAGCATAGTGTATTTGTGGCAGGTTGCTGGCACAAATATAGCAATTACTATAACACATAACGCTCCGCAACCTGGAAATCTTGACTGTACAGGAGAAGCACTTCTGGTGTACAAAACAGTTGAAATTGCGAAGTTTGCAAGATTATTTGCTAAATTTGTGATATGGACACAGCGAAAGCAACAAAAGCAGCCACACAGACTGCACCAACAGCAACACAGGCAACAAAAACAGCCGCAAAAGCAACAAAGGCAGCCACACAGGCAGCAAGTCAAGCAAGCGCAGCACCGGCCCCGAAGCGGCTGGTGATTATACCGACATACAACGAAATCGAAAATATCGAGGCGATATGCCGTGCGGTATTCGCTTGGGAGGAAGGGTATCACATTCTCGTCATCGACGACAGCTCCCCTGACGGAACTGCCGTACAGGTACAGAAACTCCAGAACGAATTCCCGGACCGGCTCTTTCTCATCTGCCGCAGCGGCAAACTCGGACTCGGAACCGCCTACCTCACCGGCTTCAAATGGGCTCTGGAGAAGGGCTATGACTATATGACCGAAATGGATGCCGACTTCTCCCACGACCCCAAGGACCTGCCGCGACTTTCGGAGTGCTGCGAAAAAGAGGGCGCCGATGTGGCAATAGGCTCCCGCTATGCCGACGGAGTGAGCGTGGTGAACTGGCCAATAGGACGCATCATCATGTCCTACTACGCTTCAGTCTACACCCGCACCATCCTGCACACGGGGATTATGGACAGCACCGCGGGCTTTGTCTGCTGGTCGGCGAAGGTACTGCGCTCAATCGATTTGGATGCAGTGAAGATGAAGGGCTACGGCTTCCAGATCGAGATGAAGTACACCGCAAAGAAAAAGGGCTTCCGCATCAAGGAGGTGCCGGTGATTTTCGTCAACCGCAAAGCCGGAACCTCGAAGATGTCAGGCTCCATTTTCGGAGAGGCCTTCTGGGGAGTAATAGGACTGCGATTTAGAAAATTTTAATATGCACCAACTATACATCAACACCATCGCCGGCAGGCTTGACTGCAAGCCCTGGCAGGTGGAGAACTGCGCCCTGATGTTTGAAGAGGGCTCGACAATTCCGTTCATCAGCCGCTACCGCAAGGAGAAAACCGGCGGAATGGACGACTCGACAGTAGCCGAAGTAAAGCATTGGCTCGACGTATATTCCGAGATGGAAAAGCGCAAGCAGACCATACTCACCACCATAGAGCAGGCCGGAGCCCTGACCGGCGAGCTTCGCCGCAAAATAGAGAACTGCGTCGATGCCACCGAACTCGAAGACCTTTATCTCCCCTTCCGTCCCAAGCGCCGCACCCGGGCAACAGCCGCGAAGGAACTCGGCCTTGAACCGCTGGCCGACCTTCTTTGGAACTGCCGCACCCGCAGCCCACGCGAAAGCGCAAAAGCTTTCGTAAAGGACAAGGTCGAAAGCACTGATGTTGCCCTTGACGGAGCTCGCGACATAATTGCCGAGCGCCTGAGCGAGACAGCCACCATACGCGAAGAACTGCGCTCAGTCTATCGCAAACGCAGAATAACCTCAAGCCTTACCCGCGCGGGCAAGAGCAATCCCGAAGCGGACAAATACCGCAGCTATTTCAGCTTCTCTATGCCACTGGACCGTATCCCGTCGCACAATCTGCTGGCTATGCTCCGCGCCGAGAACGAAGGGATTCTGTCTCTGGGTATTGATGCCGACCCGCAGCGCTGTGCCGACACAGTCTATCGCGGATGGCTCAAAACGGCCGCCACCCAAGCAGCCACCAACCAGCCCGCCACCCAAGCAGCCACCAACCGGCCCGGCACCCAAGCCACCAACCAGCCCGGCACCCAAGCAGCCCGCCAAACGGGCACCCCAGCCAGGCAGCCAAGCCCCGAGCTGAGCAGCGAGCTCCGCAAGGCAAGCGAAGATGCGTTTGAGCGCCTGCTGGACCCGTCAATCACCAACGAAGTAATCAAGGAAGCCAAGCAAAAGGCTGATATAGAATCCATAAGGGTATTCGGAGAGAACCTGCGCCAGCTGCTGCTCAGCGCCCCGGTAGGACAGAAGCGCACCCTAGCGGTGGACCCGGGCTTCCGCAACGGCTGCAAACTTGCGGTCCTCGACGAACAGGGAGCTCTGCTTCACCACGAAATCATCTTCCCCCACCCTCCGCAGAACGAGAAAATCAAAGCCCTCGGCTCCGTGCAGAAAATCATAGACGGCTACGGCATACAGGCAGTGGCCATAGGCAACGGCACTGCGAGCCGCGAGACCGTAGATTTCTTCAAACGCATTGCCCTGCCGCAGGACTGCAAAGTATGGACGGTAAGCGAGGACGGAGCAAGCATATACAGCGCCTCCGAAGTGGCACGCAAGGAAATGCCGGACGAGGACGTGACGGTGCGCGGAGCTGTGAGCATAGGGCGCCGCCTTATGGACCCTCTTGCAGAGCTGGTAAAAATCGACCCGAAGAGCCTCGGAGTGGGACAGTACCAGCACGATGTGGACCAGACCCTGCTCAAGGAAAAGCTGGACAATACCGTAGAGTCCTGCGTAAACAGCGTAGGGGTGAACCTCAACACCGCCTCACCTTATCTACTGGCTTATGTAGCCGGCATCGGGCCTTCGCTCGCGGAGAGCATTGTAGCATACCGCAGCAAGCAGGGAGGCTTCCGCAGCAGAGCCGAGCTTCTTAAGGTCCCTAGGCTCGGAGCCAAGACCTTCGAGCAGTGTGCAGGCTTTCTGCGCATCCGCGGAGGCGAAAATCCTCTCGACTGCAGCGCGGTGCATCCGGAATCCTACCCTATAGTCCACAGGATGGCCCGCGACCTTGGGGTCAGTACGGCAGAACTCATAGGCAACGCCGCCCTGTGCGCCCGAATCAAGCCCGAAAACTATGTGGACGCAGACAAGGGCCTGCCAACCATTAACGATATCATACGCGAACTGGCCAAACCGGGAGTGGACCCGCGCGAAGAAGCCGGGACATTCAGTTTCGCAGAGGACATACGCGACATCTCCGACCTCAAGACAGGAATGGAGCTTCCTGGGATAGTGACCAACATCACCAACTTCGGCGCCTTTGTGGACATAGGCCTGCACGAAAACGGCCTTGTGCACGTATCCCAGATGGGACCGCGCGGCACCGACCCTACAAGGGTGGTGAAACTGCATCAGCAGGTAAAGGTGAAAGTTCTCGGAGTGGATACCGACAGGAACCGCATCAGTCTTCAGCTGATATCTCCTTCAGTTCCTCGCGATAGGCGCTGAGAATACGCGATTTCGAAATGAAGCCAAGATAATGGCGCTGCTCGTCGAGTACGGGCAGGCGCCAGGCTCCCGTCTTCTCGAACTTGTCCAGAACCGAGGACATCTTTTCATCCTTATCGACAACCGCAGGCGGCTGCTTCATCAGGTTATAGACGTGAAGCTTCTGGTAGGCCGCTTCATCGAAGAGGTGCTTGCGCAGGTCATCCATCTCCACCAGGCCCTGGAACACCCCGTCCTTGCCCACAACAGGAAAAACAGCCACAGTGCTCTGTGAAACTGTTGACATTATCTCGCCCAGTGAGGCATCGAGGTCCAGGCGCGGATATTTGTCCCTGACCAGTTCGGAAGTCTTCAGAAGGGTGAGCACTGCCTGGTCGGAATCGTGGGTGAGCAGTTCTCCGCTCTGCGCAATACGTTTGGTATAAATCGAATAGCGCTCCCAGATACGGGTGACACCAAAGGACACGGTCGAAGCGGCAATAAGAGGAAGGAAGAGGTCATACCCTCCCGTCATCTCCGCGATAAGGAAGATGGAAGTCATAGGAGCCTGCATTACTCCGGCCATAAGCGCTGCCATTCCCACCAACACGAAATTCTGTTCCGGCAGGGTCCACAGCACGCCCCCGAAAGCGGCATTGATAAAACGCACCACCACGAAACCGACAATGGCACCTACGAAAAGCGTAGGGCCGAAAGTACCTCCCACTCCCCCGCCGGCATTGGTAAGGGTCATGGAAAGCACCTTGAGCAGCATCACGGCAACGAAAACCAGGATAATCCCGAGAGGGCTGTCCATCAGGAAGGCCAGAGGCGAAGAACTCATTCCGCCGGCTGCTCCGACCAGAAGCGAAGATACATCCTCGTACCCCTCACCGTACAGGGGCGGGAAAAGATAGACCAGAAGGCCCACTCCTAGCGAGCATATCAGCCACTTGAGCCAAGGCTTCTTCATCTTCGAAAAGACATCCTCGAGTTTGAGGGTAGTGCGAGTGAAATACAGGGACATCAGGCCGCAGACCACACCAAGTGCAAGGTAGAAAGGGATATTGCGCAGCACGAAAGGCTCCAGACTGCAGGTGAAGGAAGCGCCGACCCCCTGGAAGAGATATGCCACCACCGTTGCGGAAACGGTGGAGATGAGCAGCGGTGTCATTGAGGCGAGGGAAATATTGAAGAGCAATATCTCCATAGTGAAAAGCAGGCCTGCGAGAGGGGCCTTGAATATGCCCGCTACCGCACCTGCTGCACCGCAACCCACAAGAATCGTCACATTGCGGTACGAAAGTTTTGCCGCCTGGCCTATATTGGAGCCGATTGCAGCGCCCGTATAGACAATCGGGGCCTCTGCTCCAACGGAACCTCCGAAGCCGATGGTCAGCATTGAGGTAAGCACCGAAGACCAGGTATTGTGGGCCTTGATGCGGGAGTCGTTGCTGGATATGGCGACGAGCACCTTGGTCACCCCGTGACCTATGTTATCCTTGATAACAAAGCGCAGCAGCAGGGCGGAAATCGCCATACCTATGCCCGGGAGAATTATGCTCCAGGCGTAGTTGCGCTCCAGAAGAGGGTGTACAAGACCCTTGATGAGGTGAATGCCTTCCTGAAGAAGGATGGCTACAAAACCAGTGCAGAGTCCCACAAGGAGACTCAGCACCAACAGTTTTCTGGATTCGGTGGACCTAAGCATCTGCAGGGTCGTCGTCGCCGCCATACTGGGAGACATTGTCATCAGGAAGGGCTTCGCCCTCGCCTGTTGGAGCTCCTGCACCTGTCATCTGCTCCGTTCCAGCTTCTTCTTCTCCCTCAAGCCAGCGCTCGATATCGTCCGCGTCATCAACATCAACCTCGATTTTCACGAGATAGATTCCATCCGGAATCTCGATGGTGACAGCATAAAACGAAGTGCCGTCCGGCTTCGGATATTTGACGAGATCGTCAAGATAATCATTGAATCCGCGGGGATACTTTTCTGCAAAAGCCTCCGCAACTTCATCTGACATATTCTCGTACCTTACAACGTGTCTTTTCCTACCGTCTGTAGCCATAGTTATATGATATTTGATTGCGGTTGCAATATTAATCCTTTATTTGATAAAGAAAAAATTTTTCTGCGCTTTTTTCGCTTTTTGGTCGCGTTCCACGAAGACAGGCTTCATCGTGCGCGGGTCCAGACCGGTCCAGAACATCACCGAGGAGGTGGTCATAGGGGTAGGGGTGAAGTCCTGCACCTGCTCCATCCAAATGCCTCGCAGACAAGGATTTGAAGCGAGGCGCGCCATATCGGCACGAGTGCATCCGGGATGCGAGGAAATGAAGTAAGGCACCAGTTCGGTATGTCTTCCCTCCTCCGCATTGATTTTGTCGAATTCGGTGCGCAGGCGCTCGAAATATCTGAAGGAAGGCTTGCCCATATAGCCAAGAACCTTGTCTTCGGTATGCTCAGGGGCTACCTTCATACGCCCGGAAGTATGGCGGAGCATCAGTTCACGCAGATATTCCTTGGAGCTGCCGTCCACAAAACCGTCGGGAGTCAGGAAGAGGTCGTATCGTATGCCACTGCCCACATAAGAGTGGCGAATGCCCTTTACGGAATCCACCTCACGGTAGAGTTTCAGAAGGTCCGAGTGGTCGCGGTTCAGATTTGCGCAGGCTGCGGGGAAAAGGCAGCTGCGGCGGCGGCATATTTCGCATTTTGCAAGGTCCTTGCCGTGCATCCCGTACATATTGGCCGTAGGCGCACCGAGGTCGGAAATATTGCCGTGGAACTGCGGCATAGCAGCGAGCTGGCGCACTTCGCGAAGTATGCTCCCGTGGCTGCGGGACTGGATGAACTTGCCCTGATGGGCGGCTATAGTGCAGAAATTGCAGCCTCCGAAGCACCCGCGGTGGGTGATGATGCTGTCCTTTATCATATCATAGGCCGGAATCCGCTTGCCTGCGTAGCGCGGATGCGGCAGCTTGGTGAAAGGCAGGTCCCAGTAGGAATCCATCTCTTCGGTAGTGGCCGGAGGATAGGGCGGGTTGACCTGCACATAGCCCCCTGCCACAGGCTCGATGATAGTCTGCGGGTGGAGCATATTGGCGTGGGTCTCTATTTCATGGAAATTCTCCGCGAAGCAGCGCTTGTCCGCCTTGCAGCGCTCGAAGGAGTGCAGCACAAGGCTTCCCTCACCTGTCCTGGCCCTGCCCCTGCGGAAAAAGGCAAGCTGGGGAATGGTTTCAATCTGGCGGAGGTTGCGGCCCGACTCAATCGCTCGCGTAAGTTCGAGCATAGGCTTTTCGCCCATTCCGTAGCACAGCCAGTCCGCCCCGCAGTCCACCAGAATCGAAGGCATAAGGCAGTCATCCCAGTAGTCGTAGTGCGTCAGACGCCGCAGCGACGCTTCGACTCCGCCGATTACCACAGGCACCTGAGGGTAGAGGTTCTTGAGAATGCGGGTATAGACGCTCACGGCCCTGTCCGGACGCTGGCCTGCACGGCCATCCGGAGTATAGGCGTCATCGTGGCGCAGGCGCTTGCTTGCGGTGTAATGGTTAACCATCGAATCCATAGCCCCGGAATTGACAGCGAAGTACAGGCGCGGTGCCCCGAGCTTGCGGAAATCACGCAAATCGTCCCTCCAGTTAGGCTGGGGGACGATTGCTATGCGGTAACCGAATTTCTGGAGATATCTCGCTATGCAGGCTGTTCCGAAGCTGGGATGGTCCACAAACGCATCTCCCGTAAAGAAGATGATGTCTATGTAGTCCCACCCGAGACGCTGTACCTCCTTGACGGAGGTGGGGAACATATAATTCTCCATAGAGCGGAAACTTACATCCTGTACGGGAGTTCAATGCCAAGCAGACCCATTGCCGAGCGCAGTACCCTGGCGATATCACCTATGAGGCTGAGGCGCATACTGAGCAGCTCTGCATCAGGCTCCTTGAGAATCTGGGTGTCGTGGTAGTACTGGTTGAACTCCTTTGCAAGCTCATAGCTATAGTTTGCAAGCAGCGCAGGCGAGAAGCCGGCTGCCGCTTCCTGAACCTTGGCGGGATAGGCGCTGAGGAGCTTGACGAGGCGCACTTCCTTAGGGTTGAGCTGTACGCTGTCCGAAACAGCAGGGGTCCTGCCTTCAGCTTCCGCCTTGCGTAGTATGCTGCAGATGCGGGCGTGAGTATATTGGATGAAAGGACCTGTATTACCGTTGAAATCTATGCTCTCGCGCGGGTCGAAGAGCATGGTCTTCTTCGGATCCACCTTGAGTATGAAGTACTTGAGGGCACCGAGACCTATCATATGATAGAGTCTGTCCCTTTCCTCCTGAGGAAGGTCGGCGAGCTTGCCGCTATCCTCGGAAGTGGCCTTGGCCTCATTGTACATATCTTCTA
Organism: Candidatus Cryptobacteroides sp.; assembly: GCA_051869975.1. Lineage (GTDB taxonomy): Bacteria > Bacteroidota > Bacteroidia > Bacteroidales > UBA932 > Cryptobacteroides. Next base: position 42,382 of record JBJEBK010000023.1, on the reverse strand, counting down.
TGAGGTCGTCGGCATCCACTACCGTTCCCTCGCGGCTCTTCATCTTGCCCTCCGGGAGCTCTACCATTCCGTAGCTGAGGTGATAAATCTGGCTGGCCCAGTCAAAGCCGAGCTTGCCGAGAATCAGCTTGAGCACCTGGAAGTGGTAGTCCTGCTCATTGCCCACCACATAGACGTGGGAATCGAGGCTGTATTGCGCGAAGCGGCGCTCTGCCGTTCCGAGGTCCTGGGTAATATAAACCGAAGTGCCGTCGCCGCGAAGCACGAGCTTGCGGTCGAGTCCGTCGGCAGTGAGGTCGCACCATACCGAACCGTCCGGGTCGGTGGTGAAGACGCCCATATCCAGGCCCTTCTGCACGAGTTCCTTGCCGAGAAGGTAGGTGTCGTGCTCATAGTCCACCTTGTCGAAGCTGATGCCAAGGCTGCGGTAGGTCTGGTCGAACCCTTCAAATACCCAGCCGTTCATCATTTCCCAAAGGGCGCGGACCTCGGGGTCGCCCTGCTCCCATTTGACGAGCATATCGTGAGCTTCCTTCATACAAGGGGCGGCCTTTTCGGCCTCGTCCTTGCTCAGGCCCTGCTCCACGAGCTGCGCGGTCTGCTGCTTGAGCATATTGCTGAAAGCAACATAACAGTCGCCTACCAGATGGTCCCCCTTCTTGCCGGTGGACTCAGGGGTGGCGCCGTCAAAGAGCTGCTTCCACGCAAGCATAGACTTGCATATATGGATGCCGCGGTCGTTGACCAGGGTGGCCTTGATGACCTTGTTGCCTGCGGCCTGCAGGATGTTGGACACTGACGCTCCCAGAAGGTTGTTGCGAATGTGCCCGAGGTGCAGAGGCTTGTTGGTGTTCGGAGAAGAGAACTCTACCATTATGGTTTTGCCGGTGGAAGGCAGCTGACCGTAATTCTCAGCTGCATCGATTTCCTGAAGGGATTCCCTCCAGAAAGCACCGGAAAGGCAGATGTTCAGAAAGCCCTTGACCACATTGAAGGAAGCTACCTCAGGGCAGTTTCCGGCAAGCCAGTCACCGATGGCCTTGCCGGTGGCGTCGGGCGCAAGGTGCGATATCCTCAGAAGCGGGAACACCACAAGAGTGTAATCGCCTTCGAATTCTTTGCGGGTAGGAGCAACCTGAAGGGAGGCTGCGCTCACTTCAGCTCCGAAAAGGGCGGTTACGGCCTCTGAGGCCTTCGCCGCAAGAAACTGCTCAGCTCCCATTATCCGAGATAGGTTTTGAGAAGCTTGCTGGCAGACGGTTTCTTGAGCTTGCGTATCGCCTTTTCCTTTATCTGACGCACGCGCTCGCGTGTGAGGTCGAGGTTCTCCCCTATTTCCTCCAGAGTCATCTCCTGGCAGCCGATTCCGAAGAAGCACTTGACGATTTCCCTCTCGCGCGGAGTGAGAATCTGGAGTGCCCTTTCGATTTCCGTACTGAGGGACTCGTTGTTGAGTCCGCGGTCGGCAAGCGGAGAATCATCGTTCGGAAGGACATCGAGAAGACTGTTGTCCTCGCCCTCCACAAACGGCGCATCTACGCTGACGTGACGGCCTGAGACACGAAGAGTATCGGCGATTTTGTCACGGGGGATATCAATCATCTCGGAGAGTTCCTCGGTTGAAGGCTGACGCTCGTTCTCCTGCTCGAAGCGGCCGAGCGCCTTGTTGATTTTGTTCAGTGAACCGACCTGGTTGAGAGGGAGGCGCACGATGCGGCTCTGCTCTGCGAGAGCCTGGAGTATGGACTGGCGGATCCACCACACTGCATAGGAGATGAATTTGAATCCGCGGGTTTCATCAAACTTCTCGGCTGCCTTGATAAGGCCGAGATTGCCTTCATTTATGAGGTCCGGCAGGCTGAGTCCCTGGTTCTGGTACTGCTTTGCAACGGATACCACAAACCTGAGGTTTGCCTTGGTGAGCTTCTCGAGAGCCGCCTGGTCGCCCTTGCGGATTCTCTGTGCAAGTTCCACTTCCTCTTCCGGTGATACCAACTCCTCGCGGCCTATTTCCTGGAGATACTTGTCCAGGGAGGCGCTTTCGCGGTTGGTGATGCTCTTTGTAATCTTAAGCTGTCTCATTGTCAATTAAAAAACTTTACTGCTCCTTGGCGAGTGCGAAGAAGACTGACTTGCCGGAAGGGGTAAGTCCTTCTATGACTATTGCCCTCTTGGCCTTTGCAGCCTGATCCACTACATCCTGAGGCTTGCTGACAGGCTGATCGTTGACATAACGTATGATCAGGCCGTCGGTAGCGCCGCTTGCAGCAAGTTTTCCGTTTCCGGCAGAAACCACTTCGACACCGCTTTTCACGCGCAGGGCGGAAAGGGTCTTAGGGTCTGCAGCACGGAGCGTGGCTCCATAGAATGCGACAGTACCGTCATCGAGCTTGGTTCCTGTCGGCTGGGCTTCTCCCTGGAAGGTGACCTTTACGGTCTTCTCCTTGCCGTCACGGACGAGAGTAACCTTTGCCACATCGCCAGGATGGTAGCTGTTGACTATTTCCTGAAGTGATGAAGGACTCTGAATGGTCTTGTCTCCAATCTTCAGGAGCACGTCCCCCTTCTGGATACCGGCCTTGTCTGCTGCGCCGCCTTTGCTAACCTCAACAATATATACTCCCTTCAGCGAAGAAAGTTTCATTTCGGATGCAACTTTTTCGTCAACCGGGCTCATCATTACGCCGAGTTTCGCCCTGCGCACGGAGCCGAAGTCAATAAGGTCGGCAACGATTTTCTTCACGATGTTGGACGGAACGGCGAAGGAATATCCGGTATAGGAGCCTGTCTGGCTGATGATTGCGGTATTGACACCGACGAGCTCTCCCCTCTTGTTGACAAGCGCGCCGCCTGAGTTTCCGGGGTTTACTGCGGCATCGGTCTGGATGAAGGACTCGATTTTGAATTCACCTGTATAATTCGGCATTGAACGGCCCTTGGCGCTTACGATACCTGCTGTAATGGTGGAACGCAGGTCATATGGAGAACCGATTGCGAGCACCCATTCTCCGAGGCGGAGCTGGTCGGAATCCGCAAACGGGATTACCGGAAGGCCCTTGGCATCGATTTTAAGGAGTGCCACATCGGTAGCCGGGTCAGTACCCACTACGGTGGCATCATAGCTCATATCATTGTAGAGCGTGACCCTTACCTTGGAGGCGTCCGCAACCACGTGGTTGTTGGTAACGATGTAGCCGTCCTCGCGGATAATCACTCCTGAGCCGCTTCCTTTGCGCTCACGGCTTTGAGGCTGAATCTCATCTCCGAAGAAGAAACGGAAGAAAGGGTCGTTAATCTGGTTGGACGGATAGTTCTGGTTGATGGTCACTTCCACATAAACCACACCGTTGACGGCAGTTTCCGCAGCGTATGTGAAATCCGGGTAATCCTGTGACTCTGACAAATTGGCAGCGCCGAGTGGCAGTGCCGAGATTGTGACAGCTGCAAGGGCAGCCAAAAGTTTCATTCTATTCATTTCTATTGTGTATTTTAAGTGTTCTGAACTTTGCTTTTAATAAAGTCAAATAATATGCCACGCTTTTGAGTAAAAATTGCTACATTTGTGGACATACTAAAAACAACTGGATATATAATAATATGGAATTCAACGTTTCAAGTGCAGAACTCCTCAAAGGACTCAGCGATGTGGCCAGGGCAATCCCTGCAAAGTCGCCAATCTCCATTTTGGAAAACTTCCTTTTCACCGTTAAGGACGGGAACCTCGAAATCACGGCATCGGACCAGGAACTCACACTCCGCACAAACATCAGCGTAGATGCTAGGGAGGATGGCAGTATGGCAGTGCCGGCCCATCAGATGATGGACCTCATCAAGGCACTTCCTGACCAGCCTATTTCCTTCAAAACCACTTCCGACAGCTCATTCGAGTGCACCTGGGCGAACGGAAACTCATCCCTTCCTTTCTTCCCGGCCGAAGACTATCCTGAAATCAAGGGTGCGGGCGAGGATGCAAGCACTGTTGTTTTCCCTGCACAGGCCCTGGTTGACGGCATCAGCGGTACCATTTACGCTACAGCTGACGACGAAATGCGTCCTACTATGAACGGTATCTTCTTCGACCTCGACGAGCAGAGCAGCACACTCGTGGCTTCGGATTCGCACAAGCTTATCTGCTACACCGACACTGACCTGCAGAGCCCTGTCAAGTCCTCCTTCATCCTCCACAAGAAGCCAGCCGGCGTGCTCCGCGCAATCATAAGCAAGGACATTGAGACTGTGGAGCTTTCGTTCGATACCAACACGGCGGTCTTCAAATTCGGCCCTACGATGATGGTTTGCCGCCTGATTGTCGGCAGATACCCAAAGTACAGAGACGTGATTCCTCAGAACAACGCCAATATCCTCAAAATCGATAGGGCCCAGCTTCTGAACACCGTAAAGCGCGTTGCAGTCTGCGCCAACAAAGCTTCCAACCACATCAAGTTCGACCTCAAGGCCGGACAGGTAGAAATCACGGCCCAGGACCTCGGCTTTGCGATTGCAGCCTACGAGAAGCTTGCTTGCGACTACAACGGAGATGACCTTACCATAGGTTTCAAGAGCAGCTTCCTCATCGAAATTCTCAGCAATATGACCTGCGAGACCGTGGTGATGAAATTTGCGGATGCACGCAGGGCCGCCCTCATCGTACCTTCAGAAGAGGAAGCCGAGAGCGAGAAAATCTGCGGCATCATAATGCCGATAATGGTTTCATAAGAGTCTGCCGTCAATGGAACTCAATCTGCAGCGCCCCCTTTTGTTCTTCGACATAGAGAGCACGGGGCTCAATATACCCAACGACTCCATAATCGAGCTCAGCTTCGTGAAAATTCTTCCCGGAGGAGAGCAGCGCATCAAGACCTGGAAAATCAAGCCTTGGGACTACATCAGGCAGTGCCAGAGGCCTATCGATCCTCAGGCTTCTAAGGTAAACGGGGTAACGGACGATATGCTCGTTGACTGCCCTACCTTCTTCGAAGTGGCCGACGAAGTGGCTTCCTGGCTTGAGAACAGCGACCTTGCGGGCTTCAATTCCGCGAAGTTCGACCTTCCTATGCTCGCAGAAGAGTTTGAGAGGGCGAAGCTCGCCGGCAAGGACCTGAAAGTGGACCTTCACGCTCCGAAAATGGTGGATGTGCAGAATATCTACCACGCAATGGAGCCGCGCAACCTGCGTGCCGCCTACCGCTTCTACTGCGGAGGTGAAGATTTCGACAATGCCCATACTGCCGAGGCCGATACCATAGCCACTTACGAAGTGCTCAAGGGCCAGCTGGACCGCTATCCGGATGTGCTGAAGAACGATGTGGCGTCGCTCGCATCCTATGTCACCAGGAAAGCCGTGGATTTCGCGGGAATGATTGTGCTCGGCGAGGGCGGAGAGCCTACCGTCAACTTCGGCAAGCATAAGGGCAAGACGGTGCGCGAGGTATTCAATACGGACCGCAGCTACTTCCGCTGGATTCAGGAGGGAGCCTTCACACTCGACACCAAGCACCAGTTCGCCCGTCTTGAGGAAGAATACAACCGCGAGCGTCTGGCTGCCAAGTTCAACACAAAACTCTTCTAGGATGGGCTTGCTTCTGGCTTTTCTGCTTTCGGCGATGTGCATCTCGTTCCTCTGCTCCCTGCTGGAGGCGACGCTGATGTCCACTCCTCTTTCGTATGTGACTATGAGAGAGGAAGAAGGCTACAAGCCTGCTGTCAAATTCAAGCAGTACAAGCAGGAGTCGTCCAGGCCGATTGCCGCCATCCTGAGCCTCAACACCATTGCCAATACCATAGGTGCCGCAGGCGTGGGCCAGCAGGCTACGATAGTTTTCGGAAGCGCGTGGTTCGGGCTGGTCAGTGCGATTACCACCATTCTGATTCTGGTATTCTCGGAAATAATCCCGAAGACCATAGGCACCACCCGCTGGAAGTCCCTTATGGGTTTCACCACGGTAGTGCTTACCGGACTGATATATCTGCTCTACCCTGTTGTACGTCTGGTGGAGCTGCTTACAAATCTCATCAGTCCCAAGGAGCCGGACACAATGGTATCACGCGAGGAGGTGAGCGCAATGGCAAATGTTGCCGAGGAGGGAGGAGACTTGGAGGAGGATGAGAATACCATTATCCAGAACCTCATCAATATGGACGAGGTGATTGCTTCGGACGCAATGACTCCGAGGGTGGTCTGCGACATTGCCCCTGAATCGATGACAGCCAAGCAGTTCTTCAAAGACAAACGCTACCTTCACCACAGCCGCATTCCGGTTTATGACAAGGATGAAGAATACATCACAGGCTACATCCTGAGGATGGAGGCAGTGCAGCTGATGGCCGAGGACAAGTTTGACGTGACTCTCGGCAGCATCCGAAGGGACATACAGTCATTCCCGAAGGACAAGCCTCTGGATGAAATCTGGGATGTGATGATTGAGAAGGACGAGCAGATTTCGGTAATTATCGACGAGTACGGCTGCTTCCAGGGCATACTGACTCTGGAGGATGTAATCGAAACGCTCATCGGGGACGAAATCGTGGATGAGATGGATACTGTCCGGGATATGCAGCAGCTTGCCCGCGACAAATGGAAGAAGATAGCGAAAAAACTGCATCAATAAGATTTTTTATTATCTTTGCAGTCCCTTTGCCACATTAGCTCAGTTGGTAGAGCATCGCATTCGTAACGCGAAGGTCGGCAGTTCAAGCCTGCCATGTGGCTCAAAAGACAATCTTGAAATCCACAGTAGGATTTTCACACCAAGTGCCTGTAACGCGTACCGAACCCTCGGTGCGCGTACTCAGTTTCTGACGGGGCAGCAGTTCCACGGCAACTATATCCCCTACCCTGAGATAGCAGCGCGAAGATGCGAGCACAAGGGCATCTTCGGCCATCTGCCGGGAGCCCTGAGCGGTGCGGTACAGCTCCTCCCCATCCTTTTGAAGCACAAACTCGTTGCCCTCCACCCCGAGAGTAACTGGATTGTAGATAGGGAAAGGAAGGAAAGATGTTTTATCCAGGCAGCTGGCGCAGGCAAAGCCTTCCTCGCTGCCGTCCAGCAGGTCATCCGGATAGAGCAGGACTCCAAAGCCGATTCCGTCATAATAGCGGGAAGCGAAGGCACGGCCTATGCTGCGCCCTGGCTTGCTTACCCTTGCAAAGAAAACGGGGGTCCAGCTCACTCTGTTGACGAACTCGGGAAGATATACGTCCTCATTGTCACGCTCCCAGGTGGTATCCGGGCGCACGATGACTTTTCCACTTGCTGTTATTACCGGGATATTCATAGATTTTGCTGATTCGGAGCACAAATTTAAGCTTATTTTTGGGAAAAGTGCTATCTTCGCGCATTATGAAAATCGGCAACAGAATTTATCCGGACTCTCCCCACGAGAGAATGATGAAAGTCAAGGTAGAGGACAGCAGCCAAGGCCGCTTCCAGTTTGACGAGACTTACCCTTATTACGAAGACAGCCTCTGGTACAGGTTCAACAGGGCCCTCTGCTCTTTCGTACTTCATTTCCTGGCAATACCATATATGAAGGTGGCAAAAGGACTTAAGGTCGAGGGGCGCGACATCCTGAAAAAGTATAGCAATGAGTTCAAGAACGGCGCTCTGACCGTGTGCAACCACGTTTTCCTTATGGATGCGGTGATGGTGTGCCACGCAGTGGGCAAGTTCCGTTCCATGCATATCCCTATGTTTGCCAAGCATTTCAACAACAAGGGCTTCTACTGGATGATTCACTCTATGGGAGGAGTGCCGGTAGCCGAAAGCATTGCCGGTATGCGCAAGTTCGACGAGGCGTTCGACAAGTTCCACGAACGCAAGGACTGGATTCACGTCTTCCCGGAGGAGGTTCGCTGGGACTACTACCCATATCTCAGGCCTTTCCGCAAGGGCGCCTTCACTATGGCCTACAAATATGACATTCCGGTCCTGCCTCTGGTTATCACTTTACGGGATAGAAAGGGCCTTTACCGCCTGTTCGGCTCCAAGGACCAGCCGCTTATGACGATAAGCATACTTGAGCCTGTCTTCCCTGACAAAGAAGCCAAGCGCAAGGAGGAAGTTGTCAGACTGCGCGAGCAGGCCCATAGGGAAATGGTCGAAAGGATGGGAGTGGACAATATTTGGCCGACAGTCCCTTTGGACGAGGTCAGATAATCAAAAAATATTATTATCTTTGCAATGGGAAAGTCGTACACGACCAGCTCCCTCTGAACTCCCCCAGGACCGGAAGGTAGCAAGGGCAGGAGGTTGTAGCGGTGCGATGTGCTAAGCTTTCCCTTTTTTCGTATCCCCTTATGAAAGCAGACATTATAGTGATCGGCGGCGGCGCGGCAGGCCTTATGGCGGCCTGGGGCGCGGCTGACAGCCTCGTAGCGAAAGGCAGCGACGCGGCCGTGGTGGTGCTCGAGAAGATGCCCCGCGCCGCCCGCAAGGTGATGATTACCGGCAAGGGACGCTGCAACTTCACAAACCTCAAAGACTGGAACGAGTTCAGCACCCATATACGCACCAAGCCGAATTTCGTCAAGCCTTCCTTCTTCAACCTCACACCGCAGAAGCTTATTGACTTTTTCGAGGGATACGGAATGCCTGTGGTCGTGGAAAGGGGCGACAGGGCCTTCCCCGAGTCGCACCGGGCTTCGGATGTGGTGGATACTCTGGTCAGTGCGTGCTACAGCAAGGGGGTCAAAATAGAAACGGAAGCGGAGGTACAGGAGGTGCAATATAGGCCGGAAGGCTTTACTCTCAATATGAAGGATGGGGGCGTGTGGTCCTGCCGCAAGCTCATCATCGCAACAGGCGGGCTGAGCTACCCGACGACCGGTTCCACAGGAGACGGCCTGCGCTGGGCCGAGGCCCTTGGCCATAAGATAGTGCCCACCTTCCCTTCCCTGACCGCGCTAGTGCCGAGGGGCTACAAGCAGCAGGAGGGCAAAGACCTGCACATAGACCGCAGCACCCCTTTTGCCGAGCTGGGGGAAAAACTTAACGGCGTATCACTCAAGAATGTAGGCGTGCAGCTGCTGGTCCAGGGGACCCTTGCACAGGAGGAGTTCGGCGATATCGATTTCACCGACGGAGGCCTGGAAGGTCCTGTCGGATTTCAGATAAGCCGCAAGGCGGTCAAGTCGCTGGTCAACGGCTCGCGCGTGAGCGTACTTATAGATATGAAGCACGGCGTGCCTCTGGAAGAACTTCTGGTGCGGGTACGCGAACTGTGGAAGGAAGTGGACCACGACCCGAGGTCGGTGCGCCTCCGCGAAAAGGAGAAATGCAGGATACTGCTGGGAAAACTGATGCCTTGGGAGCTGATTCCGGCCTTCACGGCCTGCCATCCCGGCATCATTACACTCGAGCGCAAAGGGCGCAGCGAGACCAAGGTATGGGTCAATATGCTGGAAATAGCAAAGGCCCTGAAGTGCTGGCGTTTCGATATAGCGGGCTATGTGGGTTACGAGCGCTGCGTAGTGACCGCAGGCGGAGTGAGCACCGATGAGGTTGTAGCCAAGAGCCTGGAATCCAAGCTGATTCCGGGGCTGCATTTCTGCGGGGAGGTTCTGGACCTAGACTGCGATACGGGAGGCTACAACCTGCATATCGCGTTCTGCACCGGGCTTTTGGCAGGTCAGTATTGTGCTGAAGGAAAATAATCTTAACTTTGTGTGAATGAGTTATGTCAACACAGAGTCTTTTGAAAGGATAATAAAAGCTTATTATCCCAAAATCGTAGGCTTCGCATCCCTGTTGCATTCCCGTCAGGATGCGGAGGACATAGCTCAGGATGTATTTTCTTCGCTTTGGAACAAACGCTCCAGCCTGGATTTCCCCGACGACGCCCACCTCAATGCTTACCTGATGAAAGCGGCACGCAGCCGTTCCATTGACAAGTTGCGCAGAAAAGCTTCGGGATTTCAGACCGAGAGCCTGTCCTATATCAAAAAGCAGGAGCTCGAATGGTTTGAAGGCAGCTGCGAAGACCTGTTCGAGAGAATAGGCCGGAAAGACCTGTATGAAAAAATTATGAATCTTGCGGACGAATTGCCGGAGGAGCGCAGAAGCGTGTTCCGTCTTTCATATGTCAACAATTTGTCCGCAAAAGAAATCTCCGAGCTTATGAATATGCCGGTAAGAACCGTAGAAAACCATCTTTACCAGGCACTTAGATTTCTTCGGGACAGGATAGGACCTGTCGGCTTCGTGCTGCTCTTTCTCCTGTTTCCGAACTTTTTGTAAAAAAACAGCAGAAGTTCAAAGTATTTTTCCCCTCCGATGCGTTTATATATATGGATGCACCGGACCCAGTGCGTCATATAAAACTGATAACAATGAATATATCCGATTTGCTTGATTACATCAGCGGCCGGGACAACTCCAAAGAAAAGGAGCTTGAGTCTTGGCTGAGGGAAAGTCCCGAAAACCGGGAGCAGTATTTCCGTTTGAAAGAATTGTGGGCCCAAAAAACAGCAGAAGAGTTGTCGGCACCGGCAGTTCTGGAAAAGGCAGTATCCGGCATCCGCTCGAAGATACGCCTTGATGGCAGCCGGAGGCGCTACAGAAGGTCTGCGGCATTTGCCTGGAGCTTTGCGGCCTGCCTGCTGCTGTTTATCGCGGCAGGTACAGTGATAAACAACTGGAAAAGCACTCCGGACATCACGCTTGCCAACAACAGCGAGGCCGTATCGCTGTATTCGCTTCCGGATGGAAGCCGTGCCTTCCTCAAAAACGGAGCCAGCCTTTCCTACAACAACAGTTTCAACAAGGAAGACAGGTGCGTGAGCCTGACGGGCGAGGCTTATTTCGAAGTAAAAAAGGATGAACTTGTTCCTTTCGTGGTCTCAACTCCGCAGACCAGAATCAAGGTTCTCGGTACTTCATTCAATGTAAGGAGCGGCGAAAGGACCGAAGTGGTTCTGGAAAAGGGAAAGGTCGCACTGTGCGATGCTGGGGACAGGCATATTGCCGAACTTCTGCCGGGCAATATGGCAGTTGTAACCAAAGACGGAGGCATCAGCCTGAGTTCGGTAGAGCCTTCGGACTACACCAAGTGGAGATACAATTACAGAGTATTTGACAGCTGCTCTTTCGACGATTTTGTAGCTATGGCGGAAGAGAGGTTCGATGTACGCTTCATCTACGACCCGTCCAAGTTCCAGGACACCTATTTCCGTCTGGCCATTTCGGACAGCGACACCCTGGACGACATTCTCTCTATGATGGAATACATCGCCAATCTCAAATACGAGAAGCGTGGAAGAAACATTTACGTCAATTCACAATAATTAATAACCCTGCTAATTTCAGATGAAAAAGTTTTTTCTTTTAATCCTTAGCTTGATGACTCTTGCCTGGGGTGTGGCAGCACAGCCGAAGAGCATCAATGTGGATGTCACGGGAAAGAAGCTCGAAACTGTGCTCAACGAAATAAGCGAGCAGAGTGGAGTGGTCTTTTCCTATGAACTGAAGCTGAGCGATGTCAAAATCACGGTCAGCGGAAAGAAAAGCGGCTCCCTGAGTTCAGTTTTGGACTGGGTTCTTTCCGGAACGGGCGTCAAATGGAAGGAAATCACTTCCGAAAGGATAGCCCTGAGCAAGGATGCCGATTTCGACAAGGTTCAAGCCAAATCAGCAAAGAAAATCCGTGTCAGCGGAAAGGTAACCGATGCTGCCGGACTGCCTCAACCGGGTACGGTTGTCTATCAGAAGGATGATATGACCAACGGCACGATGACTGATGCCGACGGCACCTATACCATTGCGGTGCCTGAAGGCAAAACCGTTCTCGTTTACAGCCTTCTCGGCTACAAGGACACCGAGGTCAGAGTGGACGGAAAGACAGTTATCAATGTCTCTCTCGAGGACGACACCACCCTGCTTTCCGAAGTGCTCGTAGTCGGCTACGGCACCCAGAAAAAGGAGTTTATGGTGGGTTCGGTCTCACAGGTCAGCAGCAAGGACCTGCTCAAGGCTCCGAACACCAACGTTTCCACTATGCTTGCCGGAAGACTTGCGGGTGTAACTTCCGTCCAGACCACCGGTATCCCGGGAGGTGACCAGGCCAACATCCTGGTTCGCGGACTTTCCACCTTCAACAACGCCTCCCCTCTGGTGATAGTGGACGGTGTGGAGCGCAGTATGAACTCCCTCAACCCTAACGATATCGCTTCCGTCACCGTGCTCAAGGATGCTGCAACGGCTGCAATCTACGGAGTCAAGGCGGCAAACGGTGTGATTCTCGTGACCACCAAGACAGGTACCGAAGGGTCCATCAACATCATTTACGACGGTTCGGTCTCATTTGACACCAACACCGTCACCCCGGACCTTCTGAATGCCGAAGAATACATCTACTGGCACAACAAGGCCCGCGAGATGGACGGTCAGGCTCCATATTGGACTGAGGAAAGAATCGCATCCCTGAAGGAACGCGGCCTCTACGGCGAAACAGACAACTGGCACCTGCTCTACAAGGATTTCGGTCTTACCCAGCAGCACACCGTCACAGCTACGGGAGGGACCGACAAGATGCATTACTACACCTCCATAGGTTATCTCGGACAGGACGGTATTATGCGCAACACCTCATACGAGCGTTTCAATGTGCGCGCCAACATCACCGCAAACCTGGCAAAGGGACTGAAATACAATATCAACATGTCCGCTGCCAATTCCAACAGGAACTGGCCTGGACTTTCGATGCGTGACAGCAGCAGCGGCTGGCAGGGAGAGTTCTCCCCTCTGCGCCAGGCCTGCTATGCGATTCCGATTCTCAAGACCACCTACGAGGGTCTGCCTCTGGGTTTCACCAACGGCACCTACACCTACACTCCTGAAGCTGCCAACAATACCGGATTCCAGCAGACCGACCAGTGGATGGCCGAAATCCGCTCGACTCTCGAGTATGATTTCACCGAAAGCGGAATAGCTTTCCTCAAGGGACTCAAGGCAGGCATCAACTTCGCCTACAACCTCGATTACACCCTCAACCGCAACTATCTGGAGAGTTTCGAGCTGTACAGCTACGATGCCAACACTGACCTTGTGACCAAGAAGGTATCCCTGGGAATCGCAGAGAACAACTTCAACAAGTCACATTCAGTAGGCTACAACGCCACAATCCGTCCGCAGCTCACCTACGAAAGGGATTTCGGCAAGAGCCACGTAAGCGGAATCCTGCTCACCGAGCGCTACACCTACCACGGAGACACTATGACAGGACGAAAGTCCGGCTACACCGACGGCTCCCCTATCGATATCTCAATGGGTATGAAGGACTCATCCACTCCTGTTTCGGGAAGTTACAGCGATGCAGGCAGTTTCTCCATAGCTGGCCGTATAGGCTATGCCTATGACAAGAAATATCTCGCCGAATTCACCTTCCGTGAGGATGCATCCTACAAATTCTCCCCTGAGAACAGGTGGGGCTTCTTCCCTTCAGTTGCGCTTGGATGGGTCATCTCGAACGAGGACTGGATGCAGGACATCTATTGGCTGGACCACCTCAAGCTGCGCACTTCAGCGGGCGTTCTGGGTTCGGACGATGTGACTCCATATCTCTTTATGCAGAGCTACAAGTCAACCGCACCGACCTACACCTACATCATTGACGGCACACCGAACTACACTTTCTACACATCCGGCTATGTGATGGACGGTCTTACCTGGTCAAAGACCAAGTCCGCGAACATCGGTATCGAGTCCAAGCTGTTCAGGAACCGCCTCTCCATTGACCTTGATTTCTTCTACAAATACACCTCCAACATTCTTGAATACGCCCCGACCGGAACCTACTCCCCGTCACTGGGAGGAAACAACCCGTCCTGGAAGAATTCCGGAATCGTGGACAACAGGGGTTTCGATATGACTATGAGCTGGGGTGATGTGGTCGGAGACTGGGCATACACCATTACAGGTATCGTCAGTTATGCACACAACAGGGTGCTCTCCGCAGAAATCACCGACGACCACCCTTCTTACCGCTCTGTGCTCGGCCAGCCTATGGGTTCCATCTACGGTTTCCACGCCACAGGCCTTTTCCAGACCCAGGAGCAGGTTGACGCCTACCCTACCGCACCGTCCGGTTCAGCCATACTCGGAGCTATTATGTATGAGGATGTCAACGGAGACGGCAAAATCAGCAGCACAGAGGACTTCGTAAAAATCGGCCGCAGCAGCACTCCTGAGATGACTTTCTCCCTGAATTTCGATGTTTCGTGGAAGAATTTCTCACTCAGCGCCCTCTTCCAGGGAGCCACCCTGTGCAACTACTGCCTCAACGGCACCTGGAACAACGGCAATATGGACTCCACTATGTACACCCGCACTTTCTACGGCGGAGGCAACACTATGCGCTACCTGGTGGAGGGAGCCTGGACTGACGACAACCCTGATGCCAAGTATCCGCGCCTTACCGCAAGCTACAATGCCAACGATGCGTGGACTTCATCCTGGTGGGTACGCGACGGAAGCTATGTGCGTCTGAAGAATATGCAGTTCGCCTACGACCTTCCGAAGAAGGTCCTGAACGCAACACCTCTGAGCGGACTCAGGGTATTCGTTGCTGGAACCAACCTGTTCACCATCTCGGCTTTCAAGTACATTGACCCTGAGAACCCTGGAATCAACAACGGCTACTATCCGCAGCAGCGTACAGTCAGCCTCGGAGTCAAAGCAACATTCTAATGGACTGAAGGATTATGAAAAAGATACTGAACATACTTTCGATATTCGCAGCCGGAGCCGTGCTGTGCTCCTGCGAAGGCTTTATTTCCGATGCCCTTGACATAGACCCTTCAGACCGCTACTCGGCTGAGGCTGTATGGTCTTCCGCATCATCTGCCGACCAGTACCTGCTCGGACTCTACAACCTGATAAAGGAGAACACCGGCAATCTGGGAAGCGATTCCAATATGACGGGCTTCTGGGATGCCTATTCGGACCTGGTGAAATCAAACTCCTGGGCCGAGTACAACCATCCTTTCAACAGGGCCTTCCTCCAGGCTTCATCCTTTGACGGACAGAGTGCCGGATGCTTCGAGTGCTGGAGCAGCAATTACGAGAGAATACGCAGATGCAACGAGTTCCTGCGCGACGCTCCGGTTTACGGCCCTGCCCTCGGTGCGGACTACGCACAGACACGCTGCGCCGAGATGAAGTTCATCCGCGCTATGGCCTATTTCCGCCTTATGCAGGTTTACGGCAAATGCATCATCCGCGACAAGGTTGACGGACCGGCAGAGAATGACAAGGGCTTTGCCACTGCCAGGGAAACCTGGGATTTCATAGAGGCTGACCTCAGGGAAGCCGGCAACAATATCGCTACCGATCTTCCTTCCGGACGCCTCACCCGCGCAGCCGCCTGGGCATATCTGAGCCGCGTTGCCCTCTATGCCGAGGATTGGGAAGTGGTGACCGAGGCAGCAGACTCGGCCCGCCGCTACGGAGCCGCTCTCGACCCTGTTTACAAAAATGTATTCGAGGACCGCACCAGCGTGGAGAATCTCTTCACCATAGAGTTTATGCAGAACAAGCTCACCCACAGGGCAGACGTATTCTTCCGCCCTCCTGGAGATGCTGCCGAAGGCTCTCAGCACGCAGGTGCAAACATCTACGCCGTCTTCAACCCAACTTCCGAATATGTGGACAGCTTCGAGATGGCTGACGGCACCCCGTTCGATTGGGCGGTACACGGCGGGGACCCATACACCGGACGCGAGCCGAGATTCTATGCTTCAATACTTTACAACGGAGCAAAGTGGGAAGGGCGCACTATCGAGACCCACGATACCGGAAAGGACAAAATCGTAGAATTCACCACCACCGGTGCAGCCGGCTCCACCATCACAGGCTACTACCTGCGCAAATTCATCACCGAAGGCCAGGACGGTTGGGAAAAATACGGCAGCGACCATTTCGCCATCCTTATCCGCTACGCCGAAGTGCTGCTCAACGAGGCTGAGGCCTATGCGATGATGGGCGACTTCGACACTGCTTATGAGCGCCTCAATCAGGTTCGCACCCGCGTGGGACTTCCGGGCAAGAGCGGAGACGACCTTGATACCTTTATGAATGACCTGCGCCACGAAAGGGTTGTGGAACTCGGAGGCGAGGGACTCCGCTTCTGGGACCTCAGGCGCTGGAAGATTGCCGTTTGCGAGAACTCGGAGGACAGCGTAATTGACGGCAAGAACTATCACGGCTGCTGGATTACCAAAAAGGAAGACGGAAGCTATGACTACAGGCAGGTTGTAGTGGACGGAACCAATATGGTCCACTTCTTCCCGGAGAGATACTACGCTTTCGCGATTCCAATCACGGAATTCTCCAACAACGGGGCAATCGATGCTCTGACTGACAACAACCCAGGTTGGTAAAATAATATGGAAGTTATTATGAAAAAGATACTTGCACTTGTTTCTGCAGCCCTGTTGGCCTTTGGCCTTACGGGATGCACGGACCCGATGGAAGGAGATTTTCTCCACACCGACACCACCATCAGCGCCATCTATATGTCCCCGGCCACAGGCACTTCTTCCGTGAGCGTTGCCGGAGTGATAGACAATGACGGAGGCACAATCAAATTTACGGTTCCTAAGGCGAAGAGAAAGGATATCGACATCTCTTCAGTGAAACTCAGGGCAACAGTGGGCTTCGATGCATATATCAACCCTGTGCTCACGGGCATTCACGACCTTTCTGAGCCTTTTGACATTACAGTAACCCAGAAGATGACCGGAGAGCAGAAAAGCTACACTCTCAGCGCATCTTACGAAAAATAACACACAACTTTTAATTAATTATAGCAATGAAAAGGAATTATTGGTATTTGGCAGCGCTTGCGGCATTGAGCCTTGCAGCCTGCAACCCTACTGAAATGGACGAGAACCCTAATCCGGATGATGGAAAACAGGAAGAGACGAAGAGCACTGCGTGCAAGCTCTCATCCTTCACTGTCAATGTCGGCGAAAGCACTATCGATGCTTTCATCGACCAGGCCGAGAAGACCGTGGAAATCACCTATATGCCGGCAGAGTACGAGGCTCTCGCCTCAGCTACCGCAACGGTGACCATTTCCGACAAGGCAACCATCTCACCTGACCCGACCCAGCCTATCGACTACACCGCGGGTCCTGTTGAATTCACGGTAACTGCTGAAGACCCTGAGTACAGCACCGTTTACACCGTAAACATCGCTGAAGCAGAGTTCACGGAGAAGGCTGAGTTCAAATGGTACAAGACCTATGGCGAGCTCGGTCTCAACGCTCCTAACACAGGACAGTGCGCCATCGCATTCTGCGACGTTGACAAGTTTGCCTACAACAGTCTCGATGTGTTCGATCTCGAAGGCAACAAGCTCGGACAGCTCAACACAGAGGGAATCCCGGGTCTGGACACCTACAACGGACAGCTCGGTTCTATGTCGAATGATGAGAACGGTGTGCTCGTTGCGTGCTGCTGCTACGGCGGAGCTAACGATGCTGCTACTGTCCACACCTGTATCTACGCCTGGATTGACGGTTGGGACCAGGCTCCTACACTCATCTACGGTCCTACCGACTATCAGTGCTACTTTATGTCCGTAGCAGGAGATGTTACCGGCAAGTTCATCGTGAACCTCCGTACAGGAGTTTCCGCTCCTCCACAGATGCACCACGTGCTTGTGTATGACGGAAACGGCTACACTTCCGACAATATCACCTGGTATGGTCCGTTCATCAACCATCCTTCCAACGACGGATGCTGGGGACAGCAGCTCTCATTCTTCACCGGCAACCCTGAGGACGGCTTTGTTTGCTGGGATTCAGCAGGCCCTGTCGAGTTCGGTGAAGAGGCAACAGCCAATGCTTCATCAGCAGTCTATGTGTATGACGGACTCAGCGCCTATATCGAGCAGTTCAACAGCGGTGACGTACACGAGACCCCTCTCAAGGGCGGAGTCAACTGGGTTGACTGGGATGCTGACGGACGCTTCTACGGTTACGGAAACTTCTCTACCGGCCACGTAAGGGCATTCGTTTACAACGGACAGAAATATGTACTCGTAAGCAGCGCTTCCTGGCCTTGCAACTGGATTACAATCCAGAAGGCTGACAATCTGGTTGAGGATGACGACACCACCGATGATGTGGACGAGTCAGATGCAAACTACTTCCTCCCTACCCAGATTATCGAGCAGGCTGCCGCCTGCTATCCTAGCGGAGCTTATGTATTCGACCCTGCTACCGGCATCGGACACGTGCTCGTTGCCTCACAGGCAAGCTGCGTTGTGTCTTACGATATGATTACTGACCGTATCTAAGCACGATGAAGACATTCGCAACCCGCGTGGCAGCCATACTTGCCGCAATTCTCACTCTGGCCTCCTGCTCTCAGCAGAAGGCCGGAGAAAAAGAAAAGTACATCTGGGTGGCAGTGGATGCCAATTTCGAGAGATTCTCGAACAAGGACTCCATTGCGTGGTATCTGGACAAGGTTAAGGACACCGGTTTCAACAATGTGGTGGTGGATGTCAGAGGAGTCGAAGGCGACGTCCGCTACAAGAGCGCCATCTTCGATGAAATGAAAACTTGGGAAGGTTATACCTTCGAAGGCGATTGGGACTATCTGCAGTATATGATAGACGAAATCCACAAACGCGGGATGAAGGTAACCGTTTCGGCAACCGTCTTCCCTCTCGGCTCACCCTGCCGGAGGGAAGGACCGGTTTACCGCAACCCCGAACTCAAGAAACTTACCTGCGTGCAGTATGGTCCGCAGGGTCTTTCTAAGATCGAAGATGACCCGAGTCAGGTAGCCGCCTTTATGAACCCTCTGCTTCCCGAGGCTCAGGAGCTGGCTATGTCCTGCATCAGAGAACTCTTTGAGAATTACGATTTTGACGGTTTCTGTCTGGACTACTGCCGCTTCCCGGGTCCTCAGGCCGATTTTTCAGATGCAAGCCGGGAAGCTTTCGAAAAGCAGCTGGGACAGAAGGTCGAGCACTGGCCTGAAGATATCTTCACCTGGTCAGAGGATGGAGAAATCGTCCCGGGACCTTACTACAGGCAGTGGTGGAAGTTCCGCAGCCAGATTATCAGGGACTTCATCGCCAAGGTAAAAGAATACAAGGATTCCGTAAAGCCGGAAGTATCCCTGGAATACTGGGCAGCATCCTGGCTCCACGCCCTCTACAGGCAGGGTCAGAACTGGGCAGCTCCGGGCGCTCCTTACTACAGGGAGTACTGCGACAGCTGGGCTTCCGAGGATTACGGTCAGACTGGCTTTGCCGACCAGCTGGATGTTTTCATCAGCGGCACCTATCTCGAAAGGGTGCGCGGTCTGGATGACAACGAGTCCATCGAATACGGACTTGCACGTTCCCGCAGGGACGTGGAAGGAAAGTGCAGGATGGTCGGTTCTTATGCCGTTTACAATGGTTTGGACTACGAAGATGCCACCTATGTCTGTATGATGGAATCGGACGGAGTGATGGCATTCGACATATGCTACTTCCCGACTCATCCATATCTTTGGGATGACATCAAGAGGGGTATAGACAGGGCCGAGAAGGAGCTCAAAATCAGAAAATAATGAAAAAAAGCATATTTGCACTGCTGCTTGCGGCAGCTCTGGCCTCAGCCTTTATGCCATCCTGCACCAAGGATGACATAAAGCCGGGAGGTGACCGGCAGGACACCACAGGCAGAGATACGACAGAAATCAAAGACCCCGTTGACAGCAACTACATTGCCCCGGGAGATACCGTAAGGCAGAAGCCTATGGTGATGTGGATTGATGCTTCCGCAAACTTCGACAGGATGAAGGACAAGAAGAGCATCAATGCCACACTGGACAAGGCTGTTAAGTACGGTTTCAACGGCATCGTGATTGATGTGAAGCCTTGCGAAGGTACGGTGCTCTACGACAGCGAGTTCCTCGACCCGTACAAGCTTTCGATTGAGGAAAGGGGTTTCGACTATCTGGAGTATATGATAAAGGCGGCCAAGGAGCGCAACCTCAGAGTGGAAATATCCACCACCATTATGACTATGGGCAATGTAAAGACGGGCAAAGGACCTCTTTTCACCGACCCTGAGATTGCAGAGGCCGAGTGTATCGAATACACCCCTGCCGGACTGCACAAAATCAGCGAAAACCCCAATGCTTTCGGTGCGGTGAACCCTTGCCATCCGAATACGATGAAATACATCAAGCGGATGATCAAAGAAATCTTCACCAACCCCAAATACGAGTGCGTGGACGCCTATGTGCTGGATTACTGCCGCTATATGAACTTCAACAGCGACTTCTCCGACTATTCCCGCCAGAAATTCGAGGAATACATTGGCGAAAGCGTTCCGAACTGGCCTGAGGATATCTACACCTTCAACTCGGATTCCTTCAGTTCGTACTGGGATGACTTCACTCCGGGCAAATACTACAATCTCTGGATTGAGTGGAGAGCCCAGGTGATACACGATGTGATTGCCGAAATCCGTACAACCCTCAAGGAAATACGCCCTGATGTGGATTTGGAAGTGTGGGCGGCCTCCTGGGGTCCTCTGCCTGCAACCGGTCAGAACTGGGCCAGTCCGAAATACAAGGCGGTAAATCTCAACTGGTGGGCTACCGAAAACTACTACAAGACAGGATATGCCGACCTTCTGGACACCTTCCAGCTCGGGGCCTACCTCAACAAGGTCAACGGAATGGACCCGGAAACCATAGAATATGCCCTGAACAAGTGCAACAATATGCTTATGGGAGACTGCAACTACTGGGGCACCTTCTCGGTTGCCAGCCGCGAATTCGATTCCGAAGCCGCAGCCTATCTGTGCCTTACCAAATCCCCCGGCTGTATGGTCTTCGACCTTGTGCACATATCGACCTGCGGGCATTGGAACAAACTCAAGGCGGGTATAGACCGGGCTTGGGAAAAGCTGGGAGTCAACGCCCCTCTAAAATCGAAAACTCTCAATGAAGAATAGACTCTACTGGGGAATGCTGCCGGCTCTGGCAGCATTTTCCGCTTGTCAGAAGGAGAAAACTCCGGCCCCGGAGCCTTTCCGGGAGGCTACGGTGCTGGAAATCGCAGATGCCCGCTTCACGGCGGTGAACAGCGGTGACAGCAAGACCTTCAGGCTCAATGTGGACGGCGATTACGAGGTTTCCGTGCAGAACGGGGACTGGCTTGTAACCCAGCCTTCGGACAGCAGCATCACCGTAACCATAACCGGGCCTCTGAGCGACAGCGAGGAGCGCACGGCTCTGGTAACACTCAAATCCGGTAAACTGGAGGAGAGCATTCCTGTGGTTCTCAAAAAGGCCGCAGCCATCGACTGGCAGTTCAAGGCGGACTATGCCGAAGGCGGCAATATGGCTACCTTCGACAATACCGCCTTCGGCCTTTGCACTGCTTCCTTTACCCACGAGGCGGGCACTTCCCCGCTTTCGGGCTACGGAAGGGTGGATTTCTCTTCCGATGCGGCATTTGTCAAAAAGATGGCTGACGGCTTTACGCTCGAAAGCATATTTGCCGTGGACGAAATCCCGTCTTCGGGCTTTATGAGTGCCATCGGCTGCCTGTACAACGGAGGAGCAAGGCTGGGCGTTAGCGGAAAGGACAGCAACGGAAGAATTGTGGCGGAGCTTTGGTCCGGCGGCAGGCAGGTGAGCCTGTCTTCAGGCAAGGGAGTCAGCACCGGGGTTTACCACCACGCTGCGCTGTGCTGGGATGCAAATGCAAAGATGGCAAGGCTGTGGGTGGACGGAGAGAAGGTGGACAGCTGCAAGGCCGAGACATTCTCACTTCCGGCAGCCAAGACAGCCCAGTGGCTTTGCATAGGCGGCAATTGCAGCAAGAGCGATCCGGAGTGCGCCTGGAACGGCGAAATAGTTCTCGCCAAGGTGCACGATGCCGTCTTTGATTCCGCCGAAGTGGCAAGGCGTTTCGCCAAAGTCCCTCAGGACGCGGCCGCGCACTGCACCGGTCTTCGCAAAGTCAGCTTCATCCCCGAGTGCGCGATAGCGGAGGGGTCAAGTTTCAAGCTTTCGGCAGACGGTCTGCTGCCTTCCGACAGAATCGGGCTTCATAGCATAAGCACAGGCAGTTCCCTTGCCGGGGAGTGCAGCATTGCGGATGGAGTTGCGACAATCAAGGCCGCACTCTCAGACGGGGCCTTCAGGGTGGATTTCACCAGAGACAATCTCACCACCCCACTCGGAGTAGTGGAATTCAGGCTGAGCGATCCGTCCTGCGTATCCCGAAAGCCGAAGGTAATAGCCCACCGCGGGGTGCACAATAGCGGAGCACCGGAGAATTCAATCGAAGCCCTCAAGCTTGCCCAGCAGGCGGGGTATTATGCATCCGAAACCGATGTATGGCTCAGCGCTGACGATTCGCTGATGATAAATCACGACGGCCGGATAGGAGGCTATGATGTGCAGACTACCTCCTACGCCACCCTTCGCACGGTGAATCTTTCCAACGGAGAAACTCTGCCGAGCCTCAGCGAGTACCTCAAACAGGCCGGAAACACCGGGAGCACCAGGCTGATAATAGAAATCAAGGACCACTCCACCACCGAACGCACCCTTCAGGCCACAAGGGCTACGGTGCAGATGGTAGAGCAGATGGGCCTCAAGGACAAGGTCGAATATATCGCCTTCAGCTACGATGCCTGCCTGCTGATCCGTCAGCTGGACCCTCAGGCTACGATAGGTTTCCTGTCCGGCAACAGGGAGCCTGAGATACTGAAGGAAGACGGAATCGACATTATGGACTACTCCATGTCGGTTATGCTGAACTCCAAGCCGGAATTCGTGGACCGGGGCCACAAGCTCGGAGTTGAAACCAATATATGGACGGTCAACGACAGGGCTGGTATTATGAAATGCATAGCCGTCTGCGCGGACTACATCACCACCGACTACCCGGAGCTGGTGGAAGAAATAGCGGACAAGCTGTTCTAAGCTATTACAGCAGAAAATATCAATTCAGGAGCCTCGGCGTCAATTGCGTCCGGGGCTTCGTTTTCACAAAGGTGGAAGGCTGCGAACTGGCCCGGGGTGATGCTGCGCTGGGCATTGTCGAAGACGACATAGAGACCGCTTTGCTTATAATAAACTGTCGCGTCCTGCAGAGGCTGACGGTAGCGTATCCGCACCCTCACGCGGCGCTGCTCCCCTTCTTTCATCTCGTAGCAGGGGCGCATCCAGTGCATATCTTCCGGCAGCAGGCGCATTACCTTGCGGAAGAGGCCCTCGTGCTCCTCCCCCTCTCCCACATAGACGCGGTTGGACGCCACATCAGTGCCGATTACGAAAACGGGGTTCTTGTGCCCGCCTATGCCGAGGCCCTTGCGCTGCCCCAGAGTATAGAACTGGGCCCCTTCGTGCCTGCCGGCAACGACTCCCCAAGGGTTGAAGCGGTTGCGGGTCTTCTTCTTGTGGTGCGACCCGCCACGGTAGGTTTCGGTAGTGAATACTATGTCGGAATAGTCATAGGGCCGGCTGAGCAGAAGGAAGTCTTCCTCGGACCAGCTTTTCACAGGGCGGGAGAGGATTTCCTGCTCGCGGGAGTGCTTTTCCGAGTCGGCATAATATTGAGGGAATACCTCAATGACCTCACCCTCAACGCTTTTGAGCTTCTGCTGGAGGAAAACCGGAAGGTCCACCTTGCCCACGAAGCAAATGCCCTGGGAGTCCTTTTTGTCTGCGGAAGGCAGGTCGGCTTCCTGCGCAAGGCGGCGCACTTCGCTTTTGCACAGATCTCCTATCGGAAATATGGCGGCGCGCAGCTGCTCCTGGCTTAGCTGGCAGAGGAAGTAGCTCTGGTCCTTGCCCGGGTCCACACCTTCGAGCAGGCTGACCGTGCCGTCGGGATTATCCCTTCGGCGGCAGTAATGGCCTGTGGCAACTGCATCTGCACCAAGCTTTCGGGCAGCTTTGAGGAAGGCGTCAAACTTGATTTCGCGGTTGCAGAGCACATCCGGGTTGGGGGTACGGCCGTGTTCGTATTCGGAGAACATATAGTCCACCACCCGCTTGCGGTACTCCTCGCTCAGGTCAACAAAATAGAAAGGAATGCCCAGTTTGCGGGCTACCAGCTCGGCTACGAACTTGTCCTCTTCCCACTCGCAGTCACCGTGAAGAGTCCCCTCGGTATCGTGCCAGTTCTGCATAAACATAGCAAAGACATCGAAGCCCTGCTGCTTGAGAAGCAGAGCGGCAACACTGGAGTCCACACCTCCTGAAAGTCCGACACAAATCTTCATACAGGGTGCAAAGATAAGGGAAATTATGTTTTATCACTTGTTTTTTTTACCTTTGGCATAGTTTGTGACCACGCAAAAACGCTAAAAACCACAAAAATGACAGACAGGGAACTGAATATATCCTTTAAAGAATATGCCTTCGGCGAGTTGCCGGCGGAAGACAGGCAATTGGTAGATGCAGCGATTGCAGCTATGCAGAACGCATATTCACCATACTCCCATTTCAAAGTAGGAGCCGCAGTACGCCTTTCGGACGGCAGCATAGTGACAGGCTCAAACCAGGAGAATGCCGCCTATCCTTCAGGGCTTTGCGCCGAGAGAACGGCTATGTTTGCAGCAAACGCGCAGCATCCTGAGCTTGCGATGCGCAGCCTCGCGGTTGCAGGCGGACTCGAAGGGGTGCTTGAGCACAAGCCTGCAAGCCCGTGCGGGGCGTGCCGTCAGGTAATGGCGCAGTATCAGCGCAAGGCAGGTGCACCGATGTCGGTGCTGGTAGTGGGGGCTGAGTGCATATGGAAGTTCGAGAAGGTGGACGACCTTCTTCCTTTTATCTTCGACTCAATCTAAGGAGCAGGCGGCTACAGCGGCCCTGATGCCGTCAATAGCTGAAGAGACTATCCCTCCTGCATAGCCTGCCCCCTCTCCGCAAGGGAAGATTCCGGGTCTGGAAACATATTCCAGGCTCTGAGGGTCGCGTGGAATGCGAACCGGAGAAGAGGTGCGGGACTCCACTCCAAGCAGAAGTGCATCGTTGGTGTAATATCCTCCTATCTTCACTTTAGGAAAAGCCTTTTGGAGCCTGCGGGCAACAAGGGGCGGGAGGGCGGTATGCAGAGGAGCGCTGACCGCTCCCGGATGGTAGGAAGTCTGCGGAAGCGAGGCTGACATCCTGCCCTTGCAGAAATCCTGCATACGCTGGGCGGGAGCTGCCATAGGGTTCTGCGCGCCGCAGCTTTGGGCAGTGCGGTACATCATCCTTTCCACCTCCTGCTGAAAATCCATAAGCCGCATAGGGTCTTCTCCCGGCACATCTTCAGGCTCGATTTGGACCACGACTCCGGCATTTGCCCAGCGGGAATTGCGCTCGGCATTGGACATTCCGTTGAGCACCACGCTCTGAGGCTCGGTTGAGGAAGGCACGAGTATGCCTCCAGGGCACATACAGAAGGAGAATACTCCCCTGCCGTCCACCTGCTCGACGAAGCTGTATTCGGCGGCCGGGATACCCGGGCGCCATTTGCCGTGATACTGGGCTTTATTGATAAGGGCCTGCGGATGCTCCACCCTCACCCCGAGGGCAAAGCCCTTGGCTTGGAGAGCGCCGCCATCTCCTCTGAGCATTTCATAAACATCGCGCGCGGAGTGGCCGGTGGCAAGTATGACTTTCGGGGCGCGGTAGTGTGCGCCATCAGTGCAGTACACCACGAAATCCCCGTCCTTCCCGCCGATGGCGCACACCCGCGCCCCGAAATGATATTCCCCTCCGTGAGCCTCTATGCATTTGCGTATGTTCTCCACAATTGCAGGAAGGCGGTTGGAGCCTATGTGCGGATGCGCATCATAAAGTATATCCTCGGAAGCACCGAAAGCCACCAGTTGCGTGAGCACTTCCCTGTTGTCCCCGCGCTTTGAGGAGCGGGTATAGAGTTTGCCGTCAGAAAATGCACCGGCACCTCCCTCCCCGTAGCAATAGTTGGAGTCGGGATTGACCGAACCCTCGCGCGAGAGGGCCGCCATATCGTATTTGCGTGCGTGCACATCCTTTCCCCTTTCGAGCACTATCGGCCTGCGTCCGAGGGTCAGCAGCTTCAGGGCGGCGAAGATTCCGGCAGGACCGGCGCCCACCACTATCACCGGCTCCGCCCCGTGCACATCGCGGTACTGCGGGGCGGAGTATGGAATATAATCTTCTTCAGGGCCATAGACTTCAACGCGATGGCGCAGCAACAGCGAAGAGCCGCGCGCATCCAGGCTGCGTTTCACCAGCACGGCGCGAAGGTCGCGGCGGTGATACATCGCATCTACTCTGGACTGCACGTCCGAAGGGCTGAGGGGCGAAGAGAGCGGCGAAGTGAGTTCTATGGTCTGCATAGGCTCTACAGTTCGGCGATTCTGGAAACCGGAGCTGCATCCAGAGGGCAGCGCTCGCCTGCAAGGTAATGGAAGTAGCCGGCAATGGCAATCATCGCAGCATTGTCAGTAGTGAACTTGAACTCAGGCAGATAGACATTCCAGCCGCGCTTTGCGCCTTCCTCTGTGACGCGGGTGCGCAGGCCGCTGTTGGCTGAAACGCCCCCTCCTATTGTTATTTCCTTAATGCCGGTCTGCTTGGCTGCCTTGATGAGCTTGTCCAGGAGTATGTCTATAAGGGTTTTCTGGAAGGAAGCGCAGATGTCCTCCTTGTTCTTTACCATAAAATCCGGGTCCTTTGCCATCTCGTCGCGCACGAAATACAGCAGCGAGGTCTTGACTCCGCTGAAGCTGTAGTCCAGCCCCGGGATATGGGGCTTGGCGAAGCTGAAACGCTTCGGGTCACCCTGCTTTGCGAGCCTGTCGATAATAGGACCGCCCGGGTAGCCCAGTCCCATCATCTTGGAGCATTTGTCGAAGGCCTCCCCGACAGCATCGTCAATGGTCTGGCCGAGTATTTCGAAGTCGAGCGGAGAATTGACCTTCACGATTTGGGAATTGCCTCCGGAAACCAGCAGGCACAGGTAAGGAAAGGCCGGTTCGCGCACAGGTACGCCTTCCTGACGCACAAAATTGGCGAGCACGTGGCCCTGCAGATGGTTCACGCTCACGATGGGTATATCGAGAGCGAGACCCAGAGCCTTGGCGAAGGATGTGCCTACCAGCAGAGACCCGAGAAGTCCGGGACCGCGGGTGAAGGCTATGGCAGTAAGCTCGGAAGCGCTCACTCCCGCCCTTGCAAGAGCTTCGCTTACGACAGGCACTATGTTCTGTTCGTGAGCTCTGGATGCGAGTTCCGGCACAACGCCCCCGTAGGCGCGGTGAACGTCCTGACTTGCAATCACATTGGAGAGCAGTACCCTGTCCTTGATAACGGCTGCGGAAGTATCGTCGCAGGATGATTCTATGCCGAGTATTATGTCTGCCATAAGTATCTTCAGAATTGAACGCCAAAATTAGCAAAAAACTGCCGGAATTTTGTTAAATTTGGGCCGTATGCGCTCAAAAAAGATTTGGAAAGTACTGGCCCGCGTGCTGGAGCTGCTCGTGCTGCTTCTGCTCGCGGCGGCAGGGCTTGTCCAGCTGCCTTCAGTCCAGACTTTCCTCTGCCGAAAGGCAATCTCTATGGTTGAAGGGAAGGTGGATGCGCAAATCAGTCTGGGAGGCATACATTTTCTCCCCTTCAGGACACTGGTTCTCAAGGATGTGGTCATTGTCGATACAGCTCCGGTGGAAGGCATAGACACTCTTGCGCGCATTGACCGACTGTCCGCCACCTTTTCCCTCAAAGGCTTGAATTTCAAGCAGAAAGGAGGAATCAAGCTGGACCGCGTGCGTGCCGACGGAGTGGAATTCAACCTCGTCATTGCCGATAGGGACGGGTACGAGAACAACCTCTGCGCCATGTTCCGCATTCCCAAGGGCCCCGACGACCCGCGCGAAAAGCCGGACCTTTTCTGCATTCGCAAAGCGGACGCGACCAATCTGCGTTTCCGTATGGTCAACCTGATGGAAAACGACTTCGAGTACAAGGGGTTCGGCATCAACTGGATGGATATGGACCTGTCCGGAGATGTGCACGGGCGGGACATCAATTTCGTGGATTCCCGCTGCTCTTTCGAAATCACAAATTCCACCCTTGCCGAGAAATGCGGCTACGCTATGAACCTGACCGGCAAATGCATTACCGGAATGGGGCTTACAGAGATTTCCGACATCCATCTGAAGGACCCTTGGTCGGATGTCAATATTGCCTATTACTCAATGGGTTACAAGCACTTCAGCGATTGGGGCGAGTATGTGGACCGCATTCCTATGAAGGGAGAGTTCAGGCAAAGCACCCTGGCAATGCGCTCGCTGGCCTACTTTATGGGGGTTATGCAGGACTGCCCGGTGGTGCTCGACATTGCTGAGGGAGGGATTGACGGACCGGTAAACGACCTTGCAATCAACACCTTGAAATGCAAGGACCTGTACAGCGGAGTGGAGCTGGAAATCGGAGGTCATCTCAAGGATATATGCCTCATCCCCCAGGCTTCCCTGACGGTGGAACTGGAGCGCCTGGCCTTCGACACCCCTTCTCTTGAGAAACTGGTCGGGGCTTTCACCCCGGATACCCTCAAGCTCGGGTTGGACCGTTTTGCCCAAGGGGTCAAGGCAGAACTCAGCGGCACTCTCAAGGGCCCTCTCAACTCCCCTGCCCTGGATATCAGACTGAATACAACTGCAGGCAAACTGGAGCTGAATGGAAGCACAGACCATTTGCTGGACCCGGAAAAGCCGATTTCCTACGACGGAAGGGCCTTAGCTGATGAACTTGATTTGAAAAGACTGCTCGGAGTGGAGGCTCTGGGCCCTGTATCCATTCTGGTCCGCAGCTACGGCTCAATCCCTATGGACGGCACCCAGCCGCTCATACAGCTGGACACCATCTCTATAGGCAAACTGACCCTTCTGGATTATCCTTACTCCGACATCACTGCCAAAGGCCAGCTCAAAGAAGGAATTTTCAACGGATGGGTGAACTGCCAGGACAGGAACCTGAAATTCCTGTTCAGCGGCGGAGTCTCCATAGAAGCCAACAACTTCACCTACGGAAGGTTTTTCCTCAACATCCCACACGCCGACCTGATGGCAACCGGACTGGACCCTCGTCCGGGCACATCCATTGCATCGGGCAACTTCGACATCAGGCTGCGCAAGAACAAAGACAACACCCTGCTTGGCTCTGCCAACGGTATGGATTTGGAGTATATAGATGACGACGGAGTGAATGATATCGGAGATTTCTCGCTTGACATACGCAACAACGAAGACAGCAAGCTGAACTGGACCACCTTCAGTTCGGACTTCCTGGAATTCGGCTACAAGGGCGATATTTCCATTGAAAAAGTGCTGGAGCCCCTGCTTGCGGCAACCGTAGGCCGAAGCGTACCGGCAGTGCTGCCGCCGGGCAAAACCCCTCAGGCAGAAGGCCACAGTTTCCTTGCACAGCTGGAACTCAAGGATACCAAAAAGATTCTGGCTCCGCTGAAGATGTATTTCAACATTGCCGAAGGTACCAGAGCCGAGGCCGAACTTGACAGCAGCGGGGATTTCACCCTAAGTTTCGATTCCGCCCTTATCGCTGCGGGCGAAGTAGCCGTCAGCCATCCTTCGCTGAGGATGCTGTGCAACAGTGAGCACTCCGTGATGGAAGCCGGCATCCGCGAGATGTATGCCGGGCAGTTTGCGATGAAAAATATTGCCCTGAGCGCAAATGCCAAGAGCAATGATGTGGAGCTTATGCTCTACGGAGCAACCGACCAGGTCGAGAATACCAGCGTAAATCTCAAGTTGAACGCAAACCTTGCAAGAGACCGACGCAAAGGCAACAAACTGGTGGTATTCGGAAGCATTCCGGACTCCTGGCTCAGCATTGGTGGCAATATATGGAACATACTTGAGCCTGACCTGAGATACTCCAGCGATTCCCTTTCAATCCACGGCTTCGGGCTTGTGAACGGAGAGCAGTCGATTTATGTGGATGGAGCGCTTTCAAGCAAATTCGACCAGAGGCTGATGGTGAAGGCAAGGGATTTCGACCTTTCCACCTTTGCAGGTTTCCTGAAGAAGGATTTCGGCATAAAGGGTGCAATCGAGGCAGACCTTGTCATCGGTACACACAAAGATGCCAATACCGACATTCAGGGTTCAATCTACTGTCCTGACCTGCTCGTGGGCGGGCGCAGTGCGGGTTCGTTGGAACTTCGTGCGGAAATGGATCCCGAGGATTTCGAAATGCTGAATTTCAGCCTGCGCAATTCCACCGCCACAGCTCCCGATGCCATCAAAATTTCCGGCGGCAGCTTCAATTTGGCATCCAATGTTGTCAGGGCGAAGGCAAGCTTCAACAATTTCGATATAGGTTTTGCGGATGGTTTTGTGGAGGACTATTGCTCAGAGCTGAGAGGCAAACTCAGCGGCAATATCACCATCAGCGGCAATGTCAGCAGTGAACAGTTTCTGCAGAAGGGCATCAGGTGCGACGCCCTGATGCTTAAGGAAGGCCACGTACTGCTCAAGCCTACGGGGGCATCCTATGACCTGGACGGCAAGCTGAAATACCAGCAGGGTGAACTGTCGGTGGACAAGCTCACACTGAGGGACAACAGGGGCGGTATAGCCTCACTCAGCGGCAATCTGCAGGAACTGCTTCTGAATGTGGACAATTTCAAGGTTCTTGACAAACGCAACGACGGCAGCCAGTTCTACGGCCATCTTGCCGTGGGAGGCAATATGCGTATTGCAGGCATCAGTGAGGGGAATCTGGATATAGGAGGCACTATTGCCACTGCCGGAGACGGAGATGTATCCATCATCACGGCATTCAATGCCAGCTCCGAGTCAGTGCTCCTGAGTTTCACCCAGCCGGTGGACTCAAGCGAAACCGAGAGCCTGCTCCCAGTCCTGCCGAAGAAGGAAAGCGGTTCACTCAAGATGGACTGCCGCTTTGTGGTCAGTCCTCAGGTGAAACTCACCGCCTACCTTGACAAGGCTGCATCCAATGTGATTTCCGCCTCCGGAGACGGAGACATCAGCATAGGTTTCGACAGTTCCAGGGGAGATGTGAGACTGGGAGGAGACTATGTGATTAATGAGGGAAAGTGCCATTTTGCTGCGCTCAGCTCGCTCATTACCAAGGACTTCGTCATAGAGAACGGATCTTCAGTGAAGTTCGCCGGCAACCCTATGGATTCGGAGCTTGACATCAAGGCGAACCAAATCCTGAAAAAGGTTTCAATCGGCCCTCTGATTTCCGATACCACTGCAGTGCATACCGAAAAGAAGGTCATCTGCGGTCTTGGCATTTCCAACAAGCTTACTAACCCTGAGCTGAGTTTCTCCATTGAGGTGGAGGACCTCGACCCTGCTACCCGCTCCCTTGTGGAGAGTGAACTCAATACCGAGGACAAGATGCAGAAGCAGTTCCTGGCCCTGATTCTCACGGGCAACTTCCTGCCGAGCGAAACCCAGGGCATTACTGACAACAACTCCACTTCCGGCTCCAATCTCATCCTCAAAAACCTGACTTCGATAATGTCGGGGCAGGTCAACTCGGTGCTGCAGAAAATAGGAGTGCCGGTGGACTTCGGTCTGTCGTACCAGCAGAACGAAATAGGCAAGGATATTGTGGATGTGGCGCTTTCGACCAACCTGTTCTCGGACAGGGTGCAGCTGGACGGTTCGATTGCCAACCGGCGCTACAGCACCACCAGCAGCGACGAGATGGTGGGAGACCTGGATATAGGCATAAAGCTGGACAAGACAGGTTCGCTGAAACTGAAGATGTTCTCCCACTCTTCTGACGACTATACTTCTTTCCTTGACAACTCTCAGCGCAACGGTGTGGGTATCACCTACCAGAAGGAGTACGACAATTTCTTCGATTTCGTGAGGGGACTCTTCAAAAAGAAGAGCAATGATACCGTACCGCAGGAAGGACCGGTAAGAACAATTACGATTACGCAATGAGCAAAGGAAAACTATATTTGATTCCCTCCCCTCTCGGGGACAACGAACCCGCTGAAGTGATTCCCGCGCCGGTGCTGGAGCTTCTGAAAAGCATCACCACCTATGTGGTGGAGGAAGCCAGGACCGTGCGCAGATACCTTTCCCGTGCGGGACTGAAAGGCCATATCGAGGAACTCAGGCTGGTGGAGCTCAATGAGCATACCACTCCCGCCGAGGTGGAGGCTATGCTTCCTCTGTTCAATGATGGCAATAATGTGGGTCTTATCAGCGAAGCGGGTCTGCCGGCAGTTGCAGACCCCGGTGCCGCTCTGGTGGCCCTGTGTCACCGCCACGGCATAGAGGTGGTGCCCCAGGTGGGACCGTCTTCGCTAATGCTTGCCCTGATGGGCAGCGGTCTGAACGGGCAGTCTTTTGCGTTCAGGGGCTATCTCCCGGCAAAGACCGATGAGCGGCGCGCCGCGATAAGGGAGGTGGAAAAGCTTTCGGGAGCCCTGCATCAGACTCAGATATTTATCGAAACTCCATACCGCAATGATGCACTGCTTGCCGACCTGCTGGCGAACCTGACCCCCCAGACGCGGCTCTGCCTTGCGGCGGACCTTACTATGGAGAGCCAGACTATCAGGACTATGAGCGTGGCCCAGTGGAAGAAGATTGGTTTCAGTGTGGGCAAGAGGCCTTGTGTTTTTCTGATTTTGAAATGATGGAAGGATTGCTTGAACTGAAGGGTATGCGTTTCCACGCTTTCCACGGCTGCCTGCCGCAGGAGCGCGAGCAGGGAGGAGAATATGTGGTGGACTTCAGCGTGAGGCTGGATGTGGGAAGGGCCGCCCGGAGCGATGAACTCGGGGACACCCTGGACTACAGCAAGGTTTATGCTCTCGTGCGGGAGCAGATGGAGCTTCCTTCCGATTTGATTGAGAATGTTGCGGGGCGCATTGCGGCTTCAATCAGGGCTGCTTTTCCGCAGCTTCCGCCGTTTACCGTGAAGCTGACCAAGCTTGCTCCTCCGGTGGGAGGCGTTTGCGAGGGGGCTTCGATTAGTTTAGCAGGATGAAGATTGCTTTTATGACACTGGGCTGCAAGCTCAATTATGCAGAGACTTCGACTTATCAGCGCGGCTTCGAGCAGGCCGGGCTGGAGGTTGTGCCCTGGCAGCAGGCGGCCGACATATATCTGATAAACACCTGTTCGGTTACGGCGACTTCGGATTCGAAGTCCCGCAACCTTATCCGCAAGGTGCACCGCATCAATCCGGCGGCGCGCATTGTGGTGACCGGGTGCTCGGCGCAGCTTCGCCGCTCCGAAATCGAGGCCATCGACGGAGTCTGGCGCGTCTTCGGCTCCGCCGAAAAATCCCTCGTGGTGCCGGAAACCCTCTCGCGCCTCAGCGCTGTTGACGGGGGCTCTGCCCCCGTACCGCCCCCCGCGGCTCCCGGCCTACCGATTCCGCTTCGCTTCATCCCGGCCTCCGCCGTCGCGCTGAGGCGCGATTGCTCCGAGGATGATGTAGCAGCAGCGCTGGGGTGTTCGTCTGAGGACCTGTGCCACCCTGTTGCCATAGGCTCATCTATTGATAGTGCTGACACAACAAGCAATATGGTTCCAGTTTTCGGGGCATATGGAGCTGGTGACAGAACGAGAGCGTTTCTGAAGGTGCAGGACGGCTGCGACAATCACTGCCTGTACTGCACAGTGCCTCTCGCACGCGGCGACAGCCGCAACATACCGGTCCGCGAATGCGTGCGTATGGCCGAAGAAATAGCGGCATCGGGCATAAAGGAAATAGTAATAACCGGCGTCAACACAGGCGACTTCGGCAAAACCACGGGCGAAAGCTTCCTCGACCTTCTCAAAGAGCTCAACTCAGTGCAGGGCATAGAACGCTACCGCATCTCCAGCATAGAACCCAACCTGCTGGGCGACGACATCATCGACTGGATAGCCACAGGCACCAAAATCCAGCCCCACTTCCACATTCCGCTCCAGACCGGGTGCGACGAGCTTCTGAGAGCAATGGGCCGCCGCTACGACACCGCCTTCTTCGAAAGCAAAATAAGCACCCTCCGCAGCAAACTCGGGGACGGAGTCTTCATAGGAATCGATGTAATGGTAGGCCTTCCCGGTGAAACCGACCAACTCTTTGCCCGAACCGTAGCCTTTCTTGAGAAAGTGCACCCCGCCTTCATCCACGTCTTCCCATACTCCCGCAGACCCGGCACTCCTGCCGCCTCAATGGGAGGGCAGGTCAGCGAACAGGTCAAAAAGCAAAGGGTGTCAGTGCTCGAAGCCTTATGCTCACGCCTTCACGAAGAATTCGTAGCATCCCAAAAGGGAACCCGTGTGCAGGTCCTTTTCGAATCCAAGGAAAAAGGAGGCACAATGAGCGGATACTCAGGCAATTACATAAGGGTAACAAGGCCATACGACCCGGCCCTCGTAGGACAGATAACAGAAATCGAACTGTAGGATGAAAACAAAACTCACCTTCCTGGGAACAGGCACCTCCCAGGGCGTGCCGATAATAGGTTGCGACTGCCCCGTATGCAGCAGCAAAGACCCTCGGGACAAGCGCCTTCGCTCCAGTGTACTCATAGAGCGCGGAGGCATAACCCTCTGCGTGGACTGCGGGCCGGATTTCAGGCAGCAGATGCTGCGCGCTGGGGTAAAGCATCTGGACGCAATACTGCTCACCCACAACCACAAGGACCACACCGGTGGCCTTGACGAAGTGCGCTCCTTCAACCTGCTGGAACGCAAGCCTATGAACATTTTTTGCGAAGAATATGTCGAGAGCTCCATGCGCAAGGAGTACAGCTACGCCTTCGCCGAGCCGCGCTATCCCGGCAGCCCCGAATGGAAGGTCAACCGCATCGACGGCAGCCACAACTTCTTCGTGCACTCCAACCAGGCCGAACCGACCCTCGTATGGGAATCAGGCAAAGGCTACCACAGCGAGCCCTCAAACGAGGTGGAAAGCATACCGCCTCTGGAAGTCATCCCGCTTCAGGGCTGGCACCACAAGGAAAAGATGCTCTCCGTGCTCGGCTTCAGGTTCGGGGATGTGGCCTATCTGACGGATATGAACAATATCGGGGAAGAAACTTTCGAGAAACTGCGCGGAGTCAAGGTCGTGACCATCAACTGCGTCAAGCGTACGGCCCACTTTTCGCATTTTTCCCTGCCCGAAGCCCTCGCCTTCTTCGAAAAGGTGGGCGCGGAGCAGTCCTATATCACCCATATCTCCCATATGCTGCCCGGGCATTCCGACTTTGACGCTCAGCTGCCCGAAGGCGTGCATCCCGCATACGACGGATTAACTATTGAAATATGAATAAATTACTTACAGCAACAGCAGCCACTTTACTTATGGTATCGTGCAACACAACCAACCCGCTGCTCCAGGAGTCCAATCTCCCTTACGGAGCACCACAATTCGACAAAATCAAAAACGAGCACTATATGCCCGCCTTCAAGCAGGGCATAGAGGAAGCCAAGGCAGAAATTGACGCCATCGTAGCCAACACCGACGCGCCGAGCTTCGAGAACACCATCGAAGCAATGGAAAGGAGCGGCAAGACCCTCAACAGGGTCAGCAGCATCTTCTTCAATGTGCTCGAAGCCGATTCGGACGAGCAGAAGCAGCAGATTGCCGAGGAGGTATCTCCTATGCTTACCGAATTCGAAATGTATGTATCCCTCAACGAGCCTCTCTTCGCAAAGGTAAAGGCCGTATGGGAGCAAAGGGAGGCCCTCGGTCTTGAAAAGGACCAGATGAGGCTTCTCGAAAAGACCTACAGGAGTTTCGCAAGGGGCGGAGCCAATCTTGAAGGAGAAGACAGGCAGAAATATGCAGCCCTCAGCGAGCAGCTTTCGCTTGCTACCCTGAAGTTCGGCCGCAATGTACTTGCCGCAACCAACGCCTTCAAGCTCAACATCACCGACGAGGCTCAGCTCGCCGGCCTTCCGCAGTTCGTTATCGACCTCGGAAAGCAGACTGCCGAGGAGGCCGGCCAGCAGGGATGGACTTATGACCTCTCCTACCCTTCCTACGGGCCGTTCATGCGCTTCTGCGACGATCGCGAGCTGCGCAGGCAGATGTATATTGCCTATAACTCAAGAGCAATAGGCGGAGAGTCCGACAACACCGCTCTGGTGAAGGAAATCGCATCCCTGCGCCTGCAGATTGCAAATCTGCTTGGCTATGAGAGCTATGCTGACTATGCCCTTGAAGAAAGGATGCTCAAGACTCCTGCCCAGGTGAACGGCTTCCTTGAGGAGTTGCTTACCGCTTCCCTTCCGAAGGCAAAGCAGGAGGTGCAGGCCATCCGTGACTATGCCGCAGAGCACGGCTTCGAGGGCGAACTTCAGAGCTGGGATTTCAGCTACTGGAGCGAGAAGCTCAAGAGCGAGCGCTATGCAGTGAGCGATGCCGAGCTCAAGCCGTATTTCAGCCTGGACGACTGCATCGGTGCAGTATTCGGCCTCGCCACCAGACTCTACGGCCTGACCTTCGAACTTCGCGAGGACATCCCTGCCTACCACGAGGATGTTAGGGTATATGACGTCAAGGATGAGAGCGGCCGCCATATGGCCCTCTTCTATGTGGATTTCTTCCCTCGCGCATCCAAGCGCAACGGAGCGTGGATGACCGAGTTCAGGGGCCAGTCCATTGTGAACGGCGTGGAATACCGTCCTTTCATCAGCCTTGTCACCAACTTCAGCAAGCCTACCGCAGGCGACCCTTCGCTTCTCACTCCGGACGAGCTAGAGACCTTCCTGCACGAGTTCGGTCACTCCCTGCACGGAATGCTTGCCGAGGGCCGCTACGAGAGCCTTTGCGGCACCAACGTATCCCGCGACTTCGTAGAGCTGCCTTCTCAGATTATGGAGAACTGGGCCTATGAGCCTGAGTTCCTGCAGGGCTTCGCAAAGCACTACAAGACAGGAGAAACCATTCCTGCAGCTCTGATAGACAAGATTGCGGCTTCACGCAACTACAATGCAGCATATTTCCAGGTACGCCAGCTGAACTTCGGTATCCTTGATATGGCTTGGCACGGACAGACCTCGATGACCTCCGAGTCCACCCTCGACTTCGAGAATGGGGTTCTCAGCCGTATGGCAGTACTGCCGCCTGTAGAGGGCACCGCAATATCCACTTCCATCACCCACCTGTTCAGCGGCGGCTATGCAGCCGGCTACTATTCCTACAAATGGTCCGAAGTGCTGGAGGCCGACGCATTCTCCCTCTTCAAGGAGAAGGGCATCTTCAGCCGCGAGGTAGCCGCTTCCTTCCGCGAGAACATACTGAGCAAGGGCGGAAGCGAGGACGAAGCCGAGATGTACCGCAAGTTCCGCGGACACGACCCTGAGGTAAGCGCGCTTCTGCGCAAGCTCGGCATTTAGGAGATAAGTTCCCTTGCTATGGATATTGCCTCGGGAGGCAAACCGTTTGAAGGATCTGCGCAGAATTCTGCCAGATCCTTTTCTTTCCATCCGGGGTGGGAGTCCATCCATTCGCAGAGCACTTCGCGTACCCTGCTGCGCTCCTGCCGGGAGGCAGCCGCCTTGCTGCGGCACACATCGCAAGTCCCGCAAGGCTGGCTTCCGTCCTGTCCGAAGTAGCGCAGAAGGAAGGTCGAGCGGCATTCATCGCACCCGGTGACATATTGCTCCATAGCCTCGCTTCTTGCCCGGGAAGCCTCGCGAAGGGCCCGGTAGCGCTCCGGCTCAAGGTTGAGATTGCCCGGATGCAGGCGGTTGTGGCGCAGGGCCACCAGGGTGCTGTTGTCGCAAGGGATATATTTGATCACGTGCTCCTGAGCCATATTGTACAGCAGCTGGCGAAGGGTAGGGATGTTGATTCCCAGGGCCGCAGCCATCCTGTCCTCCTCTATAGGCACGGGCCAGTTGAACACGGTGGAGTAGCGGCGCATCAGAAAGTCCAGGGCCTTGGGCATACGCCCGTCGGACAGGTCCACTTCGTAGAGCGCCTCGCGGCGGGGCACTATCATCACCCTCGTAGGGATATCCGTATCCTCGGAATAGACCAGATGCCCGGTGCGGTCCAGATAGCGTATCGCGTAGTGGACGGGAGCGCGTTGAAGGCCGAAGCGCGCGCAGAACTCTTCGAGCGAAAACTTGAGCTCGCGCCCCTCGCCGGTCTCGTAAGGGATGCCGTAGAAGAGGTGAATCTTCTGGTATATGTCCTCGATGTATTCGAGCGAAGGGAAGGCAAGGTCCGCGAGCTGGTGCAGGCGGGCTATGTCACGCCCGTTCCACAGCAGCACGGCGTAGGAACGCTTTCCGTCCCTGCCGGCTCGCCCGGCTTCCTGGAAATACGCCTCCGGCGACTCGGGGAGGTCGTGGTGAATGACGAAACGCACATCCGGCTTGTCTATGCCCATACCGAAGGCATTGGTGCATACCATAACCCTGGTCGCGCCCTTCTTCCAGGCCTCCTGCTTGCAGGAACGCGAATAGCTCGGAAGCCCGGCGTGGTAGAAATCCGCACTCACCCCGTTTGCGGCAAGCAGGGCTGCCACCTCTTCGCAGCGCTTGCGGTGACGCAGATAAATGATGCCGCTTCCCTTTACCGAATTGCATATCGAGAGCATCTGCCCTGTCTTGTCGGCACATTCGCGCACCACATAGCTGAGATTGGGACGCTCGAAGCCGGTTTTGAGCAGATGGCGCTCACGGAAGGCCAGCTTGTCCATAATGTCTTCGCAAACCGCAGGAGTGGCGGTGGCGGTAAGCGCAATGACCGGAGCGTCCACCAGCTTGCGGATTTCACCTATCTGGAGATAGTCCGGCCGGAAGTCATAGCCCCATTGGGAGATACAGTGCGCCTCGTCCACAACCAGAAGGGAAACCGGCAGCACATCCAGATACGACCTGAAAAGCCTGGTGCCCAGACGCTCCGGAGCGACATACAGGAATTTGCAGTCCCCGTAGGCAGCGTTGTTGAGGGCGGTGTCCACTTCGCGGCGGGTCATCCCCGAATGAATGGAAATCGCGTGTATCCCCCTGGCTTCGAGGTTCTGGACCTGGTCTTTCATAAGTGCGACCAGAGGAGTGACGACAAGGGCGAGCCCGTCCATCATCATTGCGGGCACCTGGAAGCAGATCGATTTTCCGCCTCCGGTCGGCAGAAGGGCGAGCACGTCACGACCCTGCAGGGCAGAGTTTATTATCTCTTCCTGCATAGGGCGGAAAGAATCGTAGCCCCAATATTGCTTAAGTACTTTTAACGGCATAGATTTTGCCCAAAATTACAGAAATTTTTGGGGATTTTTCCGCATAAATTGACTATATTTGCGACGCCTTTAACAAGGATAGTTTATTAAACACAATTTCATAGAGAAAATGGCTAACATCAATCTCGAGCAGTACGGTATTATCGGTTCAACCGTCATTGCACACAATCCTTCTTACGAAGAACTCTACCAGGCAGAAATCAATCCGGCCCTCACAGGCTATGAGAAAGGCCAGGTGACCGAACTCGGAGCAGTCAACGTTATGACCGGCGTATTTACCGGACGTTCCCCTAAGGACAAGTACATCGTTGATGACGCCCAGTCCCACGATAAGGTTTGGTGGACTTCCGATGCTTATAAGAACGACAACCACCCTATGTCAGAGGCTGTATGGGCTTCTGTAAAGGAGATTGCCCAGAAGGAGCTTTCAGGCAAGAACCTTTATGTTGTAGATGCCTTCTGCGGTGCCAACAAGGCTACCCGTCTGGCTGTCCGCTTCATTGTAGAAGTGGCTTGGCAGGCACATTTCGTAGAGAATATGTTCATCCTTCCTACCGAGGAGGAACTTGCCGACTTCGAGCCTAACTTCGTTATTTACAACGCTTCCAAGGCTAAGGTTGAGAACTACAAGGAGCTCGGTCTGAATTCCGAGACCTGTGTTGCCTTCAACACCACTTCCCGCGAGCAGGTTATCATCAACACCTGGTACGGCGGTGAGATGAAGAAGGGTATGTTCTCAATGCAGAACTACTACCTTCCTCTCCAGGGCATCGCTTCAATGCACTGCTCTGCAAACTGCGATATGAACGGTGAGAACACCGCAATTTTCTTCGGACTTTCCGGAACCGGCAAGACCACCCTTTCCACCGACCCTAAGCGCCGCCTTATCGGTGACGATGAGCACGGTTGGGACGATGAGGGCGTGTTCAACCTCGAGGGCGGCTGCTATGCAAAGGTTATCGGCCTGAGCAAGGAGCACGAGCCTGATATCTACGGTGCCATCAAGCGCAACGCTCTCCTCGAGAACGTTACCGTTGATGAGAACGGAAAGATTGATTTCAACGATAAGAGCGTTACCGAGAATACCCGCGTATCCTACCCTATCGACCACATCAAGAACATCCAGCCGGGCAGCTCAGCACCAGCAGCAAAGAATGTGATTTTCCTTTCTGCAGATGCATTCGGTGTGCTTCCTCCGGTATCCATCCTCACCCCTGAGCAGACCCAGTACTATTTCCTCTCAGGATTTACTGCAAAGCTTGCAGGTACCGAGCGCGGAATTACCGAGCCTACTCCTACCTTCTCCGCTTGCTTCGGACAGGCTTTCCTTGAGCTTCACCCAACAAAGTATGCTGAGGAGCTTGTGAAGAAGATGACCAAGAGCGGTGCCAAGGCTTATCTGGTGAACACCGGTTGGAACGGTACCGGGAAGCGTATCTCAATTCCTGATACCCGCGGAATTATCGACGCAATCCTCGACGGTTCAATCCTGAAGGCTGAGACCAAGAAGATTCCTATGTTCGACTTCGAGGTTCCTACTTCCCTGCCGAACGTCAACCCTGCCATCCTCGACCCTCGTGATACTTACGCAGATCCGAAGGAGTGGGAGGTTAAGGCCAAGGATCTCGCTGCCCGCTTCCAGAAGAACTTCACAAAGTACACTTCCAACGAAGCCGGCAAGGCCCTCGTTGCCGCCGGTCCTAAGACTGAGGAGTAATCCGCTCTGAGGACTGCCGGTTCTTTGAATAATAAAGTTGAGCCGCCCGCTGCCGGGCGGCTCTTTTCGTATCTTTCCAGGGCCTGCACCACACATCCAACTGCCGTTTATCCTTCCGGATCTGCTGCCGTCAGGTTTTCCATCTGACACTCCCGTTTTCCCAATGTGTTACATCAGGAGCAAAATCGCCCTCCCACACACTTTTCCTTCCCAATCTGACACATCGGGAATGGGAAAAGCAAAAAATACCCTGTAATTTTGCTGTTAGGGACTGAATACACTGAGAAAGCGCAAAAACAGGGGGGGCAGAGTTGCGCATTGGGAGCAGTGCCACCCTCCGTCACCAAATGCAATCCCCAATCTCTCACATCAGGAAATATGTATTGTGTTTTAGAGCAGTTTACATCGGCAATAACAATATTTGTTTTCAGAATTTTATAAATTTGCAGTGTTATGATAGTGGATTTCAGACTGAAGGTATTTGAGGCTGTCGCAGAACTCGGGAGCTTTACTGCTGCAGCAAGAAAGTTGGGGATTAGCCAGCCGGCTGTCAGCCAGCACATCAATGAGCTGGAAAAACAAATGCAGACCAAGTTGGTGGCGCGAAGCCGCGCGGAAGTCAGTCTGACCGATGACGGACGCAAGTTCCGCAGTTATGCACACCAGATACTTCATTGGTACGACGCTGCAAACGCAGCTTTCGGACTTATTCCCGACACTGATTCCACACTGAAACCTCTGACCCTCAAATTGTCAGAAAACCGCCAGGCACAAGTCTGGTCTCACGACGGCGACATCCATATCACACTCGAATAAACTCTGGAGGCCATATCTTGCACAAAAGGCTTCGGTTTAGCAGCCAACAGAGACCGTTTTCTGGAACTCCAGCGCCTTCTCACACGAGCGCAGTGGAGACTCTTGAATGCTATTGCCAAGGAAGAAACTGTTGCACATCCTACCTCCACTTCTTTTATTCAAAAATATCGTCTGGGGTCCGGTGTTGCTGTTTCGAAGAATGTCAAATCCTTGGTAGAAAAAGAATTGCTTCTTTCCGAATATGGGGATGAAGGGGTTCAATACAGCGTGTATAATGTATTTCTGTCCAGATATCTCGAAAAAGCCTGACGCCTATACAAAGCGTCCAGCCGAGAAGGCGCGCGATATCGAAAAGGCGGGAGAAAGATGTTTACTCCATGAAATATACCTAAATTTTTGGATTACAATCCAATATTATATTATGATTTTTTGGATTAGAGACATTTTTTCAATAGCTTTGTCCCTTGACCAATATATACAGACAGATGATAATAAGAAGACAATTACAAGAGCTTATTGAACCCCGAATGTTCTGTGGGAAGGCAATTGTGTTGATCGGAGCAAGACAAGTAGGAAAAAGCACTCTCTTCAAAATGATTCTCGAGAATCGAACCGAGCAGGCATTGCAAT
>JBJEBK010000022.1:0-2531 GCA_051869975.1 Candidatus Cryptobacteroides sp. | reverse complement strand
CAGCGGTCTGGGGCCGGTATTTCTCTGTAACGATGTGTCAAACTTGAGAAGATACGAACAATATTTGCATTTACAAATAATGTTCAATCAAACGCCCAGAAAGACAGTGGCCATTGCCGCGGACGCGCCAAAGTCCACAGACTTTCCTCTATGGGCAGAGCGGCACCGGACAATTGTCATTCCGCCTCCGCAAGCTCCAGCGGAACGCGCTTCACGCAATACGAAGCCCTATAACGTTAGTGGGTGACGCTTCAATATACACAGCCATAACACCAAAATTTGCAATAACAAAAATAATTCTGGTGTAAACAGATTTTCAGAATGTGGATATTTGCGCTTCGGGCCTTCAGGGATCAGTGAGAGCAATATTGATTTTATTCAATAATCAATACAATCCGCAGTTGATTATTGCAGCAATTTGTATTATATTTGCCATAATATATTATGTTATATAAGGCATTCATCGCGAAAAGACATATTATTTTATGGAATATAGCATAGACATATTCAATAAGAACCCAGAGCGGCTGGCGCAGGTTCTGGCACAGAATTGCCGCAGGAGGAGGCTGGACCTGGGAATGAGCAGGCGCAGTCTCGCAGAGACGACAGGTATCCCCGTGCCGACAATAGAGCGCTTTGAGACCAAGGGCAAGATTTCTCTTGAATCTTTCCTCAAACTGGTTATCGAATTCGGCTGGTTCGACGAGATGAGCGCAATTATGGGCAAGTCGAAGTTCTCTACCAGCGAGGAGCTCGAGACTATCAACAGGAACAGAAGCAGACAGAAAGGACGATGAAGGATATTTTGAAAGTAATTGTCACTCTTGGCTGCAGGACTGTCGGCACATTACAGATGACGCCGGAAAGGGACAGAAGCGTATTCGAATACGATAAGGATTGGATCTCGGAGGGATTCTCCATATCTCCGATTGAGCTTCCCTTGCAGACAGGACTCTTTTTCTCGAAGGAGAACAGTTTCAACGGAGGATTCGCTGCCTTCGAAGACAGTCTTCCGGACGGATACGGGCTGTACCTGCTGGACAGGATGCTGCGCCGCGAAGGCAGTTCCCTTGCCGTACTTACCCCTCTGCAGAGGCTTTCACTTGTCGGGAGTTCAGGGATGGGGGCTCTGTGCTATAAACCGGAGGCAAAGGCACCTGTGATGCCGGCCATTGCCGAAGGAGATTTCGATGAGCTTCAACACAAGGCCCTAGACGTACTGTCAGAAAAGAGTGACACCGATGCCTCCTTGTTGTACTATAACAGCAACAATTCCGGCGGAGCCCGTCCGAAGGCCATATTCAAAGCCGGCGACGGTTCTGATTGGCTAGTCAAGTTCAGACATACTTACGACCCGTCAGACATTGGCAAGATGGAGTATCTCTATATGAACACCGCCAAGAAGTGCGGAATCGATATTCCCGAGGTCAAGCTGTTCAACGACAGGTACTTTGCAATCAAGAGGTTTGACATCCTGGACGGCAAGCGCATCCACACATTGACGGCGGCAGCTCTGCTCCAGTCTGAC
This sequence comes from Candidatus Cryptobacteroides sp., assembly GCA_051869975.1. Classification (GTDB taxonomy): domain Bacteria; phylum Bacteroidota; class Bacteroidia; order Bacteroidales; family UBA932; genus Cryptobacteroides. The sequence goes on along the minus strand of JBJEBK010000022.1, from coordinate 1,003 downwards.
TTCCGCAGCCAGAATGTCGATTACGTGAACCTGCTCGCCCTCACAGGTTACCTGACCCAGGATGCTGCACAAGTGGAGCAGATGTTCCGCAGAATGGTGTTCAACATAGTCTGCCAGAACAGGGATGATCACGCAAAGAACTTCAGTTTCCTCTGCGAAGAAGGTAAATGGTCGCTTGCGCCTGCTTACGACATTACCTACTCCCCCGCCGGCACCAATGGCGAGCATTCGACATCCGTAAACTATGCCGGCAACCCGTCACGCGAAGATATGATTGCAGCCGGCACCGGAATACGAATTCCGAGAAAAAGGTGCATTGCCATCATTGACGAAGTCCTTACTATCTGCGAGACTGAACTCGATAAGGCTTTGCTGAACATTCATTAGGGGTTGAAGTTTATGCCGAACAGTCCGGCAAAGCGCAGGCCTGCCTGATGAGGACGATGGGCTGCTATCACCTTGAGAGCAAAATAACACCCTGATTTTGCGCTTATGGCGATTTTTGAGTGCGGAGAGCAATTTTTTTTTTGGGGGGGGGTGTTTTTGCGCTTGGGGCCCAGGAAGGCCGCAGCACCTGCCATAGAATCAACCCCGGCTCTAGCTCACTACCTGCTTCTTTCGGGTCGCCCAGGCCTGAAGCAGATATACAACGCCGATGATGATGCCTGCCTTGAAAGGAGCCAGAAGGTCAGTCTCACCGAAGCAGAGACTGCCTAGCGGAGTAACAATAAGGGGCGAAAGGAACTGTCCAAGATATAATGCCGCCGATAGAAGCGGCATCACCGTGGAGGCTGCCTCCTTCCCCGCTTTCATTGAAGCGATGGTATTGAGATACGGCACCCCGATTCCGTTGGCGATGCCGATGAAAGCAGACCCGGCCAAAAGAAGCGGAACGGACGAACCCATTGACAGCAGCAGATAGCCTGCAATGAAACCTACCGGAGGCAGATATTTCATCGCACGCGGGAAAGCCTTCATCATCTTGCCGAATACCAGCCCGATA
>JBJEBK010000021.1:0-12600 GCA_051869975.1 Candidatus Cryptobacteroides sp. | reverse complement strand
TTGGATGGAGTGAAAAATTTTTCAGATGGAGGATTAGCTGCAATGTGGGTTAATCGATCCTAATCGCTCAACCACCTTGGTCGTCGTCTTACCCGAATCGGAACGGAACGACTTCTGAACATAATAGGTAGCTGAATTTTTTGACTTACTTACAATCAAGTTCATATATCTGTACGGTAGTGTTAGTAGATATTAGTACAAATATAAGTATAATACTTGACAAAAAAAAGAGGCAGACGCCTCTTTTTCAAATATTTATAGCAGCTATATCAAATTAATGTGTCAAACTCCCGCGATTGAGGTGTAGTGCCTGGTCGTGGAATTTAGGGTTATTTTGCAGAAAATTTGAAGAAATTTTTGCGGATTCAAAATATCGTTGTATATTTGCAGTCCCAATCGGGAAACCGAATGCGGAAATAGCTCAGTTGGTAGAGCGCAACCTTGCCAAGGTTGAGGTCGCGGGTCCGAGCCCCGTTTTCCGCTCAAAAGACACTTCAACGCAAGTTGAGGTGTTTTTTTGTATGCCGTTCCCTCCCGCGACCGCTCTCGTGTGCTAACTTGGTGGTCCGGCAGGGTTGTCGGCCACTTGCTTCTCAGTTAGCAAAATCACCTTCCACGCACACCCCTGCCAGACTGGCCTGCAACCTATCCCACTGTGGAAGGTGCAGGCATTTCCCCGCACCTTCCAGTTCCCTCATTCCTCCCATTTCCTCCCCGCTCCTTCCTTGTTTCCCCACTATCCCTGTTTCCCAGCCCTCCAGCCCTACTTTCCCAATCCATCACATCAGGAGAGAAAACGGTCTCCCACGCAGTTTTTCCTCCCCATCTGTTACATCGGGAAACCACCAACCAGCCCCACACTGCCCTCTATGGCACCTTCCAGATTTCCTGATGTGTCACATCAGGCACGAAAACGCCCTCTCACACACTTTTCCTTCCTCATCTGTAACATCGGGGAACCACCAACCAGCCCCACACTGCACTCTATGGCACCTTCCAGATTTCCTAATGTGTCACATCGGGAGCAAAACCGCCCTTCTACGCAGTTTTCCTTCCTCATCTGTAACACCGGGGAAGGGTGATGGTATTAATCAGTGAGGTGGCTGATTTTGATGGTGGGGAAATGAATGATAGACGATACTGAAGCGTCTCCGGGAATACATATTGACCAGTAAAAGCACCTGCGATACAGTGTGTCAAAATAGGGGTGAAATCATAAGTGATTGATAATTAACTATTTAGTATTTTCGTATGGGGTAAAACATCCCATACGAAATTTTTAAAACATTGATAACCAATACGTTACAATTTCACCGTCCCGGTAAACCTATTCCAGGACGATGCAGATAGAGTATTGCTCGTAGGAATATCTCTATATCATTTTCTCCAACGCATTTCGGCTGTCCGGGAAAAGGGCACAGAGGTGATTCAGAAGGAATTCGCGGGACTCTAGCGGAGTGCAGGACACTCTCCCTTTAGCCGGAAGCGTTCTTTCTGAATTTGGCCGGGGACACACCTTCATAATGTTTGAACCATCTGCCGAAAAACGAAGGACTTGGGAATCCCATAATGTATGAAATCTCCTTGACGGACATCGACGGGTCCAACAGAAGGCTTTTTACCTCACTGAGTGTGGCCTTGGCAATCAGTTCCGAAGGAGTCACTCCGGAACGGGTCTTAATCAGAGTTGAGAAATACCTTGTGCTGAGGCATTGCTGTTTGGCATAATATTGCACTTCTCGATGTTCTCTGATGTGATCCTTGATGGAAAACAGAAAAGTCAGCAGAACAGCATCGTTCCTATCCTTTCCGGGATTGTTAGCCTGCGTCTTCTTTTTGAAGATATCGGCAATGTCGTAGCACAGAGCCTGCCACAGCGTCACAAGAGCAAGACTGTCATATCCTTCAACGGCTGTACGCCTTTCAACGATTGAAGCCAATTCCTCTATTCTTGCCATTTCTTCATCGTCGAGGTGGATTGATGGATTGGCCAGTATGCTCATTCCTTCAGCGGCATCAATAGTCTTCAATGCCATCTCGAATATATTCTCAGACTCGGCAATACAAATGGTGCCTTCTATATCTGGAGAATACTCTTTTATGTAAACTATGCTTTGGACAGGATAAACTATAATATCCTGCGGATGAAGACAATAAAACCTGTCGTGGTCACCTATTGTAAGGCGTCCCTTCCTGCACAGAAAGAATCCGCTTTTGGGCAGAGTCCAGAAATCGCCAATCTCAACAATATCTTCCAGACTCACCTTTTTCAGGCCCCATAAAGGTAGGTTCTCCGCACTGTATTTGCTCGTTGTGTCCATCTTGTTAATCTACGCAAAAGTACAAATTAATACATTTTATTCAATAGCAAACCCGATTATGGTCCCGTTCTTAAACTACAAATAGTACATATTGTACATTTATGCTTACAGATTGTTCTTTCATCAGCCTTGAAGACGGCATACCTTTGCCCTGTTTATAAAGACGAAAAGATGAAACACTGTTTAACAAAAATCACAGCCATCCTTGGATGTGCAGTATTGCTCGCATCCTGCAGTAAGGATGAAATGAAAGAATTTGAAGGGAGTTATTCCTACAAGATTAGCGGAAGTGTCACCCTTCTTCCAAGTGCTTATGTCAATGCCAGCGAGCAGGAAAAACAGATGATGGAGGCTGCCGGCATCACTTTCACTCCGACTTTGGTCCCACTCTATCCGGAGCAGGGTCAAATGCACATAAACATCAAGGAAAAGGATGATAGCCTTGTAGTATTGTCGTTCAATGACATTATGGGTAATGTATGTGTTGCAGACGCAATCGTTGATTCGGACAATATCAGTATAGAAGATGCCTCCAAGACCGCTTCACTTACCGACGGCTCCGAAAGGATTTCGTCAGGCATAGTAAGATATTCCGGTACGGGAACAATGTATGGAGACCAACTTATCCTGAGTTTGGAGTACGACGGATGTTTTGTGATTAATGATACTGATATGACAGTTGTTGCCAGCAGCGTCGATTGCGTTGCCACTAAGAACTGATAGAGAATATGAAACGGATTATAAAAGAGCTTTCTGCCTGTTGCCTGCTGATGCCGATTTGTCTTTCCTGCAATATGAGGGAGGCACTCAATCGGCATAGGGAAACCACTCCCGCTCCGGTTTGCGTCAATGTGCTGGAAGTTGCCTATACGGATAATGTGACCCATCGCAGCTATGTAGGACGCGTAGAACCGTCTCAAAATGTGGTTCTCACCACCTCTTTTCCGGCTCAGGTTCAGACGGTTTACATCAAGAAAGGACATCTGGCAAATGCGGGGGAAGTCATTGTTGAACTCCGCTCCGAATCTGTTGAGGCTGCCTACAAAACCGCACTCGCTATGCTCGAACAAGCACAAGACGGTTATGACAGGATGATGCAGCTGTACTCGGAGGGAGGTGTGACCGAAGTTCAAAAAATGGATGTTACCACCCAACTCAGAAAAGCCGAAGCATCCTTCGCAACCGCAAAGGATGCATTGGAAAAATGCAATGTCAGGGCTCCATATACCGGAATTGTGGATGAGGTTTTCGTTGAGGAAGGTGTCGATTTGGGATTGTCTGCTCCGATTGCCAGAATTCTGAATGTCAGCGCGGTCGAAATCCATTTCCCTGTGCCGGAAAACGAAATCCGCAGCATTGTCCTCGGAGATAAGGCCGAGGTGTCGGTGCCGGCTGCCGATGATACCATTGACGCCCGTGTCGCAATTAAAGGTGTAGATGCTTCGCCGCTTTCCCACTCATATGACTGCATCCTTGTGCCGGTCACGGGCAATCCGGACATACTTCCGGGGATGGTGTGCAAAGTCCGCCTCAGTTCGGATAAGGTCAAGAGTCTTATTATCCCTACGCGCAGCGTAATGACTGATGACAAGGGGCGTTTTGTGTGGTGCGTAGATGATAAAGGCCTGGTACAAAAGAAATATGTGCTTACCGGACTTTTTGCTGACGGAGGTGTCATTATTTCCGAAGGATTGAAGGAAGGCGACAGAGTTGTTATAGATGGCCACAGGAAGATTTCTACCGGAATGAAAGTCAACGTCAAGCAGGTCCAGCTATGAAGATGAGAATCAGAGGAGTCGCGGGTATGGTCAGATGGGCCATAGCCCAAAAACATATAGTTTATACTCTTGTAGCTGCGTTGTGCGTTGTCGGCATAGTGGGGCTTAAGACGATGAACAAGGATGAGTTTCCGACTTTCATAATCAAAGAAGGAGTCGTTGTCGGAATATATCCCGGCGCCACGGCGGAAGAAGTGGAAAACCGCCTGACCAAACAACTTGAAGAAGTGATCTTCACCGTCCCCGAGGTAGATAGAGACGAGTTGAAGAGTATCAGCAAGGATGGAATGTGCTATATCTACACAGACCTCACCTGCGATGTCTCCCAAAAGGACGAAGTCTGGTCGCGTATCAAACATAAAATTAGTGAACATAAGGCATTTCTCCCTCCCGGAGTAGTCAGCGTAATGGTTCTGGATGATTTTAATTCGCTCTCATCTCTTATGATAGCACTTGAATCCGAAGATAAAGGATATCCGGAACTTCAGGATTATGCTGAGAACTTGAGTGCATCTTTGAGAAGAATCCCAAGCCTGGCAAAGGTAGAGATTCTCGGAGAACAGCAGGAAGAAATAGCCATTATTCTAGACAGGGAGAAACTCTCCGCATACGGAATAGACCCGTCCGTGCTTACAATCAGCTGGCAGGGAGAGTCCATTCCTATTCCTGGAGGCACCTTTGACAGTGCTCAATCTACAGGTCCCATCCATGTGTACGGCAATCTAGGCACCGAAAATGAAATAGCAGAAAAAATCGTTTATGCCGATGCAATGGGGAATGTGCTCCGGCTTCGTGACATAGCTGACATTACCAGAAGATATGCCTCGGCTGACGAATATGTAAGCTATAACGGACACGCCTGTCTGATTCTGTCTGTGGAAATGCGTCCGAACAACAATATTGTAGCTTTCGGCAAAGAGGTTGACAAGGTGTTGAAAAACTTTGAGGCTTCGCTTCCGGCAAGTGTAAGCGTGAGCAGAATCACCGACCAGCCAAAAGTCGTAGGGGACTCCATTCATTCATTCCTGCGCGACCTGCTTATTTCAATGCTTGTTGTCATTCTGGTGATGCTGACCTTGTTCCCTTTGAAGTCTGCACTGATTGCCGGGTCCGGTGTTCCGGTATGCATTGCAATAACCGTTGCGATAATGTATGTATGCGGGATGGATTTGAATACGGTTACACTTGCGGCTCTCATCGTAGTTCTCGGAATGATTGTGGACAATTCCATCATCACGATGGACGGATATATGAACAAACTCGGAAGCGGGATGAAAAGGGTAGATGCAGCCTGCGCCAGCATCAAGGAACTTTTTGCCCCTACTTTTGCAGCAACCCTTGCAATCAGTGCAATGCTGTTTCCGATAAGATATCTGATTACAGGTTATTTGGGTGATTTCGTGAACTTGTTCCCCTGGGTCATAGCGATTGCGATGTTTATTTCCCTCATATATGCCGTGACTGTAGTACCTTCTTTGGAAGTCAAATACATCTGCTCGGAGAAGGTGGAAGACAAGGGGCTCCTTTCCAGAATGCAAACCAAATTCTTTGCGGCGCTGGAAGGCTCTTACGCCAAGGCAGAACGCTTCTGCTTCAAGCATCCTGTCATCACAATCAGCACAGGCGTTATTGCGGTAGCGCTCGGATTCTTCCTGTTTTCAAGGCTCAATATCCAGATGATGCCAAAAGCTGCACGCGAGTACTTTGCAATTGAACTTGAGGTTGAGGGAGGATATGGCATAGACCGTACAAAGGAAGTATCGGATTCACTTCAGAGGATGCTGCTGCAGGACGAAAGGGTTAATTCAGTAACTTCTTTTGTAGGTACGGGCGCACCGAGGTTTACTGCTACTTATGCACCTGTTACTCCCGACAAGACCGTAGCCCAGCTGATAGTGAATACAGGCTCGGCCAAGAATACGGAAAGCATTATAAGGGAATACGAAAACAGATATGAACATATATTCCCCGATGTGTCAATCCGTTACAAACAGATGGACTATCAGGAGGTTGAGGCTCCGATTGTGATAACGCTCAAAGGCGAAGACCGAGACGAATTGCTTTCTGCCGCTGACAGCATCAGGAGCTATATGGCCTCAATGAATACTCAACTTAAATGGGTGCACACCAGTGCTGACAACATTCAGCCTTCGCTTATGGTGACCCTCGACGATGAAGAAGCATCCAGACTTGGAATCGAAAAGGCCAGCCTGGCTCTGACGCTTTCGGGAATCTACAACGGGCAGAATCTTGCAACTCTTTGGGAAGAGGATGAGTCCATTGGAGTAAACTTGTACACGGAAGGCGTAGATGCGGATATGGACTACAGTAATGTCGGCTCTCAGATGATAGCAACCGCAGTACCCGGAGTCAATGTTCCGCTTCGACAAGTGGCCTCCGTCAAGCCTCAATGGAGCAGCCGTCAACTTGAACGCCGGGGAGGAGAAGAAGCTGTCAGTATTTATGCGGATATGAAATATGGAGAGAGCCAGCCGCAAGCTATGAAACAGATTACGGGCTATATTGACAACAATGTTCGTCCGGCACTTCCTGAGGATACGGTTATCGAATACGGTGGCCTTACCCAAACCAACAAGAAACTTGCCCCGGAAATAATCTGGTCTCTGGCAGCCGCCGTATTGATTCTTTTCCTGTTTATGCTGTTTCATTTCAAGAAGGTTTCACTGTCTGTGCTCACTCTGGTTATGAGCCTGCTGTGTATGTTCGGGGCGTTTTTCGGTTTGTGGATTTTCAATCTGGATTTCGGTCTGACAGCTGTGCTTGGTATCGTCAGTCTCATAGGCATTATCGTGCGCAACGGCATTGTGATGTACGAGTATGCCGAAGAGCTCAGGAATACCCGCGGGATGGATGTCAAATCCGCCGCGATGGAAGCCGGTGCAAGAAGAATGAAACCTATTTTCCTGACCTCCTGCACAACCGCCCTTGGAGTGATTCCGATGGTAACGGGAGGAGACCTGCTCTGGCAGCCGATGGGCGTAGTGATTTGTTTCGGAATCGTCTTCTCCATCTTGTTGATTGTGTTGATTATGCCGGTATCGTACTGGGTGGTTTTCAAGAACCAGAAAGCTCCGGTTACGGCAGATCCAGATATTGCAAATGATTGATATAATGAATAATAAGTTACTGTATATAGGGCTTCTCCTGTTGTTTTTCTGTGGGGAAGCTCAGGCAGAAGTGACTCTTTCGCTTAGTCGGTGCAAGTCTATGTCCAGGGGAAATGATATGGAAGTAAAGAATGCTGCACTTGATGTCAGTTCCGCCAGGGCACTAAAGCAGGAAGCGTTTACGGAGTATTTTCCGTCCGTGGCGGTAAATGCGTTCGGGTTTTATGCCTTCAATCCTCTTTTGGAGATTGGATTGAAGGATGTCCTTGGAGAATCCGATGGTGCTCACAACCTCATCAACACCATTGAAACAGCGGCTCCGCTTTACGGGATTGGCACTTCGGCTTCCTTTTTTGATTATGGGTACAACGCTTCAGTGAGCATAACTCAGCCTCTCTATGCCGGAGGAAGAATCGTAAATGGAAACAAACTTGCCGAGTTGAAGTTGAAAGCTTCCATACTGGAGCAGACAACTGCATCTAAAGACAAGGAAGTGGAGGTGGAGGAGAAATATTGGAAGGTGGTTATGCTTGAAGAAAAGATGTTGACTCTGAATCAGGCTTTAACTACACTTGATACTCTGAGCAGGGATGTGCGGAATGCCTGCAAAGCAGGTCTGGCTCTCGATACTGACAGCCTTTCTGTCAATCTTGAACGCAATCGTCTTCTGGCTTCAAAGCGTCAGCTGAAAAGCGGAATCCGTATGGCGAAGATGGACCTGTTCAATTCGATAGGAATGGAATACTCATATTTCTCCACCTCAGCCAATTGTTCAGCACCCTGGATAGATGCTATACAATTGACAGACCGGCCTTCAGGCCTGCTGTCTCCGGACCATTATTTCGTGGATGAGCAGAAGGCGGCAATGAGCAGTGAAGAATCGCAGCTGTTGTCCCTGAATGTTGAGGCTTTGAGATTGCAGAAGAAAATGGCTCTCGGCGAGGCTTTGCCTCAAATCGGAATCGGGGCCGGATATGGTTACGGAAGGATGATTGGAGATAACGGAAGATGGAACGGTGCCGTTTATGCGGTGGTGAAGATTCCTCTGACGGATTATTGGAAGTCATCCTGCAAGATGAAGCGACTGGAAAATGATGCTCTGAAGGCGGAAAACCAAAGGGATTATCTCAATGACCAGCTTGTACTTCAGGTTTACAAACTATGGGAGGAGTTGAATTGTTATTATGATAAGCTTTGCCTTGCAGATGACGATGTCCGTTTATGCGAGATTGCAGAGTCCAGAACACGGTCAAGTTACCGCAGCGGTCAGGCTACCATTTCGGAACTTCTCTCTTCACAGACCGAACTCCGAAGTGCTCAGGATGCCCATACCGAAGCACTAATCAATTACGCAATAGCATTATCAGCATATAAAGCCAAAACGGTTTATTAGCAAATCATTAACTAACAACCAATGAACGGTCAGGGGTCGTGCCCTTGGCCGTTCTCTTTATTATCAGGCCTCCGGACTCCCGGTCTAGTATTCAAAATACTTTACAATACGCTTGGATTGTAAAGGTGAAATGCGTATCCTTTAATATGCGGTTGCTCAAGACAGCAATCGGTACAGGAGAAGCCCCTCTGGTGTACTACGCCTGAAAATAATGGCAGTTTGTACACCAGGGGCTTTTCCCTTGTACGAACTTGGATATTCGGCCGGTTGTCCGCCAGGTTCTGTTCCGTTAACAAACACACCTCCCGCGCACAGGATTTTTGAAAAACGGGATGATGCCATTTTCCGCAAAAATTACTATCTTTCAAACTTGTAACAGGAAGAAGTATGCTTATTAGTGATAGGTTTGAGAGAGTGGATGCCTTTCTGGAGAGTATTTCTCCGGAGGCGTTCAGGTATTTGTTTCCCGGGGAGGAGAATCCTTACCAAACGGGCCCTTGCTTCCCGGATATAACTGTGGATGCGGAGGCTTGTCCTTCTGCACCTCATTTTTTCAGCATAGGGAGCGTTCCTGAACCCCGCAGGTCAAAAGCGGCAGTTCCGCGCACAAAACAGCGAAAAGCCTCACGAATACGCTCCCGCAAAACGGCAATAGACTATTGTGAGGAGATTCCCGAGCCCCAAGCTATTGATGAAGTCTCACCGCGGACACTGAGGATTTTGAAAGAAATCGAAAGACTGGAGAAAGAACTTGGGGTTTCGTTGGAGGAAATAGAGCAGGCGCTAAGTTACAAAGTCAAACTCAGCCGCCTGAGAATCAGCAGAAGCCACAGGATATTTCTGGATGATTTCGATGGGGTCGAGGTCATGATGAATGCGCTCGACAAAACGGTCTTCTTCTTTTATCTGAATCACCCTGAAGGTGTGAGCTTCAAACAACTTGCAGACTACAAACGAGAATTGCTCGACATATACGCCTCCATCAGCGGAAGGGAAGATATGGACGCAATGCGCAGCAGCATCGACACTCTAACAGATCCTTTCGACAATTCCATAAACGAAAAGGTTTCCAGAATCAAAAAAGCCTTCCTGAATGTGGTCAATGACCGGGTTGCCCGGTTCTACTACATCCGCGGAGACGCGGGAACGGCCAAGAGCATAGCTCTCGACCGTTCGCTGGTGGTGTTTGAATAGCTCCTGCTATTTCTTGAAGAACCCCTTGACGCTTTCCCGTTTGCGAGATTTTGCCATACTTTTCACCTGCCGGGTGAAATCCTGCCGGGCATCTTCGTAGGCTAAGCTCATAAAGACGGTGCCTTCAGGAGTCGCATCGAAATTCAACGCATTGTCGATGTTCATACCTCTCGCGACCTCGACCGCATCCTGATTCGCTCCGATGTACGCGAAGGTCCATCCCTTTTTCTTGAGTTTGTCCACAAGCGTTTTGATGGCCTGGGATGAATATTCGCAAGAGGAGTTTTCGTAGCCGTCGGTGATGATTGTGACTAGCACGACATCATCGTTTCTCACGCAGTTCTGCAGGTGGGTCAGCGAGAGTCCCATTGCATCATAGAGAGGGGTGCATCCGCCGGGGCAGTAATCACCTTCGCCGAGATTCTTCACATTCTCGACAGGGACACGGTCTCTGATGGTTTTGACGCCCTTCACGCCGTTGCCTTCAAAGGTGACAATTGAGACATACTGCCGCTGATACGGCTCCTCCTGCTGGGTTTTGCGGATTCCGTTAAGGGTTTCGTTGATTCCGTCAACCGCCTGACGGGCGATGGAGTACATTGACCCCGATTCATCCAACACGATAAGGTTGTACACATTGATTTCTCTGATTTCTTCCATAGCGCATAATTTTTTAGTTTGCGAATTTGTTTGATGCAAAGGTACTGCGCTCCCGCTCCCGCGCCATATTTCCGCAAGGCTTGCAGAAAGAGCAATATCGACCCCTGTTTTTGCGGTTTCACAGTGTTTTAGTCCCTAAGAGCAAAAATTGTTTGTGTTGCTCTCGTAAAAGTTGCACTGGTTTTGTCAAAACTCGTTGGAAAAATTACGACGAAAACATTAAAACTCGTTGGAAAAATTACGGCAGGTATTTGAAATATCGTTGGAAAAAATGTAATTTTGTTCCTGTATAACGAAACATGCTATGCTGAAAAGGAAGATAGAAGACACTCTCATTGCGTGGAAAAACAAGCCGGGGCACAAACCTCTGGTGATTATGGGGATTCGCCAATGCGGCAAAACATTCATTGCACAACACTTTGCCAAGGCGAATTACCGGAATGTTGTCTATATGAATTTCATCAAGGAACCGAATCGAATCAATGCGTTCACCGGTTCAAAGAATGTTGACGACATATTGCTCAACCTTTCTGCGCAGATTCAGGGAGTTGAATTTATTCCTGGAGAGACTTGCATTATCTTAGATGAAATCCAGGATTGCCCTGAAGCGCGCACATCGCTGAAGTTCTTCATGGAGGATGGGCGTTTCGATGTGATTGCTACAGGCTCATTGTTGGGAGTTCAGGGTTATGGTGATGAACTGAAGAAACTGCACCGCACATTGATTCAGAAACAAAATCCTGGAATATACTCCGTTCCGGTCGGCAGTGAGGACATCATCGAGATGTATCCGCTTGATTTTGAGGAGTTTCTGTGGGCTAACGGAATAAAAACAGAGGTCATTGACGCTCTTCGTATGTTCTATACAGAGGAAACACCGGTCCCTGTTGGAATTCATGTGGCCATGAAGCAATATCTGAATTTATACGTCGCAATCGGAGGGCTTCCGGCCCCTGTCAATGCTTTTCTGGCAACAAATAACATGAATTATGTCAGCGAGGAATACAAGGCTATCCTGAAGGAATATCGTGACGATATGGTCAAATATGCTCCAGACAAAGATAAGCCTCATATTAGGGAATGCTTCAATTCAATTCCCAAGCAGTTGGCCAAGGATAACAAAAAGTTCCAGTATAGCAAGGTTAAACCGGGTGGCCGAGGTGAAACATATCTTGGTTCCCTGCAGTGGTTGGAAGATGCCGGAATTATCTGCCGTTGCTACAATACTGATATTACCGGTCTTCCGATGGAGGGCAATGCAAAGGACAATGTTTTTAAGGTATATACTGCCGATATCGGCTTGCTGATTGAGATGTTGGGGCCCGGGACTCGGGCAGATATTTTGCAGGGCAACTTGGGTGGATTCAAAGGAGCCATTTACGAAAATCTGATGGCAGACACACTTCACAAGAAACAACAGAATTTGTATTACTATTTGAAGGACTCCGGACTTGAACTAGACTTCCTCGTCCGGATGAAAGGTGAATGTGTGCCGATTGAAGTAAAAGCAAAGAACGCTCAGGCTAAGAGCGCCAAGACAGTCTTGAATCATCCCGAAAAATATCAGGTGAAGAACATCATCAAATTCGGAGATTACAATGTCGGCCGAAACGGAAAACTGTTGACACTTCCAAACTATATGCAATTCCTGTTGGATTTGGAACCCGAGCAAATCATACTCAAACCAATTGACGTTGATGAGGTTAATGCTCTGGCGAAAGAAATTCTAAACAGGTAAAGATCGGTAGTGGAGAGGACGAGATTATAGTCCTGGATTTCATCCTTATGATTTGAACCTTTTGAGGGTATGGCCGGACACAATTGATGAGACACTACCTTTCTTCTTTTGCGCCGCGAAATTTACACGATAAAACTAGTTATTAGAATAAATTGTCATATATATACGATAAAATATTATATTTGCGCTATGGAAATACTGTCAAGACAAGAATACATACAAGAGGTATACAAGTATCTTGGGAAACAGACAATAATAGTACTGACAGGCCAAAGGCGAGTCGGGAAGAGTTATGTCCTGTTGGATCTCAAAAGAGAACTCTCATTGAATTCTCTAACCCACATTGCAGCTAATAGAGATCTAACCACCTGATTTTGAGGGAGGGTCT
>JBJEBK010000020.1:0-195857 GCA_051869975.1 Candidatus Cryptobacteroides sp. | reverse complement strand
AAAGGTAGACATTATTTTTTATTTCGCAAAAATATTTTGAAAAAATTTTAAAAAATTATTCGGGCAGGTAAAAACAGGAGGCTGCGCGACTGTCAGGGATGCCCTGACTTTCCTTTTTACTTTTGAAATTCACCGCGCGAGTGAGTAAAATACAAGGCGCTGATTGTAAGATACATACATTTCACAAAGTCGCGCGGTGAGGCCAATTTGTCTCCACCGCGCGACTAAGTGCCGCATAACCCCCTGATAATCAATACTGCCCGACGCGCGGTGATTTGCAGGAAGACTGGGTTTTGCAATAGGGTTAATGAGAGCAGTCCGGCAAAAATACAAAAAGGGGAATATGTTTTACGAATAATTGCTATTTTTGCTCAGAAGTGTAACTTTAACAATTATTGATTATGAAGAAGGTAGTATTGTTTTTGTCAACAGCATTACTGATGTTCGGTGCAGTATCTTGCAAGAACTGTTGCCAGAAAAAAGACAAATCCGACAAAGCAAAGGTTGAGTGCTGCAAAGAGAAGGCACAGTCAGAGTGCTGCAAGGAAAAGGCAGCATGTGACACGATAGGTTGCTGCGAAGCAAAGCCTGAGTGCTGCAAAGAGAAGGCTGAGTGCAAGGCAGAGTCCGGCTGCTGCAAGGAGAAAGCCTGTGAAGCTAAGTCAGAGTGCTGCAAAGAGAAGGCTGAGTGCAAGGCAGAGTCCGGCTGCTGCAAGGAGAAAGCTTGTAAGGAAAAGGCTGATTGCTGCAAGTAACCCCGCGCTCGGATAGATACGGATAATCTGGTACCGGAACCCGGCACCAGATTTTTTATACAACAATACTTATTCTTCTCCTACTTGGAGAGTGAGATAAACGGCACAGCGTCTCCGCCGGAATATGTCGGGAGCTTGCCATCCCACTTTTCGATGGCATACTGCTCTACCAGCAGCCTGTTGAGAGAGGCGGATACCACCTTATTGTAGTAGGCTTCTCCGTCACCCTTGATTTTAAGTGCCTTTGCAACACCTTCAGCCTTGGCAATCTCAATCTTCGCCTCAGCCTCAGCTTCCTTAACCTTATTCTCCGCCTTAAGTGCATTTTGTACAGCCTCGTTTTTGGCGTTGATGGCGGCGGTGAGGGATGCAGGAGGGTCGATTTTGGTGGTGAATTCACGGACAATAAAACCCTCCTGGTTCATCGATTCGTCCAGACGCGCCCTTACCTCAGCCTCAAACTTGGCGCGGTTGGCCATCAGTTCATCTGAGGTGTAGTTGTTTGCGCAGGTGCGATATGCCTCGAAAATGCAAGTCTTGATGTAGCCCATCTCCAGTTCACGCACCGGCTTGCGGTACTTGATAAAGATATCGGCAGCTTTCGCCTCGTCAATCTGGTAAGCCAGAGTCGGGGTCATAGAGAAAATCGCAGCATCCTTAGGGTTGACCGTAAACGGTTCGTAAGTAACTCGCTGGATGAAAGTAGGATACTGGAAAATACTCTCGGTAATGGGGTTGTACCATACCCATCCGCGGCAGGTGCCTTCAACTCCTCCCCGGAGGTTCTCGTTGGAAGACCATTTCCTGAAACGGATTCCGACCGAGGCCGAATCCACAGTGGTGCAGCTTGACGCTGCAGCGATGGCAAGGGCTACCGCCAATGCCATCCTGATTGATTTTTGTCTCATAGTATTTTTGTGTTGAGTATATTCATACCGGAACAAAAATACATTATTTCCAAATCAATTCCGAATACTATTCGAGCCTCCCGAGCGATATGAATCAGGCAGTCAAAAAACACACGGGATCGGCCTACTGACGGGAGTGCATCCACCCCACAAATGCCTCACATCCAGATGGAAAGCAATTATTCACCGAAAGGGTCGAGAGCCTGCGTAGGTTTGCCGTCCTTGAATGCACCCAGACCATATCCGTCATTGTATCCCTGAGGGGCCTCAGGCTCCCAATAGAACACACCCTTGCAGCAGGACAGCTGCTGAGTCTTTTCAAGAAGATATGAAAGCATCTCAGCGGCTATCTCGGGGTACTTCACCGGCATTCCCGTTTCACAGATAATCACATCTTTGCCGTAAGCCTGATTGACTTTTTGGATATTTGCGATGCAGGCATCGGTATTGGGTTTCCAGTCGGTATCATAATCCCCCTTCTCATCATTCCACCAGCAAGGATACAGGGACATTCCTATCATATCGTATTTGCCGCCATTGGCTTTTAGGACTGAGAACAGTCTGGTATAAAGACTGTAGTTGTGTCCACCGTCCAGATGCACTATCACCTTGGCATCTGGATATACGGCTTTGACGGCATCATAGCCGGAATTGGTGAGGGCGATGTAATTCTTTCCGCCGTTCTCGTCATAACTTCCCAAAGGCCATAGCATTCCGGTACGGGTCTCATTGCCGACCTGAACCCATTCGACCTCCACTCCATAATTCTTCAGCAACGACAGCACCTCCGCCGTATGGTCATATACCGCTTTCACCAAGCCGTCCATATCATAATCCTTCCAAGCGGCCGGCGGGGTCTGATGGGCAGGATCGGCCCAGGTGTCGCTGTAATGGAAATCAATCATAATCCTCATTCCCAGTTCCTGGGCACGCATTGCCTTGACAAGCACATCCGCAGCGGAGTTCCAGCCATCCGCAGGATTGACCCAGACGCGGAGCCTGATGGAATTCATGCCGAGTTCCTTCATCAAAGCGGTACATTCCATTTCATTTCCGGCAGCATTGCGGAACTTCATACCCCGGCTTTCCATTTCGGTAACCCAACTGATGTCAGCTCCTTTGGCAAAAGCTTCCCTGTCAACTGGTTTGGATTCTGGGGTCTGCACCGGAATGTGCGGGAGAGAGGCCCGCGAACAAGAGCAGCAGGCGGCAATTATGATTGCCGCCGTACAGGCTCCAAGATTCAGAATATTTCCAATCAACTTATTCATATCTTACTCTATTGGTGTCATTGTATATGTAGGAGCCGTAAAGCTGCTCAGATTGAGTTCCAGTCTGTACTTTCCTTCTGCCGGCACAATGTTGTCGTTGCTTCCCGCAATGCTCAATGTGCCGTCAAGGTCGGTATCTGCATACATCCACCTCCAAGAGTCGCTGCCGTCATCAAGAACAAACTTGAATCCCCAGCCGACATTTGCAATGTCGCATATTGCCTCCCATTTTCCGGTTTCAAGATTGAAGGTCATACGGTCTGCATCAAGGCTCCATCCGTTGAAGTCTCCGGCCACGGCAACTGTTGTCACTTTCGTCTCAGACCAGGTCATAGTGGTGAAATCCGCAACAACATAATTCATACCCGTGTTGGAACTCCAGCAATTCCAGCCGCCTTCTCCCAAGACAAATTGGCCGTCTCCATTGCTGCTATACACTTTGTCATCAGCGTGGAACCTCCAGTTGCTGTAGTTTGCTCCCCAGTTGGGGTCGGTGTAGATAAAGCCTTCAAAGATTCCTTCATCTGCCGTCTCGGACATCTCGCAGGCAAGAGACAGCATATCAGAGCCCTCCTTTACATAATAATACATAGCTACGCTCTCCGGATAGGTGACAACCGGTCCTTCAGAGCCGCCTTCGCTTACGCTCCATTTGCAGTCAGTGACATTGAAGGTAATTGTGCAGGTGCCTGCCTTGGCAATGTTGAAGCCAGCTGACGGGCTTTCCGCATTCACAAATCCGAAGGAATCTTCACCGACAGGCTCCAGTGAGAACGGATAGGAGATACCCGGTATTCCGGCATCAGTGCCGGTGGTCATGTCATACCTCGCTCCTACACCTGCTACGGTAACTACAGTATTGTCAGCCGCAGTGGTAATGGTCCCGCTGTATCCGCCGGCAGATTTGGAGTATTTCAGCACTGTCTCGGCGCCATCAACGGTAATATTCACTGATGGAACATACACGTGCCACCACATTCCGTTTGCCGTATCTGCATATACATACTGGCATCCCGAAGGCTCGGCAAACCAGCAGTTGTTGCCGGATCCGCCCACAAGGGAGAAAGCAGTCCAGTCGGAATTGCAACCCCATACAGTGCCATCCGCAGCGACGAAGAAGCAGTTGTACCATCCCGAAGGGGTAACGGCAAAGCCTTCATATACGGAAGGTGAGTCGGTCTTGCAGTGAAGGGTCGCAAGTACGGAGGTCATATCATTCTTATCCACAATCTGCATCCAGCCGGTCTCAACCGCATAAGGGGTTACCTTTATTACAAGAACATTACTGTAAGTATATGACGAGCCCATCTTTACAGCAATGCGGGCATACAGGTTATGCTGTTTAACATCCGTCATTCCTAGCTTTATCAGGAGTTTGCTCAACTCTCCACCTGTAAACTGGAGGGAAGTCTGACCCTTTTCAAGGAAAACCTCCGAAACGGATGCAAAGTCTTCTGTTGATGAGAACTGTACACTCTCTTCGGTAAGATTATCAGGAAGAGCCACAGTCGGGTCACTGACCTGAGGAAGGGCCCCTGCTTTCCAAACGAGAGTCAGAACCAGAGCATCTGTTGCGTCGTTTGAAAGCACGACTTCAGTTGGGCTTGCGGTGAAATCGGAAGGAGTGCCGGGCTCAGTCACCTTCAACATCTCTCCATCCTTGTTGCAGGCGGCAGCAAGGAGTATCAAAGCAAAGAATGAATATAATATTCGTTTCATCATCATAGGGTTTTAGAATCCATACTGTGTATTGATTGCCTTAAGTTGCGGATTTGCAGAAAGTTCCGCTTCAGGGATAGGGACAATGGCATATTTCGCATCCACATCCTTGCCATCCTTCACGCCGCCTTTCCAATTCCACATATATCCGGAGGTATAAAGGCCGAAGCGGATAAGGTCGGTACGGCGTACAGCCTCGGTATATAGCTCCCTCGCCCTTTCGTCAAGTATGAAGTCAAGTGTCAGCTCGGAATCCGAAATATTGCCCGAATCGCTGCCGTAGGCGCGATGACGTACGCGGTTGACATAGTCCAGGGCCTCTGCCCTGGTTGCTCCGGAACCTCCCCTCAACACGGACTCTGCCAGCATAAGATATACATCGGCCAGACGGAAGATAGGAAAATCTGTTTCGGCCCCGCTCACTCTCGTGTCGGAAGCAATATCTCCGGAATCGGTCAGATTGCTCCATTTGTTGATGAGCCATCCGCTTGTAGTTTCATCGTGCCCGATGATTTCTTTCGGGCGGTCCTGATACACATACTTCGTATCTCCTTCGAGCTTGTACCATCCGTCATCCGGAGTGTCGGTATATTCTGCCCTGTTGCGGCTGCCGAAATAGCCTCGGCTGTCGCCATCCCCGAACTTGTCGACAAGCTGCGGGCGGGCTCTCAGGCAGTTCCAATATGTTGCCACACCGAACTCTTCGGTCATACCGGCATCAAAGTCAAACCTTGTGGCGCAAACCATATATGTACCTGCGCCCCAGGCTACAGTATTGACCGCATTGCAGGCGAGGGCAAAGATGATTTCATTGGTGCGTTTGTGATTGTCGGCATTGAAAAGATGCAGATATGAATCATCAAGGGCATATCCGCACGCTATCACATTCTTGCAGGCCTCTATGCATTCATCATAGTGTGCCTTGCCTGTATAGACCTCCGCATTGAGGTACATCCTTGCGAGTATGGTCAAAGCGGTTCCTTTCGTTACGTGACCATAGGCTTCGGAAGGAAGGACGCCGTCACGGCTGAGGTCAAGGAGCTCCGCCTCAAGGTAATCGAAGAGTTGCTCCCTAGAGTATGTCTGCGGGATATATGAACCCACCGGGTCGCTTTCATCCACGAAAGGCACCGCAGGGAACAAATCCAGAGCGTGATAATAGGCCAGGGCCCTCAAGCAACGGGCTTCATTTCTCCATCCGGCAATTTTCTTCTGCTCCGCTTCGTCAAATACGGCAATCCTGTCATCCGAAGCATTGCGTATCAGCTCGTTCGAAAGCGAGACTATATTGTATATGTGATAATAAATGGCGGATATCCAAGGGTCTCCTGCAGTCCAGCTCTGATTGTTCAAATCGGTAGTGCTTTCGCCTGCAGCCCAGACATTGTCAAGATTGTCCGTGGTAGCTTCCTGGAACATTATCAATGCTCTGGTGTAATTCTGGAAGCGGTCGTCCGAAGATATGCCGGACAGGTTCACTATCATTGAAGTATAGATGCCCGACAAGACTGATTCGTAGTTTGCGGCATTCTGGTAAACATCCTTGGAGGTCGTTTCTGTATGCGGATACTGGTCCAGTTCACAAGCGACAACAAGGACTGCCATCGAAACAAGTGCAAATATCTTTTTCATCGTCATTCGTTTTTAGAAGTCAAGACCAAGACTGAGTGACACAATGCGCGGACGCGGATAGAACGAGCTGTCGAAACCGTTCGGAACTTCCGGGTCCACTCCGGAGTATTTCGTCAAAGTGAACACATTCTGGACAAGGGCAGAGACTTTCAGTCCCACCGCATTTCTGAACACGCGTCCGAAATCATAGCTGACCGTGAGATTGTCCATCTTAAGGAAAGAGGCATTCTCAACATAATGGTCAGAATAGAACTGACGTGTCTTGAATCCGGTTTCAAGATAGCTCGAATGGAGATTGTTCAACTGAGGGGCACTGTACTTCATTGTTTCAAGTGCACCCGTATTGACAGCCATTGCGTTATAGACATAGTTGCCGATGCTCGCTCTGAAGACTGCCGAAACCGAAAGATTGCGCCAGCTCAGTGCGGTATTGAAGCCGAGGAGGAAATCGGCAGCAGGAGAATGGTAGCAGTACCTGTCGTCAATAGTTATGCTCCCGTCATTGTTCAGGTCTGCGTAAGCCCCCTCGATCGGTCGTCCATCAGTATCATACAGCTGCTTATAAACGAAGAAACTGTAAGGCGCCTGACCTTCGGTCATCACCTGCACATATTTTCCGTCAATCATCGGACCTACAAGGGTCTCTGTCACCTCCCCATTGTCAACTAGCGTCAGGTTGGTGATATTGACATTCTGCCAGGTCAGGTTTGCCCCGACTTCCCAAGTCCAGTCGCCGGTCTGCACAGGCACCACATTCAAAGACGCTTCGATGCCGTAGCTTTCCATATTGCCTACATTCGTGGTAATAACCCTGCTGAAGTTGGTTCCGGCAGCTGCAGGCACCGTTGCAAGAAGGTCTTCAGTATTTCTGGTATAGTAGTCCACGCTACCCGTTATCCTGTCATTCAGGAATCCGAAGTCAAAGCCGGCATTCCAGGACCTGGTTGTTTCCCATTTGAGGTCAGAGACATAGGCCGAAGGCAGCCAGGTATTCACCATCTGTCCGTCAGAACCTACATATTGGCTGTTTTCCGTTCCCTGCCAGTAAACCGGAAGATAGTTGTAGTTGCCAATGCCGTCCTGCTGTCCGGTAACGCCGTAGCTTGTCCTTAGTTTGAGGTTGGAAACTGTACCATTGTCCCTGAGGAAAGGTTCTTCGGTGATGTTCCACGCCAAAGCTACGGAAGGGAAGGTTCCCCAGCGGGTATCCGGAGAAAAGCGTGAAGTGCCGTCGCGTCTGACAGTGGCCGTAATCATATATCTGGAATCGTAAGAAAGATTTACGCGTCCATAATATGACATCAGGGCGTGTCTCTGGTCCGTTGCCTTATATGCCCCGTTGAGACTTTCTCCCGCAGCGTTATAGATGTCACCGGCCGGGGAGCTTGCTTTCCAATACTGCCAGTCGTAGCCGGCGGTTACATCAATCCTGAAGCCTTTTACCTCGGTATTGTAGTTCAGATAGGCGGTAACGAGACTGTTGTGTTTCTGAGCAGGACCATAAGGCGCATAATAACCTTTCTGGTCATAGTTGGAAGCCGCCGTTTCAGGCACTTTTGTAAATCCTTTTCCTGTGGCATAATCATAGCCGTAAGCCAGATGCAGCTTCAAATCAGGAAGGAAGTGCATCCTGTAGTCAAGTTCGGCATTGCCGACAAGCCTATAAACCTCGCTTTGGGCATCTGTCTGTTCCAGTAGACCGAGAGGGTTCTTGACAGCTTCAGGGTTCGGAGTTCCGTTGCTGGTAACTTCGGTATATCCGCCAAGAAAATCCTGACCCGAATAAACCGGAAGAGTAGGATTGAAGGTGGCGGCGTTCCATATTGCACCTGTAGGGGCAAAACGGTTGTGATTGTATGCTCCTTTGAGCTTGAAGCCCAATTTGAGATAATCATCGAAGAAGGACGGATTGAGCGAGATGTTGGCTGTCGCTCTCTGCGCATTGTCCGTCTTCAGGATACCATCCTGGTTATAGTAGCCCACAGAGGCTCTTAGCGGCAGATTCCGGGCAATGCGACCCGAAACACTGACAATATTGTCGGTACCGAAGGCAGGAGTATAAATCTGACTGTTCCAGTCCGTCCGCGCATCCCCCAGAAGTGAAGTATAGCTCTCGTCAAGACCGTTCACCACATTGATGAATTCATCAGTAGAGAGCATGTCGGCAAGTTTAGTCTTCCACTGTATGGATTGGGTGGAGGTGACATTGACAGTCATCCTGTTGCCTGAGCCTTTCTTGGTGGTGATAATAATAACTCCGTTTGAAGCTCTCGAGCCATAGATTGCTGTTGAGGAAGCATCCTTCAATACCGTCATCGACTCGATGTCTGAAGGATTGATCATTGCAAGAAAGTTTCCGTCATTGCCGCTGATTCCTCCTATTTCCAAAGGAATGCCGTCAAGGACTATGAGAGGGTCGTTGGATGCATTCAAGGATGCACCGCCACGGATTCTGATTGTACTGCCTGCAGTAGGAGATCCGCTGCTGGACATTATCTGCACACCTGCAACTTTTCCGTTGATGAGCTGCTCCGGCGATGAAATGAGTCCGTTGTTGAAATCCTTCGTACCGACTGACGCAACCGAGCCGGTGAGATCTTTTTTGGCCGTCGTACCATATCCTATCACGATTGCATCGCTCAGGAACTCAACATCCGGCATCAACTGGATGTCAATACGGGTACGTCCGTTGATTTCCACCACTTCCGTCTGATATCCCAAATACGAAAAGGTGAGAGACCCGTGTTCAGGTGCACTCAACTGATAATTGCCGTCAATATCAGTTGTCGCTCCTGTTGCAGTCCCCGTGACGATGACGGTGAGTCCTACCATCGGGGTGCCGGTTTCATCGGTAACATTACCGACAACCGTCCTTGTTTGCGCGTACGCAACTTGAGCCCAGGCAAAGAGGGCGACAAGAGCGACGATAAAGCTGATTCTGATAAGTAACTTTTGTCGCATTGATTAATATTTTAGTGTTGTCCTGCAATTTTAGCAATTGCAAGCCGGATAGAAAATACCAAATCGGACAAAAAGCAACATTAATCAGACATCGCGGGTATCTTTGCTTCTTCTATATTCTTTCGGAGACATTCCATACTCTTGTGCAAAGCATTTCGAAAAGTATGAAGCATTGGAATAGCCCACCAGGAACATAACTTCGGAAATACTGAATTTGTCCTCGGCAAGCAGGATGGAAGCCTTTCTCATACGCAGTTTGCGAATATAATTCACAGGAGATGAGCCTGTCAGCTGTTTCAGTTTTCTGTAAAGCTGCTTGTCATCCACCGAAATGATTCCGGCCAAGGATGATACATTGAAATCTTCCCTTCCCATATTTTCCTCTATGGCTTTGGTTACCTTTTCCATAAACAATTCGTCAGAAGACAATTGCTCCCGGCATTCACTGAAATCAGGATTGGAAGAAGCTTCTATCCTGACAGCTTCCTCCATTGATTCTTTCTTCCGGAGGAGTTGGGCAATCCTGAGCTGGAGTTTCTTTATGTCAAATGGCTTTGGCATAAAGAAGTCGATACCGATTTTGATGCTTTCCATTTCCGTTGCCATATCTTCCTTTGCGGTAAGCATTATTATCGGCACGGTGGCAGTATGGTAGTTCTTGCGTACTGCGCGCGAGAAAGAAAAGCCGTCCATCTGAGGCATCATCTGGTCAACTATTATCAAGTCAGGGACAATCCGGCCGATAACATCAAGGCCCTCCTTTCCATTGTATGCCTTGAGGCATTCATAATCGCGAGACAGGGTCTCTGCCAGGAAAGCGACCATTTCCTTGTTGTCATCGATGATAAGGATGCGCGCAGAATACACTGTTGAAGAGATTTCATCCTTAGAAGCTTCATCCATTACACAGGAATTCTCTCCGACCAGCGGGATATTGAACTTGACAAAGGTTCCGTTGCGGCTCTCTATGGAGATATGGCCTCCGTGAAGTTCTATGTATTTCTTGACAAGATACAGGCCTATGCCGCTTCCCTCGCTCCTGTTTCCCTGTTTGCCCTGGAAGTAACGGATAAATACAAGCGAAAGTTCTTCCTTGTTGATTCCGCATCCGTTGTCGGATATCGTTATGAGAGCCGAATCATTTACCCGGTCAAGCTTGACATCTACAATACCGCTGTCCTCGCTGACATATTTGATGGAATTGGATATGAGGTTGATTACTGCTGATTCCAATTTGAGCGAATCGACATTTGCCCAGACAGGTTCTTCCGGACAAAGCAGATTGACAGAAATCCGCTTTTCGTCAATAACCGTCCTGAAAGTGTTGATACAATTCTTCAGAAGGGCGCACAGTTCCGTATGGGACCTGATGAGAATATCCTCGCTCTCGGCTTCGAGGGTCTTGAAATCGAGTACTTTATGAATCAGGGTATTGAGTCTCAACGCATTGTTATATACAGTCGTAAGGGTTTCCCGCTGTTTAGCATTTGTCGTCTCCGACAGCATTTTGCTTACCGGAGCTATGATAAGACTGAGCGGAGTCTTCAATTCGTGGGAGATATTGACAAAGAAGTCCATCTTCATATTGGACAGCTCCAGGTTCCTTTCCTTTTCACGAAGTTCGAACTTCCGGATATTTCTTATGTGAACAATCCTTGCACAGACAACCGCAATCCCGACAAGGAACACGAAATACAGGACGAATGACTGCCAGCGCAGATACCAGGGGTAAGGTATTACGATGGAGTATGAATTGAAGATTGCATCAGGATTGGATGCGGGATTGGAGTTGCTCAATTGCAGGGAATACTTGCCGCCCGGAAGGTTTACAAGGGAGATGTGGTTGTTTCCCTTGCCGAGCGGTTGCCACGACTCCTCGTCTCCGAATCTGTAATACAAAGACTCGTCCGCCAGATATGAAAGGGTTGAAAGTTCTATGACGATGTCCGACTTCCTCTTTATGTCCAGACGCTCTGATGAAAGCGTATAATCCTCGTTAGACTTAAGCAGACGCCCTTCGGACACCAGCGAGGTTATATAGACCTTGGAAGCGGAAGCACTATTGTTCTTGCCGGCGTCAATTCTTGAAAAGCAATCCTCGCCACCCCAGACAATCACATTGTTCTTCTCATCATACAGTCCGCACAGGTAATTGTCCAAAGTATAGGAAACGGTGGAAATGTCCGATGTCTGGGGGTCTATGATGAATATCCCCTCCGAGGAAGAAAACCATATTCTCCCGTTTTCGTTGACAAAATAATGAATCTGCCTGCAGGATTCAGCAAAGGCAATGCGGCTGTTTACGCCGCTGCGAGGGTCGTATCTGTACAGTTCTCCGTAAATGGTGTTCCAAAGTGCGCCGTCATAATACAGGATGTTGTCAGCATAGATTCCGTGCCTTATGACCTGCATTGTGTCGATGTCAATCGACACGACTCCTCCCGAAGTGTTGGCCCAGATGCAGTCGCCTCCGTCATTCAATATATAGGCATTGCTGCCTATTCCCGAGTCTTCGCCAAAATTGTACAGGATGTCAAGATTGTCCTTGCTGCATACGAATATGCCACCCAGGAACGACGCAATCCACATCCGTCCCTTCCTGTCTTCCAATATGGAATAAGCCCAATTGGCATTTCTCCCCGAATCGGCAAGTTGAATCTGGTAATACACGAAACTGTCTGTTGCCGGCTCATATCTCGCCACACCTCCATCCGAGGCTATCCATATGCCATTCAAGCTGTCCTCATAGATGCAGCGTATGTGGTTGTGCCGCAACATATGCTCTTCGGAATCCTGCCTGAACCATTCCACCTCATAAGGGGCAGAAGAATCGATATGGATAAGGCCGTTGTCTCCACCCAGCCAGTACCCTCCGGAACTGTCCATCAGCATACAGGTAAACAGGTTGCCGTCTCCGGATTGGACTATCTCGGAAAGATGGATGTATTCCTGCCCTACATTCGTATGGGAAACCGATACGCCTCTGCCGGTTGCAAACCAGATATTGTCATTCTTGTCGCGGAGTATATCCCATATTACATTGTTGCACAGAGATTTGGGATTTCTGGAATCGTGTACGACCTGTGTGGGGGACTTGCTTGCGAAGTCATACACAAACAGCCCCGCGTCAGTTCCGATAAGCAGATTTCCATCCGAATCCAATGCCAGGGATTTGAATGAGTTTCCGGTCAACAATTCAGTTTTGCGGGCAGTGTTCTCCTTTATATCGTATTCGAAGAGATAGCCTTCGGTCCCTACCCAAAGACAATTTCTGTTCTTGTCCCACAGGAGAGAATTCACCATCAGCCTTTCCGGAACGCCCAAATCAATGAGGTATCTTTCATCAGTTTTACCGTCATAACAGCTCAAGTGTTCGTAGGATGCTATGAAGAGACGGTCTTCTATCTGCTCCAATGAATATATGATAGTTTCGGCACCATCCTTCAGCTCAACAGCCTCCGGCTTTCCTGTGCTGACATACATCCTTTCCAGACCACGGTCGCGCGTGCCTATCCACAAATATCCGTCATACAGGGCCAGGGACCTGACTGCAAGAGACAAGTCTGTTTCCTGATACGGACATCCCATTGTCTTGTCATCCAGATTGAACCACCTGACCCCATTATCAGTTCCGAGACAGAGGCTGTCATCCGAATACTGCACAATCGCAAATACAGGATTCCCGTTGGGGAAATCCGGATCTGTGTATTCGTGCAGGTCATATCCGTTGTAACTGAACAAACCTCTTTGGGTGCCGAACCAAATCAATCCGGCATTGTCCTGAAAAATGACATTTACAAGATTTGCATCAATGGGCAGGGCTATGTTTTTGAATGTCTGATATGACTGGTTTCTGTTCAGCGGATGACAAGGCGTCCCCGTCATACTGAATGACAGCAGGATAAGACTGAGGATGGCTGCCGGCTTCTTCATTACATTCTACTACTTTCCTGAAGTCTGACGAGCACCGGGGAAAGGAAGGACTGAATCTGCATCTGCCGGGCTTCAGCCTCCGGGATGCCGCGCGAGCGCATATAGAATAGTTCGTCCTCGCTGAGAGAGCCTATGGTAGCACCGTGGGAGCACACCACATCATCGGCATATATTTCCAATTGCGGAGAAGTCTGCACCTGGGCCTCTGCTGAGAGCAGAATGGAATGGTTTTCCTGATAGGCCTCGGTCTTCTGGGCATCAGGAGCTACGTGAATCAGGCCGTCGAAAACCACACGGGAGCGGCCACCGACAATACCTTTGAACAGCTGGCGGGAAGTGCATCCTCCGCACAGATGCCTGACATTCAGATGAAAAGCCACCCTCTCGTCACCGCTGCAGCGGTACACCCCGCCCAAATCCAGCGAAGCGCCCTCTCCGACCAGGTCCACTTCCATAGTCACATCGGCACTGACTCCCTCCTCCACCACGAAAGTGGCAAAGAAGCTCTCCCCCGCGCCAAGTGTAAGTTTCTCAGGCACAGGGTCCTTTCCGACTATATAGACCTTCCTATCCATTGATATTCTCAAAGCCTTCAGATTCAATCAAATCCACCAGTTCGCGCCCTGCCGTACGCACAATCTCACCGTTTTTGAGCACGTGCACCACATCAGGCACAATGTACTGCAGAAGCTTGTGATAATGGGTAATGATAATGGAGGAAGTCTGCGGGGTGCGCAGCGCATTCACTCCGTCAGCCACAATCCTGAGCGCATCCACATCCAGTCCGCTGTCCGTCTCATCGAGAATCGAGAGAACAGGCTCCAGCATTGCCATCTGGAAAATCTCAGCCCTCTTCTTCTCTCCTCCAGAGAAGCCCACATTCACTTCACGCTTTGCAAACTCCCCGCGCATCTGCACCAGAGCCATCTTGGATTTGAGCAGCTTCAGGAACTCCGCAGGGCTTAACTCCGGAAGTCCCGCAGCCTTGCGTCTGGCAGCCACTGCAGCTTTCATGAAATTGGTAATGCTGACTCCCGGTATCTCGATGGGATACTGGAAACTGAGGAAAATGCCAGCCCAGCTGCGCTCCTCCGGGGACATCGCAAGCAGGTCCTGTCCGGCAAAAAAGATACTGCCGGAAGTTACGGTAAACTGGGGTTTGCCCGCAAGTACGGCGCTGAGTGTGGACTTGCCGGCTCCGTTAGGTCCCATCACAGCGTGAACTTCTCCCCTGCGTATGGTCAGATTGACGCCGTGGAGAATCTCCTTGCCCTCCACGCCTGCGTGCAGGTCCTTGATTTCCAGAAGTATATTGTTGTCCATTGTACTAAGCTTTGTTTTTGTAGAGTTTTGACCAGGTAACCAGAGACCAGATGCCGTTGAGCAGGTAAAGGCCGCAAACGACCGGCATAAAGACGTGGCCTACGGAAATATGAAGGATAATCTGGGTAATATTGACCAGCAGCCAGGCTATCCAGCAATCCCACTTCTTTTGGGAGCTGAGATATTGGGCCACCAGAATCAGCACGGTCACACAGGAATCCAGATAAGGATGCGGGTCTGCAGGAAACAGTACATCCAGCAGCCATCCCCACGCTCCCGCAATGACAAGCACCGCCACAACTGCAAGCACCCGCTGCACTGCCGTAAGCTTTGAGACTTTCAGAGCATTGTCGTCCCTGCTGCTGCGTTCATCAGCGTGAGGATGGGTCCAGCGGTAATGGCCGACAATATTGATAACCAGAGATACGGGCTGAAGCAGCAGGCTTGCGTAGAGGTTCTTGTTCCAGAACATCACGAAGAGAGCCGCTGTGTAGAGATAGCCCACCCAGAAATTGTATTTGCTGTTTCTTCCGGCAAGGAAAACGCAAAGCAGGCCCAGGACTGATGTTATCACATCAATCAGGAGCACAGGCGCGCCGCCAAGCGAAAAGAGAGTATAATTCATCCAATCCATACTAACCTACTGAGCCTTCCAAAGATACAGACAAAAGCTTCTGCGCCTCGACCGCAAACTCCATAGGAAGGCGCTGGAGTACGTCCTTGGCATAGCCGTTGACAATCAGGCCCACGGCCTCCTCGGCCGGAATCCCGCGCTGGTTGCAATAGAAGAGCTGCTCTTCGCTGATGCGCGAAGTGGTAGCCTCGTGCTCCACAACGGCACTCGGGTTGGAGCTGCGGATTACCGGGAAGGTATGGGCTCCGCACTGCGACCCGATCAGAAGCGAATCGCACTGGGAGTAGTTGCGCGCTCCGTCCGCACCCCCGTTCATCTGCACAAGACCGCGATAGGAGTTCTGGCTGTGGCCCGCGCTGATGCCCTTCGAGACGATGCGGCTGCGGGTATTCTTGCCTATATGAATCATCTTCGTACCCGTATCCGCCTGCTGGTAGTTGTTGGTCAGCGCGACGCTGTAGAACTCGGAGGTGCTGTCATCACCCTTGAGTATGGTGGAAGGATATTTCCAGGTCACTGCAGAGCCCGTTTCAACCTGAGTCCAGCTCAGGTGCGAACCGCGGCCTTTGCAGATACCGCGCTTTGTCACGAGGTTGAGAATGCCGCCGCGGCCCTGCGCATCGCCCGGATACCAGTTCTGGACGGTGCTGTATTTGACATCAGCTCCAGCCTCGACCACAATCTCGACTACAGCTGCGTGAAGCTGGTTTTCGTCGCGCATAGGAGCGGTGCAGCCTTCCATATAGCTGAGTTGCGAGCCCTCGTCCGCAACAATCAGCGTGCGCTCGAACTGCCCCGTACCACTCGCGTTGATGCGGAAGTAGCTGGACAGCTCCATTGGGCACTTCACTCCCTTCGGGATATAGCAGAACGACCCGTCAGAAAATACTGCGCTGTTGAGCGCAGCGAAGAAGTTGTCTCCCACAGGCACTACCGAAGCGAGATACTTGCGAACCAGGTCCGGATGCTCCCTGACTGCTTCCGAGAAGGAACAGAAGATAATGCCCTTGTCTGCAAGCGTCTTGCGGAAGGTCGTGGAAACGCTGACGGAATCAAAAACCGCATCCACAGCGACCTGCGAGCTTCCCTTCACGCCCGCGAGCACTTCCCTCTCCCGCACCGGGATGCCCAGTTTGTCAAAGGTCTCTTCGAGGGCCGGGTCTATATGGTCCGGGCGGTCGGTATCCTTCTTGGGAGCCGCGAAGTATATGATATCCTGATAATCTATCTCAGGCAGCTGGAGATGGCCCCAGCCGGGCTGCTCCATCTTCTGCCAGCGGCGGAAGGCGTCCAGCCTGAATTCGAGAAGCCAGGAAGGCTCCTGCTTGCGTGCAGAAATGCGGCGGATGATGTCTTCGGACAGACCCTTGGGAAAAAACTCCTGCTCGATCTCCGTTACAAACCCTTGAGTGTATTCCTGCGAGGTTATTTCTTTAAGCGCTTTGTCCATTGCTGCGCAAAGATACTAAAACTGCTCGAAAAAATCCGGGAATGATTTGGCTACGCAGGCGGTGTCGTCGATAACGACCGGAGAGTCCGCTCCCAGAGCCGCTACGCTCAGGGCCATAGCCATCCTGTGGTCGTGACGGCTGGCAAATGAACCGCCGTGCAGAAGCCTGCCGTTCATAAGCCTTGAAACAAGGGTCTCACCCTCGATTGACATCACATCCCCCTCGACCGAAGCTCGCACTCCGAAGCCCGTTAGCATAGAGACGATAGCATCAGCCCTGTCGGACTCCTTGCTCCTGAGCCTTCCCACGCCCGCAAGTGTGGTAGTACCCTCGCAGAAAGCGGCAAGCACTGCAGCGATAGGGAAAATGTCCGGACAATGGCTCAGGTCGAAGTCGAAACACTCAAGCGGAGCCTTGCGAACTGAAATCACATCCTCGTCACCTGCAACGCAGGCACCGGCCGCAACGAGCACATCGAGAATGGAGATATCTGCCTGCAGGGACTTCTGGTCAAGCCCTGAAACCTCTGCGGATCCATACAGAGCCCCGGCTACAAGGAAATTGGCCGCTGCGCTCCAGTCGCCTTCAAGTTCCATATCGGCCGCCTTGTAATGCTGGCCGCCGCGTATGCTGAAGCGTATGCCGCTGCAGTAGGACCAATCCTGCTGCTCCAGCATCTCAATCGGGCCTTCGAGCTCGTTGCCCACCTGCACACCGAACTTGCGCAGCACATCGAGAGTTATGAACATATAAGGTATGCTCTTCGGCTCGCTGACATAGAGTTTGGAAGATTTGGCGCAGAGCGGCAGGGCCATAAGAAGGCCTGAGATGAGCTGCGAACCGCCCTTGCCGGGGACGTCGGCCGTGCCGGGGATGAGCTTGCCGCTTATGGTGAGAGGGACATAGACCTCGCGGTCACGGTGTTCGCCTTCGCTGCGAAGTATTACGCCGAAGGCGGCCATAATGTCGGAAGCGGAACCCAGAGGCCTGCCGGGCAGAGTGCCTTTCCCTTCAATGCGGGTGCTGCCGGAGTTGAGGGCGGCGAGAAGGGGGATGCTGAGCCTGGTGAGCAGGCCGGACTCCCCGACATTAAGGGTCTGTAGCGAAAGCTGTCCCTCTTCGAGCGGCCCGATTCCATTGATTGTCAGCGTGGTACCGCGTCTTGTAACCTTGGCTCCGAGCTGCTTTGCCACGCTGATTGCGGACTCGGAGTCCTCGCAAGGAGTGTAGCCGCGAAGATGCGAAGTACCTTCAGCGAGAGCCGCAGCTATGATGGCACGCTGAGCGAAGCTCTTGGATGCTGGGGTAGTGAAATCGTTGCGGTAGAGGCCGCGGAATTCGCCATATACCTCCCTGTGCATCTGTTCGTATGGAATCTGGCCGGGAGCGGTGGCCTCGTCGTAGGAGGCATAGGAAAACGGTGCGCCCCTGCGCAGACACTCGAGTCTGCTGCTGCGTCCCGCTTCGCCCATCGCAAAGGCGACAAGCCCCGTGCGGGTGCCGTCATAAAGGGACAGCACTGTCTCGCAATCCTGCTCCGAGCGGGCCGTAACCACAATCTTTGCTACATCCGCACCATAGCGGCGGCAGCGGGCTTCTATTTGCTGAAGATAATCCAGCGATGGAGTTCCGTCAAAATCGTGGAACGAACGGATAAGCTCCGTGCCGCACTTGCGGCAGAGCTTCTGGAAATGCTGGCTCACTCCGACCGGGGCGCTGATATCCAGATCCAGATAGCGCGCTCCCGCCTCGACCGCAGCCTCCATCTTTGCGCTTGCGTCCTTGCCGCTGCGGCAGGTGGCAATCAGAGGCTTCTCGCAGGATTCGAAAAGTTCCTTTATCTGTGGGACGTC
The DNA here is from genome assembly GCA_051869975.1 of Candidatus Cryptobacteroides sp. Taxonomy (GTDB): domain Bacteria; phylum Bacteroidota; class Bacteroidia; order Bacteroidales; family UBA932; genus Cryptobacteroides. The sequence continues at coordinate 177,417 of JBJEBK010000020.1, read as the reverse complement.
CAGTTCGCAGAGGTCAAGCCTGATTTCGGCCATCTCCACAAAGGGGTCGTCAAGTATTGTCAATATCTGCTCTAAATTCTTGTGCTGTATGCTTGTACAGATCATCTGCTATAGGTTAATGTCACTGATGCGACGCTTTTTGAGGACAGGTTTGCCTATCCTCTTCAAATAAACGAAATCGAGCTTGCCTCCCTCGTCAATCTTTTTGTCGTTGAGTATTGCCGGCACGAGTTTCTCCTGCGGGCAAGGCAGCTCTGTCGGGAGTCCGCAAGCCTTTAGGTCGGCGCGCAGCTTCTGCGCAAAGCCCTCTGCGGCAATCCCGTCCTTTTCGGAAAGCTCGGCTGCGCGCACCATTCCGATGGCAACCGCTTCTCCGTGTGAATACTTGGTCGGAAGGGCTGCGACGCCCTCCTCCGTGCTCTGCCACCACTCTATTGCGTGGCCGAAAGTGTGTCCCAGGTTGAGAAGATGGCGCTTCCCTGTGTCGAACAGGTCCTTTGTAACCACCTTCCCCTTGTATTTCGCGGCAACGGAAGCAAGCTCGACAATCTTAGGAAGAGCATCGGTCACTACCGTGCCTTTGTATGAGGCTGCCTGAAGCTGGGCGAAGAGGCGGACTGCCTCATTGTAACGCTCCTCGTCAAAAAGGGCAAAGGTCTTCAGCAGTTCGGCCGCTCCGCTGCGGATTTGTGCTGCAGGCAGGCTCGCAAGAGGCTCGCTGCGGAAATGCACCTTTTGGGCAAGGCGTATGACACCCACCGCGTTCTTCACTCCATCGAAGTTCACACCAGTTTTGCCGCCGATGGCAGCATCGACCTGTGCGAGCAGGGTGGTAGGGACATATTCCACAGCCATACCGCGCTTATAAATTGCTGCTGCAAAGCCGCAGATGTCGGTAGTAACTCCGCCTCCCACAGCAAGCAGCAGAGTGCCCCGTCCCGCTCCGGACCCCAGCAGGGCGCGAACTATGCTTTCAACGGTTGCGAGCGTTTTGTGCTCCTCGTCAGCGGGGATTGCCATCATCCCGAGCACTTCGTAACCCGACTTGGCCCATTCACGGTTGATTTGATTTGCAAATCCGCCTACCGCTGAATCGTAAACGATGTAAACTTGTTTCATAATTATCTTAACAATAAATCTGCGGTCACGATTGCTGCCATTGCCTCAACTATCACCGGACAACGCAGGCAGAAGCAGGCGTCGTGCCTTCCCTTGGCGCAAAGAATCTCCTGCCGGCCGCTTGTGAAATTGTAGGTCAGCTGCTCCTTGCGTATGGTGGAGGTTGGCTTGAATGCCACCCTGAACACCAGAGGAGCACCGTTTGTAATACCACCGTTCACCCCGCCGGCCCCGTTTTTGGCGGGGCCTTCGGCGGTAAACGTGTCGTTATGTTCGGACCCTTTCATCGCGGCAGCAGCAAATCCGTCACCGAATTCTATGCCGCGCACCCCCGGAATGGAAAAGATTGCGTGGGAAACAAGAGCTTCCACGCTGTCCCAGAACGGTTCTCCCAGTCCTGCCGGAAGTCCCTCCGCCCTGCACTCCACAACGCCTCCGAGCGAATCTCCCTCCTGCTGTACGGCAGCAAGCAGCTCCGGCCAGCGCTCAGACTCGGTGCATCCGCCAATGGAAAGCACCTTAGCACTGAAACGGACATCACCGGCGATTTTTTTCGCCACCACACCCGCTGCAACGATGCCAAGGGTAAGACGTCCGGAAAAATGACCACCTCCGCGCGGGTCCTGAAAGCCTTCGAACTTTGCGTTTGCAGTGTAGTCTGCGTGACCCGGACGCGGCTGGGAGACAAACTGGCTGTAGTCCCCGGAGCGGGTATTGGCATTGTCGAAGACTATTGCGAGCGGCGCGCCGGTCGTATGGCCTTCATACACTCCGCTGAGCAGGTGCGGGAGGTCGCTCTCCTTGCGTGGAGTGGTGCCAAGGGCTCCCGGAGCGCGCCTGGCGATGTCCTCCAGGAAATCCTCCTCGCATAGAGGAAGGCCTGCCGGGACACCGTCCAGCACTACTCCAAGCTGCGGACCGTGCGATTCTCCGAAGATGGAGACTCTGAAATGGGTTCCGAATAAATTCATTTTTTACCAAAGCTTGAGGAATACCTCCATTGCCTGATACTCTGCCATACCGAGCAGGTTATAGTTATTAGCGGTATTCTGGGTACGGTCTTCCGCTCTCTGCCAGAACTCGCGGGAATCGTCTCCCGGGAACGGAACTATGTCCTTCTGGGACAGGTGGCGGTAGATGGCGTGACGTTTCTCGATAACCTCGTCCGGGCTGAGAGGAACTGCCATATCAACTCGGGACAGCTCCCACTCCATCCAGGCTCCGCGGTACATCCATACGTGGCAGTCGGAAATCCAGGCTGCACCCTCTTCACGCAGCTGGTCGAGAGCCTCAAGGGCGCATTCAGTGCAGACGCGGTGGGTGCCGTGAGGATCGGCGAGGTCTCCCGCCATAAATACCATCTGAGGCTGAACCTTGTTGAGCAAATCTTTGATGATATCCACATCGGCCTGTGAGCGGGGCAGTTTCTTGATGCCGCCGGACTCATAGAACGGAAGGTTGAGGAAGTGGACATTAGTCTCGTCGTTCAGGCCGAAGGAGCGGCACGCGCTCTTGGCTTCGGAACGGCGGATAGCGGCCTTGAGCTCAAGCAGAGCCCTCGGCTCCGGTTCGCCGGAAACCTTGGAGGCAACGAGAGCCTTCACCTCGTCGAAGCGGTCGCCGAAGCCAAGTTCGCGTGCCGCATCCATATGCTGAAGCACCACATCGTCGTGAACGGCAACATTGCCTGAGGTCTCGTATGCAACGTGCACATCGTGGCCCTGGTGGGCAAGGCGGATGAAAGTACCTCCCATTGAAATCACATCATCATCAGGGTGAGGTGAGAATATGACCACTTTCTTGGGATATGGTGAAGAAGGCACCGGACGGGTGGAATCGTCAGCATTAGGCTTTCCTCCCGGCCAGCCCGTAATCGTGTGCTGCAGCTCGTTGAACACCTCGATATTGACCTTGTCGTAGGTTCCGAACTTCTCAAGGAGCTCGCCCAGGCCATTCTGGAGATAGTCCTGATAGCCGAGTTTGAGGATTGGCTTGTGAACCTGCTCGCAGAGCCAAATCACAGCCTTGCGGCGGAATTTTTGGGTCCATTCGCAAGGGCCTATGAGCCAAGGAGCGACCACGCGGGTAAGCTTGGCCGAAGAGTTCTCATCCACATAGAGGGTGACATCCTGATGCTTCTGGAAGAAGGATGCAGGGTAGTCTGGAGTGTTCTTGCGCTCCACAATCTGCTGCACCATATCTGCCTTATCCTCACCCCAGGCCATAAGAATCACCTTCTTGGCTGAAAGCATAGTGGCAACGCCCATAGTGATGGCCTTGCTTGGAGTAGCTGCCATATCGCCGTTGAAGTTGTGTGCCTGACGCCTGCGTGACTTGTATGGCAGGAGCACAAGGCGGGTTTTGGACGTATTGAGCGAACCGGCCTCGTTGAAACCGATCTGGCCGTGCTCACCTATACCCATCACAAGGAGGTCAAGATTGCGAAGGCCATCCTCGGCCTGGGCGCAATAATCGCTGACCTTGTCTTCAGGTACCAATCCGTCCGCAATATGAACATTTTCCGGAAGAATGTCCACAGCGTCCAAAAGCTCGTGATGAAGCTTGTAATTGCGGCTCTGCTGGGCGTTCCTGGATACCGGATAATACTCATCTGTCGAATATACGGCAATATCCTTGAAGGAAATCTTTCCTTCGGCGCAAGACCTGCGGAGATCTTTGAAAAGAGGTTCCGGAGATGTGCCGGATGAGAATCCGAGGCGGAAGATTTTTCCAGGGTTTTCCTTCTGGAAGTCCGCTACAATCTCGAGAATACGGTCACAAATGACCTGGCTTACAGAGAATGGATTCTCACCTATTTCGGTATAAATCCTTTCTCTACCGTGGAGAATGTCTTTCGGGAGACCTTGCTCGATAAGACCGCCGTCTTTAGGCAATGAAAAGTGTTTCATTTTATGTGTAATGTGGTTAAAGATTCTTCCCGGCCTTGAGTTCCTTGACACCCATCTCCTTGAGAAGGGCACGGCACTCTTCCGGCTTGTTGGTGGTAATATAGTCGCAGCCCATCTCGATGCATTTGCGCATATCGTCAATGCTGTCAACCGTCCAGACATTGACACTCATACCGTGACTGCGTGCCTTCTGATACCAGCTCGGGTCTTTGTACATAATCCAGTAGCCGGTATCGATGCCGTTGATGCCGTTCTCGAAACATACGTTAGGATTGTGCTCCTGGTCTCCACCGAGATACTGTACGGTAAAGCCCGGGGCAAGCTGGCTGAAGAGTTTGCACTGGTTGAAAGAGAAGGAAATGAAGATTACCTGCTTGGGATTGAAGAGTCCGTGAGCCTTGAGCTTGGCGATGCTAAGCTCCACAGCCTGCCTTTCGAGTTCAGGAGTAGCGTGCCACTTGAGCTCGAAGACGAGGCGGCACTTCCTGTTCTTCTCAAACTGTGTGAGGTACTCGTCGAGAGTAGGGATTTTCTCCCCGTTGCAAAGGCGTATGTCCGCAAAGTCGGCAGCGTTGTGGTCCTTGAAATACATTCCGTTTACCTCGCTGTCGTGATAAACCATAAGTTCGCCGTCCTTGGTCATATTGACATCGAACTCACTTCCCCAGAAACCCAGGTCCTGAGCAGCTGCAAGGGCTGCGATGGAGTTGTGGGCTCCTCCGCCCTGCTCGCACTGCCAATAACCGCGATGCGCCACAATACCAACCTGATGCTGCTTTTCACAAGAGCAAAGAGCTGCGAGCGCAACAAGAGCGCCTGCGATAATGCCTTTTTTCATATCCTAGATATTTTCGACTGCCTCAACGGCCTTGAAATACTTGTATGAGTTGACCTTGAGCTCTCCGACGGAAGCCTCATCGGCGACGATGATGCCGTTCTGGTGGTTCTGAAGAGCGGATACTGTGCACATATGGCTGTACGGTCCCTCGACTGCATCGTGGATGGCACGGGCCTTCTTCGGCCCGAAAGCCAGAATGACAACCTCCTTGGAATCGGTAACGGTAGCAACACCGACTGAAAGGGCCTGCTTCGGAACGAGGTTCATATCTCCTCCGAAGAAGCGGCTGTTCACGATTCTGGTATCCTCGGTAAGGGTAACAACGCGGGTGCGGCTGGTAAGAGGTGAGAACGGCTCGTTGAATGCGATGTGGCCATCCTCTCCGATACCTCCGAGGAAGAGGTCAAATCCGCCGGCTTCCTCAATTGCCTTCTCGTAGGCTGCACACTCGGCATCGAGGTTCGGAGCATTTCCGTTGAGGATGTGGATATTCTCCTCAGGCTCGTCAATCTTGCTGAATAGGTTGGTACGCATAAAGGAATGGTAGCTCTCAGGATGCTCTTCCGGAAGACCGACATATTCATCCATATTGAAGGATATCACATTGCGGAAAGAGAGTTCTCCTGCCTGAACCATCCTTGCGAGTTCGGCATAGGTCTCGATAGGAGTAGAACCTGTGCAGAGTCCGAGTACGAAAGGCTTGTCTGTAACGGCAGCCTTGGCCTTAATCTTCTCTGCGATGTGGTGAGCGGCCCAGATAGAGCCTTCCTTGCTGTTGTTTCTGATAATTACTTTCATAGCGATTATTATTTTAATGTTAATCTCATTTTGTGTGTAAGGGCGTTGTCGACATCTATGTTCATATTGATGTTCTCGTCAATGTAGCGCAACTCGAAAGTGTGCTTTCCGGCAGTGAGTTCGACCTGCACGGAGTTTGTCCATCCGCGGGCGTTCCAGTCGTCACCCCTCTGAGGGAGGACAATTGCCCCGACTTTCTTCCTGTCAACATAAAGAGTTCTGGTAGCACATTTGTTGAAGGTAGTGATGTCGCCGTTGCCGTTGGAATAGTCGAAGTCAATATACCAGGTACCGGTTTTCGGCACCTCGATTTCTATCTTGGCCTGGCTGCCGAGCTTGGTGCTCAGGGCTGCTTCGAGAGGGAATTCGTATTCCTCAAGGCGGACGCGCTTAGGTTCGCTCATAAAGGAGTAGTCCCCGCCCTCGTTGCGGGCAATCACAGCGTATTCGCCGGGACTCTTGACCACATAGACAGAGTCTTCGGTTTCCTCAACAGCCTTGCCGTCACAAAGAATCAGATAAGTATCGGTATCCGGAACCGCGTTCCATTTGAGGAAGCCGTCCTCATAGCGGACTTCAGGGCATTCGAGGTCCCACTGCACAGGCAGTTTGTTGACGCCATCATCTACAGCATAATAGTCGCTGCACATACGGATTTCCACATCGTGTTCACCCTCAAGGCTTGCGCTCACAAACGGCTCAGCCTGCTGGCCATCAAGAAGGAAGGTTTTCATCACAGGGCCTTCCCCGAAAACCTTGACATTGAGGGTCATATTTCTGTACTTCAGGCCGCTGATGCTGCGAAGACCCTTCATCCGGGCCGGCACGCAAGGCTGGAAGCGTATGCCGTCGGCCTCGTAATGGATGCCGAGCAGAGCCTCGCGGAAAAGACCGATATGGCCTGCAATGCTCCACAGCTGACGAGGTGAATCGAGCAGAGTGTTAGTGCTTCCGTCCTCAGCTACAAGATTCTCCATATGGGAGCCGAAGGCGGCAGCGGCCCTTTCGTTGGATGCAATGGCGTGCATCAGAGCGGTCCTGTTACCTGTCTTTGCGGCAGCCTTGCCCCAGAAAGAAGTCACAAAAGGCCAGATGGCATTGTTGTGATAGCTCTGCTGGGAGGAAATCTGAGGAGTAAAGATGACAGGGCCGTACTCGCAAACAGGCACATTCTCGAGAATGTCCTTGGCCTGCTCTTCGGAGGCTATGCCCCACAGTATGCAGAGACTCTCTCCAAGGGTCTCGGCGCGAGGAGAGAGGACCTTGGCATTGCGTCCGTAGCGGTACTGGGCGTAATATCCTTCCTTCTCAAGCCAGAAGTTGTCGTTGATGGCTTTCCTGAGGGACTCGGCCCTCTGGGTGAACTTCTTTTCGTCAGATTTCTTGCTGCTTCCGAGCATCTTGGCCATACCTGCCATCACATCAAGTGCCCTATAGAAAACAGCGTTGGTACCGAGGCATTCGCTCTGTGCTATGTCAACAGGCTGCATCCACTGCGGATAGCTCTGCTGCCTCCAGTCGATGAAGCTGCTCTCTCCGCGATAAAGTCCGCTCTCAGGATTGTAGGCAGTCTCAAGATCATCCTCAAGGCTACGTTTGATGATAGGGTAAACCTGACGCAGCCATCCGTAATCTCCGGTCTCGAGGAATACCTCCCAGGCTGCAATAGCCCATACTTCGCGGTCTGTAGAGCAAGGCCAGGCGCCGCCAGTGCCGGTGTCCTGGATGATTCTGCCCTTCCTGTCCACCTTCTTCATAAGGCTGGTCTTCACCACCTCCGGTTCGAGATGGGCAAGAGACAGGATGGCGCTGTAGGAGATATCGCGGGTCCAGACTCCGGACCATTTCTCGCCGGTGCGGAAAGTGCCGTCCTCTTCGATGTTTTTCACCATCTCTGCAACCGCAAGGTCATAAACAGCAGTTTCAAGCGTATTCGCTCCCTTTACCGTGCCGTAGGCAGGGTTGGAAACAATCTGCGGAGCTTCGTAGCGGGAGCCTTTCCACTCCACATCGGAAGAGTTGATGCTGAAATTCCTGCTGGTATAGACAGTCTTGTCGCTGTTCCAGAAATATTGCCTTCCGAAGCGGTCGGTGACACAGATTTCAATGCGGGAATCGCTGCTCTGAGGCTGCGCATAGAAGAGGTGCCCGGTCTTGCCGGCACCGATATATTTCCAATTGAACTCCTTCTCGCGCCGGTTCTCGACATCATCCACGATGTTGCGGTCATAGCCCTCGAACTGGGTCATTTCACCCCTTGGCTCACCGTTCTCACTCCATTCCACCTTCCACTGCGGATCATAGTTCCAGACATTTGCAACTACGCATTCAGGCTTCATAGGGTCCTCACCGGTGCGGTATGCACTCATCTGCACATCCGTGCTCTGACCTACGGCCTTGTACTGCCAACTGAGAGAGTCACCGTCAGCCTCATAGATGTAGTAACCCCAAGGCAGGCCGTCGCAGCTCAGCAGAGAGTTCCAGAACAGTCCGCTCAAAGGCGCGTGCACGTGCTCCATCAGATTGTCCGCAAGGCAGAAATTCTCGGCATAATGCTCGTGGGCCGAACAGATATGGGCGTTGTACGGCTTGAGAATCTCATAGAGTGCCTGACGGTTTGTCAGGATTTTGTTATACTCTTCACTCTTCCAGTCTCCTTTGCGCGCTGCCGGGCTTGAGGTAGGGATGTGCATAAAAAGCACCACCGTTCCCCCTTCAGGGACATCCGCAAGGTCGGCCTTGAGCCAATCCAGCTGATGCTTAGGCAGATATCCCAGATAATGACGGACAAAGTAGAATACGTCATCCAGCACGACATAGTGGATACGACCCTTGTCGAAAGAATACCAGGTAGGGCCGAAAGTGCTCTGATACAAGGTCTTGGAATCCTCGTTGCAACTTGCGTCACCACGGTAGTCGTGGTTTCCCATAAGTGCGAAGAAAGGGAAACCGGCCTGCGCGCAGCTCTTGTGAACAGCCGGCATCAGACCGCTTGACCACTCTCCTGCTATATCGCCGCAGGAGATGCCGAAGGCCGGAAGGCCTGACTGCTCCGCATAAACGGCAGCGTCTGCGGCAGCCTGACGGACATAATCCAACTCACTTTCGTTGTAAACCTGAACATCAGCCCATACAAAGAAATTGTGATGTGTCTCGTCCACTCCGGTGGCAGCAAGTTCGAAATCGGCCTGCTGAGTCCCGGCCTGCCGGTCAAGTTCACGATAGAAAAGCGGCGCGCCGTTACGCTCAGGCACCTGATATCCCGAAGGTATGGTCAGGTAAACAAAAGCAGCATCCGGATAGACATCAAGCGTATAAGCTCCCAGAGAGTCGGTGCGGACGAAGCTGTAGCCGTCAGTCACCTTTACTCCCTGCAGGGCTTCACCCTTGTCGTTGCTCACTCGTCCGCTGACGCTCAACGGTGCGGCGCCAAGACTGAGAGTGCAGAATGCTGCTGCAAATGCAAGAATGATTCGTTTCATCTTAAATTCTATTTTCTGGTGAAGATGGCAGCCCAGCCGCCTCCCTTGGCCATATGGACAGGGATGCTGTCGCCAGCCTTCACCTCAATTGTTTCAAGTTTGTAGTCTTCAGCCCACTTGTTGGCATTGACTCCGTCCCTGTGGATGAGCACCGACCACTCTCCTTCACCGAGGAAGGAAGTGTCAAGCACGAGATCCCTCTCGTCCCAGTCGGTAAGACCCGCGCTGAACCAGCGTCCGTCGGCAGCCCTACGGGACATCAGCAGATAATCCCCCGCAACTGCTTCCTGGGCAACGGTCTCCTCCCAAACGGTAGGAATCTGAGCGAGGAAGGAGGTGAACTCCGGCACTTTGTAGTAGTTGGACGGAGAGTCGCAAAGCATCTCCAGAGGGCTTTCGAATACTACGAAGAGAGCTGCCTGATGGCTTCTGGTGCCCTGGCTCATAGGGTGATACCAGCGGATCGCGAAATCATCCCTGGTGGCATTGATGGTGGCACCCGGAGTGTAGTCCATAGGGCCCGCAACCATACGGGTGAACGGGAGCTGCATATCGTGCTCCGGGCTGATGTCGTAAGAGCATTTGTCGTGCTCCTGACCATATACGCCCTCATAAGTCATAGCATTAGGATACTTGCGCTGAATGCCTGCCGGCTTGAAGGCTCCGTGATAGTCCACCACCAGATGGCGTTTTGCGCACTCGGCTGCGAGCTTCTCGTAGAAATTCATCATATTCTGGTCCTGCATCTGCATAAAGTCCACCTTGATGCCTTCCACACCCCACTCCTGATAGATGTCGAGGATATTCTCCATATCCGCAAGCATAGGGGTCCAGAGGGTCCAGAGCACTACGCCCACTCCTTTGGACTTGCCATAGGAAATAAGGCCCTGCAGGTCGAGGGCAGGATTGGCTTCCTTGATGTTGAGGGTGGATGCGGACCATCCTTCATCGAGCAGTATGTATTCAAGGCCGTACTCGGCGGCAAAGTCGATGTAGTACTTGTAGGTCTCGGTATTGACGCCTGCCTCAAAGTCAACGCCATACACATTGAGCGCAGCCCACCATTCCCAGCTGATTTTGCCCGGCTTGAGCCAGCTCCAGTCCCGGTCATCTTCTTTGCTTGCAAGCTGCCAGCTGAGGGTATTCTCCAGAAGGGCGGCATCGGTACCTATGGTCATAAGCCTCCAAGGGAAGGTCCTGGTGCCTCGGGTACGGGCGATGCAGGGCGCAAGGGAGGTAATGCGCACGTCGCGGTCATTCTTGAGCTCGTAAGCATCTATGACGTGAGGGTACTCGGCCTTGAGACAGTCACCGCAGCCGGCACGCAGCATCATATTGGGATAATCGCTGAGGTCGGATTCGGTAATCACTGCACGCACTCCGGAAGGAGTGGCAAGGCTTACCGGAAGATAAGAATACTTCTCTGCGGCAATGTCGCAAATCGGCAGGTCGCGGAAATCAGCCTCGCAATGGGTAATATAGTCCGGATTTGTCTCATTGGCCCAGAAGGCGTGGCAGCCCGGCTGGAGATTCCATTCGGAAGTCTCGCCAAGCACTTCGATATTGCCCTTCATATAGGTCTCGAAGCGATAGGCCACTCCATTGTCGTATGCCCTGAAACGGACTGCCCAGCCATTGAAGCTGAGGGTGAGCTCGTTGCAGCGGTTGCGTATGGTGCGCGCCTTTACCGGCACTACGGCGGTCTGAATCTCATCTATGCTCCTGCGGGAGGCTTTGCGGGCTTTGGCACCCGGACCGAGAACGCCCTTTCCCTTGACCTCAAGGGCAAGCTCGCTAGGAGCAAGCAGGGTCTCATCTCCGGCTTTCACAGACCAGGTCAGGGCCTTGCCTTCGGAAACGGTAATTTGAATATTGCCCGAAGGGGAAAGAAGCTTGTAGTCCTTTGCCTGGGCGAAGCTGAGCCCGGCAAACAATATCGCTATGGTTGCAAGTATCTTTTTCATTATCTGCTTTTTGGGGTGAATCTTATCGCGCATCCGCCCGATGTGGCAAGATGCAGGTCAAGGGTGCTGTCTGCAGTCACTTCCATCTCGGAATATGCAACAGCAGTAGGGTTGTCTTCGTAGCTTGCGTCAGGGGCGTCGGCATAGACCTGGGCCAGCCATTCGCCCTTTCCGAGGAAGCTGAGCGGCACCTGAAGGTCTCTTGCATTCTCGTCCGTGATAGCTCCGAGATACCAGTCGCTGCCGTTTCTTTCCTGACGGGCGGTGATGATGTAGTCTCCTATTACCGCATCCACAACCTTGGTCTGCTCCCAGTCGGTCGGCACATCGCGGATGAAGCCGAATGCCTTCACTCCTTCGTAGGCCGAAGGGTCGTCGCAGGCCATCTGCAGAGGGCTGTATATCACCACATATTGCGCAAGCTGCTTGGCGATGGTTGTGCGCACGCGGCTGAATGGAGATACAGGATTGGAGAAATCAAAGGTTCCGAAGGTATAGTCCATAGGACCGGCAAGGCCGCGGATGAACGGGCAAACCGTCTGGTGCTCAGGCTTGTTGCCTCCGTCAGTCTCCCAGGCGTCGTGCTCCTGCCCGCGTATTGCCTCTCCCGTCATCAGGTTAGGCCAGGTGCGGCACAGGCCTGTAGGGATGCAAGGCTCGTGCTCGTCGATGCATATCTGATACTCGGCAGCCTTCTCGACAATCTCGTGGAGCCTGTTGACTCCGTACTGGCTGTCGTGCTCCTCCTTGCCGTCCATCAGCAGATTCACGTTGCCGGTCTTCACATAGTGCATTCCGGCATCGCGGTACTTGGCATAAGCCTCGTCTATCTGGCTGAAATAATGGTCGGTGTTGGCGGCAGTTTCGTTATGGATAACCATCTGCACTCCCTTGCTGCGGGCGTAGGACATCACCTCGTCAAAATCATAGTCAGGATATGCCTCGGTGAAGCTGAAGTTCTCAGAATTGCGCATCCAGTCGCCGTTCCAACCGACGTTCCAGCCTTCCACCAGTACGCCCTGGATATTGTTTTCTGCCGCAAAGTCGATGTAGCGCTTGGTGCGCTCGGTGGTTGCTCCGTGCTCCTGCGGATTGTCCGCGTCATAGTACCAGGTGTAAAGGTACTTGTGGAGTATCCACCATATGCCTATGTATTTGCCAGGCTTGATCCAGGAGGTGTCCTCAATCTTGCACGGCTCATTGAGGTTGAGCATCACGCGGGACTCAATCAGGCCGCCTGCGGTATCGCTCACCAGCAGAGTTCTCCAAGGGGAGGTGCGGGTGCGGGTCATATGAACAGCAGCCCCGTCACTGAGTTTGGTAAGCGAAGTCTTGAGCGTGCCTGAGCCATCAGGGATGAGGTTAACCTTTGCAAAATCCAGAAGGGCAGCCTCGTGGATGGAATAGAATCTTCCGTCAGCTCCGGTAATGGTCACAGGAGTGTAGGCTTCACTAATCTCTCCGAAGCCGGTGTGCTCACCGTAAGCCTCATAGTACGGCACGCTGCGCGGCATCCACCAGGCTTTGTGGTCGCCGCGGGCAAAACGGTACTCGGTCAATTCTTCGCGTATGTCTATGTCTCCCAAGTGCTCGGGGAAGATGTAGCGGAAGCCCAGGCCGTCGTCGAATACTCTGACTTCAATATCCAGATTCGCAGTGTGGACTGTCATTCCGTTGTGACGGTCCTCGATGATTCTCTGCTCTCCCCATACGGTTTCCCAACTTGTACGGGTCTTTTCTTTGCTGACAGACAGGATTTCAGTCCTGTCGCCAAGCGTGTTGCCTCCCATAAGCTCGAAACCGAGACGGGACGGCAGCACAATGCATTCCCCATCCTTGTAAACGGAATACCTGAGGACTCCGTTCTCGTCATCAAGGGTAACCTGAAGGCTTCCGTCCGGAGAACTTACTACCGGTTCCTGCGACTGGGCGCAGGATGCTGCCAAGACCGCAGCAAGGCCAAATATTGCAATTTTTCTCATCATTCTTTCACTTGTGCCCAACGGCATTCAAAATCCCAAATCTTATTGTCATAATCAAGTGCAGGACCGGTCACGCCAGGGGCAGTGCCTCCGGCGGTGTATCCCACATAGCCCGTACTCCTTGAGTCCAGGAATTCCTCACCGCGGTCGTAGGCGGCAATGACCGCATCGAAGAACATCTCCCAGCGCGGCTTGTAGTAAGTGTCCACAAGACCGTCCCAGTCGCGGTTTGCATAATCGCAGAGGTGGAAGGAATCGCCCCATACGCTGATGAGCGTGCGGGCATTCATTTCGTAATAGTCCTTCTGGTCATCGGTGATTCCCCATCTGCGGGCATCATCAATCCAGTCCTGAAGGGAGAATTCCTTGCGGGAGGCGAGAACTGCGGTAAGCGAATCGCAGAGCCCGAGGAACTCGGCCTTGGCCTTCAGCATACCGTCGCGGTCGCCTTTGCGATAGCAGTCCGTGAAACGGTCACGCACTGCGGCAGCGGAATTGCCTATTACCTGACGGTGAATATTGACACGGTCGTAGTCAAGATAATTCGACTCCCCTTCCACCTTGGAAATCAGTTCGAGAGCCTCTCCGGCTTTGGCAATGTCATAGCCTTTGCGGATATCCGTGGTCCAATGCCATTTCCCGGTTAGGGTTGGGTGGGCATTAACGACTGTAGAACTTCCGGTGTACGGGTGGGAAACGCTGACCTCATCGGCAAGTTTGTGCCAGAAGGCGCGATAGTTCTCATCCACACGGCCGAGATGACGGTCCGCTATGTTGTCTATGTATGAGTCAAGACTTATGCCTGTGTTCCAGGCTTGAGCCATAACGGCCTCATATACAGGTTCATTCACGCCAAATCCTTCGAGAGTTGAGCCGATTCCGACAAAGCCCGGACCGGCATTCTCCATAGTCTCGCTCAGCCAGGCTTCGTTCTGGTGGAAATCACCTTCGATTTCGGTCATTCCGCCGAAGTTGCCGAGGTAGCACCAGATGAAATTCTGCCCGTAGAAGCTCTCTGTACGCTTCCAAATCTGGGTGAAATCGCAGAAGTAGTCGAGTATGGTCATACGGCCCTGCGGCACCGCAGTCAGATAAGCTTTGATGTTTTCATCCGTCCAATGAGTCTCGTCGGCGTAGAAGAGCCATCCCATCTGCAGCCAAACCGCTTCAGGGTCCACTGCCGTCATAGAATCGAAAATCCCTTTGGAAATCTTTGCAAGAGTCTCAGGGTCCCAGAACGGGGCATCCACTTCGTTGAAAGGATCCACTCCGTAAATGTGGTCAGTGCCGTAGAGCCTTGTCTGCTCTTCGAGATATTCTTTTTGGATAACGGCGAACTGAGGGTCCATTGGGCTGAGGAAGGTGCAGCGGTATTCGTTTGCAAATCCTCCCCAATAGCTCACGCGGAAGGTATCGAGTTTCTCGGTGCAGGTCTCGGCCAGTGCGGCAGGCACGTGACCGGAGAAGGCAGGAAGTATAGGCTTCATTCCCAAAGAGCGCTCGCGCTGCAGGATGCGTTTCTGCAGCTTTGCCTGTCCGTCAATCCACTCCTGAGGGAGAGGGCCCTGCCAGCGGTCAAGGTTGCACATCCTCTGCCAAGGCAGATGGGCCGGTCCCACAAAGAACTCGCGAATCTGCTCGTCGCTCATCCCGTGCTTGCGGTAAACCTTCTGCCAAACAGCCTCCTGACCGGTAATGGCAAGCGGCATATTGACGCCGTTGAGGGCCATCCAGTCGATGAAGCGCTCCCACTGGTCCCAATTCCACCACGGCATAGTGTAGCCGAAGGTGCAGTAGTTGAGGAAGAACCTCTGCGGCACTGCAGCCTCGACGCGGATTTTGGCCGGAACGGAAGGCATAGTCTGAGGCAGTTCCACAGGATTGTAGTCGTACCAGCTGACATTTGCAAGGCAGAACTCCTGAAGGTAACGGTTGAGGCCAACAGCCATAGAGTTGGCGTTGTTGCCTCTGATGACCACTTTGGAGCCTACGCTTTCGAGTTCGTATGTGTCCTTCTGAGTATCTTCAAGCAGTTCGAAGCGCACGGCGGAAGCCTTGTCTCCGAGGATTCGTTTCGCCAAACCGCGGGCGCTCCGGATTTCAGAATTGCAGGATACAAGCGCAAGGGCCGCCGCCATCATCAATACTATCTTTCGCATGGCAGCTTGCTTTTGTGTTTGTTCTTGATGCCGAAATGGTCGCAGTAACGGTCATAGAGGTGACCGGCCTGCAGGTATGAAGAGTTCGGGCTCATGAAGTGGCTGAACTCGAAGGTGATCACATCCTCCATTCCTGCCTTGCGGGCCTGCTCCAGCTTGTAGAGCATCTTCTCCCATTTGATAGGAAGGAAGCGGATAGGCATATCGCGGTCGAAGCTTTCGAGATTGGTCCAGCAGTGGATGCCATACTTGTCGGCGAGCTTTTTGTTGATGCAGAGGTAGCCGTAAAGCTCCCAATAATCAACCTGTCCGTCCTGGAAAGCCATAATGTCCACAACGCCCTGAAGGTTGCTGAGGATATCGTCCCATTCGCGCTCGTGCTCCTCGTAGGTCGTGGCGGTGTCGCCTCCCATCACCTGGTCGGTCTTGATGCCGTGGATGTAAGGGGAAATCATACAAGGCAGGCCACCGGACACTTCTTTGGCGTGGCGTCCCATATCGGCAAAAATCTTGGAAATATTTCTGGTGCGGCGGCTGACCTCCTGGCAGAGGTACCAGCCCTGGAAGCTCTTGTGCTTCTTGCCGTATTTCTCCCAAACCTCGTCAATGAGCTTGTTGTTGACATCGATTTCCTTCTGGAACTCGCCCACGTGCCACCAATAGCCGGAATCATAGAGGCCGAAGAAGAACTTCATATCATATTTGTCGGCAAGGGTGAGAAACATTTCGACGAGGTCCACCGGCGGATAGTAGCAGTCAGGCTTAGCCTCAAGCACCGCCTCGAACGGAGCGGCAATCCAAGGGCCGAGGCCGCAACGGATCATCACAACGGTGTTGATACCCATATCCTTCATTGCTCTGAAATCGGCATCCCATTCTTTGACGCCCCAGTTCTGGTGCGGAATGTCCCAGCTGATTTCATCGAGGAAAGTGGCGTGTATCTGCATTCCCTGAGGAATTTCCGGAGTCTCAAACTGCTTGTCTGTGAACTCGCAGCGGTGGCCGCACGACACTGCCAGAAGGGCAGCAAGCGCTATGGCCAAGGTGGTTATTGTTCTTTTCATTATCGATTTCTGTGTTTGAGGCCCTAATTTACTCAAAAAAGGGCATAGATGGAATTATTTCTTCATATGCTTGCGGATATGAGGCTCAAGCCAATCCGCGTATCGCATCATACCGAGATCTGTGAAATGTATGCCGTCCACAAAGGCTTCGTTGTCGTGGCCGACCATATCGTCCGATTTGAGATACCAGATGTTTTTCTCCCCCTGCTTCTTGAGCTTGTTGAAGAGCTCCCGCTGGGCTGCGTTCTTTTTGTCCACTTCAGCCTTGGTGCCTGCATCGTACTCATAGTGACCGAAGTACGGGTCCTCAAGGAAGAGAATAGGGACGTCCGGATGGGCATCGCGCACGATACGGAAGAACTGCTCCCCCTTCTCCCTTATGAGATAGTCATAAGCATTGGGAACATAATCGAAGACATAGATGGCAGGGTCCTCGACAGAGGCCATAAGCTCGGCTATTTCGAGGTCGAGCAGAGCGTTGCCGCTGAAGCCGAGGTTGATGACCTCGCGGTTGAAGCGGCGCGAAAGTATGCTGGTATGAGCCATACCGGGACGGTTGGCGCAGCCTCCCTGAAGGATGGATGTGCCGTACATCACAATGGGCTTGTCTGAGCGCGGGAGATCAACCTTCGGAGCTTCAAGCACTGCGGTGGAGTCCACACCTATTGCGAGCTCGGTCACCCCGTCATAAAGCGGAAGGTAAAGCATATATTCACGCATACGCGGCTCCATATTGCCTACGAGGCGCTGCTGGGTGACTTTGCTGTCAAGCACAGGACGCCCGGAGGCCATAAAGCGCCATTCTCCCTTGTCGGTAAGGGTATAGAGGTCCACACCTCTGGTTCCCACGAGGGTCTGATGGTTCATATGGTTGCCGAACTTGGCAGTCCAGCGGCACCAGATAGCGCTGCTGTTGGAGCTGAAGCGCACATACAGGCCCGCGCTGTTGCGCCCGAGATACCATACGGCATCCCTGCTGCGTCCTTCGAACTCGGCCGGCAGCCTTTCGTAGAGTTCTTTGGTATCCTGGCGGGCCTTGCCGTAGAGCGGGAAGGCAGAAGCGTCGGTGAATACCTGCGCAAAAGCCGAAGCACCCGCCAGAAGGGCTGCTGCGGCTGCTATGATGTGCTTATTCATATGTCTTGAATGGTAAATCCCAGCCGGTTACAGTTGCAATATAAGGGGCGAGTATGCTTGCGATTTTGCGATGTCCCTTGTAGTTCGGATGCCAGGAGGCCCCGAGGTCGCCGTCGTGGTTATGGGCAGAGTCCTGGATAATGCAGTAGTGCAGGTTATGTACCCCGCTGCGCTCGCCCGCGGTCTTGACATAGAGCCCCATCTGCTCGTCAGCCTTGGAGGCCATAAGGATGATAGGCACCTGCTCGCCGTAGAAAGCGCGGACCTGGCGGAGAAGAACTGCGTAATTCGAGCACCAATAGCCGAGATTCGGCTGCCTTCCGGTAGAGAAGTCATTGGTACCAAGGTAGATAACTACAACATCCGGAGTGTAGGTCGGAGTCCAGGCCTTTTCGCAGTGCTGGTCATAGGTCTGTGCATAAAGCTTGACCATATTCTCGTGCTGGTTGAAATCGTCATAGTTGCGCACGATACCCCTTCCGCTGTGACTGATATGAACGGCTTCCGCATCGAACAGGCGCGCAACTATGTCCGCATAGGTGAGAGCCGGATTCTCAGTTTCCGGGAGGAATGGGTCGTTGCGGCTTGGAGCCTCGGTGCCGTATCCGCAGGTATAAGAGTCCCCTATGAACTCGATGAGGCGGGAATGCGGCCGGGGAGCATCAAGGAATTTGCCGTCTGTGGTAAAAGCCTCGAAAAAGGCAGTTCCCTGCTCTCCTTCGGTTCTTTTCTGAATGCTTACCTCGTGCACACCTTTCCTGCCTTTGAAAAGGGTAATTGTAGTATCTCCGGATACCTTGAAAGCACTTGTCGCCTGAGGACCCTGAGGGGTGTCAACCCAGAGGTTGAACCAGTCGGCGTGAGTGTCTTTGCACTTGAGTTTGAGTGTGGTTCCCGAAAATTTGAGTCTTACGGTAGTGGCGCTCCAGTCGAAACTGACTGAGCCGTCATCTGAGATTTCCGTCCTACCTATCCAAGTCGCCCGGCTGTCTGACGCGGGGATGGTTTCGGCGCCGCAGATTGAGGCGCCAAGAAGCAGCGATGCTGCAAGAATGGCTATTCGTTTCATAGCTACAAATTTAATAAATATAGCCGTGGAACGCAAGAAGGGTGACCTCAAAGTCTCAGGACTTTCGGATCACCCTTGATAAGAAATTGTGGATGCAGATTAGTCTGTGAGGGAGAATCTCCTGAATACGACAACCTTTGCCTCCGGATCGACAGCCTTGAGAGCGTCCTTTACGGAGATGTGGTTCTCGCCCATCTGATACTCCTGCTCCTCGAGGGTCTGCTCCTTGAAGAACTTCTGGAGACGGCCATTGGCGATGTTCTGAATCATAGTCTCGTTGAGATTTGCAGCCTTCTCTGCTGAGACGGTCCTGATAATCTCACGTGCCTGGTCAGCCTGCTCCTGGGTAAGCCAGCCCTTGGCTGTGTTGGACTCGATATGATCCTCGCTGTCGCAGTGTGCAGGGTTGATGCCGGCCTTCTTGAGGGCGGACTCAACTGCCTTGAGCACCTGCTCATCCCTGGTCTTCTGGATAGCTACCTGGAGCTCGTTCTCTACGACCTCCTTAGGGCAGTCTGCTGCAGAAAGAGCCACCGGATTCATAGATGCGACCTGCATTACGATACCTTTGGCGATGTCCTCAGGAACCTCTTTGTTGAATCCGCAAAGAGCTCCGAGTTTACCGTTGAGGGTGTGGATGTAAGCTGTTACAAACGGTGCCTCAACGAGTGCGTAGTAAGCAAGCACGTGCTTTTCACCTGTCTTTCCGGTCTGAGCCTCAACGGCTTCCTCTACTGTGTAACCATCCTCCATCTTGCAAGCCTTGAGAGCCTCAAGGTCTGCAGGGCAGTTGGCGATGGCTACGTCTGCGATAGCGTTAGCAAGAGTCTGGAAGGCCTCGTTGCGGGAAACGAAGTCAGTCTCGCAGCCGAGGCATACGAGTATTGCCTTGTTTCCGGAAACGCGTGCCTTTACGGCACCCTCCGATGTCTCGCGGTCAGCTCTCTTGGCTGCTACAAGCTTACCCTTCTCGCGGATGATGCCCACTGCCTTGTCGAAGTCTCCCTGAGCTTCCTCAAGAGCCTTCTTGCAGTCCATCATACCGGCTGAAGTCATCTTGCGCAACTTCATTACGTCTGCTGCTGTAATTGCCATAGTAGTTATTTTTCTAAAACAGTTTTACAAATGGGATTATTCTGCTGCCGGTGCCTCAGCCTCAACGTTCACCTGCTTTGCTCCCTTGCGGGCGCGAAGCTTGCGGTCGGAGAGCTTTGCTCCTTCCTTCTCCTCAGCCTCAGCTTCTTTCTCCTTCTCGAGCTTGCGCTCGTCGAGACCTTCCTGAATAGCTGCGCAAACCACATTGAGAATGCACTCAACGCTCTTTGCCGCATCGTCATTAGCCGGAATTACGTAATCAATCGGGGTAGGATCGCAACAAGTATCAACAATGGCGAATACCGGGATGTTAAGACGATTGGCTTCCTTAACGGCGTTGGCCTCCTTCATTACATCAACCACGAAGAGTGCGGATGGAAGACGGCTCATGTCCCTGATGGAACCGAGGTTCTTCTCAAGCTTGGCCCTCTGGCGGTCAATCTGGAGACGCTCACGTTTTGCGAGCTTTTCGTAGGTGCCGTCCTCCTTCATCTTGTCGATGGTGGACATCTTCTTGATGGCCTTGCGGACGGTTGGGAAGTTGGTAAGCATACCGCCGGCCCAGCGCTCTGTAACCGATGGCATTCCAACAGCGGTGGCTTTCTCGGAGACAATCTCCTTAGCCTGCTTTTTGGTGGCTACGAAGAGAATCTTGCGGCCGCTCTTAGCGAGGGCCTTCATCTCTTCTGCAGCCTCGTCAACCTTGACGACTGTCTTGTGCAGGTCGATGATGTGGATGCCGTTCTTCTGGTCGAAGATGTACGGAGCCATCTTAGGGTTCCACTTGCGGGCAAGGTGTCCGAAGTGTGCGCCTGCATCAAGCAATTCTTGGAAATTTGTTCTTGACATAATTGTCTGTTTTCTTTTTTGTTTGTTCTCTTTTCATCAATCCCGCGGTAGCGGTCCTGGACCGGTCCGGGAGATTTTCCGCAGTGTGGCAGCCTTCCAAAAGGGATGGTTTAGAAACCACAACTGTGCGATAAAACAGGTTGATAACTAACGTTTACTGAACTGGAAGCGGCGGCGTGCACCAGGCTGGCCAGGCTTCTTGCGCTCAACCTCGCGAGCATCGCGGGTGAGGAATCCTGCTGCCTTGAGTACAGAACGGTATGCTTCCTTGTCAATCTCGCAAAGTGCACGTGCAATACCGAGACGTACGGCCTCTGCCTGACCCTTGGTACCGCCTCCTACGAGGGTAACCTTTGTGTCAAACTTTCCGAGGGTCTCAGTTGCGGTGTAAGGCTGGAGAACAACATAGCGGAGAGTCTCCTCCTTGAAGTAATCTTCAAGAGGGCGTCCGTTGATTATGATGTTGCCTGTTCCTTCTGTGAGATAAACGCGAGCTACAGCTGTCTTACGTCTTCCAAGGGCGTGTGTCTGTTCCATTTGCTCTGTTTAAATTTCGTTCAACTTGATTTCCTTAGGGTTCTGTGCCTGGTGCGGATGCTCCGGACCTGCGTAAACGTAGAGGTTTCCGAGCTGCTTGTCACCGAGACGTGTCTTAGGGAGCATACCCTTGACTGCTCTCCTGATGAGTTCTGCCGGTCTCTTGGCGAGGATTTCGCGAGGTGTGGTGAAACGCTGTCCTCCTGGATATCCAGTGTAGCGTGTGTACACACGGTTGGTCATCTTCTTGCCCTTGAGAGCAACCTTCTCAGCGTTGATTACGATAACGTTGTCACCGCAATCCACGTTAGGAGTGAATCCTGGCTTGTTCTTACCGCGGAGGATAAGGGCAACCCTGGATGAAAGACGACCAAGTGCGACGTCCGTCGCGTCAATGACCAACCACTGCTTGTCTACAGTCGCTTTGTTGAGCGATACTGTCTTGTAACTGAGTGTGTCCATTGTTCGATCTTAATGGGTTAATACTAATAAAATTGCGATCCCTCCATTACAAAGGGGTCGCAAAGATAATCAAAAAAAACCGATTTGCAAAAACTTCCGCTATACGGCGAGAATATCCTTCTCCTTGGCGGCTACGAGAGCATCGATTTCCTTTACTTTCCTGTCGGTGAGCTTCTGAACCTCATCCTCACCTTCCCTCTCGGCATCCTCGCTGAGTCCGTCATTCTTCTGGGCCTTCTTGAGTGCATCCACAGCATCCCTGCGGGCATTGCGGATGACAACCTTGGCGTTCTCGCCCTCTGCCTTGGCGCTCTTGACGAGCTCCTTGCGCCTCTCCTCGGTAAGGGCAGGCACTGAGCAGCGGATGGTCTCTCCGTTGTTGGACGGGGTAAGTCCGATGTTGGAATCGATAATCGCCTTCTCTATGGCAGGAATCAGAGACCTCTCCCAAGGCTGGATTGCCAGTGTCTTCGCGTCAGGAGTAGTGACGGAAGCCACCTGAGGGATTGGGGTCGGGGTGCCGTAGTAGTTTACGAGTACCTTGTTGAAGACAGCAGGATTGGCTTTTCCCACTCTATAATTCTTGAGGCTTTCCTCGAGGAAAGCGATTGCATCCTTCATCTTCGCATCAGCGGCATTGAGGATTTCCTTTGTCTTTTCTGTAAGCATAGCTGGTTAGTTGTTTTTATGCGTGTACGGTCGTTCCGACCTTTTTTCCTTCAAGCAGATCCGCAAGAGCTCCGTCCTGGTCTATGTTGAACACCACAATAGGCACATCTCCCTGCTCGCAAAGAGCAAAGGCTGTGGCATCCATAACCTTAAGATGGTCGGCGAGGGCCTTGCTGAATGTCAGCTCCTCATATTTGACGGCAGTCGGGTCCTTTTCCGGATCAGCAGTATAGACTCCGTCCACGCGCGTACCTTTAAGGACAGCATCGGCTCCGATTTCGAGGGCCCTGAGCGCTGCTCCGCTGTCGGTGGTAAAGAACGGATTGCCCGTACCTCCGGCAATCAGGGCGACCCCGCCTTCTTCGAGCAGGCGAACGGCAGCATCCCTTACATAATAGCGCGCTATCGGCTCCATAGGAGTTGCGGTAAATACTTCAGCCCGCACACCGAGTTCGCGGATGAACTGGGCCAGGGCCATTGAATTGATAACTGTTGCAAGCATACCCATCTTGTCGCCGTCAACGCGGTCGAAGCCTTTGCCGGAGCCCTGAAGTCCACGGAAGATATTGCCTCCTCCGTTGACTACGGCCACCTGATGGCCTGAACGGACAGCACTTACGATTTGGCTTGCATATGCGGCAATTCTCTGCTCATCGAGGCCCTTACCCGAAGGACCGCCGAGGCTTTCGCCGCTAAGTTTGAGGAGAACTCTTTTGTACATGGAGCAAAATTATCCGAAAATTATGAAACTTGCAAGATTAGGGTTATATTTGCACGCTATTACGAAGCTAATAAATACACACGGAATATGTTTATTTTCACATCTTCAATCGGCAGGAAGTTCGTTCAGGCTGTTTCAGGAGCCTTCCTTATCCTTTTCCTGCTCCTTCACGCGACCATCAATTTCTTTTCTGTAATCGACAGCTTTACCGGCAGGTACGGATGCGTCGCAGCGGACGATGCCCTGTTTTCTGCAGGTGACGGACTATTCAAGCTTGGTTGTGACTTTATGTCCACTCCTGTTATCAGCATTATGGTCCCTGTCCTCGCACTGGGTTTCGCGGTGCACATCATCTACGGAATCTGGCTTTCCGTGCGCAACATCAAGGCACGCGGCGGCGTGAAGCGCTACGAAGTGGCTTCCAAGGCTGCAACAGACAGCTGGTCAGCCAAGAATATGTGCGTGCTGGGAATCATCATCCTCGGCCTCATCGCTTTCCACCTTACCGGATTCTGGGCCAAGATGCAGATGCCTGAACTCTTCCACATCGGAACATTCGAAAACAACCCATACATACTTCTGAGCCTCGTATTCGGAAAGTGGTGGATGCTTGCCATCTATCTGCTCTGGTTCGTAGCCCTCTGGTTCCACCTCGTACACGGTTTCTGGTCAATGTTCCAGACAGTGGGCTGGAACGGAACTGTATGGTTCAAGAGAGTGAAGGTGATTGGCGTTATCTTCGCAACTCTCATCTGCCTGATGTTTGTTGTTACTGCTGTCAACGCATTCATCCAGGCACCTAATATTCTCTAATCGCTGCTTCCGATGAAGATCGGAAATGTCGATTTGGGCGGAAGCCCCCTATTGTTGGCACCGATGGAAGACGTCACTGACGCATCCTTCCGCATTCTGTGCAGAGAACAGGGGGCTTCCGCCGTATATACCGAATTCATTCCTTCCGACGGGCTGATCCGCGATGCGGACAAGGCCCTTGCGAAGATGCGCACGCGGGAGGATGAGGCACCGGTGGGAATTCAGATTTACGGCCACATACCCGAGTCTATGGTGGAGGCCGCCAGAATGGCGGACCGCGCCGCGCAGCTCGTTGGCGGGCACGGGGCGGACTTCATCGACATCAACTTCGGCTGCCCTGTGAGCAAAATCGCCGGGCGCGGCGCGGGCTCCGGTATGATGCGCGAACCCGACAAAATGGTGGCAATCACCAAGGCCGTAGTGGAAGCGGTGGACAAGCCTGTCACCGTGAAGACGCGTCTCGGATGGGACGACAATTCGAAGATAATAGTAGAGCTTGCGGAAAGGCTGCAGGACGTCGGCATCCAGGCACTTACCATACACGGGCGCACCCGCTGCCAGATGTACAAAGGGCAGGCCGACTGGACCCTTATCGGGGCGGTCAAGAACAACCCGCGTATGCATATCCCCATCATAGGCAACGGCGATATCGACTCCCCGCAGAAGGCTAAAGAGGCCTTCGACCGCTGGGGCGTGGATGCGGTGATGATAGGCCGCGCAACCTTCGGGCATCCTTGGATTTTCAGGGAAATACGCCACTACCTGGATACGGGCGAGCTGATGCGGGAGCCGTCGGTCAGCGAGAAGGTTGCGCTCGCAAAGCGCCATCTTGCGCTGTCCCTGGACCTGAAGGGCGAGCCTCGCGGCATCTTCGAAATGCGCCGCCACCTGAGCTGCTACTTCAAGGGCCTGCCGGACTTCAAGGAAACGCGTATGCGAATGGTGACCACGCTGGACGTGGCGGAACTGTATTCAATCCTCGATGAGATAGAAGAGCGCTATGCTGCACAGACTGATTCTTAAGATACGGCACCGCGGCTACGACAGCGGCCGAAGGGAGGTCTGCTCCAGCCCCATCCCAAGCATTTGCGTAGGCAATGTGACGGTGGGCGGAACGGGCAAGACCCCGCATACCGAGCTGCTGCTGCGGCTTCTGGCACAGCTCTGCCCGGGCTCTCAGCTTGCGGTGCTCTCGCGCGGCTATGGACGAAAGAGCAAGGGCTACCTGGATGTGGACCCTCAGGGCAGCAGCGCGGATTTCGGCGACGAGCCGCTTCAGATTGCGCGCAAGTTCCCGGATGTCAAGGTTGCGGTAGATAAAGACAGGGTGGAAGGCTGCAGGCGTCTTCAGGAGCAGGGCGCCCAGGCTGTGCTGCTCGATGATGCCTTCCAGTACCGAAGGCTCGCAGCAGACCTCAACATAGTGCTTATCGACTACAGCAGACCGGTATTCCAGGACCGTCTGCTGCCGCTGGGGAGCCTGAGGGACCTGCCTGAGCGCATATTCAAAGCTGACATTCTGATTGTCAGCAAATGTCCTGAGACTATGAGCGATGCCGAAAAAGGGGTATTAGCGGTAAAACTCAACCTTTCGGATTATGACCCTGCGCGCTGCACCGCACGCACCCCTGACGGACGCGAACTGCTGCTGTTGTTCAGCCACATAGAGTATCTTCCGGCAGTGCCGGTATTCCCCGAAGGGGAGCATCGCTATGTCTATTCGAAGCAGGCTGTAGTTGTGAGCGGCATTGCTAAAGACGGCGCGCTCAGGCGTCACGTGCAGTGCTCCTACAGGCTTATGAAGCATTTCCGCTTCGCGGACCATCACGAATACAAGAAAAAGGATTTCAGCAAACTGCTCCGCACTTTGAGGGAGTACCCTGTTGCCGCTTTCATTACTACCGAAAAAGACGGCGCACGGCTTCTTCAGATGCAGGATTTCCCTGCAGAGCTTCGCCGGCGCCTTCTGATGGTGCCTATAGAAGTTGATTTCTCAACTCCGCTTGAAAGGCAGCTGTTGGGCAGCCGCCTGCAGGAGCTGCTCAGTCCTTCGGTTCGAACTTCTGAGTAAGACCGGTGTCGAGGCGGACTATCTCCTTGGTTCTGCCTTCCAGAGTATATCCGCCTATGGTGCGGGTGAAGGTGATGGTATCTTCTCCCATGCGCAGTATGCGCTTGAGCTTGGAGGCAAGTCGGAACTTGGCTCCCCGCCCATCTCCTTCTGCGAGGATGTAGCCGCGGCCGTTCATGAAGTCCACGATTTCAGGCCATACCTGCTCAGGCTCGCCGTAGATGCGGACATTGCGTTTGCCGTAGCCGAGCATAGGATAAACGGCAGCGAAGGCGGCTACGATGAGGGCCATCTGCCAAAGGGAGTCTGCCCCGTTTTTGAAGATATTGTCTATCGGACCTTCGATGAAGCCGAGTGCGAGCAGCGCTGCAATAAAGATGGCGAGCATTATCGCCAGATACACGAAGTACTTGATTGATCTGAGGATGTATTTCATAATTATTACTCTTCAATAAGAAACCTATATACTAAATTATTAACATGCTTACGGGCATCTCCTGGGCCTTCTATCAATTCACAGTCTTCCAATCTGAAAAATTGACGCCCCCCATCGTTACGTTCTGCACATTTCCAAGTATTTGACACAATTTTTCCTTCTATCAGAAATGAAACGGTCAAATAGGCATCTTCAACATTTGTTATCATAGACTCGGTCGTAATCAAAGACTTGTCAGTAAAGCACTCTGATGAAGCGATTTCGACAGAAGCTTCCGGTTCAAGATAAAATGTTCCTTCTGGACGACCGATAGGAGGTATTACACTGATTACATTTGTCTCTATATATACACCAGCCCCGGTATTATTGGTAAGCCATAATGAGCCATTCCACTGTTCAGGCAGACTGACGCACCCGGCAAAAGTAAATAATGAAAGGAATATCGTTATCCATTGTTTCATGCACTACAAATATAGCACTTTAAATGTAGTTTTGTATGATGGAATCGGCGACAAACCAGTCGCTTTCGGGGATTCGCACCGTGCGTCCATCAATTGTTGTGCCGCACGCAGTGCGAAGACCCAGCATTATGCGTTCTTCTTCAATTTCTTCGGGGGTGAGAAGTTCCTGATAGTCTTCGGGGTGGGCGGCTCGCACCCGCAGCCATCCTGCGGGGGTCTGAGGGTTCCAGCTGCGCAACTGAGTGCCGTCCGCACGGATGGCTAGCGAGTGCGCGCCCGGCCCCAGTCCGACATAGGGAGCCCTGGTCCAGTAGGCGCTGTTGTGAATGGACTCCCGGCCGGGCTTCGCCCAGTTGGAGATTTCGTAGTGGTTGTAACCCGCCTCGCGGAGCCTTCTGCAAATCAGCTCATACTGCTGCCGGCACTGCTCGTCCGGAAGTTCGGTGTACTTTCCTTCTTCGAGTTGTCGGGCCAGCTCGCTCCCCTCTTCAATGCTCAGCTGATAAGCGGAAATATGCTCCGGATGCAGAGCCAGCAATCCGGTTATCGTATTCTCCAGCATTTCGTGACTCATCCCGTTCACCCCGAATATCAGGTCGAGACTGATATTGTCAAAGCCCGCCTGCCGGAGAATGGAGACGGCTGCGGCCGCCTGGGCCGCACTATGGCGCCTGCCCATCCAGCGCAGCATCCCGTCATCGAGCGACTGCACCCCCATACTTATGCGGTTCGCCCCCAGGTCCCTGAGGGCACACGCAAAGTCCGTCCCCTTGCCGGTAATATCGTCCGGATTGACCTCGACAGTAAACTCCCTGAAGTTGTGAGCCGTTGCGTCAAGAGCTTGCAGCAGACTTTCAAAGAAAGGGAGGGGCATCACCGACGGCGTGCCTCCCCCTATGTAGAGTGTATCGACGGCTGAAGCCGCCTCTATTTCAGCTTTGCGGGACTGTGCTTCAAGGCAAAGCTCCCGGATGTAGTCTTCGAAGTTCTCCCGTCCCCGGCAGGCGATTTCCGAATAGAAGTCGCAGTACCTGCAGAAACTCCTGCAGAAAGGGACGTGGACATAAATCATCCTACCTGAGCATCAGCTCTGCGCTGCCGAGCTTGGCCTGAGCGGAGTAAACCTCAACTGTGTAGAGGCCCTTTACATACTCAGGAACATCGTTGACATAGATAATCATATCAACCTCTGAGCCCTCGTAGTCAACCTCGCGGGAAGCTGAAGCCTGGAGAGCCTCGCCCTCGAAGTAGAAGGAAGCATTTGTGCCGTCAACAACGATGTTTCCGTCAGGGTCGAGCACCCTTACATATACGGTCATAGGGCCTTTCTTTGCAAGGTCGTTCTCGACAAGGCTGAGGGAAACTGCAAGCCTCTTGACACGGCTGCTGCGGTCAGTCTTCTTCTCGGAAGCATTGTAGGCTTCAACTGCGATGCCCCTTGCCTTTACGATAGAGCCGGTAGCCACCTTGCTTGCGAGGTCGTTGACCTTGCTGGTGAGTTCCTGGTTCTGGCCCTTTGCCTCTGCAAGTTCCTGACGGGAATTGCTGAGCTCGGTAGAAAGCCTGAGGTTAACTGAGTTGAGGGAGTCAATCTGGACTACGTAGCTCTTCATAATGCTGCGCAGGGTGCCAAGCTCCTTCTCGTATGCACGCATCTTCTGGCGGTTGGTAGCCTCTGTCCTCTTGATGCGGTCAACGAGCAGTGCAACTTCTTCGCGGGAAGAATCGAGCTGCTTGTTGATTTCGTCATAGTCGGAGGTGAGGTTGTCGAAATCAGTCTTGAGGGCTGTAATCCTCTCCTGGAGGTCCGCCTTGTCCTGCTCAAGTTCCTTGACCATCTTGTAGTCCTTGGTGGCAACCACTGCAAGCACGATTGCGAGGATAGCCGCAACTACGGCAAGAATCACTACAGGGACATTGTTCTTCTTGTTGGCCTGAATACGCTCGGCCCTTGCGATTGGATCTTCTTTTTGCATATCTTAAAAGTTTTATTCTCTTCTTTCCAAATCCGCGCAAATATACAAAAATTGTGCTGAAACTGAAATACAACACTTCTAAATGCCTTTATGTTCCCCTTGCGTTTTCTGTAGCGGCATTTCCGCACGCGCAGGGCATGATGAGTGTACCACAGGCGTCTGTCCTCCAGAACCTTCCGCATCGCTCCACTTCTGAACAAAATCACCTTCCACGCAGTACCCTATCA
This sequence comes from Candidatus Cryptobacteroides sp., assembly GCA_051869975.1. Lineage (GTDB taxonomy): Bacteria > Bacteroidota > Bacteroidia > Bacteroidales > UBA932 > Cryptobacteroides. Next base: position 148,579 of record JBJEBK010000020.1, on the reverse strand, counting down.
CACCACCTTCTGGGGCCTCGAACCATGGAAGGTGATTTTTGTAAGCCGCCAACCCAGCGGGGGCGGTGAAATTATAACTAGTTGATTATCAGATTGATAATATTTTCGTATGGGTGAAATACACCCATACGAAAATGCTAATGTATTCTATATCAAGCAATTGCAATTTCACCCCAACTCCGTCCGGTGTATCGTCCTGAAAATAGTTTACCAAGAAAGGGTGAGCTAGTCCAGTCAAGACTAGACAGTCCCCTTGCGTTTTCTGTCCGAATGCAGTAACTTTGAGTTCCACTACTTATAACCAATAATGATATGGACAGGAAAGAGTTTTTGAAAAGTCTCGGTGTTCTGACCGCGGGCGCTGCACTGCTCGGTGCAGAAGATACACTCAAAGCCGCTCCGGTAACGGCAGATGAATTGGATTTCCCTCTCAAAGGCCTGAAAGCCAAGGTCAAATCTCCTGTAAAGGTGATTATCATAGGCGCAGGCAATCGCGGAAGGACCTACTCCGGCTATGCCGCCAACTACCCTGACTGTATGCAGATTGTGGGCGTTTCCGACATTCGCGAAAGCCGTAAAGACGCAATGGGAGACCGCTTCAACATCCCGCAGGAAAGACGCTTCGGAGACTGGAGCGAAGTCTTCAAGGTACCGAAATTTGCGGATGCGGTGGTAATATCAACACCTGACGACCTTCACTATAAGCCTTGTATGAAAGCTCTGGAAATGGGCTACAATGTGCTTCTCGAAAAGCCTATCGCCCAGTCCGAAAAAGAGTGTACCGATATAGCAGCCCAGGCTCACAAGTACGGAGGCATTGTAGCTGTCTGCCACGTGCTGAGATACAGTCCGTATTTCAGGGCTATGCGCGAAGCTGTCCACAGCGGAATGATTGGCAAACTCATCAGCATCCAGCATATGGAGCCTATCGAGTGCCGCCATATGGCACACTCATATGTGCGCGGCAACTGGCGTGATTCCGACAAGACCACCCCTATCATCCTGGCCAAGAGCTGCCACGACCTTGACATTATCCGTTGGATAGTGGACAAACCATGCAAGACTATCGTTGCCGACGGCTCCCTGACCTGGTTCAAGGCGGAGAATGCTCCTGAGGGCGCACCTAAGCGCTGCACTGACGGATGCCCTCACGAGGCGGAGTGCCCGTATTCTGCTATTGATGTCTATGTCAGAAGAAAGCAGCATCTTGGAGTATTCGACCTTAAGAACAGGAAAGATGAAAACGAAATTATGGCGAAGATTTCCGACCCGGACAATGTGTGGGGCCGCTGCGTGTACCATTGTGACAACAACCAGCCTGACCACTTCGTGAGCGAGATGGTTTTCGAGGACGGCACCACAGCTTCATTCTCAATGGAAGCCTTTACCCCTTACGGTGGCCGCCGCACCAGGATTATGGGTACTACAGGCTATATCGAAGGCGACGGCACGACATTCACTCTGTACGAGTTCCGAAGCAACCGCAAGCTCGTGTGGGACAAGAAACTCAACGAAATCCCCGAGTACAGGAACTCCGGACACGGCGGAGGAGATATGGCTCTGGTATGCGATTTCCTTGAGGCCGTTGACAGTCACGACGAATCCCGCCTGACCAGCACCATAGATGCTTCCGTCGAGAGTCACGTGATGGGCTTCCGCGCAGAGAAGAGCCGCCTTTCCAGCAAAAAGGTGGATGTAAATCTGCGGAGGAAATAATTATCAGACAAAGACGGGTAGTTTGAAAAAATTTATTAATTTTGCATTGAGATAGCCATACAAGCGCGATAACTTCAAGCAGAGCATCTCAATGATAACCCAAAAAGGCGCGATAACTTCAAGCCGTGGTATCAGACTTTTAGCCGAGCATCATTGCTCGGCTTTTAGTTGTTCTAACGCCAATGCAATCTCATCACGCCCTTGCATATCAGCGCTTAACTCGACAGCCTTGCATCTGTACACAACATAACACAAATGAATGCTTTCTTCAGAGAAATCCGGCCGCCACGCAATATACTTTGCAATCTGATTAGGATGGAGAAGTCGTTTTGACATGTGCATATCAAGATCTAAAACAATGATTCTGCATCCCTGTTCGACACCTCTCTTAAAAGCATCAGTAATGCCTTTCTCACTATGAATGCCTTTCCTATCTCCAATCTCACCGTTGATTAGATATTCGGGGTTCTTCACTTGAAACTCCATTATGTGCGCCCTGATTACAATCGACATCTCTGGGAAAGAATTAAGAAGCACACGTGCGCAACGGATATTATCTTCCAACTCCGACTTATCTGCGTCTTCACAAATAAGGAGCCTAGCTCCAAAAATCAAATCTTCAACAAACTCCTTTTTCATAGTTTTTCTCAATATTCCCCGAAAGTATAAACTTTCCTAGAAACAAAAATGCCTTTTAACATCTATTCCCTCAAACTCAGCGTGTTTTCCCGCGGAAGTCTAAGTGCTGCACAGGGAAGGCTAGGCCCCCTACCCTATCTCCGACCAGGCGGTTTCCTTGAGGATTTCAGACACACTCGGATGAGGGAAAATGGTGCGGCGCAGGTCCTCTGCGCTCATTCCGCGCTCCACAGCAAGGCAGGCTGCGGAAATGATTTCGCTCACCGGATTTCCCATCATATGGACACCGAGCACCTGACCAGAAGTCTTGTCGCAGACAAGCTTGCACAGGCCGCTGCCGCGCTCATTCTCGGCAACCCACCTGCCCGAATAAGCCATAGGCAGTTTGAGCACCTTGATGTCAAGACCTGCCTTCAGTGCTTCACTCTCAGTAAGGCCCACGCCCGCAACTTCCGGGTTGGTATAAACCACTCCCGGGATTGCCTTATAGGACATCTCATCCGGAATGCCCAGGATATGGTTGACCGCAACCTCGCCCTCGCGGCTCGCAGTGTGCGCAAGCATAGAAACTCCGTTAACATCCCCCGCAGCATAAATTCCCGGCACATTGGTGCGCATATGCGCATCCGTCTTGATTCCTCGGGAGACTTCTACCCCCACGGTTTCAAGCCCAAGCCCCGCAGTATTGGCCCTGCGTCCCACGCTGACCAGTATCTTTTCCGCGCTGACCCTCTGCTCTTCCCCCTCAGGTGTAATGAACACCACCGTATTGCCTTCCACCGCATTGACCTTGCATCCCAGATGGAAGACAATGCCCTTTGCCGCATAAGCTGCGCGGAGCATAGCGCTGATTTCCTCATCGAGTGCACCTAGAATCTCCGGAAGCATCTCGATAACGGTCACACGGGTGCCAATCGAATTGAAGAAGCTGGCGAACTCCATTCCTATGACGCCTCCTCCGATGATTACCAGGTCCTGCGGCGCCTTATCTAAAGACAAAGCCTCACGGCTGGTGATAACTGGCCCGCCAAGTTCCAAGCCCGGAATCGGCGGAATGAAGGTGGAACTTCCGGTGCAGAGCAATATCTTCCCGGCACTGTACTCCTGACCTGCAGCCTCAAGGCGGAAATCACCGTCACAGCCCCCGAGGATGCGCGCACGGGCCTTGACCACCTCAACCCCAAGGTTGCGCATAGAAACGCGGATTGCTCCGGTGAGTTTCTTTGTGACCTTGTCCTTGCGGGCCATCACCTTGGAGAAATCAAGGCTGGCGCCTTCCACGCTGACTCCATACTTCTCACTGCCGCTTGCGTACTCATAGAGCTTGGCGCTGTAGAGCAGAGTCTTTGTGGGGATACATCCTTCATTGAGGCAGACGCCTCCCAGTTCGCGCTCTTCAAAAAGAACTGTTTTGAGCCCTTGCGCGGCAGCTCTCTGTGCTGCCACATAGCCGCCGGGACCGGCACCGATTATTGCGAGATCAAATGTCATAATTGTGGGGTTTTTGGCACGACAATTGTAAGTAAATTGTCGAATAGTTTTTTCATAGGTTAAATTTTAGGTTAGAATGGAACGGGCAGCGATGTGAATCGCGGCCCGTTTTTATTTTCCTATTCTGCAGTGTCTGCAAGCTCATCCTTGGCTCTGTAGTTGAAGTTCTTCTCCTTGAGAATCTTCACGCCTTCAACCTTGACGCGGCGGATGAAATCATCGTAGTCCTTATTGCTCATCTGGCTCCACTGCACTTCGCTCATCGCAAAGAGGCGAGGCATAATCATATACTCGAGCTGCTCCTCGGTAGGGATATATTCTGTCCAGACATTTGCCTGGCAGCCGAGAATGTGTGATGCGGCCTGCTTGTCCAGACCCTCGGTAGGGTCGAAACTGTAAACCTTTGCAAGAGGCAGACATCCCCACCAGGCGCAGGTAGGCTCATCCACTACTTCCCATACAGGCTTGGACTCGTCTCCGCGGTCAGGGCACTGGTTGTAGTCGAAGTAGCACCAGCGGTCAGGGGTCATAATCACATCGAAACCGCGGTTGGAAGCCTCGATACCTCCCTTCTTGCCGCGCCAGCTCATAACTGTTGCTCCTTCCTGAAGGTCGCCTTCGAGGATTTCGTCCCAACCGATGAGCTTCTTTCCTCTCGTTGCAAGGAACGCCTGCATTTCTGAGGTTACATAGTTCTGAAGCCTCTGTTCGGCGGTAGCGTGCTCGTCAGTTTTGAGGCCAAGTGCTGCGATGCGTGCTTGGCAGTCAGGGCACTTTGTCCAAGCATCCTTAGGACACTCGTCGCCACCGATATGGAAGTATTCGCCAGGGAAGATATCGCAAAGCTCTCCGAGAACGGTCTTGAGGAACTCCATTGTACTGTCCTTGCCGGGGCAGAGCACATCCGGAGATACTCCCCATATTTCCCAAACCTTATAGTCCTCTCCTTCGTGGCCGGGCTGGATGCTCTTTCCGGAGCAGCCGAGCCAAGGGTATGAAGCAAGCGCTGCTACCATATGTCCCGGAAGGTCAACCTCCGGAACTACGGTGATGCCGAGTTTCTGGGCGTAAGCCACTACCTCGCGCATATCGTCCTGAGTATAGAAACCGCCGTAGCGGATGCCGTCCTTCTTAAGCTCAGGATTTGCGTGCTGATAGCCTATGATGGTCTGGCTGCGCCAAGCACCCACATTGGTAAGTTCAGGATATGCCTTGATTTCAGCTCTCCATCCCTGGTCCTCGGTGAGGTGCCAGTGGAAACGGTTGAGCTTGAGGGTTGCCATCATATCGAGAACCTTCTTGATTTCCTGCACAGTCCAGAAGTGCCTTCCGCTGTCGAGGTGCATTCCGCGATAGCCGAAACGCGGGGCATCCTTTATCTCGCAGCAAGGCAGCACCCACTTCTCATTCTCGGCAGGCTTGCCTGAATAGATAGCTGTAGGAAGCATCTGCTTGAGGGTCTGGAGCGCATAGAGGAAGCCGGCATCGCCGGATGCAAGTATTACTGCTTTCTTCTTGTCGATGGTGATGGTGTAAGCTTCGTCCTTGAGGGTAGGGTCGATACCGAACACTATGCCCTTAGCCTTGCCTTCCTTGATTGTCTGAGTAAGACCAACAGGTGTGGATACCGGATAAATCTGCCCGGCAACCAGAGTAAGGTTGGCCGAAAAGTCTTTAACTGCTGCAAGAGCAGTTTCTCCCATTGCTGCGTCGCAGGCAATAGGGGTTCCTTTGAGATTGAACGTTCCCTTGTCTTCCCTTACGCTGAGGGGTTGAGGGATTACATTGATGGCTGACGCCAGAATGAAAGTAAGTAATGCCAGTTTCATATCTGTTATTTAATAGATGATTAGTCCGAGAACGCCTCCTGCGAGTATTACCCAGATGGGATTTGCTTTGAAATTGTATGTGGCCACAAAGGCCCCGACAAAGAGAAGACCGCTCTTCCAGTCGGGGAAATTGCTCTTTACCAATTCCACCTGTGGCAGAAGAGCACCTGCCTGCCAATCGATGTTGAAGCTCAGAATCAGGGCTGCAGCACCGATAAGTCCTGCTGTAGCCGGCTTCAGAGCAGACATCACGGACTCGAAGCGTGGATCGTTGTGGAAGTGGTTGAAAATTCTCATCAGCAGGAAGAAGATGATGAAGGACGGCAGCACCACCGCAAGAGTGGCAACGGCTGAGCCTGCCACAGCTACCGCATTGGAATAGCCTGCAGCGTGCATCACTTCATAGCCCACATAGGTGGCACAGTTGATGCCGATCGGCCCGGGAGTGGTTTGGGATATGGCTATGATGTCGGTGAAAGCAGCAGCGTCCATCCACTGATGGGTGTTGACTATGCTGTCCTGAATGAGGGATATCATAGCACCGCCCCCACCGAAATTGAATATTCCTATGAAGAAAAAGGTTGAGAATATCTGAAGCAGAAGCCCTATCATTTCTTTTTACGGCCCTCCGCTGCCATAGTGATTGCAATTGAAACCACAAGAATGGAAATCAGAACCCAGATGGCTGAGACCTTAAGGAAGGCGACCAGGAAGAGGGTAATAAGCATAAGCAGCCACTGCCACCAGCTCTTGCATCCCTTCTGGGCCATAGTGACAGCCGGCACTACAATAAGGGCAATCGCCACGGGACGGAGCCCCTGGAAGAATTTCTGTATGAAGACGTTGTCCTTGAAGTTGGCAAAAGCCATCGCAATCGCCAGAATGATGAGAAATGACGGCAGTACAGCCCCGAAAGTGGCGGCAAGACTGCCTTTCAGTCCCCGGATTTTGTAGCCGGCAAAGATGGCCATATTGACAGCCAGAAGTCCCGGAGCACTTTGCGCGAGCACGACTACATCTTCGATTTCATTCTCTTCAATCCAGCCCCTGTCCTTCATCTCCCTTTCAATAACGGGAATCATCGCATAGCCTCCACCTATTGTGAAGGTTCCGATTTTGGCGAACACGCCCATTATCTGCCATAAAGACGCCATAGTTTTACAAATATAGCCAATTTATCGCGGATTCGAAAGCGAAAATGCCGCTACAGAAAACGCAAGGGGACTGTCTAGTCTTGACTGGACTAGATCCCCCTTTCTTGGTAAACTATTTTCAGGACGAGACAGGAATGACAGTTACACCCTACCTCTCCCTATGCAGCACCCAGGCTTCGGTGGAGAAGACAGTGCGGTTGAGGGCGTCGATTTCAGCAAGTTCGGACTCACTCAGAACCCTCTCGCACTCACACGGAAAGCACTCCAGAAGGGCGTCCTTGAGGGCCTCAACGCTGTCGATACCCGGCAGATACTGCTTCAGGTTGGTCACCCTGCTGCGCACCGACTGCACACCTTTGCGGTTGAGTTTGCTCACAGGAGTATCGAGCGCACGGGTAAGCACATCCAGGTCCACATCATACATCAGAGTACCGTGCACCAGCAGATTGCCGGCTTCCATACGCCTGGCATAGCCTGACACCTTGCGTCCCTCGACAAAGATATCGTTGCGTCCGGTCAGTTCCGCAGGCACTCCGAGCCTCTGCAGAGCCTCAACCATCAGAGCAGGGTCGGCATCCTTTCCGACAAAAGAATAATTCAGATTCTGAAGGTCGTGATACACAGCCCCGCCTCCGGTAACCCGGCGAGCAAGGGCAATGCCTTTCTCCTTCAGATAATGCAGGTTAACCTCAGCCTCCGCATCCTGGTTCTCGCCGATAATCACGGCAGGAGCATTGCGCCAAAGATAAAAATACAATTCGTCGGGGCAGAGATGCGCCAGGCACCACTGCTCGAAAGCCATATTGTAGTGTGAATCGGTGGATTCCAGCCTAATCAGTTTCATAACTCAACAGGCAAAACCTTCACAATCTTTACCGGCACCAGAGGGCAGTCGCGATAGTCCACATCAACCGAAGCAATCTTGTCAATCACGTCAAAGCCGTCAACCGTCTCTCCGAACACGCTGTAATCCCCATTGAGATGGAAGCAGGCATTGCCGTCGTGGACAATGTAGAACTGGGAGCCGCTGGACTCCTTGTAAGGATTGGCGGCATCTCCCCTGCGGGCAGCAGCGAGCGCACCTTTCTTGTGTACATGCTCAGCGACGAACTCTGCAGGAATGGTATAACCCGGTCCGCCGGTGCCCCAAAGGCTGTGGTCCTCAGTCTCCTTGGTAAGCGGGTCTCCACCCTGAATCATAAAGCCCTCAATTACGCGATGGAAGAGAATCCCGTCATAGAAACCCTCAAGGGCGAGCTTGGCGAAATTGGCCCTGTGCTTGGGGGTGTCCGCGTAAAGCTTCACGCGGATTGTGCCCATAGTTGTAACAATGTCGAACTGAGGCTCGGCAGGAAGAGCAGCGAGTTTCTGAGAGATGCTCGGCTCAATGCAGGCCGTCTTGAGCGAATCCGTCTGAAGAGTGTCGGCAGGAGCCTCCTGAGCGGTTTGAGTGTTTTCTGTCTTTTGGGAATTGCGGCAGCCGGATGCGCACAGCAGGGCTGCGGAAAGTGCAATTGCGGTCATAATCTTTTTCATTATTTGTTTCTTTTGATTTCCTTATAAACAAGCAGCAGGTAGCCGAGCAGCATAACAGAGCCAATCACAACAGAGGCCCAGGCTGGCACGAAGTCTTCCAGTCCCCGGTAAACCAGATACATAAGGGCTCCAAGCAGCAGGAACCGGCCCATAGTGCGCAGGTCGTAGCGTATAGGATACTTCTTCTGGCCTATGAAGAAGCTCATCAGCATTGCGATGCCGTAGCCTGCAAAGCCGCCCCAGGCGCAGGCCATATAGCCGATCTTCGGGACGAGCAGCACGTTGGTGAGTATCATTGCCGCTGCGCCCACAGCGCTCATCACGGCGCCCCACCAGGTCTGGTCTGAAAGCTTGTACCAGAAGGAGAGGTTGAAGTATATTCCCATAAATATCTCCGCCACCATCACAATCGGCACAACCTTGAGGCCCTCCCAGTAGCCCGGCTGGATGAAGTGCCTGAGCACAGGCATCCAGAACATCACGGCAAGCCAGGCGAAGATGGTAAAGAGCACGAAATATTTCATCCCCTCCGGCAGGGTGTCGGGGCTTGCCTTGTCCTTGCCCGCGAACACGATAGGCTCATAGGCATAGCGGAAGGCCTGGGTGAGCAGGGACATAATCATAGCGATTTTCACGCAGGCACCGTAGATGCCGAGCTGCACCTGCCCTTCCTCTCCCGGCATAAGATAAGGGAAGAGTATTTTGTCCGCCACCTGGTTGAGTATACCCACGAGGCTGAGCAGCAGCAGAGGCATACTGTAGCGCAGCATCCTCTTTGCGAGCGAGCGGTCGAAGCCGTAGGCTATGCCATTGATTTCCGGGATAAAACCGAAGCTCACCAGCGCGGTGCACAGCAGGTTGGCGAAGAAGATAAGGCCCACACCCCCGTCAAACCGCCAAAACAGCTCTGCTCCCCAGCTCAGGCGCGGCAGCAGCAGGAAGATGAAGAGGTTCAGGGCAATATTGAGCCCTATGAACATCATCTTCAGGCCCATAAACTTGAGGGCCTTGCGTTGTTGGCGCAGGCGGCCGAACATTATGGCCTGGAAGGAATCAAGGCCGGCAATCAAGGCGAAGCAGGCTATGTACTCGGGATGGGAAGCATAGCCCATCGCAGCGCTGACCGGGCGCAGGAAAACGAAAACCAGAGCTATGAAGACGAGCGAGACGCTGCCCACCAGCCTTAGCGCGGTGCTGTAAACCATCTTGGCGTCTTCCCCGTCCTTGGAGGCGAAGCGGAAGAAGGTGGTTTCCATTCCGAAGGTCAGCAGGGCGAAGAGCAGGGCCGAATAGGCATAGAGATTGGTCACAATGCCGTAGCCTCCGCTTTCAGCAGGAATCTTGTAGGTATAGAGTATGACGAGAAGGTAATTGAGGAACCTTCCCACTATGCTGCTCAGTCCGTAGATGGCAGTATCCTTGGCAAGTGATTTGAGATTCATTCTACTTCTTTACAAAAGAAACGAAGTGCAGCACCTTTCGTTCACTGCCGTCGGAAGGGCAGTTGAGCAGGGTGCCGTCGTTGCCCGTCACCATAGCGGTAGAGCCGCCTCCATCGAGATTGAGCGCATCGGTGCATCCGAGCCCCAGCAGGATGCGGGCTTCTTCATCCAGGGTAAGGCCCTTGCTGCCGCCCGAATCGCGCCCGTCGCAGATGAAGAGCACAACCGAGCCGTCAGCGGTGTAGCCCACGGCCGTTCTGGGAGCTCGCAAGCCTTCGGCAAATATATCGCTTTGCAGCAGTTCGCAGTTGGTGTAATATTTCCCGTCAGGGGTCTTCAGATAATCGAAGCAGATGCGGCCGTCCTTAAGGAGAACCGGCGCACCGCCTACGGCCTCGTAAGGAGTCCATTTCAGTTGCCCGGACGGAAAGGACTCGGAGGTGGAAAGCACAGGGCCGCCGTCAACCACCGGAAGCGGAGAGGTGTAGGCGGAAGTGGACGAACTTTCGTCGAATATCCAATAGATGGAAGGCGTTCCCGTCTCATCCACTCCGAAGGCTCCGCGGGTGACATAATATGAAGCGCTGCGGGTAAGGGTGGCGATGTTCTTTGCCTTGCGCACGCCCCTGTCCGTGAGGTGCGAATATGACCCTGACGGGGAGGCGAAATATCCTCCGTTGACGGTCACATAGACATCCCCCTCGGCAGAAAGCACCTTCTGCACCTGGTCGGTAGGGGTGGTGACGGTAGAAGCAAGGGTGGTGCGAAGCGATACCTTGGACATATCGGCTATGGCGTACCACATATTGACATTGCGCCCCGTGACGCCGGAGCTGGCGTTGTAGAGCTTCACTCCCTCAGGCATAGAATGCTCCCCGCTGATATCCGTCCAGTCCACCTTGAGAGCGGCAGGAGCTTCTTCGAGTCTGACGCTTTTCTCTATCCAGGTAGTGTCCATAGAATTTCGGGCGAAGAGACGCAGGGCGTTTTCCTCTCCCTGCTTCAGACAGTTGATGCTGAACAGGGTGGTTTCCCCGTCCTTTATCTTTTTGTGTACTTCCACTTCCCTGCCGGCTACTTTTACACCGAGGTTGCATTTCTCCCCCTTGCCGTCAAGCAGCTTGAGGGCGAGGCCTACGGAATGATGGGACACCTGGAAATCCGCAATCTCGAAGCTCGGTCCGTTGGAAACCACAGTGTCTTTGGGCGGGTCCACAGGGTCAAGAGTGTCCTTCGGAGGGATATTTGTGGTATTGTCCGGGGCCGGCCAATCGTCACCGCCGGAGTACTTCGGGGTGCAGGAAAGGGCCGCAACCAGAGCTATTGCAAGAAGGGTCATCTGCTTTTTCATAAATCAGGGAAAGCAACAGGAGTGCTGTAGAAGAGTTTGAATAATTTGCGTTCCGCCTCGGATTCGTTGAGACCTTCGAACCAGAACTGCGCTTCACCGAGGGTCCCTGCCCTGCGGTTGTGGCAGAGCTCTTCGCTGAGAAGCTCCACTGGAAGAAGGGCCGAGCCGTTTTTGAGTATCATAGCAGGCTGGAAGAGCATCCTGTCGGAATTCTCCTTCATCAGGGCTACCTGCGAGTTGACATCATTTTCGTAATTTGCCGTGACATAGCACTGGACGGTCAGAAGGTCAACCGCCCCGTCTCTGACCCACTGCGGCCAGCATTGCATCAGGGTGCCTTCGGCCCAAGGGTATTTGTTGGGTGCAAAGCATACAAGGCATTTGCTGTTGAGAGCCTTGACCTCATCGTGCATACGGACGGCAAAGGCATTGAGTATGTCGAGGCGCCACTTGACCCAGTCTGCATCATTGCAGTCGGACGGGGCCTCGCGTCCGGTTTGGGCGAGATAGAGCGCCTTGGTGCTCTCGTTGTAGCCCGAATTGCGCGGGCAGGCCGGCAGACGGTCATCTCCCTGCACTCCGTCCAGCTCCGGGTAGAGGCGTACGGCTTCGAGGATGAGGTCGAGCATAAACTGCTGCACCTGCGGGTCATAGGTATTGAGATAGTAGTCGGTGCCGTTGTAGTTGGAATAGTTGCCGTCGGACCCGAAACCAATCCAGCCCGGGTGCTTGGCAAGTATAGGGTCTTTGAAGTCCACTCCGCCGACGCGATGCATAAAGCCGTATTCGAACCAGAGTATGACCTTGATGTTGCGCTTATGCGCTTCGCTGATGATATCCGCAAGCGCATCACCGCTTCCACCGCTGTAATTGCGGTACATATTGCCCGCACTTATGGATTGGTAGTTGGTGTTGGCAAGGAGCACTTCGCTGTCCCAGGCGACCTTGGCCTTGTCCCAACAGCCCACGAAAAGGCAGTTGAAATTGAGTTCCTGAAGCAAATCGAGGGACTTGCATACAGAATCATAACAGAGAAAAGACGAGGTATGGGTCGGGGAAGGGAGATAAACGCCTCTTACCGACTCTGTCTCCTCGGGGAATTTGTCGGCCTTGAGAGTGTATTCTTTGAAAGTCACGCCGTCTTCGGCAATTACCTTCACCGTGAGAGGAGAACTGAGGTCAGCCTTGGTAGTGATATCCGGCTCGAAACTCAGGATATTGTCAGAAGCAACGCTTATGCTCAGCGAGCTGAGGTCTGCTCCGTAGGGGAGGGTAAATAAAATCTCGCTGCCTGACTTGCTGCCCTGGATGTAATAGTCATTTATCGTCATCCATTTGAAAGCGGTGAGGTTGGATTTGGCAAGAGTGGTGTTGAATACATATTTGCGTGCTGCCCCGCTTTTGCCGGTAAGGAATACCTTGAAAGGCTGGGAGAGGTCCTGAACCGAACCGCTGACAGGATCTGCGGTGGTGCTGTCGGTCAGAGCGTATTCGACCTGGGTTCTGCCGAGCTTTGAGCCGTACGGGAGCACGATATCCACCGTGCTGAGGGAATCGTCAATTGTGATTTGGGCCTCAGGATAGACAGGAAGGCTGACGGAGAGTATTGCCGGGGTCTCGCTTTGAGGTTTCGGGCCGGGACCCGGGTCAGGTGCGGGTGCTGGCTTTACGCAAGCAGACATCATCGCTGAAATCAGCATTGTAGCAAACAGTGCGCTCATACGGAAAGATTTCATATTGAATTCCAAATATACACAAAGATAGCGAGAATAAATCAGTATAGAAAGAGGGCGGCCCGTCCGGGTCGCCCTCTGTGTTATAGATGGTGCGCAAGCACCTTGTCCGATTACTGGTTGCGGAACTTGATAAGTCCAACCTCGCCGTTCATAACACCGTAGCCGATGTAAACGGTCTCACCCTGTGCGAGCACATCAAGACCTGCAAATCCGTTGCCGGCTGCGCAGTTCTCGATAGCATAAACGAGGCTGTTCTCAGGGGTAGCAGCAGCGATGGAAGCCTGGAGGTCACCACCTGTGATTTCTATAACAATCAGGTTGGCTGTACCATTAAGCTGGTTATCCTTATAAGTACCGATAATAGCTGCCAAATAGTCCTTGCCGTTGAGGCTGAAGAACTTAGGAGTGCGGAGGATATTGCCTACTCCGAAAGCAGTGAAATCAAGGTCAGCAACATACTTGACCTCACCTTCACCGAGGGTCACTACAGTGGCTGCAGCACCTTCGTTGGTGATGATGTACTGGTTATCCTTAACGTGGAATATACCTGCGGTACCGCTCTTCTTTCCTCTAGTCTCGTCATCGAGAAGGTAAGTTACAGGAGTCTCTGCAACTGCACCGTCCTTAACAGCGTACTCATAAACGCGTGGAGCATTGTTATTGGCTTCGCAAACGAGGATGGCACCATCCTGCCAGGTTCCCCTGAAGGAAAGATAGTCACCCATACGCCTGTTGTCAGCATCTTCTCTGGTGAGGGACACAACCTTCTCAACCTTGTCAAGTCCTGTGTATTTGTAAACATTGAACTCAGAGTTGGTAGCTGCCCACTGGTTACCAACGGATGCTACGTTGCAGGCAAGAACGCAGGTAGCGCCATTGTCCTGAACGGTTGTAAGACCGGTAACAGCTCCGGTAAATCCGTTAACCCACTCGTTGTTCCAAGCAAGGGTAGAAACAACCTGTCCGCCACGAACTGCGACGATAGTTGCAGGTGTCCACCAAGGCTTAGCGTTGCCTGAGCAAATCACATTGGTTCCGTCGAAGGTGAAGCTGCGTGACTCAGGAATGCCGGCCTCTGTTGACTGTACTGCCCAAAGAGCCTTGAATACGGCACCCTCTGCAGTTGTAGGCTTGCCGAATGCGACATCTTCCGGAGCGAATACGGCACCTGCTGCAAGAGCTGCATCCTTATTGCCGTGGAGAGCCTCCTGAACCTCGCTTCCGTAGATATTGTTGTCGTTCTCACCGTCTCCGAGAGTAAGGGTTCCCTTGAAGTCTTCGTAAACATCAACAGCATACTGGCAGTGGAACTCGTTGCCGGATACGGTCATAAGGTCGGTATCCATAGCGCGGAGAGCCCAGCCCTTCTTTCCGCCACCGTTGAAGAGGTTGTTCTCGAAGAGAACCTTGGTCTGGTGGGTCTGGTTAGGGCAGTAGCTACCCAGTGCAGTGGTGTTGAAGGTACATCCGCTTACAACAACCTCCTGAGCCTGGGAAATCCAGAGCATTGACATTGTGCCAGGGAAGTTGCTGTCGGTCTCGTCGGTAGCGTCGAAGATAACCTTCTCGAGAGCAACCTTGGTTGCACCGTACTCTACGCGGGTAAGGAAGTAGTGTCCCCATACATAAGCGTCTCCGGAGATGCTGGCCTTAAGTTCGTTGGTAGTTACGCCCGGCTTTGTCTTAACTGTAAGGTTCTTGACGGTAGCACCACCGGCAATCTCGAGACCACCGGCAATGACAGTCTTGTACTGGTCTGCGCCCTCGATGGTGAGGTCCTTCCAGCTGTAGATGCGTACGACCTCAGGATATTCGCCTTCGCTTACGAGGATATGGTCACCAAGCTTCGAAGCGTCAACTGCCTCCTGGATGGTATTGAAACCATAGTCATTGAGGAATACCTTTGCTGAGCCCTCAACCGGAGCTGCTCCAACTACGCTTGCAGGAAGAACGGTAACGGTCTCTGCAGGTGTTCCCTTTGCAACGAGAGTAACGTTCTTGGTGTAGTGGTTGTCGTCGGTAACTCCGTCACCGAAGGTCACGGTAGCATTTGCAAGTGTGCTGTGGAGGTCAACGAAGGTAGGGTTGTCAACCATATTGCCTGTGAGGGTGCACTTGGTTCCCTTCTGACCGATGCGGACTGCATAAGAGTAAGAGTTTGCAATCTCGCAGCCCTTGAAGGTTACATTACCACCGTAAATCTGAGCATAACGGCATCCGCCTGCATCTCCGCAAAGGCTGTTGAGGCTAACCTCTGCCTTTGAATCGGCATCAACAGCAACGAGGGTACCCTGAGCTGTCTTCAAAGCCTCAATAACATGGAATCCGACATTGGAAACTGTTAAGTGGCAAGCATCTGTGGTTGCGTTGGTAACAAGAATTCCGTAAGGATAGCCGTTGAACTGAACTCCACCGGTGTGAGGAACAAGTCCGGTAGGACGGATTGCACATTCGAAGCAGTTGACCCAGGTGTCACCTTCTACGCGAAGACCGCCGAAGATGCACTGGCTAGGATCGGCGTTGCCGATGCTGCGCTTTGTGATAACCCAGTTCTTGGTTGTACCTGCAGGAATAACGCAGATATCCTCAGTTGTGTAAGGATTGAGAAGGCTCTGGGCAATTGAGAGGCGGACATCCTTGTCCTCCATTGTCTCACCGTAAGCAATAGCCTCTGCGAATGTAGCGAACTGCTTTGATGCTTTTTCGATGAAGATAGGGAAGCCTGTACCGTTCTGGGTAACATTCACGGTCTGGATAACCTTGCCTGCAGGGTCCTTTACATAAATGGTACCCTTACGTGCATCCATATAAGGGGTAGCTGCCATCTTGGCGGTGTACTCCTTATTCTCGATAGCCTTTGTCCTTTCTACTGAAAGCCAGCCGCGGTCTGCAGGGTCAACCTCAACGGTCTCCTCAACGTTGGTAGCAACGGTGAAGGTAGCGGAAGCTCCCCAGAATGCACCGGCAACATCAGTCTTGTCAACTGAAAGCCTCTGTCCGTCGATGTCGATGGTCTTGAGGGAAGTGCTTCCGAGTCCGTTGTCTGCATAAACGAGCATACGGCCTGCCTGAATAACCTCAGGACAAAGGATAACAACCTCGTCACCTTCGATGTTGGCAACATAATTGCCGCTGGCGATAACATTGACTGTGGTCTTGTCTGTCTTTCCTACGATTTCATATTTGATACGTACTGTAGCGGACGGCTCGACAACCACATCGTTGAGAGCGAGCTGGAGAGCAAACTCAGCAACATAAGGAATTGTGATTGTGGTTCCGTCAGTAAGGGTAATGACTACATAGTCACCCTCGATAACTACACTCTGGAAGAAAGAATCTCCGTCAGCACCCGGCTGTCCGTCAGCTCCGTTGGCACCGTCTTTACCATTGTAGAGATTCAGCTTCTTTCCGTTGCTGAGAGTAATTACCCAACCTGTAGATGTTTCTTCTACAGCGGTAATGAAATTTGCATTCTGAAGCTCTTCGATAGCAGCCTTGTTGGCCTTTACCTGAGCTTCAATAGCATCGAGTCTTGAAGAAAGGTCATCAACCTTGGTCTCAAGCTCCTTGGAACAGCCGACCATAATGAGGGCAGCTCCGAGAATCATTAATAGACTCTTTTTCATGTAATTGAAATTTGGTTAATTGAATTATAGTGTATAACTATTTGAGTTCGAAGAGTGAGAGTCCGGTGCCCGGCACATAGGCGGCGTAGTAGTTGTGGCCGTCGATTACACGGAAATCACCGTCACCAAGTCCGTTGCCGTTCTTGACTCTGGTGCCGTCCTCCTTTGCTTCAGGGTCTCCCAGATAATATACGAATGGATTGACATCAGCATTGAACTTTTCCTCAATGGTAGCTCCTGCCATAGGCACAACCCTGAACTGACCGTCCTGATATGAGTTCCTGAGGTTCACGAATGCCATATACTCCTCCTCATTGACGGTGAAGAAACGGAAACCGTGTGCAGGTACCGGGAACTTGGTGGTGCTGAACTGGAATTCAGCCTCCGCAAGCGTTCCGCTGAGAGTGAACATTGTGGCTGCGCTGCCGGCGCTAGAGCATACATAATGAGTATCATCATACTTGTAGAAAGCACCGTAGTTGGCCTGCTTGGTATCGAGGTCAATTACTGTTGGTGTTGCATCCACCTTGCCGCCCTTCACAGCGAAGCAGAGAACCTTCTTACCGGAAGTGGTGTCATAAAGATAGAGTTTTCCGTCCTCAAGAGTTCCCTCGGAAGTAATCTTGTCGCCAAGGCGCATTGCAGAAGGGAGTACATAATCGAGAGCAACCACAGGATCGGAATCGAGACTGTCGTACTTGTAGATAATGAGGTGTCCTCCTTCAGCCATCACGAAGGTAGGCAGGAATGGAGTATTGTCCAGAGTGGTGACAGAGAAGAAGCGGGTGTTGTCGTCAAAGCCCTCGCGCGAAAGAAGCTTCACATCTGAAGGGTCGGTAAGGGAAACCGCATAGCAGCCTGCCCTGTCGATAGCATCCTCAACCTTCACCTTATCCTTGGAAAGGAACACGTGGGTGTCGGAGAGAGCCACATTGCGTATAGCATCGAGAGCTCCTGTAACCTTGGTGCCGAACCAGTCGTCTGTGCAGCTGTCAGGTTTCACATAATGTCCCCATACGCGTACGATGGAGTTGATGCCGGTGGTGACTGCCTTCACATTCACTTCCTTGGTAACGGATGCGCACTTGAGGGTGAAGGTAACTCCGTTGACCTTGTCGGAGAAGTCCACAGGGTCACCGGACTCAATCTCGGCATCATCCACGAAAACCTTGGTCTCGGCAGGAGAAACTGCAAACTCAACCACGCATTCTGCGAGTTTTACTGCGCTTGAAAGCTTAACCTCGCCTCCTGCAACGGCAACTCCTGCAACGCTGAGGGAAGTAAACTCCGGAGAAGGCTCACCGAGACTCACTGAGAAGTCATATACAAACTCTTTCTCTTTCTTTGTGAAACATACTTGCTGGAAGCTCTGCACATAGTTGAACACTTGCTGGTAATCAACGGTCACGCCATCCTCAAGACCGGTAAAGGTGATGTCAAGCGCCTTGACATTCTCGGCATCGAGGTAATCTGCGTAGATAATGACAGTTCCCGCAGCATTGTCAACATTTACCACATAGTCCTTCTCAAGTCCGGTAACTATGATATTGCTTTCGGAGAGGCGGAATGTCACCTCTTCCGGTTTCTCGTCATTCGGCTTTTCTTCAGGATTGCAACCCAGAACTGCCGCAGCGGCTGCGAGAGCCGCGAAGAAATTAATTTTTTTCATATCGCCCTCAAAGTTAATTAATTATTTTTAAAACTTACACCTGCAACTTACTTTATATTGAAAAATATCCCCATTCGCCGCAATCACCTTGAAGTAGATGCTGCGGTTGTACAAATCGTGCCAACCTTCAAGCCCAAAACCCAATCCCAGGCCATTCTCGTCGGTCATTTCAAGGCGCGCCGTAGATGGAATGGTGGCTTCCAGACGGCATTTTTTGAGGGTTACAGCATTGTACTTGAGTTCGTCTTCCGGGAAGGTAAAACTTGCACTCCCCTTATCCGGGACATACATTCCGCTCAGAAGGTCAAGTTCCTCATTCTTAGAGACATCCCCGCTGTCGTAATAGACAAACGCCTTCAGCGTACTGAGGGTGCAGTCATTGTCGAGAATCCTCTCGTCAGGCTTTGCGCAACTTGCGCAAAGAATTGCAGCCGCTACGGCTATAAATAATCTTTTGATACTACCAGTCTGCATTTTGCTTTGCCTTCGTATTGTTGGAAATTTCTGATTGAGGGAGAGGAAAACGGTCGAAATTGTCCGGGTAGCGGTGGGCTCCCATATCGGCCGAAATGCTTTCGGCGACAAAGCCGGAGCCGGAAGGCCGCCAGAGGACTCCCGTGTACTTTTTGCCGTCGAGCACCTGCTTTGCCCTGCCGGTGCGTCGGAGGTCCCAGAAACGGTGGCCTTCGTAGCAGAGTTCTATCATTCTTTCGTGGAGAATGGCATCGAGAGCGCTGTCCCAGCTGCTTATTTCAGCAGTAGCGACATCTTCCCTGCCGAAACGCACCTTGCGCAAATCGGAAAGCACCTGCCTTGCCTGGTCATACTCCCCGCCGTGCGCAAGGCACTCTGCCTTGATGAGTTCAAGCTCGGCGTAACGGTACTCAGGCCAACACTGACAGGAGCCGTTGAGCTGGAAATCAGTGTTGCTTTCATCCAGGAGCTTACGCATATAGTAGCCGGTCACGGTATTGCCCGGCGAGTTGACCGAGCCGTAAGGCATATATTTCTGGTCCACTCCGCCTTCGAAGCACTCCAGAGGGCGGTCTTTCCATACGGCGCCGTTATACAGCACACAGCTTGCAAGTCGTGGGTCCCTGCCGCCGATGTTCTCATTGGTAATGAATCTGTCGCCATCGATGGTATATGGGGTGCCGTCAGCCCTGTCGAAGGCATCCACGAATTCCTGGGTCGGGCCGGCCCATCCGCCTCCCTTGCTGCCGCTCAGGCAATAATCTCCCGGCATGGAGTAATTGAGGTCGAAGTTGTGAGTGAGTGTGCCGCCGGCATAGGCGAATCCCCAAATTATCTCGCTATTGTCCACGCTCTTGAAGATGGAGTCGTAGTCATCGAGATAGCCGTACAGATTGCTGTCTTCTACTACTTCTACGGCTTCCAGAGCTTTGTCGTAGCGTTCTGCGTAAAGCATAGCACGGGCGAGCAGGGCTGCGGCTGCGTAGCGGTGCTCCCTTCCTGCAGCCGTTGCCGGCTCAGGGAGATGCTCAATGGCAAAGCGGGCATCCCTTTCGATGGCATCCCAGCACTGCTCCAGAGTATTGCGCTCAGTGTCCTTGGTGGCGATGGACATCTCATCCAGGGTGTCGTAGAGTATGATTCCGAGCCCGTCTTTGACTGAGGCGTGGCTGCGCATCATCATAAACTCCACGTGGGCCCTGAAAAAGAGAATCTCAGCCTTGATGCGTGAGTACTGGCTCTCGCTGAAATTAGCCTTGTACATATCGAGGTATTTGAGAGCCTCGTTGAAACGGCGTATCCAGCTGTAGCCGGAAGTCCAGCTGTCGAAGTAATTGCGGGTGACGCTCTGCTGGCCGGATACGGTCATAATCAGGTTGCAGTCTCCGGTGCCGCTGACAATGCCTCCGTATTTAAGTATGTCGGTCAGGCCGTCGGACATATTGGAATTGGCCCCTCCGAGTGCGCAGCTTCCGAACTGGCCCCACTGAGCCACCACCTGATAGAAATAATTCACATACAGATTGGCGTTGGCCTCGCTGCTCATCGCATAGGCTACATCATATTGATTGGTCGGGTCGAGGTCAACCGAACTGCAGGAAGCGAAGGAGAGCATCGCTGCTGCAAGCAGGGTATAATATCTGTTCTTCATCTTTACCTCCTTGTCAGAATGTTAAACTTGCGCCCACGCTGACCACCCTCTGCTGAGGGTAATAGCCGTTGTTCACGCTCGGCGCTTCAGGGTCTATGCCCAAAGCGGAAAGGCCGGAGATGGTGAACAGATTTGAAGCGCTTAGATATACACGCATATTGTCCACATAGAACTTCCTCGTCAGCGAGGCCGGCAGATTGTACCCGAGCTGAATATTCTTCAGTCGGAGGTAGCTTGCGTCTCTTGCCCAGAAATCGCTTGGAAGGACATTGTTGGAGCTTGTCTGTGTGCTGAGACGCGGATACTGCGCATCAGTATGGTCCGGGGTCCAGCTGCCCTCCACAAGGTACTTGGGAGGATTGCTGCCCCATTTGAAAGCCTGGGTGTAGTAGGTTCCGTCAGAGAAGCCGAGGGCGGAGTAGGTGCCGCAAAGCATAATCTCGGTATTGGCCGCTCCCTGGAAGAACATCATAAAGTCGAAGCCCTTCCATTTGAAATCAAGGTTGAGCCCGTACATTATCTCCGGAATCTGGGATCCCGCAATCCAGGTGCGGTCGTCGGCAGTGATTTTGCCGTCCCCGTTAAGGTCCTTGTATTTGATGTCTCCCACACGCACATTGCTTCCGGTCTTCGGAGAGCGTGCGAGGTCTTCCTCATCCCTGTAGAGTCCGTCGGAGACATAGCCGAGCACGGAGCCGAGAGGCTGGCCGAGTTTGCTTTGGCAGGACGGGATATTGTCGGAGTCATTGATGCTGATGTAGCGGTTGCGGGCAAAAGAGGTGTTGGCGCTTATGTGATACTCCAGTTCCCCGACTCTGTTGCTGTGGCCTACGGTAAGCTCGAAACCGCGCACATCCACAACTCCGCTGTTGACAATGGCTGAGAAGTTGGAGCCGATTGAAGGCGGATTCTGGCCGGCCTGGGACTGGAGTATGCCCGTGGTGAGCTTGTAGAACGCATCTCCTTCAATGCTGAGCAGCCCGTTCCAAAGACTTGCATCGGCACCCGCATTCCAGGTGGTTGTGGTTTCCCAGGTGATGTCCCTGTTGGGAACGGAGGTGGTGTAGAGGCCCTGAACAGGCTTGCCCCCTATCACCACTACAGGTTTGGAGCTGAGACCTATGCCCTGCACATAGAGGAAATCGGATATGGCATCGTTGCCGAGCACACCCCAGGATGCACGCAGCTTGAGATTGTCAACCACATCCCCGGTGCTTTCCATAAACTCTTCCTGCGAGAGTCTCCATCCAAGGGAAACCGCCGGGAACACACCGAGCCTGTGGTCCGGAGCGAACTTGGCAGACCAGTCACCGCGCAGTGATGCGGAGACTATGTAGCGGGAATCATAAGTATAGTTTCCTCTGAGCAGCAGGCCCTGGCGTCCGGAGTGGGAGTGGTAGCCCTGCACGGAATTCGGAACCACATCGGTGGAGAAGTTGAGGTCCGGAATTTCCGTGATGGGGAAATTCTGCTTGGACGCGGTGAAATATCTCCCGGCCGTGCCGCTCTGCTCCCAAACGAGGTCGCCGCCGACTTCGTGTGCGCCGAAAGTGCGGGAGTAGTTCATCTGGGCTGTGAAGGTGTAGCGGGAGAAAAGGGTATGCGCTTCGGTGAGCTGGTTGACTCCTGAAGCGAGATGAGGGCTGTTGCCCGGCGTGAGTGTAAGAGGGCCGGATGCGCTGCTGTACTGGGGAGTCACCTGGCTGCAAGGCAGCAGAAGCTTCTTGGACAGGGTGTTCTGGAAGTCGTAACTGCCCATCAGCTTGATGCTCAGCCCATTGACGAATGGCACGTTGTACTGCAGGGTAACGCCGGTCTGAACATAGGAGTTGTTCTTATCCTGAAATCCCGACTCGTCACGGGCAATGAGAGGATTCTGATAGCCTATGTAGGTCCCGTCCGGCATCTGCGCCCGGGTAGTAGGACGGGCGGAAATGGCGTAGAATATGATGTTTTTGTAACCCATCTCCTTGCCTCCGTTGTCAAGAGATGCGGTAGGGTCGCTTGAGCCTGCGCTCACACCGGGCTGATGCCTGTCCTCAATACGCCCGGACACATCCACCTTGAGGATGAGGTCGTCGGTGAGGTTGATGTCGATGTTGGAGCGGAGGTTGTAGCGCCTGAACCAGACATTGTCAATGATACCGTCCTGGTTCAGGTAGCTTCCGCCCACAAAATAGCGGACATTCTTGCTTCCTCCCGAGATGCTGACATTGTGGTTGTGACCAATTGCGGCCTTCTTGAAAATCAGGTCAAGGAAATCGGTATTGCCGAGAATACCCTGAGGGTCGTTGCCGTTCTTTATGTATTCTATCTGGGTGTCGGAGTAGTCCCTTGCAATCCCGTCGAGGTCGGTGGCAAGATTGTGCCAGTATGCGTACTGCGGGCCGTCGAGAAGCTCAATCATATCCGCATTGCTGCTGATGGTGAGGGCTCCGTTGTAGGTCACACGGGTGCTTGCCACATCGCCTCGACGGGTGGTGACAAGGATTACACCGTTGGCACCCTTCACGCCATAGACAGCTGCAGAAGCAGCGTCCTTGAGAATGGTGATGTCCGCAATTTCGGAAGGGTCGAGGTTGGCGAAATCCCTTTCCACTCCGTCCACAAGCACCAGAGGAGAGCTGTTGCCGGTGGTACTGATGCCCCGGATATAGACCTGGGCATCATTCTCTCCCGGAAGTCCGCTTGTCTGGCGGGACACAAGGCCCGGGAGCTTGCCTCCCAGCATATTGGAGACATTGTCCGTCGGTGCGGCAGTAAGGGTTTCGTTGTTGATTGAGGCAATCGAGCCTGTAATGCTGCCCTTCTTCTGGACTCCGTAACCGACAACGACCACTTCCTCCAGGAGGGTGGTGTCATCTTTGAGAGTCACATTGAAGATTTTGCGTGCTCCGACCGGCTCCTTGAGTTCCTTGAAGCCGAGTTGGGAAAAGAGAAGTACGGAATTCTGATTGGTTACCTGAATTGAGAAATTGCCGTTTTCATCGGTCATCACTCCATTCGAAGCGACACCTTCTTCGAGAACGAATACGCCGGGAAGCGGATCGCCGTTGCTGTCCACTACACGTCCCTTCACCGGAATACTTGCGGCAGCCACTTGGCAAAGCACCAGAAAAGCAGCTGAAGCAATAATGTTTCGGATTGGTTTCATTAGCTATTGTTTGAGTGTAACGGCAAAGATAGGCAATATGTGCGAGTATTTTAGTATATTTGTTGAGATTTGACCGAACTCGAAGACACAAACTAAAATACCAGAATAATGACCGATCGCAGATCTTTTCTCAAAACGGCGGCAGCGGCTACAACCGCAGCAGCCTGCGCTTCCCTGCTCACCGGATGTGAAAACGGGAGCTCTCCAAAGAGTTCTTCATCCTCAAACAGCGGACTGATTGTCCCTAAAGGCAAGGGACTCAGGATTACCGGCACCTTCCTCGATGAAATCTCACACGATATCCCCCATCAGAACTGGGGTCCGAAGGAATGGGAGCAGGATTTCCGCAATATGAAAGCCATAGGTATCGACACCGTGATTATGATTCGCTCCGGCTACCGCAAGTTCATCACCTGGCCTTGCGAGTATCTTCTCAAGAAAGGATGCTATATGCCTTCTATGGACCTGCTTGAGCTTTTCCTCAGCCTCGCGGACAAGTACGATATGAAGTTCTACTACGGACTCTATGATTCCGGCGTTTATTGGGACACGGGCAATATGATGTATGAGACCGAAGTCAACAAATTCGTGATTGACGAGGTGTGGGCAAAATACGGCCACCACAAGAGTTTCCAGGGCTGGTACCTGTCCACAGAGATTTCCCGTGCCACAAAGGGAGCAATAGACTGCTTCTACACTATGGGAAAGATGTGCAAGGATGTCTCAGGCGGCCTGCCTACCTTCATTTCCCCTTGGATTGACGGCAAGAAGGCGGTTTCCGCAGCCGGAGGCTCTCTTACCAAGGAAGAAGCCGTTTCCGTACAGAAGCACGAGGAGGAATGGAATGAAATCTTCAGCGGCATCCACACTGTGGTGGACGCCTGCGCATTCCAGGACGGACACATCGACTATGACGAGCTGGACGCGTTCTTCAGCGTAAACAAGAAACTTGCTGACCGCTACGGGATGCAGTGCTGGACCAATGCGGAGAGCTTCGACCGCGATATGCCTATCAAGTTCCTGCCTATCAAGTTCGACAAGCTGCGCATGAAACTGGAAGCAGCCGCACGCGCAGGTTACGACAAGGCCATCACCTTCGAGTTCAGCCACTTTATGAGCCCTCAGTCAGCCTACCTGCAGGCAGGGCATCTGTATGACCGTTACAAAGATTATTTTGACATAAAGTAATATGAAAGACAACGCTTCAGCCAATATCGGCTATGTTATTTTCCTTTCGTTCGTAGCTGCTCTCGGAGGCATTCTCTTCGGCTACGACACGGCAGTCATTTCCGGAACCACCGCTGACGTGAGTGCCCAGTTCGGGCTTACGGAGATGAGCAAGGGATGGTATGTGGGATGCGCACTGGTCGGCTCCATCGTGGGAGTTGCTGTGGCGGGACTTATGAGCGACTACCTCGGCCGCAAGGCGACCCTGCTGATTGCCGCAGTCCTCTTCAGCGTTTCCGCTATAGGATGCTGCTTCTGCGCAGGCTTCAACGACCTCGTGGCTTACCGCATTATCGGTGGTATGGGCATAGGTATAGTGAGCATCGTCTCTCCTATGTACATTTCCGAAATATCTCCCGCAAAAATCAGGGGCACTATGGTAGCCCTCTACCAACTTGCCGTCACCCTGGGTCTGCTGCTGGCCTATCTGGTGAACTTCATCATTCTTTCCGGAAGCGAGACGGCCAGCTTCTCATCCCCTCTGCTTCAGAAGATATTCTCTTCAGAGATGTGGCGCGGAATGCTGGGCAGCGAGAGCGTTGTGACCGTGCTCTTCCTGATTATCGCCTTCTTCATTCCTGAAAGCCCGAAGTGGCTGATGCTCAAAGGCAAGGAAGACAAGGCAATGGGAGTATTCCGCAGGCTCAAGGCTACCGAGGAAGGCGCAATCGCCGAATTCAACCTTACGAAGTCATCAATCGCAGGCGAGGTGAAGAGCGAATGGAAGGCTCTGTTGGAACCGGGCATACGCACCGCCGTGCTGCTCGGTGTGGCAATAGCCCTGCTCGGACAGTTTATGGGCGTGAATGCCGTGCTGTACTATGGCCCGGATATCTTTGCTGATGCGGGCCTCGCAAGCAAGGATTCCTCATTCTCAACCGTTCTGGTGGGTCTGGTGAACTTCCTTACTACTATTATCGCAGTCTTCATTATCGACAAGGTGGGCCGCAAGAAGCTGATTTACTTCGGCGTGACTTCAATGATTGTCTGCCTGGTAATGATAGGACTTTACTTCCTTTTCCACGAGGCTCTGGGCATCAGCCCTATTGTGCTTCTAGTGTTCTTCCTGCTCTATATCTTCAGCCAGGCAATTTCCATCAGCGCAGTGGTATTCGTGCTGCTGAGCGAGATGTACCCGAACAAGGTGCGGGGCATTGCAATGTCCATCGCCGGCCTTGCCCTTTGGGTCGGAACCTACCTTATCGGCCAGTTCACTCCTTGGTGTATGAGCACTCTCACTCCTGCGGGCACCTTCTTCTTCTTTGCACTGTGCTGCCTGCCTTATATGTACATCATACGCTTCAAGATTCCTGAGACCACGGGCAAGACCCTGGAGGAAATCGAGCAGTATTGGAAAAATCTGAAGAAATAATGAACAAAAGAATACTCTCCATAGACGTGCTCCGCGGGCTTACCATCTTTATGATGGTGCTCAGCGGCTCGCTCGTATGGAACGCCGGGCTGCCGGCCTATATGTTCCACTGTCAGGTGGGACCTCCGACCTTCGTGTTCAATCCTGACATCAAGGGTATTACCTGGGTGGATTTGGTATTCCCGTTCTTCATCTTTTCGATGGGAGCTTCAATGCCTTTCTCGCTCGGACGCAAACTCTCCAAAGGAGCATCTCTCGGCAAGGTGTCGCTGGGGATTGTGAAACGCTGGCTGACACTCGCGGCCTTCGGACTGGTGCTGGGCAACGCAGGCCTGATTGCAGGCAAGGTAGCCCTTCCTCAGATTGCCACCCGAATCGCAATATGGCTCGCTATGTTCGTTGCTCTTGTAAGAGTCAAGGACAGCCCGAAAATCAAGGGCTGGGCGGTAAATCTGGTTGGTCTTGTCTTGCTTATAGTGATGCTTCTTGTCGAGAAGTTCGCCTTCGGAGTGGAGTTCGGCTTCAATCATAACAATATCATCATTATGGTGCTTTCTGCCCTTGCCCTGCTCGGCGGCTTCATGTGGCTGCTGACCAGAAACAGGATGATACTGCGACTGATTATACTCCTTGCAGTCTGCGCACTGAAGGAAGTGGATTGGCAGTGGCATTGCCTGGGAATGTTCGATATCCCGGGCTCAATCAGCTGGCTTTTCAACTGGAGATACGCACAGTATCTGGTGATTACCATTGTGGGAATGAGTGTAGGAGACCTTCTGATGAAGGCGACGGACGACAATGCCGCACTCTGCTCCGAGGCAGGAAACTGGAAAACCATTGTGGCAGCGGGTCTTTGCGCCCTGCTTACTCCGGCAATGCTTTGGGCCTTCTACACACGCCACATCTGGGCTGCACTCGACATCACAGCAATCAGCGCCATCGTATTTCTCTTCCTTACCAGAGGCGACAGGACGGTGTGGACAACGATTGCGAGGATGGGCTTCGCCCTGCTTGCTCTGGGCATTGTGTTCGACCCTATCGACGGAGGTATCACGAAGGACTATTGCAACCTCAGCTATATGCTTTCAACCGCCGGTCTTGCGTGCCTGCTGACCGCTTTCCTGCTCTGGGGAGAGACTCTCTCCACTCAGAAAGGCAAGCAGATGTGCAGAGCTCTGGCTATGACAGGACAGAACCCGATGATAGCATATACTATCTCCGGGTTCATTATCCTTCCTGTCATAAATCTGATTCTGAGCATCATCCCGGGAGGAACCGAGTGGCTGAACAATCTGACAGCGGGACGTCCGCTTGCGGGGCTGCTCTACGGCATCTTCCTCACCTGCCTGATGATGCTGGGAACGAACTTCTTCACGAAGAAGAAGCTGTTCTGGAGAAGCTGATTATTGTTGTAGGGCGAGGTTGATTCCTTGCCCTACTTCTTCCCAGCGGCGGGCTTTCTTGAGATGAATCATATCGAAGAGGAAGTAGCCGTCGCAGGCATCATAACAAGCCTTGACCGAATTGACTACTGCCTGGTCTTCAAACTCCCTGTCATAAAGATTCTTCGGATCCCAGTTGCCCACATCCGGGCCTCCGCAAACGATTGGGCAGGCATCTCCTATCTTCTCCTTGGCAAGGCGGCAGAAGCCTTCCATCGTCCACTCCTTATCTCCATATACGGCTGCCGGAGAGGCATAGGCGCCTATCAGCATATGGTCGCAATGGTCGGCATAGCCGTATTTGCTCCATTCGGCACTTGCCCACAGAGGGAAGTCCGCTGCGGCATCGTAGTCCGGGCTGGCCCAGTTGACTCCCACATCGAAGTACTGGGAGTACCAGCCTCCCACATAAACTCCGAAAGTGATATCCGGATGCACCTTGTGGGCGACCTTTGAGGCCTTCTCCACGAAGTCGTGAATGACCTTTGCACGGTACGCGCACCACTGCTTGAAATACGGCCCGTGATTCTTCACATCGAGGGCATCCCAATAGGTTGCTCCGGCTGGCAGCACATCCTCAGGCCATCTGATGCTGCCCACTCCCAGATAGTCCATAAACTGCTGCCTGGTGAGCTCGGAGAAGTCCGCATTGAGACCGGCATAACGGCAGCGGTCAAGCACTATGCCGTCCAGGTCCTTGTAAGCGGCAAGCTCCCCGATGAGCTTGAGAAGATACTCCTGAACCTCGGGATTGGCAGGATTGAAGAAGGCGAACATCTTGCAGTCCAGGGCGTTGTGTATGCCGTCCTTGAGGCTGTAGCAGGTGGCCCAGTCCCTCTTGTCCTCATCCCTGAAAAGCAGCCCGTTGATGCCGAGCGAGTCCTCATCACCTGCCATAAAGGTATTGAAGCCGGCGTGGATGCGAAGGCCGAGCTCGTGGCCTATTTCAATAAATGCTCCGAGATAGTCCCATTCGGCAGTCCTGTAGCAGCGGCTCCATTTGCCGTCCATCATAGCTCCGAGCCACTCTACCTGATGGCCGGTTTCGGACTTGTAGAGCACATCTCCGCAGGTAGGACGGATATCCACTACAACATCGGTAAATCCGGCCTCCTTTGCAAGAGTGAGGTCTCTTCTGATATTGTCCTTGGAATTGGCGAAATCCGGGAAGTTGGCCATCGCATCTACCCAGATGTAAAGGCGTTTCTCCTGCGGCTTGGAGCAGGAGCAGAGCAGCAGCAGGGCTGCGGCAAGAACGGTGAAAAATCGTTTCATTACTTTAAGGCGTTATCTATGCCTTCCTTGGCGTACTGCCACTGGTCGGCGAGTTTGAGATGAATCATATCGAAGAGGAAGTAGCCGTCACAGGAATCGTAGCAGGCTTTGACCGAGTTTACAATCGCGGCATTCTCCTCTTCCTGACTGTACTTGTTGCTGCTGTCCCAGTTGCCCACATCAGGACCACCGACCACCAGAGGGCAGGCGCCGCCAATCTTGTTCTTGGCCTGGCTGCAGAAGCCCTGCATAGTCCATTCGCCGCTGCCCCAGACAGCGCCCGGCGAAGCATAAGCCCCGATTACAATCTGGTCGCAGTGATCGGCATAGCCATAGTTTTTGTAATCTCGTGTCGCCCAGGCCGGAAAGGCGGAACGGGTGTCGAAATTGGGGCTCGCCCAGTTGACTCCCAATTCGAAATATTGGGAATACCAGCCGCCCACATAGCAGCCGAACTTAATGTCAGGGTTGACTGCATGCACTGCCTCAGATGCCCTCTGCACGAAGTCGTGAATGGTTTTCGCGCGGAATTCAAGCCACAGCTTGTAGTATGGGCCCTGGTTTTTGGCTTCGATGGCAGTCGAGTAATCAGCACCGGCAGGAAGAATGTCTTCCGGCCACCTGATGGTGGCGAGAGAGGCATATTCGAGGAATTGCTTTTTGGTTAGTTCCGAGAAATCGGAGCCGATTCCGGCATAGCGGCAGCGGTCCAGCACTATTCCGTCCAAATCTTCATAGGCTGCAAGGTCTTCGAGCAGGGATATGAGGTAGTCCTGCACCTGCGGATTGGCGGGGTTGAAGAAAGCATCGAGACCTGTGTCCAGGGCATTGCGCAGCCCGTTGGCAGTGTTGTAGGTGGTGGCCCATTCCTTTTTGGAAGAGTCCCTGAACAGCAGACCGTTCGGGCCTCCTGCCCCATTGGCATTGCCGCCTACCATAGTATTGAACCCGGCGTGAACCCTCAAGCCGAGTTCGTGTCCTATGTCTATGAAGGCCTGAAGATAATCCCAATCCGCCGTACGGTCGATTTTGGAATATACTCCGCCCTTCCAGGCGCTCAGCCACTCGACAGGATGCCCGAGTTCGGATCGGTAGAGCACATCGCCGCAACTTGGACGCACATCTACGATAATGTCCGTAAACCCGCAATCGGCAGCCTTGGTGAGGTCCCGTCTGATATTATCCTTGGAGTTGGCGAAATCCGGGAAATTGGCTGCCGCGTCTATCCAGATGTAGAAAGGCTTCGGTTCCTCGGGCTTCAGGTCGTCGCCTCCGGGTTTCTGCTCCTCTTCTTCCAAATCCCAAGGCGGAGTCTGGAAATGCCCTTCCTTATCATCGCAGGCTGTGGCACAGAGAAGTGCCACAGCAGCGAATATCAGTGCGAAATTTCTGCTCATATCAGATATCCAGGCAATCGAATTGAACTGCTACCATCTGACCGCCTGAGAAGAGGAAATACAGATACATAAAGAATCCGTCTTCGCTGACGCCTCCGAACTGGCAATCGCCGGTCTGGTTGGTGTTTGCTTCCCCTATGGTCTTGAACGAGCCGTAAATTGCAGGCTCACAGCTCCAGGCAATGTTTTCGAGAGTGGACTCGGAGAGGTCATACATATAGACAATATCGTCCGAGCCCCAGGTAAAGCCGTTGGCGGAATTCATTGCCACAAAGCGTCCTCCGTTGAATTCCTGGTAATCGGCTGAAGAAGACACCCAGTTCACGGAGCGGAATGGAGTATGGCAGCGGATTCTGTTGGTGGAGCCTTCCATCCAGAGTCCGGCGCGTGTGTTGGTTCCCTCTCCGGGGCTGATAGCCGCATAGGAAGCGACAAAGTAATCCGCCTTCGGATTGCTCGGGTCTGATGCGATAACATCGCACGCGTAGTTCCAGGCTCCGACTATTGCCTCGTCCACCATTTCGACGTCTTCAAACTCGGTATTGAGGACTCCGTCCTTGACCGTCCACCTGCGGAATTTGTAGATATTCTGGGCGTTGGTGATAGGGATGGTGATGACTGCATCCCCGTCCAGGGAGCCGGCCACCGAAATGCTTCTTCCGAGCTGGTTGAGGGCGTCATATTCGTTTCCGTTCTTGTCAAGGGCCTTGTAGTAGCCGGTAGGACAGCTGATATACAGCTCAGGTGTGCCGTGGATGCCCTTGATGCGGTAAACCTTCAGGGTTCCGACTCCCGCAGAGAGGCTGGTGACAAGGATATTGTCGTTGTCGTCCGAAGTAATCTTGAAGTTAGGATAAGCCTCATCGGAGAGGAACGGCAGGGTGATGGTGCCTACCTTCGAGCCGTCCTTGCGGCTGACCACAAGAAGGTCTTCGTTTCTGGTATTGAGCACTATGTAGTCCTTGAGTACAGCCATAGAATTCATCAGCAGCGGGTTCTCCAGCTTATAGGCCTCTTTGAGTTTGACGGTCCAGAGAATCTTGGCGCTTCCCGCGCGCATTCCTGATGAGAGCTTGTCCGGGATGGTGGTGGAGACGGTATATTCCCTGCTGGTAGTGCCGTCCTGTGCGGTTACGGTAAACTTGAAGCCGGCATCGTAGTCGCAATCATCCGTTGCAGGATTGATGCTGCTGGTGATGCTCGCTCCGAAGGAAAGCTCGATTTCGGCCTTCTGAGGCACCAGAGGGTCGAAGGCAGGGATGGAGATGGTTCCCTTGCTGTCGATGATGATGCCGGAAGTCCCGTCTATGGCGAGCTTGTAGGAGGTAACCGAACACTCGTTGCTCTTTCTGATTTCTCCGCGTACTGTCCACTCCTGCCTGTCTCCCCTCTGGTTGACCACGGTGATTGGATTGTCCTTGGTGAGATCCATAAAGAGTATTCCCGGCTCAATCGAGCAGCCCGGGTCCAGATTGGCTGTTACCTTGACCTTTTTGAGGTCTTCCTCAACGAGGTTCTGAGTGCTGTTGGCAGGATAGGTGTAAGGGAACACTATCGTGATGATATGAGCCACCTCGTCTATCTCGGACTTGAAGAGATTCTCGTCCCTGTCGTCATCGGGGAACTTGCCGGTGAAGCTGGTAAAGCCTATGGTAACGCTTCCCTCGTCAGGGATTTTGTACTCGGGCTTGTGGCAGGCAGCAAGTGCGAGCATTGCAGAGAGTACGCTGATGTATATGTGTAACTTTTTCATATTACCTCCACTCTGGGAATTGTTCATTTATAAGATTGTTCTCACGGAGCTCCTGGGTAGGAATAGGAAGACAGTAGCACTTCTGGTCGAACTTGCGGTCTTTGAGGTCGCAGGACTCGTAGTTGAACTCGTCCCCTACGATTCTGAATGCGTGGCACTGGTAGTCGTTGAGGCGGATATGGGCCAGTCTCCACCTGAGAAGGTCCCAATAGTGCTGGCCTTCGTAGGCGAGCTCGACCTTGCGTTCGTTGATATAGGCCTCGAACCAAGCCTCTCCGCTGAGGTTCTTTGCAGGCAGGTTCACCCTTTCCCTGACTTCGTTCATAGGAGCCTGATAGTCGCTCCTGCCCAGTCTGTAGGCAGCCTCAGCCTTGTTGAGAAGCACCTCGGCATAGCGCATTTCCACCCAGCTTTGGGTACTCTTCAGGCCCCTCAGGTCAGTGTGGTTCTCGTCTATGAGCTTGCGCAGGAAATATCCCGTGGTGGTCATACCGTAGGAGTAGGAAGCGGAGTTGTAGCGCATAAATGCGCCGTTCTGTCCTCCTACGGAGCAGTCCATAGTGCCTACGCTCGAGTTGCTTCCGTTGTAGAAGATTGTTGCGTGGAAACGCGGCTCAAGGCTCTCATAGTCCGGGCGTGTCTTGCGTGCACCGGAGT
Organism: Candidatus Cryptobacteroides sp.; assembly: GCA_051869975.1. GTDB lineage: Bacteria > Bacteroidota > Bacteroidia > Bacteroidales > UBA932 > Cryptobacteroides. The sequence continues at coordinate 115,988 of JBJEBK010000020.1, read as the reverse complement.
GCCAAGGGCTCCAGTCGAAACGGCTTCCGTCGGCCTTCTCGTAGCATTCCACCATTTCCTGAGTAGGGGTTCCGAGAGCACCATAGTCGGTGTCGAAGCAGAACGGGAGATAATCCTGGTCGAAAGTGTGGGTAACTCCGTTCTTGTTGTAGTCGAACTCTATGATGGCTTCCTTGTTGTTGCCTTTCCATGCATCTTTGTACTCCGGCATAAGTTCGTATTTGTTGATGGCGATGACCGAATCCGCAGCATTGTAGGCATCCTGCCAGCGCTCGGCATAGAGCATAGCTCGGGACATCATTGCCCAGGCTCCGCCCTTGGTGATTCGGCCCTTGTCGGAAGACGGCCACTCTACAGGCAGATTCTGCGCAGCAAAGAGCAGGTCCTGATAAAGCTCTTCCCACACTTCCTCAGGAGTGTTGAGCGCCCTGTTGTTCGAGGTAGGGAGTTCCTTGTAATAGATGATTCCCCTCGGATGGCGCTTTGCCAGCTGGAAGTGGACGAAAGCCCGGAAGAAACGGGCCTGAGCCTCGTAGAGAGTATTGGTCCGGTCATCGAATTTTGAATACTTCTGCATCGAATCCAGGAAGCCGTTGATTCTGCGGATTTGAGTATAGGCCGAGCCCCAGATGCTGTAGAGGCATCCGTCCTGGGTAATGGCGCTCGGGTCGGTGACATAGACATTGGGATGTCCCGCCCTGTTGCCGAGAGCGACTGAGCCGTATTTGAGCTCATCGGTAAGACTCTCCATCAGAGAGCCCTGGAACTGGTCGGTTCCGAACTGCCCGTACTTGTGGAGATAGGTGTAGAATCCGTTGATATAAAGGTCAGCAGTGCTTTTGCTTTCCCAGATGGCCTGCTCCGAGAGGTCGGAGGAATTGGTAGTGCCGTCAAGCCAGGCATTGCAGGAAACAAGTGCTGCACAGGCAGCCAAAGCGATTATGAATTTTTTCATTGCTCTTTCCTCCTTTTAGAATGTTAATTTGGCACCGAGCTGATATACTTTCTGCTGAGGGTAGTAACCGTTGTTGACGGCAGGCTGCTCAGGGTCGATGTTGTATTTGGTGAGCTCGCTGATTGTGAACAGATTGGAGCCCTGCATATAAATGCGAAGAGAAGAGACTCCGGCGCGCTTGGTAATCTTGGCCGGGAGGGTGTAGCCGATTTGCATAGTCTTAAGACGCAGGTAGCTTCCGTCCCTGTACCAGAAGGTTGAGGAGAAACCGTTGTTGTTGCTCAGGTAATTGAGCGCAGGACGAGGGAATTCTCCCTTTGGATTGCTCGGCGTCCAGGCGTTTTCGAGCAGGAAGAGAGGAGAGTTTCCGCCCCCGTAGAACGGTTTGGTAAGGAAGGTGTTGTCCTGAATACCCTCGGAGCCGGCAAGCGTATATTGTCCGGTGAGGGAAACGGTGCGCCCCATTGCTCCCTGGAAGAGCATATCGATATCGAATCCCCTCCAGTTGGCGTACAGATTGAGCGAGCCCTGAACCCTAGGATAGTCGGTTCCGGCCACATAGCCCTGGTCGTCCTGCCAAACGACCTTTCCGTCTCCGTTGCGGTCCACATATTTGATGTAGCCCGGAGCTACCGCATAGCCCTCAGGACTGGCGCTGTTCTCCACATCGGTCCAGCTGGTGAACAGGCCGTCAGCAATGAAGCCCCAGCGGCTTCCCACCTCTTTGCCGGTGAGTTTCTGATACATAGGAGTATTGGCAGAGTCACCCGCGTAATAGAGCCAGCGGCGGTAAGCGTAGGTGAACATAAGCTTTGCGCCGTAATTGAGGTCTCCAATGTAATTGTTGTGGCGGATGGTGAAGTCGAATCCGCGATAGTCTTTCTTGTTGTCGTTGCCGTAGGTGTAGTAGTACCCTCCCCTTGAAGGAGAATAGGAACCGGTCACACCTGAAAGGATGTCGTACTCATACTTGTAGAAAAAGTCGAGCTCCACTCCAAGAAGGCCTTTCCAGGCTTCGAAATCAACTCCGATATCGTAGCTGTCAATCTTTGCCCAGGTAAGGTTGGGATTTCCGAGCACCGAAGCATAGACCATTCCCTGATTGACTCCGCCGAGCACAAGCGCATTCTGCGAAAGCCCGAACAGGTCGAGATAATTGGTGCTTCCGAGACCGTTGGAAGTGGCTGATTTGCCGGCGCTTGCACGGAGCTTCAGCTCGTCCACCCAAGGTGCGTCAAACCAGTCTTCCTTGTTGAGATTCCAGCCGAGAGAGACTCCCGGGAGCACAACCCAGCGGGAGCCTGCCTTGTTGGCAAATATGTAGGAGCCGTCATAGCGGCAGGAGAGCTCGAGGAGATATTTCTGCGCATAGGCATAATTGATACGGCCTGCAAAGCCGACAGCGCGGCTGTGGCTGCTGCGTCCGGCAACGGAAGGAATCTTTTCGGAGCCGTCCCCGGTCTTGTTGGTCACCTTATCCAACTCGGCCAGACTGAGGAAGTCGAGACCGTAGCCGGTAGCGCCTATAGTATGGCCTTTCACCTCGCGGGTTTCCACGAAAGCGAGTGCCTTCACGGCGTGCTTTCCGAACTCGCGCTCATAATTGGCGCTGAGGTTGGTGGTAATGGTATAGCTGTTGTGCGAAGACTCGGCGAGGTAGGTGCTCGTTCCACGGGCGTCCGTCACCACATTATACTTCAGCTCAGTCGTTCCTATAGCAGGGAGCACCTCAGCTGCGGTCTTGTAAGGCACTGCCAGCCTTCGGGTGTCCTGGAAAAACATATCATATGAGCCCATAGCCTTGAAATAGAGTCCCGGCACAAACGGCACATCATAGCGCAGGACCGCGCTGGTCTCGATGTAGCTGTTCTTCACATTGTAGCTTCCGGACTCGGAGGCAGAAGCAAGAGGGCTGACCAGACCCGTATTAGGCCTTGAGGATACAGGATAGGTCACGCCGTCTATCTCTACCGTTTCCGGCAGATATGGCTTCGAACGCACTGCCTGCATAGGAATATTGTTGAAAGCATTGGCATCCGCAGCAAAGCCCGGCTCGTCCCTGATTTCGATACGGCCGGCAAGATTGAGCTCGAAGGAAAGGAAATCATTGATTTTGGTATCTACATTGGAGCGGACGCTGTAACGGGTGTAGTTAAAGTTGTCAACATTGCCGTTCTGGTCAAGGTAGCCTATGGAAGCGAAGAACTTGGATTTCTCATTGCCTCCGCTGGCGCTGAGAGTATGGTGCTGGGTTGTGCCGGTGCCGAAGGTCTTGGAATACCAGTCGGTATTGCCCCAGCCGTTGCTGCCGGAGAGCATATCCTGCACATTCTGCTTGGTGAAGATGAGGTCAGTCTCAGGATTGAAATCCAGACCCTTCGCATCCGCATCGAGCTCTGTACATTTGTTGTACCAGTAGGCGTATTCCGGACCGTTGAGCAGGCGGAGCATATTGGTGTTGCGGCTTACACCGAACTCTCCGTTGTAGCTGATTCTTGTCCTCTGCGCATCTCCGCGCTTGGTGGTAACGAGGATGACCGAGGTTGCGTCAAGTCCGTACATCGAAGCGGAGGTGGCATCTTTGAGCACTGAGACGCTCTCCACATCATTAGGGTCGATTTCGTTGAGATTTCTCTTGACTCCATCGACAATACATACGGCCCCCTGACCGCGTACAAGCAGGGATGCGGCATCGCTGCCCGGCTGACCGCTCTGCTGCAGGGCAACAACGCCTGCAACACGGGTTCCCACCATTGAAGAAACTCCGACTGCCGGAGCCTTGAGCAGCTCGGCTCCCTTTACGGAACTGACTGCATTGGTGAGGTTGGTCTTTGCCTGAGTACCATAACCTACGACAACAGCCTCTTCGAGGAAGGAACTGTCGTCCGAAAGTGTTACATTGATAACCGTACGCTTGCCCACAGTTTCGTAGGCTGTCTTGTAGCCCATTGAGGCGAATTCAAGGACATCTGCAGAACTGCAGGAGATTGAATACAGACCGTCGAAATCGGTCAGCACTCCGATAGTGGTGTTCTTAATGATAACTGAGGCGCCCGGCAGCGGCACACCTTCAGAATCAACCACCTTTCCGCGCACTGTCTGCTGGGCGTAGGCACAGTGGCCAAGGCCTAAAAGCAGCAGTACTGAAACAGCAATGATTTTTGATTTCATTAATATCGGTTTTTGTGTTATTTAAGTAAAGATAGGCATTAAAAGCGGTATAAACAAAAAAGAGCGGCCCTTAGAGGACCGCTCAGATTGTATTTGCTTGACTGTTAGAGCTTAGGGAAATTGTAGCATCCCATTACGCCCCAAGAACCGTCAATGATGTAAGCCTTGAGGTTGTCACCGTCAGCAACGAGCTTGAGGTCGGTGAATGTGCAGCAGAATGGACCTGCCACTTCCTCTTCCTCTCCGAGCTCGGCTGTGTACTCACCGCAGAACTCAACAACAGGGTTGTTGATATCGTCGATGTTCACAAGCCAGAGGTATGAAGGCATTCCCCAGTTAGGGAAGTATGCCATTCCAATGAATGCGCAATACCTGTGACCGTTCCACTCGATTACATCCAGTGCGTTGTAACCCTCTGCCCAACTACTTCCGGTTGCAAGAACATCAGTCCAAGCGGATACTGACATTGAAGGGTTGTAGCGGAGAGCATAGATTCCGTCGTAACCGATTTCGAGAACACCGTCGGAAAGCTTGTCGCTAAGTGCCATTGTCACAATATTGTTTGCATTCCAGATAGCGGAGGAATTATATGTGATGGTTACATAGTCGGTGTACTTGGTCTCATAATTCTCATCGAGTGATGGATCTCCATTGAGGTCAACAGCCTTGCCGCCCTTAATCTGCCAAGCTACGCAGAAGGCATCGCCCTCACCTGCAACGGTAGCAAGAGTAATCACACCGTCTCCGGAGTAGCAGTCTCCTGTTGCACGGACATTGTCCAGACCGAGACCGTAGAAGCCGTTGGTGTACATAATCACCATATTCATCTTGTCGAAATTGAGAGGGTCTGATGCAGGAAGAACACCAATGTTAAGATAGTCAGGATCTCCACCGGCCTCAGCATTATACCAGCCGCCGCCCGTTGCAACAATCACATTGCCGGCGTCATCATTGGTGATGGACTTGATTCCGAATTCTCCGAGTCCGAGACCTGCTGAAAGCGAACCGTCGGTCAGGCTGTGGCAATATACATCCTTAGTGTTGCAAACGTAAATCTTGCCGTCCGCGATAGCCATACTGAGATTTGAGGAACCGTTGTAGGTTACGGTATCGATACGGCTTGCCCATTCCAAGCTTGCCTGACCTGACTGCCAGAACCAGATGTTCACGGAGTAAGGTGCGGTATCTCCTGTCTCTTCACCTGTCTCTTCGTCAACAACCGGAACCTGGATTGCAGGAACGGTAACGAGGTATGCAGCATAACGGAGGTTATAGGTACCGTTGGCAACAGCTGTCAGGACAATCTTGTTGGCGTCTCCACCGAGTGTAAGCCAATCTTGCGCCTCATAAGGCTCGATACCGTACTCGCAGTTGGTTGTAACTTCGATTTCAACACTTCCGCCCTCTGCACCCACAGCAACATCTGTTGAAGAAAGAGTGAAGTAAGGAACATAAACGCTGGCCTGCTTGAAGACAACCTTGACAGGTTCTACTCCGTCTGCAAGAAGGGTAAGGGTGATGGTACGGTCAACATTCTCAACATCGTTCTTCTGGATGGAAACCTTGACTTTCTGATCCTCAGGGGTTCCGGACTTGATGTTGAGAGCTGCTACGTCTGACTTCACGTCAAGCTCTGCGGTCCAGGCTACATTAGCCTCGAACTCAACTGTAAAGGTACCTCCCTCAACAGGAACCTGTACCTCAGCATCCGATTTCAGCGTAATGCTGCTCTGAACCGGAGCCGGCTCCGGCTTGCAAGCCAGAACCATTGCGCCCGCAAGGGCGATTGCGAATAAAGATTTTTTCATAAATAGAGAATTAATTATTGTGTTGTGTGTTATAGTTTTCTATAGCGTTCTTTATGTCATCCCAATAGTTGTACATACGGATATGACACAAGTCAAAGAAGAACATTCCGGCAGTGCTGTTGCCCATACAGGCTTCCACAATGTCATCCATCAAAGCACCCTGGCCTCCATTTTCGAAGCCGGAGCCGTTGCCTATGTCCGGTCCGCCAGCAAACGGCACATCGCCCTTGAACAGACGCTTTGCCTGCTTGCAGAAACCTTCCATACTCCACTCTCCGCTGCCGTAAATGCTGCCTGAAGAAGCATAGGCTCCGATGAACATATAGTCGCAATGGTCGGCATAGCCGAAGTCCTTGTAGTTGCTTCCTGCCCAATAGTAGCCGTCAGCCTTAGGGTCATATTTCGGAGAAGCCCAATTGACTCCGCTGTAGTAATAGCTGGAATACCAGCCGCCCACATAGCATCCGAACTTCATCTCAGGCTTGATGGAATGCACCTTGTCCGCAGCCTTGACCACGAAATCGTGAATCACCTTGGCGCGGAACTCGAGCCACTGCTTCTGCAGGCTGGTGGTACTTCCGTTAAAGGCACTCTGCCCCGGTTTCATCACATCTGAAGGCCAATTGCTTATGGACTTGCCGCAATACTCCTCAAAGCCACTCTTCATCAAATCGCAGAAGTCGCTCTGAAGGGAATAGTCATCGAAACGGCAACGGTCGAGGATGATGCCGTCCACATCGTAGGCTGCAAGGTCCGCGATGATGCCGAGCACATAGTCCTGAACTTCAGGGTTGATTGGAGAAAGGAATTTTGCCCCGTAATCAACGCTGTCGTCCAGAAGGTCCATAGTGCTGACCAGCCCGTCAGCGGTATTGACCACCGAAGCCCAACCCTTCTTGGAAGAGTCCTCGAAGAGCATACCGTCGGAGCCGAGGCCGTAAGGACAGAGGCAGCCGCCCACGAAGGTGTTGATGACAGCGTGAACCCTCAGTCCCGCCTTATGTCCTTCATCAATAAAGGCCTGCAGGTAGTCGAAATCCGCTGTTCTGTTGATGAACCGGTAACCCGCAGAGGTCCAGCAGTCCATTCTGGTCTGAGGCTTGGCGTGAGATGACTTGAAGAGCACACCCCCGTTGGTAGGACGCACGTCCACTACAAGGTCGGTGAATCCGGATTCTTTGAGTTTCGCGACGTCACGGGCGATATTATCCCTGGAGTTGGCAAACTCTTCCCAATTGCCCTCGCAACTTACCCAAACATAGGCATCATTGGCCCTGAGTGAATCCGATACCTCAGGAGCGGAAGGCTCTCCACCCCAGTTGATTTCAGGAGGCTCCTTGCCCTGCTTTGTGCAGGCCGCCAGAATAAGCAGCGAAGCCAGAATCAGTACTTTATTCTTCATACTATCTTACATAAACGCAACTGCCGACCCGTCTCTGCGAGCCATCGGAAGGTTTGATTACTTCTATTCCGTTGACAAGCATCATCGTAGAGCCGCCGCCATCGAGGTTGAGGGCGTCCGTACAGCCGAAATCCTTAAGTATCTGAGCTACTTCGAGAGTTGTGAATCCAGCTACGCCAGGGGTCATATTGCGGCCTTCGCAAACAAAGAGCACCAGCCTGCTATCCGCAGTGACGCCAATGGCAGTACGCGGATGCGAGCCGTCAACCATTATCCCGGTAGGGCCGTCAAAGAGCTCGGCGGCAGCGGTATTGCGTATTTCGCCGTTCTTCAGAAGCACAGGGCCTCCTCCGATGCCGTTGACAGCTTCGAAGTCCCTGCCTTCCTCCGGGAAGGTGGCGGAAGGGGTAGGAAGCGGACTCTGCTTGTAGGAGTTTTCGGCAGGGTTCTGGTATATCCAATGGTTTTTGGCGTCCTTGAAATATGTCCAGGCAACCTCATAGCTTCCGTCCGAATGCTCAAGGAAGACTCCCCTTGTAGGGGCGTACATAGTCTTCCAGTCTTCAGAAGCATAGTTGATGTTTGGAGACAGGAGCTTGCCGTTGTTGACTTCCAGGCTGGAAGAATAGTTCTTGCCGCCCTCGGAATAGAAGAAGCCCGCATTGATTACCAAAGCCGGAGCATTGTTGGCCTCAAAGACTTGCCTAGGGGTCTGAAGAGGCTCCTTGCAGCCGTTGAGGTCAGGAGCATTGAGCCCCCAGACGTGGAAGGTGGTTTCATTCAGGTCTGCCGTGGCAATATAGGCAATGGCCTGTTTGTCAAGCAGGAAATCGTCGGAGCGGTAAACTTTGATATGCGAAGGAAGCTCTCCGAACTCCGAACTCACTTCCTGCCAGGTGAAAAACTCTTCCTCTTGCTCCTTTTCGTCTTCACGGTCTGACCACGGCCACTCTCCCATTTCGACCGGCTTGGGCTCACAGGCGGCCGCAGTAACAAAAATGACTGCGGCTGCTGCGATGAATAATGGTCTGCGCCGTTTCATTACATTTTGATGCAATCGGCCACATAAGCGCCCAGAGACTGGGTGTGGTGGTCATAGTAATAAATGAATACGCGGAAGCCGTCGGAAGCAGGGCAAATCACAACATCTCCGGACGCACCGGACTCTGAATTTGTGGCTCCACTCTGACCGAGCGGAATGTCGGTATTCTCCAAAACCTTTGCAGGAGATGAAGGGTCGCTGATATCGTACAGGTAGAGTCTGGACGAAATGCTCCATTCCGGGAAGTGGCTGACAACGAAGAGAGCCATATAGGTGTTGTTATTGAACTTCTTGCTGTCGAGACAGTTTGGATTGCAGGCCCAGTTGCCGTTGTGGTCAACCACTGCATCAACGCCCTTCGCATTGACATAGTGGAGCTGGTATGCATCAGCATTGGAGTCCTTCTCAGCTATGGCTGCATCAGCGTTGTTGTCGTAGTAATCGACAAACCATCCGTCCGCCTCAGGATTGGTGGTGGCAGCGACAACAGTCGCATGGCCGACCGGAGCCGGCCCCCAGGCGAGTCCCTGTGCTGAGAAATCCACCACAATCGGCTCATCCTGCACGGCACCTCCCCTGACCTTCAGGTAGATAGCTCTTGAAGAGGTGGTCACACCGGCAATACCCTCTGCGGTGAAGACAATCGCAGCATCGCCGTCGATATCTCCAATCACCTTCATCCTGTGTCCTACAGGCACATCGAGGGTGTCCTTGAAACTGTAGTAAAGGGTAGGGGCGAGTGTAACATCGTCACTGCGGTAGATATTGACATCTTCTCCCTTATTTGCGACATTGGCCATAATGAGATGGTCCTTCTCATCGCTTGCAATCACATCTACAACGGCAGAACCGGTGTTGAGCGTACCGGCCTTTGAGCCGTTGTACTTGTTGACGAGCACCGGAGCCCTGTCGCTTCCGAAGCAGACTACGATATTGTTGCCCTGTCCCGCAAGAGAAACATAGGAAGTCTCCGTATAAGCAGGGAATCCGAGGTTGGCTACAGGGTCGATGTTGAACAGTTGTTCAACGGAGCTGCTGTTGAAGCCGAAATCGACAAGTTCAGGGTATCCGTGACTTACAGGATAGCTAACAAGCGTTCCGTCATCAGCCTTTATGACAATCTCCGAATCGTCGGAAAGATTGTACTTGCGGGTCTTGGACTTAGGGTCATAAGCCTTGCCTCCAATGCTCTCAAGGGTAGAGTGAGGGGATACCTGTGCGGTTACCGATACAGCGGACAAATCCTCGAAAGAAGGAATCAGGACTGTCTTTTTGTTCTTGTTGATGATACCGCTGACCATATAGTCAGTAATGCTGAGCGTAACAAGTTCGGCTGTGGATGAGCGCCTGCGCTCAGCCGAAATTGTAATTTCACGGGACTTCCCTTCCGGGTCGGTAAGCGTGAATGTGTGCTTTTCTCCTCCGGAGAGGTCAAGCAGTCCGAGTGCAGGGGAAATCTTCCAGTTGGCCTGAAGCTTTGCCCTTACGCGGAGAGCCATCAGATAATACTCGGTCTCATCGTCGCTTGTCTCAGGATAATACCAAGGAATAGGAATCACATAGTCCGTCTGCTCCGGGTCATCGAAGGTGCAGGTAGCGAGCTCCTTGTCGACATAGTTGCCGGTGGTCATAATCGCCGTGAGACTTACAAGACCCACACCGCTATCCGCCTCTACACCTTCCTCATCCTCCGGTACATAGTACTCCGGCTCGTGGCAGGCTGTGAATGCAGCCAGCAGGGAGCCCAATATCAAAATGTTTATATACTTTTTCATACTAGTTCGTGCGCCAATTTACGTCAGGCTGTTGTTTGCCCAAAGCCTTGTTGTTTGATACTTCACTTTCAGGGAGAGGGAAACGGTACATCTTTGCAGGATAGTCCCTGTCCTTCTCATCCACACTTACATAGCTATAGACGAAGTTGTCTCCATCTTTTTCGATCTTTAAGCCGTGCTGCTGATAGTTGCATAGACCTGCAGGATAGTCGGTGGCGGCAAGCTCCCAACGGCGCAAATCCCAATACCTCAGGCCTTCGTATGCAAGCTCCACCTTGCGCTCCTGACGGATCTGCTCAAGAAGTGCAGTGCCTGCCTTGTTGGTATAAGGAAGACCTACGCGGCCTCTGATTCTTTTGATTATCGCATTGGCCTCAGCCTCATCCGGAGTTGCGGACATAACGCAGGCCTCTGCCTTATTGAGGAGAACCTCGGCGTAGCGGAGGAAGGTGAAGGACTGGCTGCTGCCGGAAGTGTTGATGTCATAGGACTCATCCACCAGCTTGCGCAGATAGTAACCTGTCACCGTCCTGCCCTTAGGCTCCTTTTCCATCTTCCAGGTTGCCCAGCCGTCGGTTCCGCCGATATATGGCTCGATAGTGCGGCCCTTCCAGCTTGCACCGTTGTAGAGAATGGTAGCCTGGAATCGAGGCTCCAGCTGAGCATAAGGAGGAGTGGTTGTCACACCGCTCTTATGCCAAGGAGTCCAGTCAGGGAAACCTCCGGCAGCAAGCTCATAGCTCTCCACCATCTCCTGGGTAGGAACGGCATAACCGCCTCCGACCTGGTCCTGACTCGAATAGTCTCCTCCCGGAGTGTAGTAGAAGTTGAAGCTGTGGGTTACGCCGTCGCTCAGGCTGAAGAAGTACTGAAGAATAGCTTCCTTGCTTCCGTCCTTGAAAGCATCGGCGTAATTGTCAGTCAGGTCATATCCAAGCTCAGTGACATGGTCAGCAGCCTCGATTACGACATCCCATCTCTTGGCATAAAGCATAGCGCGGCTCAGGAAGCCCCAGGCTGTGCCCTGGTTCAGACGTCCCTTGGATGCGGACGGCACCGGAAGTGCAGCAGCTGCTGCCCTGAGGTCCTTCTCTACCTGGTCCCATCCTTCCTCCTCGGTAGCGAGGGCATGGTCCTTGGTGATGGAGGCAATATCCTCATAGATAATGACTTCCTTGTAGCGCTTGATAAGCTCGAAATACATCCATCCGCGCAGGCACTTGAGCTCGCCTTCGAGCCTTGCCTTGTCCTCATCGGACATAGCGCCGTAGAGCTGGAGGTTCTGAAGCGCCTCGTTGGTGCGGCCGATGGCTGCATAGAGGGTGCCCCAATAGCCCATATAGCTGTCCACATATGATGGAGTGAGAACGCTTCCGCCGTAGGCCATCTCGGAAGGGATGTAGCAGAAGGCGTTGTAGTTGTATGAGGTGTACTTCAGCTCATCGGTAAGACTCTCGGTGAGACCGATTACGGTCGGAGCCGAATAGAGGTCCCAGATATAGCTGTACAGGTAGTTTATATTGTACTCTGCCTTTTCCGTAGTTCCCCAGATAATCTTAGGAGATACACGGTCTGTAGGGGTCATATCAAGAAATCCCGAACAAGAGCAGAAAAGCAATGCGCTTATTGCATATATAATTGTCTTTTTCATATCTCCTTAGAATGTTAGGGTGAAACCTCCCATCAGCAGGGTCTGCTGTGGATAATAACCGTTGTTAACCTCCGGAGACTCAGGGTCAACGCCCTCAGGCAGATTGTCCAAAGTGAAGAGGTTCTGGCCTTCTACGAAGAGACGCAGGCTGCTGATGCCGACTGCGGATACGAGCTTTTTCGGAAGGGTGTATCCGAGCTGGGCTGTCTTGAGACGCAGATAGGTGCCGTCCCTGAGCCAGAATGTCGAAGCAAGACCGTTGTCACCGCCGTGGCTGGTGGTTGAAAGGGTGATGCGAGGGAAGGTACCCTCAGGATTGAACTCGGAGTAAGCATTCTCCACAAGGAAGAGAGGTGAGTTGCCGCCCTCCTTGAAGGTCTGGGTCCAGATGGTGTTGTCGTCGTAACCGTTGTAGTAGGTACCCGTGAGGGAAACATTGAACAGGGACCCTCCGGTGAACTGCGCGTTGAAATCAAAGCCGTTCCAGCTGAGGTTGATATTGAGACCGTAGGTCAGACGAGGCCTGTTGCTGAGTCCGAAGTATCCGCGGTCATCGTTGTCGATAACACCGTCTCCGTTGATATCCACATACTTGATATCACCCACATTAGGGCGGGTGCCGTACCAGGCGCTGTTGTCGATTTCGTCCTCGCTGCGGAAGAGTCCGTCAGCCTTCCAGCAGGCGATGCTGCCGTAGGTACTTCCAACTACGCGCTGGTAATCCTGGATATTGGCGTTGTCCTTATACTTGAGCCAGCGGGTATGAGACCAGGTAACGGAACCTGTGATGTCATACCACAGAGGCTGACCGAAGATGTCCACGTGGTCGCGTACTGAAAGGAGGAGGTCGATACCCTTGGCATCGATAGCATTGTAGTTGATGACGCTAGGATAATAGCCACCCATTGAAGGGGTGAAACCGGACGACTGCCAGGAGAGCATATCGTAGGTGTAGTTGTAGAATCCATCCACCTCCACACCAAGAAGGCCATCGAACAGCTGCAGGTCCATACCGACATTGGTACTCTGGGTCTTCTCCCAGGTAAGGTCGGTGTTAGGCACTCCGGAAGTGCTGTAGGACGGGTGCATTCCGTCAGGATAAACCACATTCAGACTCTGGTTGTAGGATGACATAAACATATAAGGAGAAACGGAGTCGTTTCCGAGCAGACCGGTAGAAGCGCGGAGCTTGAGGTCGGAGATAATGTCGGAATCCTGCAGGAACTCCTCTTTGGAAAGCCTCCAACCTACAGAAACTGAAGGGAAGAAGCCCCAACGCTTCGATTTGTTCATTCCGGAGAACTTGTAGGAACCGTCGAGACGGCCGGTAACTTCGGCGAGATAGCGCTCATCATAGTCGTAACGCAGGCGGAAAACATATCCTTCGCTGCGTGAAGCATCGCTCCATCCGCCTACAGGGCTGTTGGTTGCCTGTCCGTATGAGAGCTCAGGAAGTTCGGCGAAAGGTATGTTCTTGGCATAGGCGGAAAGTCCGTTGCTCTTGTAGTCGCGCCACTCGGCAAGGAACATCGCATCAATATTGTGCTTGCCGAAAGTGTTCACATAATTTGCGCTCAACTGGCCTACCATAGACTCGTAGAAGGAAACGCCCTCGCCAAGGTTGGATACATTGTCGGAAATGTGCGGATTGTCGCTTCTGGTAGTCCAAACCCACTCTCCCGCGGTCTCATCGTATTTGTGCTGGGCCATAGTGTAAGGCAGGCTCAGGTTCTTGTTGAAGCTGGTGTAGTAGTCATAAGAACCGCTGGCCCTCAGGGACAGTCCCTTGATGAAAGGCACATTGTAAACCAGTGCTGCATTGGCATCCAGCTCGGAGGTCCTGGTCTTCTTGTATCCGGACTCATAGATGGCAGCAAGAGGGCTTACGAGGTAGCTCTGATTGTTCTGCACTGCACCGGTATATACTCCGTTGTACTTGACCGGAAGATAAGGGTGCATCTGAATGGTCTGACGGGCGATGGAGAACCAGCCTGCCTCGGAATAACCGTTGTCGGCACCTCCGGAAAGGAAGGCAGGAGACTGACGGTTGGTCATTACGCCACTGAGTCCGACATTGAATTTCAGGTTCTTTGCTATTTCGCTCTCCACATTGACGCGGATGTTGTACCTGTTGTAGGAGAAATTGTCGATATTTCCCTTCTGGTCGAGAATGCCGCCGGAAACGAAATAGCTTGTTTTGTCATTTCCACCCTGAACCGTCACATTGTGCTTCTGGTTGAAACCGGTTCCGAACACGAGGTCGATGTAATTCACATTATCCCATCCGTCATTAGGGTCGTCGTTGAGAATCATATTGATGATTTCCTTGGAGTAGACAGGAGTATATTCATCAATCGAAGCTACTTCCCCGTTAGCCTTCTGGTCCATGTAGCGGGCTATGTCATAATACCTTACAAACTGCTCTCCGTCCATAAACTGAGGGAAGTTGGCGTTCATCGACACACCGACTGAAGCATTGTAGCTGATTTTGGCATCACCTTTCTCTCCCCTCTTGGTAGTAACGATAATCACACCGCCGGCAGCAGCGAGACCGTAAACGGCAGCGGAAGCACCGTCCTTGAGCACTGATATGCTCTCGATGTCGGCAGGGTCGATGTCGTTGATGTTGTCCACAGGGAATCCATCGACTACATAGCTAACTCCATAGACGGAACCGCGGATGCGCAGGCTTGCCTGGTCAAGTCCCGGCTCACCGGACTCCTGCACGGAGGAGATACCCGGAAGTTTACCTGCGAGCACCTGGGTAACGTTCGTGGCAGGAGCCTTGAGGAGCTCGTCACCCTTGATGGCGGAAACCGCGCTGGTCATAGAAGATTTTTTCTGGGTACCGTAACCCACAACGACAACATCGTCAAGGAAGATGGTGTCTTCCTGCATCGTCACATTGAGGGTAGTACCGCTTTGATAGACTTTTGTTACAGTAGCGAGTCCAAGACAAGAGAACTCGAGAGTCTCACCTTTCACGACAGGGATGCTGTACATACCGTCGAGATCGGTCATGGTTCCATTGGTGGTACCTGCGATGAGAATCGTGACTCCAGGCAATGGCTGTCCTTTAGCGTCTGTTACTTTTCCTTGAAGGACAGTTTGAGCAGCCGCCGGAGCAGCTGTCAACAAGACAAGGAACAATGTCACTCCCAACATCTTGGCAAGTGACACTTTCTTAGTGGTTATCATTAATCTGGTTGTAAATTATTGCTTTACATTTTTGTAATGGTTTCCAAATATAACCATAAAATCGCAATAATTCACCTTTTTTGCGCAAAAGAGCGCAAAAAATAAGGAGGCGACCTGTATGGTCACCTCCCTGAGTCGTGTCGGAGCCGATTTTACTCTGCCGGAGTCTCAGCTGGAGCTTCAGCCGGAGCCTCTGCAGGAGCCTCAGCCGGAGCAGACTCTGCCTTCTTGGCACCACCGCGGCGGGTTGACTTCTTTTCCTTCTTAGGAGTGGTAGCGAGAGCTGCCTCATTGAAGTCAACAAGCTCGATAAGGGCCATTTCTGCAGCATCACCCTGACGGAAACCGGTGTGGAGTACACGGGTGTATCCGCCCGGACGGTCAGCGACCTTAGGTGCTACGGTACGGAAGAGTTCTGCAACTGCATTCTTGTCTTTCAGGTAGCTGAAGACAACGCGGCGTGAGTGGGTGCTGTCGTCCTTCGACTTGGTGATGAGAGGCTCAACATAGGACTGGAGGGCCTTAGCCTTAGCCACTGTGGTGAAGATCCTCTTCTTCAGGATAAGTGAAGACGCCATATTTGCAAGAAGAGCCTTGCGGTGTCCACTCTTGCGTCCGAGATGATTGATGGATTTATTGTGTCTCATCTTTTATGCGTTCTTTTTCTTTGGTTCAATATTGTACATTGTCACATCCATTCCGAATGAGAGATTGTTCTGCTCCACGAGAATGTCAATCTCGTTGAGGGACTTGCGTCCGAAGTTGCGGAACTTCATCAACTCGCTGCGGCTGTAGGAAACGAGATCGGCGAAGGTGTCGATATCGGCAGCCTTGAGGCAGTTGAATGCTCTCACTGAAAGACCTACATCAGAGAGCTTGGTCATAAGGAGGTGCCTGATTCTGAGGCTCTCCTCGTCGAGCTCCTTGCTGTCGGATTCAACCACATTCTCGAGGCTCACCTTCTTGTCGTCGGTGAAGAGGCGGAAGTGGTAGATAAGGATGTTTGCTGCGTCCTGCAGAGCGGCATCAGGAGAGATGGATCCATCGGTCACAACCTCAAGGTTGAGCTTCTCGTAGTCGGTCTTCTGCTCCACACGCCAGTTCTCAACTGTCCAGTTGACCTTGCGGATAGGAGTATAGATTGCGTCCACAGGAATGGTTCCGATAGGAGTGTTCTCGTCCCTCATCTCGTCAGCCGGCACGAAACCGCGGCCCTTTGTGATTACAATCGAGATTTCGAGCTTGACTGATGGTTCGAGGGAGCAGATGTGCTGCTCAGGATTCAACACCACGAAAGAAGACAATCCCTTGGAGATATCCTCTGCGGTAAACTCAGGCTTGCCGCTGATTACGATGTTTGCTGTCTCAGTCTCTACGCTGTCAACCATTCTCTTGAAGCGTACCTGCTTGAGGTTAAGGATGATATCCTGCATACCCTCGATGACGCCAGGGATGGTCTGGAACTCCTGGGTTACTCCGGAGATCTTGATTTGACTGATAGCATAACCCTCCAAAGAAGCGAGCAGAATGCGTCGGAGTGCGTTACCGATGGTCTGTCCGTAGCCAGGCTCAAGAGGCCTGAACTCGAAACGGCCGACGGTATCGGTTCCTTCGAGCATAATCACCTTGTCAGGTTTTTGAAATGCTAAGATTGCCATATTCTATGGGGTGTTAATGTTTTACTTAGAGTAAAGGTCGACGATGAGCTGTTCGTTGATGTTCTCAGGAACTTCAGCGCGTACAGGAACATTGAGGAACTTTCCGGTAAGCTCTTTTGCATCGAACTCAAGCCAAGAATACTTGGTGGTGCTTGCAACGGCTGCCTGAATTACCTCAAGGCTCTTGGACCTCTCGCGTACAGCGATTACATCGCCCGGCTTCACCTGTGCTGAAGGGATGTTGCATACATTTCCGTTCAGGGTGATGTGGCGGTGGCTTACGAGCTGACGTGCGGCTGCCCTGGTAGGAGCGATACCGAGACGGTAAACGACATTGTCGAGACGGCTCTCAAGGAGGAGGATGAGGTTCTCACCCTTCTGTCCGCTGAGGCGGCAGGCCTTGGTGTAGGTGTTGTGGAACTGACGCTCGAGCACACCATACATATACTTAACCTTCTGCTTCTCTTTGAGCTGGTTGCCGTACTCCTTTGATTTCTTGCGCTTTGCTGCGAGTCCGTGCTGTCCTGGAGGGACGTTCCTCTTCTCGAAATACTTGTCTCCTCCGAAGATAGGCTCACCGAACTTGCGTGCGATTCTGGTACTAGGACCGGTATATCTTGCCATAATTCTTAACCTTTTAAAAAATTAAACTTTACGACGACCCTTTGGACGGCATCCGTTATGAGGCATCGGAGTTACATCGATAATCTCGGTAACGGTGATACCTGCATTGTTGATGGTACGGATGGCAGACTCACGGCCTGCGCCTGGACCCTTAACATATACCTTTACCTTACGAAGACCTGCATCATAAGCAGTCTTGGCTGCGTCTTCAGCTGCCATCTGAGCTGCATACGGAGTGTTCTTCTTGCTTCCGCGGAAGCCGCACTTACCTGCTGAACCCCAGCTGATAACCTGTCCCTGGGCGTTGGTAAGAGATACGATTACGTTGTTGAAGGTTGATGAAACATGGGCCTCGCCATTAGCTTCAACCTTGACAACTCTCTTGGATGTTGTAGTTTTCTTTGCCATACTTCATCAATTGTTACTTGGTTGCCTTCTTCTTGTTGGCAACAGTCTTCTTCTTACCCTTGCGGGTACGGGCATTGTTCTTGGTGCTCTGTCCGCGTACTGGAAGTCCGCTGCGATGACGGATTCCGCGGTAGCAACCGATATCCATAAGACGCTTGATGTCCATCTGGATGGAAGAACGGAGCTCTCCCTCGATTCTGTACTCAGAGGCGATTTCTGCACGGATGGCAGCAATCTGAGCATCGTCCCAGTCACCAACCTTGATGGAAGCGTCGACTCCGCACTTCTCGAGAATCTTCTTCGCAGAAGAGCGGCCGATTCCGAAGATATAGGTGAGACCTATCTCTCCGCATTTATTGTTTGGTAAATCAACACCGGCTATACGTGCCATAATTTATTGAATGTGTTTTTAGTTTATACAGTTAAACTATTATCCCTGACGCATCTTGAACTTAGGGTTCTTCTTGCAAATCACGTAAAGGCGACCCTTACGACGAACGATTTTGCAATCCTCGCTGCGCTTCTTGATGGATGTTTTGACTTTCATAATATTGAGATTTTATTTGTATCTGAAAGATATTCTTCCCTTCGTCAGATCATAAGGAGAAATCTCTACCTTGACTTTGTCTCCGAGAAGGATGTGGATAAAGTTCATTCTCATCTTTCCTGAGATGTTGCACAGGAGCACGTGACCGTTCTCCAGTTCAACTTTGAACATCGCATTCGGGAGAGTCTCAATTACCTTTCCGTCCTGCTCAATTGCTACTTGTTTCGACATATTCCTATTTGTATCTGATTGTGGAATCTTTCTCGATAAAATCAAAAGTTGACAGCTGCTCAGCTTTACCGTGCCGGACAACAACCGTAAGCTCGTAATGTGCCGATTTCGCTCTGTCGGAAGTGTGGACTGCCCATCCGTTTCTGTCGAGATAGACTCCGCGTCCTCCGGCATTGATCATCGGCTCGATACATATCACCATTCCGTCAACGAGATGTGTGCCGCGCCCCGGGCGTCCGTAATTGGGCACTCCCGGCTGCTCGTGCATCTCCTTTCCGAGTCCGTGGCCTTCCAGCTCGCGTACCACGGAGAATCCGAATGATTCTGCGTACGATTGCACCGCGTATCCGATATCACCGGTCCTGTTGCCTGCTACAGCCTTTTCAATGCCCTTGTAGAGTGATTCCTTTGTGACATCAAGAAGTTTGCGGGTCTTCGCATCCACTTCCCCAACCGGGAAAGTGTATGCGGAGTCGCCGTTGTATCCCTTGTACAAAGTACCACAGTCCACTGACACCACATCTCCCTCCTTCAACACATAGTCTGACGGAAAACCGTGTACGACCACGTCATTGACAGAAAGGCAGAGGGCTGCAGGAAAACCTTCATATCCCAGGAAGCTTGGAATCGCACCGTTGTCTCGAATAAAAGTCTCAGCCACTCTGTTCAACTCTAGAGTTGTCACACCCGGAGCGACTATCTTACCGACTTCCGCCAATGTCTTGGAGACAAGAATGGCATTCTCCCTCAACAGGGCGATTTCTTCCTCGGTTTTAGGTTTGACCATCATACTTGAATTTCAAAGAACTACATTCCTGAGCGCCCGGTCAGACGTCCTGTCTTCATCAGTCCGTCATAGTGACGCATCAGCAAATAACTTTCTACCTGCTGGAGAGTATCCAGAACAACACCCACAAGAATCAACAGTGAAGTACCGCCGAAGAAGCTTGCGAAAGAGTTGGAAACCCCGAGCTTCATTGCTATTGCAGGAAGGATTGCGATGAAAGCGAGGGCGAAGGAGCCGGGAAGAGTGACTCTTGACATAATAGAGTCAAGATACTCTACAGTCTTCTTGCCAGGCTTTACACCAGGGATGAATCCTCCGTTCCTCTTCAGCTCTTCCGCCATCATGTTAGGATTGACGGTAACGGCTGTGTAGAAGTATGTGAATACAATTACGAGGATAGCGAAGATGAGGTTGTACCAGAATCCGGTGTAGTTACCCAGAGTAGCAGCAAGTCCACGGGTTGCATCCCAACGGGAGAAGAGGATAGGGAAAAGCATCAGCGCCTGGGCGAAGATGATAGGCATCACGCCGGCTGCGTTGATTTTGAGAGGGATGTACTGACGTACACCACCGTACTGCTTGTTTCCGATAACCCTCTTCGCATACTGTACAGGGACCTTGCGGACTGCCTGTACGAGAGCGATGGCCGCAACAATCACGAGGAACCAGAATACCAGCTCGACGATGATAAGGAGCGGACCTCCGTTCGTAGTAGCGAACTTCTCTGAGATTTCGGCTGCAAGTGCGTAAGGCAGACGGGCTACAATACCGATCATGATGATGATTGAGATACCGTTGCCGATACCGCGGTCTGTAATGCGCTCGCCGAGCCACATAACGAACATTGAGCCGGCCATCAGGATGAGAGTGGAGATAAGGTTGAATACAAAGTTGCTCCAACCGAGGTTACGCACGGCGACGAATGCGCTTGCATCAATCTGTCCGTGGATAGAAGCCATATATGCAGGTCCCTGGATGCAGATGATGACGATGGTCAGAACTCTGGTCATCTGGTTCATCTTCTTGCGTCCGCTCTCGCCCTCCATCTGGAGTTTGCGGAAGTATGGGACGAACACTCCGAGCAGCTGGATGACGATGGATGCCGAGATGTATGGCATCACACCCAGCGCAAAGATTGAGGCGTTTCCGAACGCACCTCCGGAGAACATGTTAAGCAGGCCTACAAGACCGTTGTTAGCATTGCTCTGGAGGTTTGCGAGCATAGAGGCATCGATACCCGGAAGCACGATGAAGCATCCGAGACGATAGACCAGAAGCAGGAGGACTGTATAGACAATCCTCTTGCGGAGCTCCTCAATCCTGAAGATGTTTTTGATTGTTTCTATGAACTTCTTCATCAGATTATTCAGTTACGACAGCTTTTCCGCCAGCAGCCTCGATTTTGGCGACAGCAGACTTTGAGAAAGCGTCGGCGTTGATGGTAAGAGCGGTCTTGATTTCTCCGTTTCCAAGAACTTTCACATAATCGTTCTTGCCGGCAAGCCCTGCAGCCTTGATGGTTTCGATGTCAATCTCCTGAACATTGAGCTTTGCTGCGAGCGCCTCAAGGGCAGCAACATTAACAGCCTTGTACTCAACGCGGGTAGGATTCTTGAATCCGAACTTAGGCATACGCCTCTGGATAGGCATCTGACCGCCTTCGAAACCGATCTTGTGTGAGTAACCAGAACGCTGGCCAGCACCGTTCATACCACGGGTGGAAGTTCCACCGTGACCTGAACCCTCACCGCGACCGATTCTCTTCCTTGCGTGTGTTGCACCCTTTGCAGGTGCGATTGTCTCAAGTTTCATATATCGGTTCCTCCTTATTTAACTTCTTCTACAGTAATGAGGTGTGCAACCTTCTGAATCATACCCCTTGTAACCGGAGTATCCTCAACCTCAACTGTCTGGTGCATCTTACGGATGCCGAGGCAGCGGAGATTCGCCATCTGGCGCTTGGTCTCACCGTTCTTGCTGATGACCTGTGTCAATCTGAGTTTTGCCATATTCCTGTCCTCCCTGATTAACCGTTAAACACTTTGGACATTGGAATACCGCGGAGACCTGCAACAGTGTAGGCGTCCCTCATTTCAGTAAGCGCGGTCACAGTAGCCTTCACAAGGTTGTGAGGGTTGGATGAACCCTTTGACTTTGCGAGGACGTTCTGGATACCGGCAGACTCGAACACTGCACGCATTGCACCGCCGGCCTTGACACCGGTACCGGGAGCCGCAGGCTTCATAAACACCTTTGCTCCGCCGTAACGGCACTCCTGCTCGTGAGGAATGGTGGTGTTGATGATAGGAACCTTAACCAGGTTCTTCTTGGCATCCTCAGTTCCCTTTGCGATAGCTGCGGTAACCTCATTAGCCTTTCCAAGACCATAACCTACAACGCCGTTTCCGTCACCTACCACTACGATAGCGGCAAAGCGGAAGTGGCGACCACCCTTGGTCACCTTGGTTACCCTTTGGATGGCAACGAGTCTGTCCTTGAGCTCAAGGTCAGCTGTCTTTACTCTTTTTACATTTGTATTTGCCATAGTCTCAATTATTAGAATACGAGGCCGCCTTCACGGGCAGCATCTGCCAAACTTTTAACGCGTCCATGGTAGAGATAACCTCCACGGTCGAAGCATACAGTGGTGATGCCTGCTGCAAGAGCACGCTCAGCGACTGCCTTTCCGACGATGGCTGCTGCCTCGATTCCATTCTTGCCCTTGCACTCTGCTGCAAGCGCCTTGTCGTTTGAAGAAGCAGCTACAAGTGTCTTGCCCTGCTCATCATCGATTACCTGTACGTAGATAGCCTTGTTACTGCGGAACACTGCGAGACGAGGTCTCTGAGCGGTACCGCTGACGTGCTTACGGATACGGTAATGAATCCTTCTTCTTCTTTCAATTCTATTCAGTGCCATAATTCTGTTCTCCTATTATTTAGCGCCAGCAGTCTTACCAGCCTTGCGACGAAGCTGCTCACCGACAAACTTGATACCCTTGCCCTTGTATGGTTCAGGCTTACGGAATGAACGAACCTTGGCTGCTACCTGTCCGATAAGCTGCTTGTCACAGCTCTTGAGGACGAGTACGGGGTTCTCGCCCTTCTTGACATCCGGAACCTCTGCGGTAACCTCTGCAGGCAGCATGAGCTGGATGTCATGTGAATAGCCGAGGGAGAAAGAAAGCAGATTCTTTCCGATGAGGGATACACGGTAACCCACACCGACAAGCTCCTGCTTGATAGTGTACTGCTCACTTACGCCTACTACCATATTGTGCACCAGAGCGCGGTAGAGACCGTGCATTGAGCGGTGACGAGGCTGGTCGGTAGGACGGGTGAACTTGATCTGATTGTCCTCAATGGTGACGGTGATGTCGGCATCAACCTTCTGGCTGAGCTCTCCATGAGGTCCTTTAACCTTCACCACGTTGCCTGGCAACAGCTCAGCTGTCACCCCGGTCGGAAGGCTTACAGGCAATTTACCAATTCTTGACATTCTGTTCTTTATTAAATATTAATATACGTAGCATATAACCTCACCGCCTACGCCAAGCTCCTTGGCCTCCTTGTCGGTGATTACGCCCTTGGATGTCGAAAGAATTGCGATTCCGAGTCCGTTGAGGACGCGTGGCATATTCTCCACATCAGCATACTGCCTCAGTCCCGGAGTGGAAACGCGCTCGATGTGCTTGATAGCGGCGGCCTTGGTCTGAGGATGATACTTCAGAGCGATCTTGATGGTGTTCTGCGGCTGTGCTTCAACTACCTTGTAGCTGAGGATGTAGCCCTTCTCGAAGAGGATCTGGGTAATGGCTACCTTCATCTTAGAAGAAGGAACCTCTACCACCTTCTTGCCTGCCATATAGGCATTGCGGATCCTGGTGAGATAATCTGCAATTGGATCTGTCATATCTTTAATTACTTTTTAAATTCTACCAACTTGCTTTCTTAACGCCCGGAATAAGACCGTTTGCAGCCATCTCACGGAACTGGATGCGGCTGAGGCCGAATGCCCTCATATATCCCTTCGGACGACCGGTAAGGCTGCAGCGGTTGTGCAGGCGGACCGGAGAGGCATTCTTAGGAAGCTTGTCAAGTGCTGCGTAATCTCCAGCCTCTTTGAGGGCCTTCCTTTTCTCTGCATACTTGGCAACGAGTTTTGCGCGCTTTACCTCGCGGGCTTTCATTGATTCTTTTGCCATATTCTCTTAGTTATTATGTTTCTTGAAAGGAATACCGAATGCTGCGAGAAGAGCCTTGCACTCCTCGTCAGTCTTGGCTGAAGTCACGAAAGTGATTTCGAGGCCGTGGATTCTCGGGTTCTTGTCGATATCAACCTCAGGGAAGATAATCTGCTCCTTGATACCGAGAGTGTAGTTGCCCTGTCCGTCCATAGTCTCAGCCACACCGTTGAAGTCACGGATACGCGGGAGTACGACGCGGATAAGCTTCTCGAGGAACTCGTACATCTTGATGTCACGGAGGGTGACCTTGGCGCCGATAGGCATACCCTTACGGAGCTTGAAGTTGGAAATGTCCTTCTTGGAAACGGTAATCAGAGCCTTCTGGCCGCTGATCAGCGAGAGCTCCTGTGCAGCCTCCTCAACAACCTTGCGGTCCTGTGTTCCTTCTCCGAGACCCTCGTTGATGGTAATCTTGAGAAGTTTAGGGCACTGCATTACGGTAGTGTAGTTGAACTGCTTCATCAGAGAGTCAACAATCTGCTCCCTGTAAACCTTCTTGAGGGTAGGAACGTATCCTGCAGGCAAAGCCTGAACCTCAACTGTTTTTGCTGTCTTTGCCATAATTACTTAATCTCCTCTCCTGACTTTTTAGCGTAACGAACCTTCTTGCCGTCAACCATCTTGTAACCTACGCGGGTAGCCTTACCTGACTTAGGGTCGATGAGGGAAAGGTTTGATACATGAATTGGAGCCTCCTGCTTGATGATACCACCCTGAGGGGCTTTTGAATTTGGTTTGGTGTGCTTGCTGACGAGGTTTACTCCTTCAACGATTGCACGGTTTTCTGCCGGAGCGACGGAGAGGACCTTTCCGGTCTTTCCCTTGTCGTTACCTGCGAGGACGATTACGTTATCGCCTTTCTTAATGCGTAACTTGTTCATAATGCTCAATTGTTAAAGGACTTCCGGTGCAAGTGAAACAATCTTCATATAGTTGTCGCGAAGCTCCCTGGCAACAGGGCCGAAAATACGGGTTCCGCGAAGCTCACCTGTGTTGTTGAGGAGAACGCAAGCGTTGTCATCGAAACGGATGTATGATCCGTCCGGACGGCGAATCTCCTTCTTGGTGCGGACTACTACAGCCTTTGAAACTGTACCCTTCTTGGCGTCACCGCCAGGGATAGCACTCTTGATAGATACGACGATTTTGTCTCCTACCGTCGCATAACGGTGGTTGGTACCGCCAAGGACGCGGATGCAGAGGACTTCCTTTGCACCGCTGTTGTCGGCAACCTGTAAACGTGTTTCCTGCTGTATCATAACTACTTAGCTTTTTCTACGATTTCAACTAATCTCCAGTTCTTTGTCTTGCTGAGAGGGCGGGTCTCCATAATGCGGACGGTGTCACCGATGCCGCACTCGTTCTTCTCGTCCTGAGCGACGAACTTTGTGGTCTTCTTGACGAACTTGCCGTACAAAGGGTGTTTCTCTTTACGTTCAACGGCAACAACGATGGTCTTGTCCATCTTGTTGCTGACCACTACTCCCATTCTTTCCTTACGAAGATTTCTTTCCATAAGTCAATTCTTTAGTTCTGTTTTTCTTTTTCAGCAAGGATAGTGATCATAAGAGCGATATCCCTTCTGGTCTTCTGAAACTTTGACGTATCCTCCAGCGGAGAAATAGCGTGATTGATCTTCATTGTGTCGAGATTTGACTTCTCGGCGGCAATACGGTCGCGGAGATCCGCTACGGACATCTCGCGTGCTTCTGATGCTTTCATTAGTCTTTCTCCGTTTTAATTATTCAACATAATCCCTGCGAACGACAAACTTCGTCGCAACTGGAAGCTTGTTGGCACCAAGCCTCATTGCCTCTTTTGCTACCTCAAGCGATACGCCCTCAGCCTCGAAGATTATACGGCCCGGAGTGATAGGGGCAACGAATCCGTACGGATCACCTTTACCCTTACCCATACGGGTATCGAGAGGCTTCTTTGTAACCGGCTTTACAGGGAAGACCCTGATCCAGATCTTTCCTTCACGGTTCATGTAGCGGGAGATAGCCTGGCGGGCAGCCTCAATCTGCTGCGCTGTAAGCCAACAATTCTCAAGGGTTTTGATACCAAAAGAACCGAAAGCAAGCTGGTTGCCCCTCTGGGCATTACCCTTCATGCGGTTCTTCTGTTCCCTTCTAAATTTGGTTCTCTTTGGTTGTAACATTGCTATATTACTTTAAAAATTTGTTTCTGGTCCTTCCGAAAAGGGCTGCAAAATTAACACAAATTTTCGAATCCGCAAATTATTTTTCAAAATTTTCGACACAAAATTTGAAAGCTAAGTTCTTGAGTTTCTTGAGGGTTACAAAATTGGTCCCTAAATGTACAGTCTCATTTTTGACAATGAACACTGTTCCGGATTTGTTGTATCTTTGTCGTTATGAAAAAGTATCTTATAGTGGTTCTGGCCGGTCTGGCCTATTGTTCCGGTTCTTTTGCTGCTGCGCAGGAGTCCGGGGAAAATACAGCCCCGACCTACCACAGAGGCGAGACGGTGATTGAGAGAACGATGACGCCATCACCTGAGGCCGCGTCGAGGGTGAAGTATGCGGATGTCCCATTCACGCACAGTCAGGGGTTGGCAGAGTACGCTATTGATTTCAGCACCCTGAAGGGCAGGGAGTTGAGCCTTCCGATAAGACTTAGCTATCGCAGCGGTGGAATCAAGCTGGACGAGACCGCCGGTGTTGCAGGATTGGGATGGGCACTGGATGCAGGCGGTTGCATAACGAGGACCGTAAAGGATATGCCGGATGAGATGGATGAGCTGATGATGCGCCATCAGATGCCATCCGGGGCTTTGTTGGATTCGCTTGAAAGCGATTACCACAATGTGGGCAGCGACTATTACGCGATTAAGGTTGCTATGCATCTTATTGACGCCCAATTGGACAGATACAGCTACAATGTTTGCGGCCTCAGCGGCAGTTTCGTAATTCAGGGCGATACGGTGACTCACTTGAGTGGCGATGGAGTGAAGATAAGCTTTCAGCGTGATTCTACAGGTGCCCCAGGAGTCTTTGTCCTTGTAGGCCCTGAAGGGACTGTATATACCTTTGAAGCAAAAGAAGTCGGGCATCACGAAGGCTGGTTTGACGAAGCGCATCCTGTGCCCAGCGGAAAGGAAGATGTTTGGAATGCATACACGAGTTGGCAACTCACCAGGATTACCTCTCGCAGCGGTCTGGAGTCTGCCACGCTGCAGTACGAGTCTGCCGGGAATTGGGAGCAAAACATCTTGCCGGACAGTTGGTCTTACACAACTACTGTTTACAGTGCCACCCCTGTCGACAACATCTATCAGAGTGTCAGACCGGACCCGCACATCATCAGGCATTCTTATGATGTACTCAAGTTGTCAACAATTACACTCGGAGAGTTCAGTGTGCATTTCCACTATGCAACGGGAACCGGGTGTGACAATCACCTGTCTGAAATCAAGAACCACCCGGTCAGACTGACCGGGATTGCACTTCGTCACAGCGGGGAGGGCCAGCTGGATTCACTTGCCGTAGGGACCGCCCGTCACACCAAGGATGGACGAATAGTCCTCAATTCCGTACACAGATTCCGAAGCGGAATATTGGATGACAGTTGGGATTTTGCGTATTGTGAGAGAGGCGGTAGGGTGGATGTCTGCCAAGGCTCTCAAGATTGGTTCGGATACTACAATTCAGCATTTGAACCCGAATACTTTCTGATAGGTCAGACTATAACCAGGTCAACGAACAAATGCCCCTACTATTTGAATGAGAGTCTGTCCATCGTTCCCAGGACGGATAGTCAGCCTGTTGAGCAATGGGCCAGTTACCTGTCACTCAAGAGTGTTGACCACGATGGAGCAAAGACTGTGTTCGAGTATGAAGGTAATAGGGTCAATAATACATCCATAGGAGTACGTGTAAAGAGCATAAGCATAAAGGACAACAATGACAAGACCTATAAGACCCGCAGATTCGCTTATGAGGAACCGTATGTGGACGGGCCTTCCGGTCCTGCACTGAAGATGTATGTCACTGTCTCGGCTCCTCAAGTTCTTAATCAGTCCATCTCGCAGGTCTGGTCAACGACCCTTCACGAGACTCCTGTCGGCATTGGCCTATCGGTCGGTGACACCAGGGTCTATTATCGCAAGGTAACTGAGACTTCAGCTGACTCCAGAACAGAATACAGATACAAAACGGACTGGATTCATCATAACGGAGACAATGTCATATCCCGCTTCCCGCGGACGAGCGAGTACAATGAGCTGAAGCGCAGATTCCCTTGCTTTGATCCGTGGCTCGGTGTAAGTGAGAGTTATTGGGGAATTGGCCCGGCATCAGCGCCTCTTCTTGTCGGGAAAACGGAATACAAAAAGAACTCATCAGGCAATTGGGAAAAGGCATCTTCGGACAGCCTTACTTATGTGCGGGAGCTTTACGACGAGGTGCTGGTAGCCTATATCTCCACCCAGGTTTACAATTCAACTACAGGAGTTACGACTCCGGGGCCATTGGATATTTATCACTATCCGGTATATGCAGCAGTAGCTCCCGAGAGCAAGCCTGTGACGAAACTTCACATCGAGTATCACCCTTCGGGTAATGACTCTGTCCTGGTACGGACGGCCTATCTCCCCCGATCTTCGCTTGATGAGCCGCTGAGGCCGCAGTCGGTGTCCTATATTGAAGGCGGAGTCCGCAGAAAGCTTGCTTACACTTATGCGGATACCTATGGGCCGCAGCTGAAACCACTATCCCCAAGAAGTGTTGCCGGAGGACAGATTCCCATATTAATGTGGTACAACCTGCTCGCTGACCAGCACTGCCTGAATGTACCTCTGCGGACAGAGTATTATGTGGAAGCCGAGAGCGACACCCAGTCGGCCACTCCGCTGCGCAGCGAACATACGGAGTACGGCTACTTCAGCATCCCGATTCCCGGAGGTTCCAGAAATGTATTGTTCCCGAAAGTTCATAAAGAGAAATACCTTGGAACTGAATGTTGGCGTGAGACCGTACAGGAAAGGGACTGGTTCGGCAATCCGACCAAGGTAAAGGAGAAGGGCAAGCCCCTGACGGAGATACAGTGGGGATATAACGGACTCTACCCTGTCGAAATCAAGCAGGACAGCCTTGTAAGCACATTCACTTACCGTCCCGGCATAGGCCTGACTTCCTCCACAAGTCCATCCGGAGTTATAACGAACTATGACTACGACCACGCAGGTCGCCTTACCGCTATCCGTGATGCGCAGAACCGCACAATGGAAAGCTGGGAATATCACCTTTTCAACAACGGAGGAGACGGCCTGCTGCATCGCAGGCACTTTACCTACCGCAGTGCGGACGCAAGCGAATATGGGGAGGATATCCGCTGGTGGAATACCTTGGGTCTAACTCTTCAGGAACTCAAAGCGGGAGGTTCCGGAGATGGCCGCAATCTTGTCACAGCATATCAGGCTGACTCTCTGCTGCACGATGATGCTCGCATCTGGCTACCTTATCCTGCGGCAGACACAACGCTGGCTTATCATCCTGATGCCATCTCGCAGGCCATAGCCTTCCACGGGGACAGTCTCGCGTACAACGCCAAGACCTACGAGCGCTCGGCAAGAAACAAAGTGGAAAGGGAAGCACTCCCGGGATTTGACGGAGCTCACGAGACGGTTTATTCGGACGATATCTGTCAAGATGGGTTTCCTCAGCTGCTTTGGGAGGATGCCACGGGGATTACGCAGCAGGGCTGCTATCGTCCTTCAGAGGTGGTCTGCAGGACGACTACCGACGCTGACGGAAGACAAAAGAGAACCTTTGCAGACCACGCGGGAAGGACTCTTGCAACGGCGAGCGGAGTGGACTCTCTGACCTGGTATGTTTATGACAGATACGATAATCTCCGTGCGGTGGCAGGCGGAGACATAGCTTTCTCCGATACCCTTTCGATGTGGAGATACTCCTATGACTCCCTCGGAAGGAAAGCCTCGAAGGGAATCCCCGGAAGTGTAAGGGAGTTCTACACCTATGACGAGGAGGATAGGATAGTTGCTGTCAGGAGGGGGGAATACCTCACCGAGACCGACTACGATGTGCAGGGAAGGCCTGTGAGGGTATATCTCACGGAAGGCGCCTCTGCCCGGCGTCTTGTCGAGCAGCACGGCTACACTGCGGACCGGGAGACCTCCGCGAGCTATGCTGTCCTGTCGGCTCTGGCCTCCGATGACGGTTGCAT
This sequence comes from Candidatus Cryptobacteroides sp., assembly GCA_051869975.1. Lineage (GTDB taxonomy): Bacteria > Bacteroidota > Bacteroidia > Bacteroidales > UBA932 > Cryptobacteroides. Next base: position 86,275 of record JBJEBK010000020.1, on the reverse strand, counting down.
TTCCTACACCTATGAATATGACGACCGGGGGCGGCGAACCAAATCGATTGCCACCTTCCCGGAAGGGGATATCCTGACTGAGATTACCGCCTATAATTTCGCGGGAGAGGTGGTTTATACCTCTGCAACCAGTAATGCGGCAGGGCCTGCTTACTCCATTGCCGTCAGCACACAATTGGACAGGACGGGACGCAAGCTTGCGAGCGATGCCACTCTGGTAAAAGCGCTTGATGCCCTGAAGGCCATTTCTTCAGAATATGCCTATGATGCTATTGGCAGGCCGTGCGGCAAGACAGTTGCCGACCCGCTCACCCAATACTCCATCACTACACAGGACAATCTAAACCTGCAGGGCTGGTTGACCCAGAGACTTGTCAAAAGGAACGGAGTAAATTACTTCGGGGAGAGGCTGGGGTATAATGCTTCTTATACCGGGCTGCTGAAGTCCAGAAGCAGCAGTTGGGCAAAGACGAACGGCATGATGCTATACTCTCTGCCGGAAACCTATACCTACGATGCGTCCGGCAGGCTTGCAGAAGAGAATACAAGTTCATCAGTCACAAGCTACACTTACGATTCTCGCGGCAATATAGTTTCCGAGGCAATAAACAGGAACGGTACCGTCAGTACAATCAACTCTTCATATAATGGAGACCGTCTGACAAATCGGGGAGACAAGGCGTTTGCTCACGACCAGTACGGCCGAATGGTGGAGGAGGGGCTGACGGATATAGACTTTATCCGGTACAACTATCTCGACCTCCCGAAACACATTATGCCATCCGCTTCGGCTCCGCTGTATTTGCGTTATGGAGCTGACAAGACGAAGATTAGCGTCAGGAGGCCTGACGGCAGCGGTCTGGAGTATCGTGGTCCATTCGTCTTTAGACGCAGCAGCAGCGGAAGCGTGTCATTGGAGAGTGCGGCGTCCCCGGAGGGGCGACTGAGCGAAGCCGCTGCGATGGCATATGTGACGGACTATCTGGGGAGTGTGCGGGCAGTGCTGGATGCATCGGATGGAACCGTTTATGAGACATCCTCATACTCTGCCTATGGTCTCCGCACTCAAAGGTCCCTTTCCCCTCCTTCCGGAACGACCCTTCGCGACCACTACACCGGCTGCGAGGACTTTGCACCGGAGTTCGGTCTGCCATACACCGACCACTCCGCCCGGTTTTACTCCGCCAGCCTGCACCGCTGGCTGGTCCCGGACCCGCAAAGTGAAAAGTACTACGGCATCAGTCCGTATGCCTACTGCGGAGGAAATCCGCTTGTTGCAACGGATAAGGAGGGCGAGTGGTTTGAGACGCTATGGGATATCGCAAATGTTGTTTCTGATGTAACCAGTCTTGTAGATAACATTGCTTCCGGAAACATTCTCGGCGCTGTTGTTGATGGAGTTGCCACTACGGTAGATGTTGCTGCGGTGATTCTGCCTTTTGTGCCGGGAGGCGCTGGAACCGCTTTAAAAGCCGCAAGAACTGTAGATAAGGTTGGAGATGCAGCTTCTGCTGTTAATAAACCTGCAAAAGCCGGAGAAAAAACATATCAAACATATATCAAGGTGAACGAAGCAACTGGGCAAGTGTATGTCGGGCGAACTAGTGGAACTGGAAGCCCAACTCAGAATGTCAAAAGAAGAGATCAAAACCATCATATGAATAAAAAAGGATATGGACAAGCGAATCTTGACAAATCAAGTTCAAATCCTGACGCAATTCGTGGTCAGGAGCAGTTTATGATTGAACAGAATGGAGGAGCTCAATCTTCCGGAGGTACGAGCGGGAATGCCATAAATGGTGTAAGCAAGAATAACCCTCGTGCTGAAGAATACGAAGCCGCTCGTGTTAAAGAGTTTGGTCAATAATTGAGGTGCTATTGTTTTATTCTCAACTCCTATTTGATAAGTATATGCCAAGACAAAAATCAGGAACAATTTACGAAATCGTAATTGACAACAGCTATTATTGCTATGCCGAAATCATCCCCTATGGGAATATGGCTTTCTTTGATTACAAATCCGATAAACCATTGGAAGATTTGAGTATTCTTTTAACAACACCAGTTTTATTTATTGTGACGATATATCCATATATTCTCACCAAGAAACTGTGGAAAAAAGTTGGGGTCATTAATCTGAGAGAGGAGTTTAATAACGATGTTCTGTTCTATGTTTATGACAGATTTAAAGACTCTTTTGATATCTATTCCAGTAAAACCGGCGAATTGATAAAATCAACAAGAGAAGAGTGTTTGGGCTTGGAACGATGTTCTGTATGGGGTGTTAATCATATTGAAGATAGATTGCGCGCATATTATTCAGGGAAGCCTTGTATTTGGCTTAAAGAGGATTATAAGATAAAAGGAATAGAAGTGAATTTTGATGAAACGGCTACAACTACAAGTTGAAAGATTTTAGAGATGATTAGAAGATTATCAACCTTTATGTTTTTTGCGGAGGTAATACACTTCAACTGACTATTACAGAATTAGCTAATAATATTGAGTTAGATGAATAAGAAAATTGTCCTTCCATATATTGTTACTGCTAAAAAGCAACAAATCAATATAATCATATGTTCTGTTATATGGTTAATCATTTGTGTAATAGTGTTATTATTGTTTCCTGATTTAAGGAATAGTTGTTCTGTTAATGCTCGTCGATTAATGGGGTTGATTAAGTTATGCATTATTGTTTCTATTTGCTGTTTGTGTCTCATCCCGTTTGTTAAACACAATCGACTAATTTATGTTGATTATGAATACATCAAATTCAGAGATGATAAATATATACTGCATACCTGCCGTTGGGACAACATAAAAGAAATGAATTTTGTGCCCCTAAGTGCATATAAAAAAAGAGAAAGGGGGGGGGACCCATCTTATGTTATAAAAATAGTACCTCATCATGGTAAGGAAATGTTCTTAGATTATAGTATTACGATTTTAAATCTATACATATTCCGTCGCATCCTCCGTGAGGCATCCGGCAGAGACGATATACTCCAATCAAAGGGTCCCCTGTGGACAAAGACATTTTTAAGATGAAATTGAAAGAAGACCCTGTATCGTGAAAAAGTTCATAGTGACAGTCCTTGCCGTGCTGGCTTTCTGCCTGAGCGTTCCCGCGCAGGTGGGAGAACCTACGCCCGTTCCTGACGGCATAGAATACTATGACGAAATCGAACCCAGCGTAGTCACCGGACGCAAGCGCAAGAAAATCAAGCGCTACGGAAGGGAATGGAGACAGCAGTACCGCCTTATCTGGAATTTCAACAAGATCTATCCCTACGCCCTCGTAGCCAGGAAGATGATGCGCCAGGTGGACAGCACGATTGCCGCCGGCGGCCTGGACGGACGCCTGAGGAATACCTACATCAACAATGTGGAGAAGGAACTGCTGCGCATATTCGAAAAGGACATAAGACAGATGACCATCTCCCAGGGCTTTCTGCTGACCAGACTGGTGGACAGGGAATGCGGGATGACGGTCTATGATATCATAAAAGAATACGAAGGAGGCCTTGCCGCCGGGTTCTGGAATCTGGTGGGAAAGATGTTCGAGCAGGACCTAAAGTCACACTATGACCCGGAAGGCAAGGATGCCAAGACCGAGGAACTTGTCGAAATATGGGAAAGCGGCGACTGGGACAACTTCTTCTTCAGTGTATTCGGTGAAGAACCACAGAAAACGGTCATCAGCACGGAGCACCTCAGCACCGAGCCGAAATCAAAGCGTAAATGACGGGGTACCTCCGTCAATCCAGTCATCAAGGATAATCAGCTTCGCTCCCGAAGGCAGATTCTCCTCCACAGGAGTATGGAAATGTCCGAAGATGAAATACTCTATGTCGGAAGGCTGCGAGCAGGCATATCGATAGAGCTTTTCCTCCTTCCCCTTCCATACATAGTGCCCGTGAGTGCGCCTGTTTCCGTCCGACCAGCGCAGTGCGAAGCTGAAAGCAAGTCTCGGATGCAGGGTGCTGAACAGGGCCTGACAGAATTTGGAATGAAATATCTTGCGAAGGAAAAGGAAAGACTTCTTGTCGTTGCCCAGCCCGTCTCCGTGCGCTACCATAAACTTCTTCCCCTCCAGTTCGAACACCTCCGGCTGAGGGTCAATCTTATGCATCCCCAGCTCTTCGAACCAGTGGAAGCACCAGATGTCGTGGTTGCCCGGAGCGAAATAGACCTCCACTCCCCTGTCCAGGAGGCCAAGCAGGGCGGCTATCACGCGAATGCCGTCTTTGGGTACTACATATTTGTATTCGTACCAGAAGTCCCATATATCTCCAAGCAGGAAGAGGCTGTCCCCCTTGCCGAGGGTCAGACCTCTGAGCCAGGCCACAAAACGGTGTTCGCGCTCCGCAGGGTCTCCCTTGCGCAGGCCGAGATGCACATCCGAAGCGAATACTATCATAAGAGGGCTGAGCAGATAAGCGTTGCGCAGCCCACAATCAGGCAGTAGAGCGCAAACCACTTGAGTTTGGCTTTCTTCACGAGGGCTATCATCACCTTGCAGGCAAACAGCCCTGAAAGGAAGGCTGCCACGAAGCCGACAACCAGAGGCAGGATGCCGATGGTGGAAGAAGCCATATCGCCGCCGACTACATCCAGAAAGGCTTCACCAAGGATAGGCACAATGACCATCAGGAAGGAGAACTGCGCCACATTTTCCCTGCGCACGCCGCAGAGCAGTCCGGTGGAAATGGTCGTTCCGCTGCGGGAAAGACCCGGAAGCACTGCCACCGCCTGCCCCAGACCAATCGCGAAGGCCTGCCACCAGGAAATGCCGTTACGGGCCGAAGCAGTTGCAGTCGGAACGGTCCCCGACTTCCTGTCGGAAAAATAGAGCAGCGCCGCTGTCACCAGAAGAGCCGCACCTACCACATATAGGGAGGAGAACAGATTCTCAACATAGTCCTTGAGGAAAACACCCACTATCAGGACAGGAATCATCGAAACGCAAATCTTCAGGATATAGTCCGTCTCGTCGTTGTACTTGAACTTGAAGAGTCCTGCGAGAAGCTGACCGATTTGCTTGCGGAATACAAGTATCGTTGCCAGCACGGTGGCAGCGTGGACCGTGACTTCAAAAACCAGGTCTTCGGCAGCCTCGACGCCGAGCAGTGCCCGTCCGATGGCAAGATGACCGCTGCTGCTTACGGGTAGGAACTCGGTAAGTCCCTGCACCAGTCCCAAAACAAGAGCCTGCAACCAATCCATATCAGTTTTCGCCCTCCTTCGGCTTGCGTATTATTGCCACGATGATAACAATGATTCCGGCCACAATGCTCACCGGAGCGAGCACCAGCCTGCGGAAATCAAACATGGCGTAGTTGAACACCTGCGGGTCGGAACTTCCGCCGCCCGTCATAAGAATGTAGCCGAGCACCATCAGGGCAAGGCCTACAAGCATCAAAATCAATCCCTTTCGGGTTATAGGCATTTTATCCATACAATTCGTTTTGGTCCATTCTCACGAGCCTGCGGGTAACGCTTCGCGCACACACCACGCACAGCAGAGCGCCGCAGACGGCAAGAATGCCGGCACACAAGCCAACAAGCTCAAGGCCGAAGATTTCAAATATCTGAGGAAAACCCTTCTCCACCAGTTTGAGGATGAGGGAGAGCAAACCGGAAGCAATCAGGGCGGCAAGCAATCCCTGACCGGCGGCGCGTCCGACATAAGGCCGAGCAATAAAGTTTTCCGGAGCTCCCACCAATTCCATAGTCCTGATGGAAAAACGGTTCGAGTAGATGGAAAGGCGGACGGTCGAAGAAATGAGCACTACCGAAATGAACAGCATCAGAAGCATTACCGCCAGCAGGACAAAGGCCCAGCGCCGGATGGCATCACCCAAACTGTCGAGCATATTGGTTGGGCAGGAGACCTCTTCAACCATAGGGTCGCGGGAAAGCTCCCTCGCTATCTGTTCCAACTTGTCGCGACTCATCCATTCAGCTTTGATTGCAACTTCAATGGAGCTCGGAACCGGAGATTCGTCGAAGGATTCAAGAAAATCATCTCCAAGCAGGCGGGCCATCTCTTCCGTTCCCTGCTGGACGCTCACATAGGATGTTGATTTGACATAATCCTTATCCTCAATCCTGCGCTGGAGGGCAACGGCGTCGCGGGCTGATGTCCCCTGCTTGAGCACGAGTGTCATATGCACATTCTCCTTGAGATAACCCTCAATGGAGCCGGTTCCAAGCACGAGCAGCAGTACCGCACCCATTATCAACAGCACCAGGGTGATACTGAGAAGTGAGGAGAGATACGAGCCGGCAAGCCTGCGGCGGAGTACTTTGTTCTTTTTGTGCGACATATTCAAGACGCGAATTTAGAAAAAAATTCTTATCTTTGGGCCAAATGGACAATTCTGCACAAAAAGTACTTTTCGTTTGCTCGGAGATGTATCCCTATCTTCCCGAGAGCGAAATAGCAACCATCGGGCGCTATCTCCCTCAGGGAACTCAGGAGAAACACAAGGAAATCCGTGCTTTCATGCCACGCTACGGCTGCATCAACGAGCGCAAGAACCAACTTCACGAGGTCATCCGGCTCTCCGGAATGAACCTCATAATCAACGATGCCGACCGTCCGCTGATTATCAAGGTTGCCTCCATTGCCGAGGCACGGACACAGGTGTACTTCATCGACAACGAGGATTACTTCAAGCGAAAGCAACTCTACTGTGACGAGAACGGACAATTCTTTGCCGACAATGACGAGAGGGCTATTTTCTTTGCCCGCGGCGTACTGGAAACGGTGAAGAAGCTGCGCTGGGCTCCGGACATCATACACTGCCAGGGCTGGATATCCCATCTCCTCCCACTCTATCTCAAAAAAGCCTACAAGGACGACCCGATTTTCTCAAAAAGCAAGGTCGTGCTCTCCCTGTACGACGACATCCCGAGCGGGATGTTTTCTGCAGACTTTATGCATAAAACCCTGTTCGGCGGAGTAACAGAGAAAGATGTGGACCTGCTGAAAACTCCGGATGGCATAAATCTTGCCAAAACAGCCGCCAGATTCTCCGACGGAGTGATACTCGCCTCCGAGAACATCCCGACCTCCCTGGTTAGTTATTGCCGCGACAGGGGTCTGGCCGTCCTCAAGAGCAAGTCAAAGAGCATTGCCGACGGAAGCTACATAGACGAGTACAACGCTTTTTATGACCAGCTTTAAATGAAAATTAGCAGATATCTGATTCTTGGAGCAGCCCTTGCGGGCTGTCTCTCTTGTGTAAAGGCAAATCCTGAACTTGGAGGAAATCTTGTTCCTATAGGAAACCGCTACCGCGTCTTCTCTACTGAATTCCCGCTTGAAGGGGTGCAGATGAAGATGGCGGACAGCCTTTCCGGCTATTCCAGTTCCAGAATCACAATAGGCGCCGTGCGGGATGATATCTTCGGACTTACCGAAAGGGAATGCGCCCTCACTTTGGTACCTCTATACGACACCCTTGATTTCGGCAATGTCCAAGCTGTAAAATCATTCCACCTCAACGCAGTTTTCGACACCACATCGGTTACCCGTCCCGGAGACGAAAGAATCCTGCAGAACGTCTATGCAAGCCGCATTACTCCGGGAGTGGATATGAAGAAGCTCATTGACGCCAACGATGTGGAAGGCAAACTGGCGCACGATGGAGTGAGCATACTCAAGGGTTCTCCTGTGATTGACGGCAAAAGCAATCTCGACCTGGATTTCACGGAGAGCTTCGCAATGGATTTCATCAATATGGCTCAGGGAATGGTGATGTCGGAGCAATTCGACGAGTACCTGGAGAAGTTCCCCGGCATATATCTCAGAACTGATGTCCCGGCTAGTAACGGAGGTCGCATCAATACCTTCAAGCTGGCTCTCGGCTACAACACATCCCAGTATTACCTGCAGGACAACTACGGTTCACTAACCGTCAACACCATCTTCGATGAGCAGACCGGTCCGGTAGATACCACTTTCTTCTTCTACTACGGAGCTCTCGAATACAACTCCGCCGATTCACTCGTCAACATCAGCGGAACCAAGCCTGAATACGCTTTCAACCTTGCCAAGCACTCTACCCGCAGCAAGGCTGGTGCAGCCACAGACAAGGTCTATATGGAAGGCGGTGCAGGACTGAAACCGGTGATAGAGGCGAAGGTCCTCAGGCAGGGAGCCCTCGATGCGATTGTCAGCACACTGCTCGCCAACGGATACACAGCCGAAGATGCCCGGAAGGCGGTTATCAACAAAGCCAGCCTGATTATGCCATTCGATATGCCGGATGACTACACCGAGCTTGACAATTATTTCCCTGCAAGGGTGAGTCCTACCTGCCGCATACGCACGGACACCACCTCAACCTTTATGGGACTTTCCGACGCTTCTTCTTCCACAGAGAATCAGGGAGACATCAACCGTTCAAATCTCCAGTACGAGCCTGATATCACTTATCATCTCCAGCAGCTGCTCAATATGGATGAGGATAACGAGTATCTCGTGAAGGGCAATTATGATATTTGGCTTCTGCTGATGGGATTGCAGGAGACCACAACATCCACCGAAGGCAATTCAGATTACAGCGAGTATCTGCAGTATCTGGCATACCAGAGCTATTACAACAGTATGTACGGTGGAGGTTATGGCTATGGTTATGGAAGCAGCAGCAGTTACTACAGCAACTACTACACCTATATGATGGCGGCAATGTACGCCAGCGGCTCGACCACCACCTCAACGGAATATACCCTTGACCAGGACCTCTACTACCGTGCTGCCTTGTGCGGACCGCAGAGTCCAACCCGGCAGCCTTTTATGAAACTGAGTTTCTCGGTTCCTATGAAATAAATAAGACGCTGGCCCGAAGGTCAGCGTCTTTAATTTTGATTTGACAGATAATTACTGAAGCTTCTCAGCTACCTTGTCAACTGCGTCCTGAACGGTAGAGATACCTGCGGTTTCCTCATCAGGAATTCTGATTCCGAATACCTTCTCAAACTCCATAAGAAGCTCAACGGTATCAAGAGAATCTGCACCAAGATCATTGGTGAAATTAGCGGTCATTGTGACCTCTGAAGGCTCTACGCCGAGCTTGTCAACGATAATTGCCTGAACCTTCTTTACGATTTCCTCGTACTGCATTGTGAATAGATTTTAGTTTATATTGATTAATACTTCTTTCAAACAAGATTGCAAAGATAATTAAAAATTCTCACTTTGCAATATTTTGGCCCTCCGTGGCCTCGTCCCTGCCGGTGCACGCTTCCCGGTTTCCTTCCAGTGCAGTTTTGATTCTGGCAGCAAGCGCGGGACCGACGAGCGCTGCAATATCTTCTTTAGAAGCCGCGGCTATGCGGGAGACACTGCCGAAATGCATAAGCAGCCTCTGGCGGGTCCTCTCCCCTACGCCCGGGATGTCGTCAAGCGCAGAATGCACCTGAGCCTTGGACCGGAGGGAGCGGTGGAAAGTGATACCGAAGCGGTGCGCTTCATCTCTTATACCCGTTATCACACGGAATGCCTGGGAGTTGCGGTCCAGGAACAGAGGGTATGGGTCGTCCACAAGCACGATTTCTTCAAGATGTTTGGCAAGGCCCACGACCTTCATCCTGTTTTCTAGGCCGAGTTCCTGAATTGCCTGCCAGGCAAAGTTGAGCTGACCTTTGCCTCCGTCTATTACCACCAGCTGAGGCAAATCGTCCGGGGCTTCTTCCAGCATTCTGGAGTAGCGGCGGTTCACAACCTCCTTCATTGAAGCGAAGTCATTGGCGCCGACCACAGTTTTGATTTTGAATTTGCGATAGTCTTTCTTGGAAGGCTGTCCTCCCCTGAAAACCACGCAGGAAGCAACCGGATTGGTACCCTGGATATTGGAGTTGTCGAAGCACTCTATATGCTCCGGGAGTATATCCATTCCGAGAGCCTGACGGATTTCTTCGAGGGCTATTTTCTTGAAACGGTCAGGGTCCGTCTTTTCGAGCTGGCGAAGGGAGTTGAAATGGAATTCTCTTGCATTCTTGGCACTGAGTTCGAGCAGTGCGAGCTTGTCACCCCTCGAAGGGATGCGGAACTCCACGCCTTCCATCTCCACATCAGGGAGGAAAGGCACTATTACTTCTTTGGAGAGCTCTCCGAACTTGCTCCGGATTTCCGCTATGAAAGTACTCAGCACCGATGCCTGCTCTTCCTCTATTGCGAGGCGGAAGCCCAGATTGAGGGACTGTACAACGGCGCCGCCTCGTATCCTGAGGAAATTGCCATAGGCGTTGGATGCATCGAAAACCAGGGAGAATACATCTGCATCCGTATCCCTTGCGGCCTCGATTACACTCTTGGAGTAGTGCTCTGAAAGCATCCCGATGTGCTCCTTATAGACCTGCGCCTGCTCGAATTCGAGATTTGCAGCAGCCTGAGCCATCTTTTCCTTATAGCTTCTGATCAGCCCGGCCGTCTCCCCTTTGAGTATGGATACGATTTCTTCTATCATCGCGCAGTAGTCCTTCTGGGAGATGGCTCCGACGCAACAACCCTTGCACCTTCCAATCTGGAAGTCAAGGCAGGGGCGCAGCTTGTGGCGCAGTATGGATTCGGAATCGATTTTGAGGCGGCAGGAGCGAATCGGATAGTGTGCCTCAAAGAAATCGAGCAGCTTGCGGGCGTGGAAGGAAGTGCTGTAAGGGCCGAAATAGCGGGAGCCGTCGCGGACCGGCTTGCGGGTCTGGTAAACCCTAGGGAAAGGATCGGCGCTGACGCATATCCAAGGGTAGGTCTTGGAATCCTTGAGCAGGATGTTGTATTTGGGCTTGTACTGCTTGATGAGGTTGTTCTCCAGCAGCAGCGCATCCGCCTCACTGTCCACGACCGAGTACTGGGCATCGGCGATTTTGCTGACGAGCACCCTGGTCTTGGCGTTGAGCCTCGAGGGGTCCACGAAGTACTGTGCGACCCTTTTGTGCAGGTCTTTGGCCTTGCCTACATATATCACATTTCCCTCGGAATCGTAGTATCTGTAGACTCCGGGGGAATGCGGGAAGGATGTTATTTTGTCTCTAACGTCCAAGGGCCTGCTTGACAGCTTCTTCAATTGCTTCGCCGCGAAGGTCCCTCTTGACGATGGTTCCGTCAGGGGCAAAGAGCATAATCATAGGGATGCCGTCGATGCCGTAGAGCTCGGTAGGCACCTGCTGCGCATTGATAATCTGGTTCCATACCACGCCGTGGGCAGAAGCGGCTGCAATGCTGTCCTCAGGCTTGTCCCATACGGCTACGCTCAGCACATCGAAGTCCTCGCCTGCGTATTTGTGATATACATCAGCGATATTCGGAATCTCAGCCTTGCACGGGCCGCACCAGCTGGCCCAGAAATCAACAAGCACATATTTTCCATTGCCCACATAGTCTGAGAACTTCACGCCGTCAACCTCGAAGTCCACGAACATACAGCCCTCTGCAGTTGTTTTCTTTGCTTCAAGTCCCTTTTTGAGACCAACCACAAACTCGTCCTCCTGATTCTCTGCTCCGAGGGAAGCGATAATCTCTTCCAGTTCGTCCGGGTCAAGTTCGTAATATACATTCTTGAGAGCCTCAATTCCGAGGGAATTGTTGCGGTTCTTCCTGATGGTCTTAAGGCAAAGCTTATTGAGTTGCTCCTGAGCGTTTTCGGCCGTCTTGGTTGCAGCCTCTCTGAACTGCTCGGCAGTAAGGGTGGTGTCGGCCTGGAGCTCGGAGATGTCTTCCCTGTATGCCTCGACAATGCTGTCAATGTCGTCGTTGAATTTGGCAGTCTTTTCTTCTACTGAAGAGTTGGCGCACGAAACTGCCAGCAGTGGCAGAACGGCGAGAATAAAGTTTCTTTTCATATCGAATTTCTTTAAGATTTCAAAAAAGCAGCCGGCTTCTTCGCGAAACCGGCTGCTAATATAAGCATTTTCTGTGTGAAAACTACTTCTGTTCGCGACGTGAACGACGGTCACCTCTGCGTCCTCCGCGCTCTGAACGGCCACCCTGGCGTGAACCGGATGCCTGAGCGTTGGAAGCTGCAAGAGCTGCAGGAGTAAGATCCTGCTTGCCGTACTTCTCACCGTTGCAAATCCACACCTTGATACCGAGGGTACCAACCTTGGTGTTGGCTACTGCAAGAGCGTAGTCGATGTCAGCACGGAATGTGTGGAGAGGAGTACGTCCTTCCTTGTACATCTCGTTGCGAGCCATCTCGGCGCCGCCGACACGACCGCTGATCTGAATCTTGATACCCTCTGCACCAACGCGCATAGTGTTGGAGATGGCCATCTTGATGGCGCGACGGTAGCTTACACGACCCTCAATCTGACGGGCGATGGAATCAGCTACGATGTGAGCGTCAACCTCAGGCTTCTTGACCTCGAAGATATTGATCTGAACGTCTTTCTTGGTAACCTTCTTGAGCTCTTCCTTGAGTTTGTCAACCTCGGTGCCACCCTTTCCGATAATGAAACCCGGGCGTGCGGCATAGATTGTCACGGTGATGAGCTTAAGAGTCCTCTCGATGATGATTCTTGAGAGGCTTGCCTTAGCAAGACGGTTGTTGAGATATTTGCGGATTTCGAAATCTTCCGCAATTTTCTCCGCATAGTTTCCACCACACCAGTTAGAGTCCCAACCACGTGTGATACCGATACGGTTGCTGATAGGATTTGTTTTCTGTCCCATATTACTTGTTCTCTACTGGTTGTTTTACATCGAGGACGATGGTGACATGGTTGGAACGCTTGCGGATGCGGCCGGCCCTTCCCTGAGGGCAAGGACGGATACGCTTCAGCTGGCGTGCTGAATCAACCATAATTGTCTTGACGATGACATTACCATTGTCCAGTTCCTTTGAATTCTCCGGATTCTTTGCTTCCCAGTTTGCGATAGCGCTCTTGAGAAGTACTTCCAGACGACCTGCTGCCTCTCTCTTGGAGAACTTCAGAAGGTCGAGTGCGCGATTGACCTCAACGCCTCTGATGGTGTCTGCAACAAGACGCATCTTACGAGGAGATGTAGGTACGTCGTTAAGCTTTGAGATAGCTGTGACCTTCTTCTGCTCCTTGAGCTTTTCGGCCATAAGTCTTTTACGAGCTCCCATTGTTTATATCTCCTTATCGTTTGTTGTTGCCAGAGTGACCTCTGAATGTACGTGTTGGTGCAAACTCACCGAGTTTGTGACCTACCATCTGCTCAGTAACATAAACCGGAATAAACTTGTTTCCGTTATGGACCGCGATAGTATGGCCGATGAAGTCAGGGGAAATCATGCTGGCGCGTGACCAGGTCTTCACGACTTCCTTTTTCTTGCTACCATCATTCATAGCAAGAATCTTGTTTTCCAGGGCTGCCTGGATATATGGACCTTTTCTTAATGAACGACTCATAATCTCTAAAGTTTAATACCGATTATTTCTTTCTTCTTTCAATGATGAACTTGTTGGAAGATGCCTTAGGATTACGTGTCTTGTATCCCTTGGCTGGCAGACCCTTGCGTGAGCGCGGGTGTCCACCGGATGCACGTCCTTCACCACCACCCATCGGGTGATCTACCGGGTTCATAACGACACCACGGTTGTGAGGGCGACGTCCAAGCCAGCGGCTGCGTCCTGCCTTTCCGTAAGATTCGAGGTTGTGATCACCATTGGAAACGACACCGACGGTAGCGCGGCAGCTTACGAGAACCATACGGGTCTCGCCTGAAGGCAGGCGGAGAACTGCGTGGTTGCCCTCGCGTGCTGCGAGCTGAGCGAAGGTACCGGCTGAACGTGCCATTGCGGCACCCTGTCCGGGACGGAGCTCAATTGCGTGTACCATGGTACCTACCGGGATTTCACTGAGAGGGAGAGAGTTGCCGACCTCCGGAGCGACTCCGCTACCGGACTCGATCTTCTGTCCAACCTTAAGGCCGGCAGGAGCGATGATATATCTCTTCTCGCCGTCCTCATACTGTACAAGGGCGATGCGTGCGCTGCGGTTCGGATCGTACTCGATGGTAAGAACGGTAGCGGCCACATTGTCCTTGTTGCGGAGGAAATCGATGACGCGGTACATTCTCTTGTGTCCGCCACCGATATAACGCATAGTCATCTGACCGGTGTTGTTGCGTCCGCCTGTACCCTTGAGAGGTTCAAGCAATGATTTCTGAGGTTTCTTGGCGGTGATGTCGTCAAATGCGCTAATCGCCTTATTCCTCTGGCCCGGGGTTACCGGTTTGAATTTTCTGATTGCCATTGTCTCGTCCTCCTACTAGATATTAGCGTAAAAATCAATCTTATCCTCACCTGCAAGAGTTACATATGCCTTCTTGTAGTGGTTCATACGACCGCTGAGGATACCGGACTTTGTGAAGCGTGACTTCCTCTTTCCGTGATAATTTACTGTATTGATGTCAGCCACGACGACGCCATACATCTTCTCGACTGCATCCTTAATCTGAAGCTTGTTCGCCTTGCGGTCAACCACAAAGCCGTAACGGTTCAACTTCTCGCCCTGAGCCGTCAGCTTCTCTGTTACTATTGGCTTAATAAGAATTCCCATCTCTGTACGAATTATTTAACCCTTGCTGAGAGAATGTCCTGTACGCCGTCAACGAGAACAAGGGACTTAGCGTTCATAATTGCGTAAGTATTGATCTCATCCACAGTGATGACATTCACGTTAGGGAGGTTGCGGGATGAAAGAAAAATATTGTCAGACTTGGAAGGGAGAACGAAGAGAACCTTGCGGTCACCTGCCTTGATGTTGGCGAGGATCTGAAGGAACTCCTTGGTCTTCGGAGCTTCCATTGTGAATGGCTCTACCAAGGTGATTGCGTTCTCGCTGGCCTTGTAAGAAAGGGCTGATACGCGTGCGAGGGACTTAACCTTCTTGTTGAGCTTGTGCCAATAGCAGCGCGGCTCCGGTCCGTGGATGGTACCACCACCTACATAGATACCGGACTTGAGGGAACCGTGACGGGCTCCGCCGCCGCCCTTCTGGCGACCTATCTTCTTTGTGCTGTGCGCATTCTCACTGCGATCCTTGGTCTTTGCAGTTCCCTGACGCTGGTTGGCGAGGTACTGTACTACATCAAGATAAATCGCATGGTCATTAGGTGTCACACCGAATACCTTTTCGTCAAGAGTGACTTCCTTTCCGGAATTGGATCCGTCGATTTTGTAAACTGAAAGATTCATACTCTTAAGCCTCCACAATTACATAAGAACCCTTGGCTCCTGGAACGGAACCCTTGACAACGATAAGATTGCTCTCAGGGAGAACCTTGACGACCTGAAGATTCTGCACCTTCACTCTTGCGTCGCCTGTGTGACCTGCCATACGCATTCCCGGGAATACGCGTGAAGGCCAAGATGATGCACCCATTGAACCGGGGTGACGAAGACGGTTGTGCTGACCGTGGGTAGCACCGCCTACTCCGGCGAATCCGTGACGCTTTACTACGCCCTGGAATCCCTTACCCTTAGAAGTACCGACAACATCGACAAATGCAACGCTCTCAGTGAAGACGTCTGCAACAGTCAGCTTGTCGCCGAGATTAAGCTCCCCTGCGAAGTCCGCCTCAAACTCGACGAGCTTGCGCATAGGGTTGGTTCCTGCCTTTTTGAAGTGCCCCTGAAGAGGCGCGCTGGTGTGCTTTTCTGTGGTTTCGTCATAGGCAAGCTGTACAGCGGCATAACCATCTTTCTCTACTGTACGGAGCTGCGTAACAACGCACGGACCAGCCTCGATAACGGTGCATGGAATATTCTTTCCATCGGCACCGAAAACGGAAGTCATTCCGATTTTCTTTCCAATTAATCCAGGCATTGGTTTGATAATTAATTGATTGTTATAATAAAAACAGTCCTTTTTAAGGGGCTGCAAAGATACGATAAATATTTTGTAATCCAATAGGTTTCAAAAGATTTTGCTAAATTTGTAGCGTTATGCCAACTCTGCTTATCGACATAGGCTTCCTTCATTTCAACTTTGCGGACGTCCTGGACATCCTGATGGTCGCGGCAATTATCTATATTCTCTTCCGTTGGCTCAAGGGCTCCGCCGCAATGAACATCTTTCTCGCAATCGTCGCGCTGCTGCTGCTGCGTGTGCTTGTGGGTTTGCTGAACATGAAGATGACCTCCTCCATCCTCAGCACCCTCATAGATGTCGGAGCAATAGCTCTGGTGGTAATCTTTCAGCCTGAGATCAGACGCTTCCTCAACAATATAGGAAGGCGCGCTATGGGCTCCAAGGCTGCCAGGCCCCTGCTTGACCGCATACTCGGCAAGCGCAGCGAGAATATGTCAGCGGACGAAGTGGATGAACTGGTACAGGCCTGCTTCGAAATGGGAGAGCAGAAGACCGGAGCCTTGATTGTGCTTCCGTACAGAAGCAATATGGACGATATCATCTCCACCGGAGATACGGTTGATGCCCGCATAAGCAGACCCCTGATTGAAAACATTTTTTTCAAGAATTCACCGCTCCACGACGGCGCGATGATACTTGGACCGAACCGCATAATCGCCGCACGCTGCACCCTTCCAATCACCGACCGCTCCATTCCTGCCAGATACGGCATGCGCCACAAGGCCGCGGTAGGACTTTCGGAAAGATATGACGCCTCCGTCATAGTGGTCAGCGAGCAAACGGGCATTGTTTCGTTCGTAAAGGAGGGAAAGATTACGCCGGTGAAGAATATGAATACGCTCAAACTGCTCATAGCAAATGACGGCAACCCAAAGACTGGAAGCGAAACTGGGGTTTGATAAGGTCAGGGAACTGATTTCCGACCACTGTCAGACCGAATACGCTGCCCGCAGGGTGGCGCAGGAAGAGTTCTGCACCGACCCTCTCACCATAAAGAAAAGGCTTCAGCTCACCGATGAGATGAGACTGATTGTGATGTTCGAGGACAGCTTCCCGAACACCGGCTACATAGACGCCATTCCCTTTCTCAAACCGCTCGAAGCGGAAGGGTGCTCAATCGATACGCTTTCTCTTGCAAAACTCGGCACCCTGCTGGAAATCAGCAAAAAGACAAACTCTTTCTTCGCTTCCGTCAAAGAAGGGGTTTATCCCCAGCTGAAAAGGATGACCTCTGGTCTGAACTCCTTCCCTGAACTCCGGCGCAAAATAGAAAGCATACTGGACCGTTATGGGGAAATACGGGACACCGCCTCCCCGGAGCTCGACAGAATCCGCAAGGAACTGCGCCACAAGGAGACCACCCTCTCCGGCAAGGCGAATGCAGTTCTCTGCAGGGCAAGGGCCGAAGGCATCACTGACGACGATGCGCAGGTCTGCATCCGCGGCGGCAAATTCCTGATTCCTGTCAACACCTCCGAAAAGAGACGCCTGCCGGGTTTCGTGGTGGACTGCTCCGCATCCGGGAAGACCACATTCATAGAGCCTGCCGAAGTAGTGGAGCTCGAAAACGAAATCAACGAACTGCGCTTCGAGCAGAACAGGGAAATAGCAAGGATACTTTATGCTTTCACCGAATACCTCAGACCCTACATTCCGGAGCTGATTGCCCTGGCGCAAACCGTAGGTGAAATGGACTTCCTGATAGCAAAGGCACAGACAGCCCTGGATTTCATTGCGGGAATGCCGGTAATCTCCGAAAACGGGGAATACAACCTGCGCAAGGCGCGCCACCCCCTGCTTGAGAAATCGCTCAAGAAAGAGCATAAGGAGATATGTCCGTTGACTGTCACCCTGACCCCCCGGAAACGCATCCTCGTCATCTCCGGACCTAACGCCGGAGGCAAATCGGTATGCCTCAAGACCGTCGGACTGCTTCAGTATATGTTCCAATGGGGAATGCTGATTCCTACGTCCGAGACATCGGAACTGCCGATTTTCGACCGTATTGCCGTCAGCATTGGAGACGACCAGTCTCTTGAGAACGACCTCAGCACCTACAGCTCATTCCTTGCAGATATGAACAGCCTTCTGGCTGACGCCGACGAGCATACTCTCGTGCTGATTGACGAGTTCGGTTCGGGCACTGAGCCGGCAGCCGGAGGAGCAATAGCCGAAGCCATACTCGCGGAGCTGGACAAGCGCGGCACCTGGGGCGTAATCACGACCCACTACACCAACCTCAAGCTCTACGCATCCGGCCCTGACACTCACGTCACCAACGGAGCGATGCTCTTCGACACCTCCAAAATCCAGCCTCTCTTTGCCTTGCAGATAGGTCTTCCGGGCAACTCATTCGCCTTCGAGCTTGCACGGAGGATGAAACTTCCGGAGTACATAGTCAAGGACGCGGAAGCGAGGGCGGGCGAAGATTTTGTCAATATAGAAAAGAACCTGCGCCGCATTGCCCGGAACCGCAAGGTCCTGGACCAGAAAATCAAAAAGGTGCAGCACGCAGAAGGCAAGCTCGAAGACCTGACCGAGCAGTATCAGCAGGAACTTGAAGAAATACAGAGCAAGCGCAAGGAAATACTGGAAGATGCGCGCAAGGAAGCCGAAAGCATAGTCAAGGGCGCCGGCAGGCAGGTGGAAAAGACCATACGCGACATCAAGGAAAGTCAGGCCGACAAACAGCGCACCAAGGCGGCAAGAGAAGAACTGCAAGGCTTTGTAGCCGCAATAGAACAAAGGAAAACACGCCAGCAGAAGGACAGGGAGGAATACCTGGGCCGCAAGATGGCAAAGGTCCAGAAAAGCCGCAAACCACCCCGCAGCGAAGAGAGCGTGCGCGAGGAAGAGTTCCGCAACGCTCCTCTGAAGATAGGCGAAAAGGTGAGGGTGAAGTCCAACGGAATGGTGGGCGAAGTAGTCAATGTTTCCTCCAAGGCGGTGACAGTAGCGATAGGCAATATCTCCAGCAAACTCGCGCCTGAAAGGGTTGAGAGAATCTCATCCAACGAGTTCAAAGCTGCCGCAAGGACCACCGTCACGCCGGTCTATGAGAAGGTGGATCCGGCCATACGCGAGCGCAAACTCAACTTTTCCCCGCAACTCGATGTGCGCGGAGAAAGGCTGAGCGCAGCTATGGATATAGTCGTCAAATACATCGACGATGCGATGATGCTTGGCATGAATAATGTACGGATAATTCACGGCAAGGGCACAGGAGTGCTCAGAGATGAAATACAGAAATACCTGAAGACCGTTCCGGGCGTGAGCAGCGTTTCCGACGAAGATGTACGCCAGGGCGGCTCAGGAGTAACAATAGTAACATTCGAATGATGGACCCTCGCAGAGCGACAGGCAAAAGAGGCGAAGATGAGGCTTGCGGGCTGCTCGTCAGCCTGGGCCACAGCATACTCGAAAGGAACTGGCGCCACGGCCACAAGGAAGTGGACATCATATCCCTTGCGGGAAATGAACTGCACATAGTGGAGGTCAAGAGCAAGACAGCACCTGTAGTTGCGGACCCGGTGCTCAGCGTGGGCAAAGCCAAGCAGGATTATCTGGCGAAGGCTGCCGCAGCTTATCTCCATTCGAAGCAAAGAACACAACTGCCACATAATCTGGAGGTGGTTTTCGATGTAGTCAGCGTAGTCTTTGAGGACGGGCAGGCTCACATCGAGTATTATCCCCAGGCATTTATACCAACATATGCTTAACACTCATAACTATTGCGTAATAATGGCCGGAGGTCTCGGCACGAGATTCTGGCCCATAAGCCGAAAGGCAATGCCTAAGCAGTTTCTGGAGTTTTCCGGCAAGAAGGATGCTTCATTCCTGCAGATGGCATACGACAGGATGTCCAGGCTGGTTCCGGCCGAAAACATCATTGTCGTGACGCTCAAGGAGTTCAAAGACCTTGTGAAGACACAGCTTCCTCAGATTTCCGAGGATAACATTCTGCTTGAGGTGTACAACCGCAACACCGCTCCCTGCATCGCTTACGCAGCAAAGGAAATACTCAGGCGCGACCCTCAGGCCGTAATGATTGCCACCCCTGCCGACCACATCATCGAAGACGGAGACGAGTTTGTACGCACTATGCAGCTTGCCCTCGACTATGCCGGGGAGAACCGCAGGCTGATCACCATCGGAGTAGTCCCTTCCAGAGCTGACTCCAACTTCGGCTACATACAGGTGGAAGGCGGAAGCAAGGCCATCGAAGCCGGACTTCCGGTAAATGTCAAGACCTTTACCGAGAAACCGAGCAAGGAAATCGCCGAAGTCTTTCTGCAGAGCGGAGAATTCCTGTGGAACTCCGGTATCTTCGTATGGCAGGCATCCCTGATTCTCGAAGAATTGGGCAAATATGCCCCCGAGATTATGTGCCTGTGGGATGAGAGCGATGACATAGACCGCATCTACACCGACTGCCAGAGGGTTTCAATCGATTATGCGGTAATGGAGAAGACAGACAGGGCTACCGTGATTCCGGCCAGATTCAAATGGGCGGACATAGGCAATTGGGAGTCCCTCTACGACCATCTTGCAATCAAGGACGGGGACGGGAACGTGACAAATTCGCTTGCGAAGCATCTGTTCAAAGAGGATAAGAGCAACATTATTTTTACACAGAAAAAAGGCAAACTGCTGGCTGTGCGCGGAATGGAGAATATGATTATCGTGGACACGGATGACGTGCTGATGATTTGTCCGCGCGACGATGAGAAAATCAAAGATTTCCTATCGGAGCTGGCAATGCCGGAATTTGAAGAATACAGATAAGGATTTATGCAGGTTTTGAAATTCGGCGGTACCTCCGTCGCAAACGCAACAGCCATCTCGAGGGTGCTTGACATCATCGATGAAGCGGTAAGAAAAGACAAGGTGATACTCGTCAGCTCCGCAATCAGCGGATGCACTGACTCTCTGATAGCTCTCGGTTCCGGAGCTCAGGACAAGGACCAGGTTTGGAATGCCCTGCTGGAGAAACACAAAGCCATTGCTACCCGTCTTTTCACCGGGGACCAGAGGGAGGCCGTTTATCAGACCCTGCGCGGGCTGTTTGACGAACTCTATCAGGCCGACGGGGCTGACTGCCAGACTTTCGGAGAGTTGTTTTCCACACGCATTCTGGCGGAAAAACTTCGTTGCGACGGACTCAACACCCTGTGGATTGACTCCAGAGACCTGGTGCGCACCAAAGGCGGAGTCGTGGACAAGCCGCTGACATATGGCAATATAAAGAAGGTGGTGGAAAGCCATCCCGAGGTGGATGTGTTCGTAGCTCCGGGCTTCATTGCCAGAGACGAGAACGGACACGTCTGCACCCTCGGCAGAGGGGGTTCGGACTACAGCGCTGCGCTCTATGCCGCAGCCCTTGGAGCACAAACCCTGCAGATATGGACCGATGTGCCGGGCATTATGACCACCAACCCCAAGGACGTGGCGTCGGCGCGCACAATCCCTGCCATCAGCTATGAGGCGGCCTTCTGCCTTGCGGACCACGGCGCGAAGGTGCTCTATGCCCCGACGGTGGGTCCTGCGATGGAGAGCAATATAGCGATAGCCATACTCAACACCTTCCAGCCTAAGGCTGCGGGTACGATTATCAAGGCACTGCCCAAGAAAGGACGCGGCGAGTGGCTCGGAATCGCAAGCGCAAAGGCGGAGAACGGACTTTCACAGCTATGCCTTGTGGCGGACGGCCGCATCGGACAGGCAAGGCTCGATGAGGTGCTTGCTAGGCTTGCAAAAGCAAATATTCAGGTGGCATCTTCGCCTCTGGAAGGCGATGACCACGCGCTGATTTATGTGCCCCAGAAGGACAGCAAGGAGGCGCTGAGAGTTATCCACCACGACTTCTTCGATACGGAAGGGATGACGGATGTGTGGCTTGCAGGCTACGGCAAGGTGGGCAAGGCCCTGCTCGGAATTATCGAAAAGACCGGGGCGCGGGTGAACGTTAAACTGATTTCGCAGCACGAGGCGGACAATGAGGCATTCTTTGCCGATATGCTCCAGCACGGTGCTCCGAACGCCGTGTTTGTGGACTGCACCGACAGCGAGACCATTTCCAAATGGTATGTACCTGTGCTGGAGGCGGGCCTGAACATAGTTTCGTCCAACCGCCGCGCGCTGAGCGTGCCTTATGCCGAATATGCGGAGATGAAAAGGGCAGCCCGCAGAAGCCACCGTTTCCTGCGCTACGAGGCTTCGGTAGGCACAGCGCTGCCAATACTCGAATCCATCACAATGAGCGCCAACAGTGCGGATGAGATTCTTTCCATCGAAGCAGTGGTGAGCTGCACCCTCAATTACATTCTGACCAGCGGACTGCCTTTCGACAGGGCTCTGGAGAGGGCTCAGGAGATAGGACTTACCGAGAAAGACCCCCGAAACGACCTTTTCGGAAGGGATGCGCTGCGCAAGCTGCTGATTCTCGCAAGAGAAGCCGGAGTGCCGCTTGAGGCCGAGGATGTGGAGGTGGAGCCGGTGGACGGAAGCAAGGCAAGTTCAGACCAAAGGTTCGTGGCTTCGCTCGAAAAAGACAGCACCAGCCCCAACGGCTACAGGGCATCCATCAGGCTTCGCAAAGTGGACAGCAGCCATCCGGCGTGGAATCTGAAGGGCACGGACAATGCGATTGTCATCCGAAGTGCCTTCCATCCTACCCCTCTGGTAATACAGGGCGCCGGCGAAGGGGCCAAGATGGCCGCATCTGCCGTTCTCAACGATATTCTGAGGTAAGAGTTGTCGGGCCGGTGAGATATACCGAAGTGAAGACCTTTGCTCCCTGAAGGAAATCCACGCTCAAATCATCCCTGCGTGCACGGATGGAGTAATGCTTGCGACCATCCTTATCTACCGAATTCGGAGCAACTCCGGTAAGGGAAGCAGCAAGGGCGCTGGCGGTGATGCCTGTGCCGCAGGCCTGAGTCTCATCTTCCACACCCTTTTCGAAGGTGCGCACCTTCAGGACATCCGCAACCTGCACGAAATTGGCGTTGGCACCGACAGGAGCGAACTCCGGAGCCCAGCGGTAACGCCTGCCTTCCTGCTGAATATCAAGGCTTTCCACATCCGGAACGAACTTGACGAAATGCCGGGTGCCGGTATCCAGGAACCATCCGTCAAGAGCCGGATGGAATTCGGTCACATCTATCATCCGCAGACGTACCGTCTTCTGCTCCCCGTCCCTATCGAGCACTTCTCCCGTGTGCATACCGTCTGCCGCGCGGAAAGAATACACCTTGCCGTCTGCGGGCCGGATGCCGAGATGGTCAGCGAAAGCCACGATGCAGCGGCCTCCGTTGCCGCACATCATTCCCCCGCTGCCGTCGGAATTGTAGTAATCCATCTCAAAATCGCAGTCGGAAGCGGTGCGCAGGACCATAAGACCGTCCGTGCCGTAACGGGAGCATAGCCCTTCCACATCAAGCCCGGGAAGGGTTTCTCGGCCGTCAAGAACCACAAAGGTGTTGCCGGCGCCGGAGTAAAGGCAGAGTTTCATCGTAGGAGTGAAGCAAGAATTCTGATGCCGTCCTCTATCTTCTCATCGTCGATGAAGGAGTAGCTCAGTCGCATAGTATTGTGGTGAGTGCCGCCCGCATAGAAGAAAGAGCCTGCGACATAGGCCACGCCATGGGCAAGGGCCTTGTCATAGAGGGCAACGGTGTCGATATGATCCGGGAGGGTCAGGAAGAGGAAGAGTCCGCCTTCCGGATGAGTCCAGCTTACGCCTTCCGGCATATATTTCTCCAGCATCGATATCATCAGGTCGCGCTTGCCCCTGTAGAGTTCGCGCGTCTTCTCAAGATTCTTGTCGAGTTCCCCGCTGCTCAGCCATTCGGCAGCCAGATATTGGTCAAGCACTGGAGGACAGAGGTCAAGAGCCTGTTTGCAGACATAGACCTTGTCGAGAATTTCCGGTGCTGCAATCATCCATCCCAAGCGCAGACCCGGTGCAAATACCTTGGAGAAACTGCCAAGATGGATAGTCCTTTCAGGCGCAAGCGTGTAGATAGTGGTCTGAGCCTGACCTTCGAAGCGGAGTTCACGGTAAGGGCAGTCCTCAAGGATGAGGAAGCCGAATTCGCGGGCGAGAGCAACCAGTTCGCTGCGCTGGGCCAGGGTAAGCGTTTCTCCGCTCGGATTTTGGAAATCCGGAACGGTGTAGAAGAATTTTATCTTCTTGCCGGCATCCACAAGGGCCTGGATAGTTGCCCGCCTTTGTTTTGAGGCCTCAAAGGAAGGGGTCAGGTCCAGACCGACAATGTCGGCACGGTAGCTTTTGAAAGACTGGATGGCGCCCAGATAGCTCGGGTCAGCCACCAGCACGACATCTCCCGGGTCCACAAGTACCCTTGCTGTCACATCTATCCCCTGCTGTGAGGATGTGGTGATTTGGATATTCTCCGCAGGCACATCGTAGCGCTTGGAGAGGGCTTCCTGCAGCTCGTTTGTGCCCTGGGTGGCACCGTACTGCAGAATCTTGTCGCCATATTTCTGCCTGACAGTCTCGACCATAGAGGCCAGCCTATCGGTAGGAAAGGTGGAAGGATGCGGATAACCTCCCGCGAAGGAGTATATTTTGCTCAGGTCAACCTTTTTGAAGATGTCCCTGACCGGAGAACGCATAAAGTTGTGCGTATCGGCGGAAAATAGTTCACTGTAGTCCATCTTATCTCAGCATATCTTCAAGGGTAACGGAACCTGCGGTTTTCTCGTCGCGGTATTTGACGATTACCGGGCAATAGAGATGCACGCCGCTCTGCGCGCCCGGGCCCTTGCTTACAGGACGCGAGCCGCTGACTACGACCGCTCCGCGAGGGACAACGACGCGTCCGTCCCCGTTGCGAGGGACGAATTCGCCCTTAGTGGCATCATAAAGCGCTGTGCTTGAGGTGATTATCACGCCTGACGCGATGACTGCACCTTCCTGCACTATGGTGCCCTCATAGATGCCGCAGTTGCCTCCGATGAAGGCGTTGTCCTCGATGATGGTAGGCATTGCACCGGCCGGCTCAAGCACACCTCCGATTTGGGTTGCAGCGGAGATGTGTATGTTCTTTCCAACCTGGGCGCAGGAACCGATGGTTGCGTGCGAATCAACCATTGTGCCCTCATCAACATAGGCACCCACATTGATATAGGCCGGAGGCATTACAATTGCGCCCTTGGCCACATAGGCTCCCCGACGTATGCTGGTGCCTCCCGGCACTATGCGCACTCCGTCCTCGGCGCGGAATTCACGCACCGGGAAGGTGTCCTTGTCGAAGAAGGGAAACTGGCCCTGGGACATATCCACCACCTTGCCGTAGCCGAAGCCCGCAAGTATGGTCTGCTTGACCCAGGTATTCACTACCCATTTGCCGTCTATCTTCTCGGCGACACGCACTTCGCCGCGCTCGAGTTTCTCGAGTGTATCCTTGAATTGTTCGAAACTTATTTCCATTCTTTGAGTATTTCCCTGATTGTATGTTTTGTCTGCTCTGTTGCTTCTGTCAGCGGAAGCCTGACTGAGGCTCTGCAAAGGCCCAGCTCTGCGAGAGCCGCTTTGACCGGAATCGGATTGGACTCTATGAAGCAGCCTTTCATCAGCGGCAGCAGTTTGTCGTTGAGCGCTGACGCCTCCGGGAAGCGGCCTTCAAGTGCGAGGTGGCACATTCGCGACACTTCCGCCGGCAACGCATTGGAAGCGACAGAAATGACTCCGTTGCCGCCTGCCTGTATGAGCTCAAAGGTCATATCGTCGTCCCCGCTGAGCACACTGAAACCCTGAGGAGCGCCGTCTATGATTTCCCTGCACTGGTCCATCTTGCCGGAAGCTTCCTTGATGCCTATGATGCCGCTCACTTCGCGGGCAAGACGCAGGGCTGTGGAAGCAAGCATATTGGCACCGGTGCGTCCCGGCACATTGTAAATCACCACCGGAGCCGGTGCGGCCTCAGCTATTGCCTTGAAATAGAGATACATACCTTCCTGGGTAGGCTTATTGTAGAAGGGTACTACCACAAGATAGGCGTCAGCCCCAGGAAGCTGGCGTATGTTCTCAAGGGTTGCAGCCACACTGTTGGAGCCGCAGCCTACGAGCAGAGGCAGCCCCCCGCAGTGCTCCTTGGAGATTGCAAGCAGCTTTTGCTTTTCCTCCAGCGAAAGAGTCGGGGTCTCGGCCGTGGTTGCAAGCACAGTCAGAAAATCCGCACCCGAGGCTACCTGCCTGTCGAGCAGGGCGGCGTATGAGTCATAATCCACGGAGCCGTCCTCCAGAAAAGGAGTTACGAGCGCCGTCGAGCAGCCTTTCAAAAATAAATTGTTCATCTGTTACTGTTTCATAAGCAGGAGTTCCTTGAACTCGTGCACCCCCTTCACATCCTCGGTCATCGTTGCAGCGACCACGGCTCCTTCGGCAAAGCCCTCGCGGGAGAAAGCTTCGTGCGAAATCTTGATTTTGTCCACATCGGATTTGAACTTGACGATGTGGGTACCCGGGACTTCACCCTCTCTTATGGAGGTGATGTCCGGAGTTGTTCCGAGCCCGGATTTCACCAGGGAAGAGAGCACCTTCGCGGTTCCGCTCGGAGCATCGAGTTTGTGAACGTGGTGTATTTCCTCGATATGAGGCACATAACCGTATCCTTTGAGGATTTCACTTACTTTGGCAACTGCTGCAAATACGGCGTTGACGCCTATCGAGAAGTTGGCCGAATAAATCATTGTAGTACCAACCTGATAAAAGTAGGAGATGACCTCCGTCTTTATGTCGTCCCAACCGGTTGTTCCCACGACAACTGCCTTGAAGTTGTCGGCGAGATACTTGTAGTTGGCCTTGAAAGCATCAGGGGTTGTAAAATCGATTACCACACACTCCTTTGCAAGTGCAGGGTCGATGGAGCACACATCCTCTGTTGCGGCTGCGATTTCGATGCCGTGCTTGAGGAGTATTCCTTCTACCATATGGCCCATTCTGCCATATCCGCTAATTACTGCTTTCATATATCTTGATATAATTGGTGATTGCTTCTTCTATTTCTGAGATGCTTATCTGCTCGTCGTCGCGGTGCGCAACGAAAATCGAGCCCGGTCCGCAGATGATTTTTTTTCCGAATCCTGCAAGATGAGGCGCATCGCTTCCGAAAGATACGGATTTTCCGTGAAATCCTTCCGGCACATAATACTCAAGAGGTGCATCTCCTCCCCTTGCGGTGATTTCTATCCTGCCGGGGCAATTCTTCTTTTCCATCCACCTGCATACTGCTGCATCACTGGCGAAAGTGGTCCTGAAGTAGATGCGGCAGGTCAGCTCCGGACTGAGAATGTTCTGCGGATTGTCGCTGCGCAGAAGCCCCACATTCCAGGTGGTTTCTCCGAGCACTTTGTCGCGCGGAAATTCGGCTTCCACTTCGAGCTCAATCATAAAATCCATAAACATATCCACCGCGCTGCGTCCTTTCTCGGGATAGCCGCTGTGGAAAGGCTGGCCTATGAACTTCAAATCGAAGGATTTAGTACCCTTGGATGCGCTGGCCGGAATGTTGCCTGTCGGTTCGCCTATAACCAGCAGGGGTGCTTCCACGCGGCCGGAGAAGGCTTTTGCGCCCCAGGAGCCGGTTTCTTCGCCACTTACCAGAAGCAGCGCAAAGCCTTTCCGGCCGCTTGCTTCAAGTTCTTTGCAGGCAGCATACATACTGAGTATCTGTCCCTTGGCATCGCAGGCACCTCGTCCCCGCACAAGAGCGTCTTCAAAGGTCGGAGGGATGTATGGCGGAACTGTGTCCATATGAGTGCAGAATACCACCTTAGGCTCACCCCAACTCAGGAGCAGGTCGAGAGTGCCGTCACCAACCTCAAAGGCCTGCTTGGACGGAGCCTCAAGCCTGTCGAGCAGAAACTCCGCCAGACGGCGCTCCCTGCCGGAAGTGGAATCTATTGAGAGAATCTCCCGGAACAGCTCTTCGTATTTTGGGAACAGGGCTTCCATTATTTTCTGGTAATTACCGCACCGAGCGCCCTCAGACGCTCATCTATGCATTCGTAACCGCGGTCTATCTGTTCTATGTTGTCAATTTCCGAAGTCCCGCTTGCGGAAAGGGCAGCGAGCAGCAGGGCTATACCTGCACGGATGTCCGGAGAGGTCATCCTTCCCGCACGCAGGCGGTGCTTGTGGTCGTGACCTATGACCACAGCCCTGTGGGGGTCGCAGAGGATAATCTGTGCGCCCATATCGATGAGCTTGTCCACAAAGAAAAGGCGGCTTTCGAACATCTTCTGATGAATCAGCACAGAGCCCTTGCACTGGGTGGCCACTACGAGCATCACGGAAAGAAGGTCAGGCGTAAGGCCCGGCCAGGGAGCATCGGCTATTGTCATTATGGAGCCGTCGATGAAGGACTCTATCTCGTAACTTTCCTGCTCCGGGATGAAGATATCGTCTCCCCTCTGTTCCAGCTTCACGCCAAGGCGGCGGAAGCTCTCGGGGATGATGCCAAGCTCTTCGTAATGAACATTTTTGATGGTCAGCGAACTGCGTGTGATGGCGGCAAGGCCTATGAAGGAGCCTACCTCAATCATATCGGGAAGGATGGTGTGCGAAGCACCGCCAAGCGCCTTCACTCCGGTGATGGTCAGCAGGTTGGATCCGATTCCTTCGATGCGCGCGCCCATCTTCACAAGCATACGGCAGAGCTGCTGCACATAAGGCTCGCAGGCCGCGTTGTAGATGGTAGTGACACCGGAAGCGAGGGTGGCTGCCATTATGATATTGGCCGTACCGGTTACCGAAGCCTCGTCAAGCAGCATACGCGTGCCGTGCAGGGAGCGCGGAGCCGTGAGATGGTAGGCCTTCACATTTGTGTCATAGACATATTCTGCGCCCAGCTTTACAAAGCCTTCGATATGGGTATCGACCCTGCGGCGGCCTATCTTGTCTCCGCCCGGCTTCGGGAAGAATGCTTCGCCCAGGCGGGTGAGCAGCGGTCCTGCTATCATCACGGAGCCGCGGAGCTTTGCGCATTTGCTTACAAACTCGGCGCTGCTGATGTAGTCGAGCTTGAGTTCGGAGGCTTCAAAGGTATAATCGCCTTTGGCGTGACGGGTCACCTGCACCCCCATTCCGCGCAGCAGGTCTATGAGGTTGAGCGTGTCGAGTATTTCAGGCACGTTGCCGATATGGACCGGGGCGGAGGTGAGCAGCACCGCGCTCAGCACCTCAAGGGCTTCGTTTTTGGCGCCCTGAGGGGTGATGGAGCCGCTTAGCCTGTGTCCTCCTTCTATGATGAATGAACTCATATTTATTTGTCTAAATGTGTTCTACTTCTGGATGCAGCTCCACACCGAATCGCGCGCGCACTGCATCTATTATCTCCTGTTCGAGACTGATGATTTCCTGCGGAGAGGCTTCCCCGCTGTTGTTGACGAGCACAAGAGGCTGCTTGGCATACACCGCAGCGCCTCCGCGCACCGCACCCTTGAAGCCGCACTGCTCTATCATCCAGGCAGCAGGCACTTTGATGAAACCGCCTTCCAGGACATAGTGAGGCACATTTTCAAAGCCTTCGGATATTTTGAGGAACTGCGCTGCCGGCACTACCGGGTTCTTGAAGAAACTGCCGGCTGAGCCGAGTTCCTGAGGATCCGGAAGCTTTTCCTTGCGTATGCGGATGACTGCGTCACGCACCTGCAGCGGACTCTGGGGAGCCCCGTTTCCGAATATGCCTTTCAGGGCACCGTAGGAAATCTGAGGTTTGGGCTCGCGGCTGAGTCTGAGGAGCACACCGGTAATGATGTAGCGCCCCTTGTATTCCGGGTCCTTGAAGATGGAGTCGCGGTAGCCGTAACGGCACTGCTCCTGCTTGAAGGCGGTCTTCTCACGCTTTTTGATATCAAAACAGGTTACTCCCACAATCGCGTCCTTTGCCTCGACACCGTAAGCGCCTATGTTCTGGACTGCAGCGGCACCCACCGTTCCCGGAATGAGGGAGAGGTTCTCAAGGCCCCACAGGCCGTCCGCACAAGTCTTTGCGACCAGGTCGTCCCATTTCACTCCGGCACCTACTGCAAGCGGAACAGTATCCGCACCTACATCAAAATATTTGACGTAGTCAATGCGTGAACGCAGGACAGTGCCCGGGAAATCCCCCGTGAAAAGCAGGTTCGAGCCTTCGCCTATGCTGAGCAGAGGCTGTGGCAGGGAGTCGAAATCCAGGCTTTTGAGGTCTTCGATGCTCCCGTACTCAATATAACAGCGGCAGGACACCTTCATTCTGAAAGTGTTCTGCCTGCTGAGATCGTAATTGTCGTACCGGCTTACCATTACTCCTCCACCGTGCTGGCAAGGAAGAGCTCGTCCATCTGGGACTGGTCGATGCGGCTCGGAGAGTCGATCATCACATCGCGGCCCTGGTTGTTCTTAGGGAAGGCGATGTAGTCGCGTATGGTCTCCTGACCTCCGAAGAGGGCGCAGACTCGGTCGAAACCGAAGGCAAGGCCTCCGTGAGGCGGTGCTCCATACTTGAAGGCATTGATGATGAAACCGAACTTGTATTCTGCATCTTCCTTGGATATTCCAAGAACTTCGAACATACGGCTCTGCATCTCGGCATTGTGGATACGGATGGATCCGCCACCGAGCTCGGTGCCGTTGAGAACGAAGTCATAAGCATTTGCGCATACCCTTTCGAGATCTACCTTTTTGTCGGAATAGAACCACTTCTCGTGCTCCGGCTTAGGAGCGGTGAAAGGATGGTGCATTGCATAGAACCGCTTAGTCTCGTCGTCCCACTCCAGAAGAGGGAAATCGACAATCCACAGAGGTGCGAAGGTATGAGGGTCGCGGAGGCCGAGTCTGCCGCCCATCTCTATGCGGAGGACACCGAGCTGGGTCTGGGTCTTGCGCTTGGCTCCGCAGAGAATCAGCACGAGGTCTCCGGCCTTTGCTTCAACTGCATCGGCTATGGCTTTAACCTCCTCAGGGCTGTAGAATTTGTCTATGCTGGACTTGAAGCTGCCGTCAGCATTGCACTTGATATAGACGAGGCCCTTTGCGCCTACCTGAGGACGCTTTACCCACTCGGTAAGCTCATCGAGCTGCTTGCGGGTGTACTCGGAGCAGCCAGGAACGGCAATTCCGCCGATATACTCGCAACTGTCGAAAACGGAGAAGCCGTGGCCCTTGACGAGCTGGCTTACTTCGTGAATCTTCATTCCGAAACGGATATCCGGTTTGTCGGAGCCGTAGTTGTCCATAGCATCGTACCAGCTCATCCTCGGCAATGGGTTAGGGATATCCACGCCAAGGGCGTTCTTGAACATCTGGCGCATCATTCCCTCGAAGGTGTTGAGCACATCTTCCTGCTCCACGAAGGACATCTCGCAGTCGATTTGGGTGAACTCCGGCTGGCGGTCAGCGCGCAGGTCTTCGTCGCGGAAGCACCTCACAATCTGGAAGTAGCGGTCGTAGCCGGCTACCATTAGCAGCTGCTTGAAGGTCTGAGGGCTCTGCGGAAGGGCGTAGAAGGTGCCCGGGTTCATTCGTGAAGGCACCACGAAGTCGCGCGCTCCCTCAGGAGTGGACTTGATGAGATATGGTGTCTCGATTTCCATAAAGCCCTGACCGTCGAGGTAGCTGCGGATTTCCTGAGCGAGGCGGTGCCTGAGGGCAAGGGCTCTCTGAAGCGGCGGCCTGCGCAGGTCGAGGTAACGGTACCTGGCGCGAAGGTCTTCGCCTCCATCACTGTTTTCCTCTATGGTAAATGGAGGGGTAACAGACTTGTTAAGTATGTTGATACTCTCCACTTTAATCTCGATTTCTCCGGTTGGAATCCTGGTGTTTTTGCTCTGACGCTCAAGCACCTCTCCACTGACCTGAATCACATATTCACGACCCAGAGACTCGGCTTTCTGGAGCAAATCCGGGTCTGCCCCTGCGTCGATGACGAGCTGGATGATGCCGTAGCGGTCACGAAGGTCGATGAAGGTCATTCCACCGAGTTTGCGGGATTTCTGAACCCATCCCGCGAGGGTGACTTTCTTTCCTTTGTCGGAGAGCCTCAGCTCGCCGCAAGTATTGCTTCTGTACATAGCTTTTGTAATTTGCGCAAATATAATAAAAAGAGGCTGATTTGTGGTCAGCCTCTCCTTCAGTATTTTTGCGAATTATTCGTCGTCCTTCTCGGATGCTGCGTACTCTGCGAGGAGCTTTGTCTGAACATCGCCAGGAACCGGCTGATAATCAGCGAACTCCATTGAGAAGGTGGCAGAACCGGAGGTGAGCGAACTCAGAGTTGTAGAGTAGCGGTAGAGCTCTGCGAGCGGAACTCTTGCCTTGAGCACTGAGAAGCCCTTCTCACTGCCGAGGTCTCCGAGGATACCGCGGCGGTTCTGGAGGTCGGACATCACTGAGCCCTGGTACTCTGCCGGAGTCATAACCTCAACATTGTAGATAGGCTCGAGAATCTTCGGACCGGCATTGCGGAAAGCCTCCTTGAAGGCATT
Source organism: Candidatus Cryptobacteroides sp. (assembly GCA_051869975.1). GTDB lineage: Bacteria > Bacteroidota > Bacteroidia > Bacteroidales > UBA932 > Cryptobacteroides. The sequence goes on along the minus strand of JBJEBK010000020.1, from coordinate 53,931 downwards.
GCGGCCTGCGATGATGAAGGCGATTTCCTTTGAGTCAACCGGGTGCATCTTGCCGTCATAAACGAAGACGCGGATGTCACGGGCATAAGAACCGGTGAGAGGTCCCTCAACCATCCTTTCCTTGATACCCTTGAGGATTGCCGGCATAAAGCCGAGATCGATGGCACCACCGACCACGCAGTTGTAGAACTCGAGCTTGCCGCCCCACTCCAGGTCGGTAACTTCGGAGGTCTTCACATTGAGCTGGGTCTCCTTGCCGTCAATCATAAACTTGGTCTTGAGCTCTCCCTCTGCAGGGCATACGAGCAGGTGAACCTCACCGAACTGGCCGGCTCCACCGGACTGCTTCTTGTGACGGTACTGTGCAGTTGCAACCTTGGTAATGGTCTCACGGTAAGGCACCTTCGGTGCGAACAACTCGACATCAAGGCCGAACTCATTGTTGAGACGCCACTTCACAACATTGATATGCTGCTCTCCGTTGCCGTTGAGAATAGTCTGGCGAAGTTCCTTTGAGTACTCCACAACTACGGTAGGGTCCTGTGAGGAAATCTTCTTGAGGGCATCACCGAGCTTCTGCTCATCCTGCTGAACCTTTGCCTTGATGGCGCAGCGGTACTTAGGTGCAGGGAAGACAATCTTCGGATAGTCAAGGCCGGAGCCAGGAACGGTGAGAACCGTGTTGGCCTTTCCGTTCTTGAGCTTTACGACGCAGCCGAGGTCTCCGGCACGAAGGCTCTGTACAGGCTCTTTTCTGGTTCCTGCCACAGCGTAGATGGCAGAGAAGCGCTCCTTGTTGCCGGAAGCAGGATCTTCGTAATCCACGCCCGGGGTAACGACACCGGACATTACCTTGAAGTAAGAAACCTCTCCGAGGTGCTGCTCCATTGTGTTCTTATATATGAAGAGCGCTGCAGGTGCGGTCTCGTCGCACTTCGGCGCAACTGATACGTTCTTTGTGAATTCGAGAAGACGCTTCACGCCGATGTCCTTCTTTGCACTTGTGCAGAAGACCGGATATACCTCGCGGTTTGCGATTCCCAGAGACAAGCCGGCACGGATTTCATCCTCGGTGAGGGTTCCTACCTCGAAGAACTTCTCCATAAGGGTGTCATCAAACTCCGCAGCCTTCTCGATGAGCTCCTGACGAGCAAGTTCTGCCTGGTCGGCGAACTCTGCAGGGATATCGAGGTCCTCGCGGGTTCCGTTGTTGTCCTTGAAATGATAATATCTGTTGGTAAGCACGTCGATGAAACCATCGAAACCTGCTCCCGTGGAGGTAGGGAACTGGACAATAATCATCTTGTTGCCGAGTTCTTCCTTGAGTTCTGCCTCCGTCTTCTCCCAGTCTGCCTTGTCACCATCGAGCTGGTTTACGGCTACGACGAGAGGAATGTTGTATTTCTCCGCATAACGCAGAGCGCCTGTTGTTCCGACCTCGACACCCTGCTGGGCGTTGATTACGAGGATACCATTCTCACAGACTTTGAATGCAGATACCGCACCTCCGATGAAGTCGTCGGAACCAGGAGCATCAATGATATTGATCTTCTTGTTCATAAACTCGGCATAAAGCGGAGTTGCGTAGATAGATCTTTGATTGAGCTTTTCGAGTTCATCGTTGTCAGAAACCGTGTTCTTCTCCTCAACGGAGCCGCGTCTGTCGATGACTTTTCCCTCGAAAAGCATTGCTTCTGCTAACGTGGTCTTACCGGACTTAGTTGCGCCCAGAAGTACCACGTTGCGGATGTCTTTTGCTGAATACTCTTTCATATTTGATAATTTGTTTTAGTGTGTTACTGTCCTTCTGCGTGGGCAGATTCCACAAATCTATAAATATTTGAATTCAAATCAAATGAATCGGCGAAAAAACCTCAAAATGTGAATCCATTCTTGGCAATGTCAAGCTTTTCTTTACATAATTCGGGCCGTTCCTGTTTTATCATTGCAAAAACCAAATTACTGAAACAATGACAGACCAGAGTATCAAACACAACATTCTCAAAGTGAGGGAATCATTGAATCTCACCCAGGAGGAAATGGCAAAAATGATTGGCTTGTCCAGACAGGCCTACATCAATCTCGAACACGGGGGCACTTCGCTCGTCAACAAATGGCTGTTCCGTATGTCGGAGGCCACCGGGGTGGAATTGGAGGTGTTCCTGCTGGGGTTCGACCCGCGTGAGAGGTCCATTTCCCAGCTCAAGGACATCGAGAGCTACGGAGAAAAGCTCCATCTGATGCAGGAGAAATTCCATATGATGGAAAGACTTATGGATGAAAAGGAGAAGGCCCTCAACGACCAGAGAACTTTCAGTTCCTATCTGATAGGACTCCACCCGAAAAATGATTAAATTTGCGGCATTATGCCGCGAGAAACCAATCTGCTGAGTTACCGCCACGAAGGTATGGTCGAAGCCGGCTGCGATGAAGCCGGAAGAGGCCCTCTCGCAGGCCCGGTATTCGCAGCCGCAGTGATTCTCCCGCCGGATTTCTGCCATCCTCTGCTGGACGATTCCAAGAAGATGAGCCTGAAAGCCAGGGAAGAGTTGCGGCCGATTATCGAGCGCGAAGCTGTTGCCTGGGCAGTGGAGGAAGTCAGTGCAGAAGAAATAGATTCTCTGAACATACTCTGGGCTTCGGTCACGGGTATGCAGAGGGCTGTGCGCAAACTTGGAGTGAGACCGGACCTGCTTCTCATCGACGGCAACCGGTTCCGCCCTTTCGACGGTTACCCTTACGAGACCATAGTCCACGGGGATGCTACCTATGCGTGCATAGCTGCCGCTTCGGTTCTCGCAAAGACATACAGGGACGAGCATATGCGCTCACTCGCAAAGCTCTATCCCGAATACGGATGGGAAAGGAATATGGGCTACCCTACTCCTGAACATCTGGAAGCAATCAGGCGATACGGCTACACTCCGGAGCACCGCAAGAGCTTCCACCCCAAGCAGCTTGAACCAACATTGTTTTAAAATATGACTAGAGAACAAATAATGGCAGCCCTCTCGGAGGTGACCCATCCGGGCCAGTCCGGCAAGAGCATCACCGAACTCGGAATGGTTCGGGACATAGAATCGGACGGAAAGAAAATTACCGTCACCCTCGGCTTCGGGAAGAGGCGCGACCCCCTCGCGGAGTACCTTATCGGTGCGACCCGCGCAGCACTGGTGCGTCATTTCCCTGACTGCGGGTCAGAGGTGAAGACCGTGGTTGTGGAAGAGCCTGCTCCGAAAAAGAAAGGACTCGACCTGGACGACAGCACCATCAGGGGAATCAAAAACATCATCGGCATTGCTTCGGGCAAGGGCGGTGTGGGCAAATCCACTGTGGCTGTAAATCTCGCGATTGCCCTCACCCGCCTGGGCTACAAAGTGGGGCTCGCAGATGCGGATGTTTATGGTCCTTCCGTTCCTACTATGACCGGCACACAGGGCGCCGAGCCGATGGCTGAGGAAGTGGACGGAAAGGAGCTCATTATTCCTATAGAGAAATACGGAGTGAAGTGGATGTCGATAGGCTACTTCGCAGGCGAAGACCAGGCGCTCATCTGGCGCGGCCCTATGGCCTGCAACGCCCTCAAGCAGATGATTCTGCAAGTAAAATGGGGCGAGCTCGACTTCCTGCTCATCGATATGCCTCCGGGGACGGGAGATATCCACATTTCGCTGGTAAGCGATATCAAAATCGGCAGTGCCGTGATTGTAACCACCCCTCAGAAGGTGGCGCTGGCGGATGTTGCGAAGGGAGTGAATATGCTGCGTAACGACAATGTGAACTGCCGCATCCTCGGTCTTGTGGAGAATATGGCCTGGTTCACCCCGCAGGAGCATCCGCAGGAGAAATATTTCCTTTTCGGAAAGGATGGAGGCATGCAGATGGCCCGCACCCTCGGACTTGAGCTGCTTGCTCAGATTCCGATCGTGCAGAGCGTGCGTGAAAGCGGTGACGCGGGAGAGCCTGCCGCCCTTTCCTCAAGGCCCGACGCAAATGCCTTCCTCGCACTGGCGGCGAGAGTGGCCGAAATAGCATAGAATAATGGCAAAGAAGAGTTCCGAAGATACCCCGATGCTGCGGCAGTATTTCGCTGTCAAGGCCCAACACCCGGAAGCCCTGCTCCTTTACAGGGTGGGAGACTTCTACGAGACCTATGCCGATGATGCCCTGCTTGCGAGCAAGGTGCTGGGACTGGTGCTGACCAAGCGCTCCAACGGAGACAAGGAGCCTACTCCTATGGCGGGCTTCCCGCACCACGCTGTAGAGACTTATCTGCAGAAATTGATACGCGCCGGCTACAAAGTGGCTATATGCGACCAGCTGGAGGACCCGGCACTGGTTAAGAACAAGCTTGTTAAAAGGGGTGTTACAGAAATACTTACCCCGGGCGTCGCCTTCGGCGAGGGGATGCTCGACCAGAAGGAGCACAACTGGCTCGCGGGACTGAGTTTCGACGGCCAGAAGTGCGGTGCCGCCTTCCTTGACGTATCTACCGGAACCTTCCAGGTGGCTGAGGGCAGCATAGAGTACATCTCTACCCTCGTGGGCTCCTTCCGCCCGAAGGAGCTCGTTGTCCAGAGGGATGTGCGCGAGGCGGTAAGGGAGAAGTTCCCGGACTGCTACATCACGGTTTTGGACGAATGGGCTTTCGTGGAGGACGCAGCCTATCAGAAGCTCTGCCGCCAGCTGGGTGTGGGCAGCCTCAAGGGTTTCGGCGTGGAGCAGTATCTGCTGGCACTATGCAGCGCGGGTGCGCTCATTTTCTACCTTGAGCAGACTCAGCACGTGGGACTGCGCAATATCTGCAGCATCTCACGTATCGATGAGGGCAAGTTCGTCTGGATGGACCGCTTTACGGTGCGCAACCTTGAGATTTTCGAATCCGCTTCCGGCAGGGACGGGGTGAGCCTTGTGGATACCATAGACCGCTGCTGCAGCCCTATGGGAGCGAGGCTTCTGCGCAGCTGGCTCGCTATGCCGGTGATGGACCTGGAGGAGCTCGGAGCGCGCTACGATTGCGTGCAGTATTTCGTGGACAACGAGGATAAACTGGAAGAAATCCGGGATCTCATCTCGAAGGTGGGCGACTTGGAGAGAATTATCTCCCGCGCTGCTACGGGCAAGATTCTGCCGCGAGAGCTGATGCAGCTGGGCCGCAGCCTGGAGCAGATGGAGCCTATACGCAGGCTCTGCGAGGAGTCGGGCGTTACGGCTTTGCAGAAGATGGCGCGCAGGATGAAGGACTGCTCCCGCCTGATTGCAAGAATCGGCTCTACTATGGCCGAGAACCCTGCAGCGCAAATCGGCAAGGGCGAAGTGATTGCATCCGGCGTGAATGCGGAGCTGGATGAGCTGCGCGAGATTTCCAGCGGAGGCAAGAACTATCTTCTGCAGATGCAGCAGAGGGAAATCGAGCGCACTGGCATCAGCTCCCTCAAGATAGGCTACAACAATGTGTTCGGCTACTATATGGAGGTGCGCAATACCTTCAGGGACCAGGTGCCGCCGGAGTGGGTGCGCAAGCAGACGCTGGTCAGCGCGGAGCGCTATATTACCCAGGAGCTTAAGGAATACGAGGAGAAGATTCTCGGCGCGGAGGAGCGCATCTATGCCATCGAGGCAAGGCTGTACTCCGAGCTGGTGGGCTTCATTCAGGGCAGCATCAAGGAAATACAGACGAACTGCGGCATTGTGGCCAGGGCCGATGTGCTCGAAGGCTTTGCGCGTCAGGCTTTGGACAGGGACTACTGCCGTCCGGTGGTGGACAAGAGCAGCGCGCTGGATATAAAGGCGGGACGCCATCCCGTTATCGAGACACTTATGGCTCCGGGGCAGGAGTATGTGCCTAACGATGTGCATCTGGACAGCTCTTCGGAGCAGATTATGATTCTCACGGGTCCCAATATGGCCGGTAAGTCGGCCCTGCTGCGCCAGACGGCCCTGATAGTGCTCCTCGCGCAGGCGGGAAGCTTCGTGCCGGCAAAGGAAGCGCACTTCGGCTTTTTCGATAAAATCTTCACGCGCGTGGGAGCGACGGACAATATCTCCCGGGGCGAATCCACCTTTATGGTGGAGATGCTGGAGACTTCTATGATTATGCACAACCTGAGCGCCCGCTCGCTGGTGCTGCTCGATGAGATAGGACGCGGCACTTCAACCTATGACGGTATGTCTATCGCAAGGGCGCTGGTGGAGTATATACACAAGTACGGCAAGGGCGCAAAGACCCTGTTCGCAACTCACTATCACGAACTTAACGACCTTGAGGAGAGCCTTCCGCGCGTGCACAACTACCATATTGCCGTGAAGGAGCAGGGCAAGGATGTGATTTTCCTGCGCAAGCTGGAGAAGGGCGGCGTGGCGCACAGTTTCGGTATCCACGTGGCAAGGTTGGCCGGTATGCCGAAGGAAGTTATCGAGACAGCGGAACGCACGCTCAAGGAACTGGAAACGAAGCAGAGTTGCCGGGATGAAGGCGTGCAGCTTTCTTTCTTCCAGCTGGACGACCCTACGCTTAGCTCACTTCGCGAAAAGCTTGCCGCTGCCGACCTCAACAATATGACCCCTCTTCAGGCCTTCGACCTTCTTCGGGAGATGAAAGCCGAAGTCGGGGCGTAAACAGTTTTACTTCCCTCCTTTGCGGAAGAACGGGATGGCCATCAGCGGAAGCGCGAGGATGGCCATTGTGGCGCTGATTGGGAGGTATATGCCGAAATTCACATAACGCACAATCAGCCAGGTCACCAGCAGAAGGCCCACGCCCATTGCGGAAGAGATGAGATAGTGCTTGCGGATATCGTCCGACTTGCAGATGATGCGGCTCAGGTTCGGCACTCCCAGGGAGATGAATCCAATCGGGCCGCAGATGCTCACTGCGCTGGTAACCAGGAACATAATCATCAGCAGGCTCACCGCTTTGTAGATATTGGACAGTTCTATTTCCCCACGATTGTGACGGGTCAGGTCGCGGGCGCAGTAAAGCGCAGCACCAATGCCCACCGCAAATAGCACGAGAGAGAAGATGATATCACCCGTCGTAACCCCTTCCAGATTGAAATTCGCCGCACCCCAGAGGTAATATTTCTTCATAAGTTCAGGGGTCGGGGCATTGGTCACCACTATGGTGCCAAGAGAGCCTATAAAGGTGCCGAAGAGTATGCCGAAGGTGATAAGGTTGCGCGTGGAGACCTTCAGGGTGACGAAAAAGCAGATGAGGGTGCAGATTAGGGTGCAGATGAAACTGCCCACTGTCAGTGAGCACCAGCCGCTCATCGTAGCAGCCGCGGCTCCAAGACAGGCAGCGCTGCCCAGCCCAAGCGAATACACATCGCCGAGCTGGTTGCGCCACAAATATTGCATCTGGATGCCTCCCACCGGCAAAGCTATGCCGCTCAGGATTACATAGAGCAGACTGAGCATAGACAGGCTTTAAGGGATGAGGCAGACTATAGGGTTAAGGCCCTCGGAGCATACGCTTGAGAGCAGGGTGCCGTCTTCTTTGTAGATATGCACCGTGCCGTCAGTGCGGTAGTCTGAAGCTCCCACGAAGATATATCCCTTGCTGCAGGAGATGGAATATGCATTTGCTATACCGCCTGCAAAAGTGCCGCTTACCGTGGCGGTAGCAGCATCGACTATGCTGACCTTTCCGGTAAGGGTCCAGTTCTCATCATACTCCCCGGAGAGCACATAGAGAAGGCCGTTCCCGTCACTTGCCATTGAGTTTACCCCGCTGATCGGGAGGTCAACCACGCTTTTGTCAGAGAGGCTCACAGCCTGGAGTTTGGCCGGGATATCAGCGTAATTACCAAAGGATGTAACATAGAGGGTTTCACCGTAAACGGCCACTTTGCCCGGATTGGTGTTGACCTCAATGGTTTCAACCTGCTTAAAGCTCTTAGTATCAACGACTGAAACAGTTTTGTCATAGCCCGGGACATAGCCTCCGGAATTGGCTACATAAACCTTGCCCCCGCTATAGACAACGCCTTCAGGATTCGGTCCAACTTCGGTAGTGCGTACGCTCCAGTCGGAAGGGTCGATTTCCCCGAGAAGACCTTCGTAGTAGCTGACATAAATTTTGCCCTCACCTATGCAGAAAGCGCGAGGGGAACAGCCGTTGGCAATTTGTGCTGTGATTTTGAGGTCTTTGTCGCAGACGAAAATGATTTTGGAGCCGGAGACTGCAATCAGGATATTATCTTTGTAGGTGATAATATCCTGAGCAAGGTCTCCGAGCTTCTGGCCGTTGGCGGCAAAAAAGAGCTCGGTGGATACTTCCCCTGTTGTCAGGTCATAAGAACTGATGGACGCGTCATTGGAGTTCCAGTTGCCATTGTTGACAATAAGGACGTCGGAGAGCTTCTGCTCCGGCTGCGGGATGTCTTTGCTGCAAGAAGCAGCAAGCAGCAGGGCTGCCCCCAGCAAAAAGGTAATACGACTACTTTTCATATTTTACTTACCCAAAAGGCCGAGAATAGAGCTTACGGTGCTGACCGCAGAAGACACATTGCTGTCTGATGTCAGTGAAGATATTGCGCTGGTAGCGCCCTGGTTGGTCTGGGTGGTTGTTTGTGTCCCTGCACCGAGAGCTGCGGAAGCTGCATTGGTCAGTGCGCTGAGGTCAGTGTTTGCAAGGCCGCTGAGGGTGTTGGTGATACTCGGAGCGGTTGTATTGCTGATAAGATTGCCTGAACCGAGCACAAGTCCCTTTGCAAAATCTGCGTAGAAAGCACTCTTGTCATCCTGATTTTTCAAGCCCTGAATGCCGTTGGCAAGCGTTGCAAGATTGACCACATTGTTGATATTGGTAACATCAAGCTTGCCGTCAGCCTGGAATTGTGTGTAGAGATTCTTAAGGGCTGCGCCTGAAGCCTGACCACCGGTAGTGCCGCTGGAAGCTGTCTGTGCAGAATTTGAACTTGAACCGAGAACGCCGCAGGATGCTGTCATAATCACGAGAGCAGCGGCTGCAAAAATCTTTGTGAGTTTCATTTTTATCTTGTTTAAAATTGTTTTCCGGGATGCGAATATAACAAAATTGCACTAATTTTGTTTTCATCGTGTTAAGTTCCGTTGTTCTTTCCATAGCGCTCCTCGCGCAGTCTCCCGACACCCTTTCCCAAGCCGAAGTGCTCGCGGAAGGACATCCTGTCGCCTTGTCGGCAGCGCCACTGAGAGTCGAAACCCGGGCAGGCATCGAGCGCAGCGGAGCAAAGGAGCTTTCGGAAGTGCTACGGACTCTCCCTGGGGTGAGCATAAAGGATTACGGCGGTGCGGGCGGCATCAAAACGGTCTCTCTTCGCGGCTTCGGTTCCCAGCACACTCAGATATCCTATGACGGGATATGCATCAGCGATCTTCAAAGCGGCCAGGTGGACATCAGCCGTTTCGACCTTGACAATCTCGAAACGGTGTCAGTTACCATAGGTCAGGGGAATGAAATCTTCCGCAGCGCCCGCAGTTTCGCAGGTGCCGGCATTCTTGAGCTTCGCAGCACAAGGCCTGTGTTCGAACCCGGGAAAAGCAGCCGCACCGGTGCCGGACTCCGCATTGGGCAGTGGCAGAACTATCAGGGCAATATAAGCCATTCCCATAAACTGTCCGCTCGCAGCAGCCTTTGCGTAAACGGCTCCGCCCTCAGCTCGAAGGGCGATTATCCATATACCGTAGTCAACGGCCAATACAACACTACCGAAAGGCGCTTCGGCTCCGAGATGTACGCCCTTCGTGGCGAGATGAGCCTGTACTCGGATGTTGGGCGAACGGGAGAGCTCACCGCCCGTCTGAGCAGCTATTTCTCCGAGCGCGGGCTGCCGGGACCGGTAATACTCTATACCCAGGACCCGACCGAGCACCTTTGGGACAAGGACCTCAGGGCTGATGTGATATGGAATGCTACGCCTTCCGGGAGGCTGCGAACAGAGGCCAAGGCTTCCGTGAGCTGGAAATATAACCGCTACACCGACAGTTCGCCAGTCTATCCCGTGCTTGAGGATGAGCGCTTTTCCCAAATGGAATACTACCTGTCGGGCGTTGCCATGTGGTCCTTCTCGGAGCGCTTGAGGCTCAGCTGCACGCAGGACCTCGCCTACGGGACTCTTGCCACCTCTTTCCCTGACTGCGTTTATCCGCGCCGCCTGACTTCGCTTACAGCCGCTGCTCTGCAGTATTCCGCCCCCGGCTTCACCCTCACGGGTTCGCTTCTCGGCACCTGGATTGGCGAAAGCGTGTCATCCGGAGAGCCCGCACCTGTGCGCAAGCATCTCAGCCCTTCGCTTAGCGCTGTGTGGAACCCGGCGGGCAAGCTCTACCTGCGTGCGGGATGGAGGGATTCCTTCCGCACGCCTACCTTCAACGACCTGTATTATTCGAAAATAGGCAATACTGCGCTGCGGCCAGAAACCGCATCGCAGTTCCATGTGGGTGCCTCCTGGACCCTTACCCGAGAGCGCTTCGATTTCGAAACCGACCTTGACATCTATCATAACGATGTGAAGGATAAGATAATAGCTACGCCTACTATGTTCATCTGGCGTATGCGCAATCTGGGGCAGGTGTCGATGACAGGAGTAGATCTGGGTGTTCGCGGACGATACAACTTTGACCGCGGCTTTGTGCTGAATGCGCGGGCGTCATATTCTTATCAGTATGCCATAGATGTGACCGACCCGCAGTCAAAAAGCTGGCACAATCAGATAGCCTACACTCCTCGCCATAGCGGCAGCGCCCTGCTTTCGCTGGAGACTCCGTGGGGAAGGTTGTCATATACCCTCGTTGCTGTCGGGGAGCGTTATTCCCTGGACCAGAACAAAGCTTCCAACCGGCTGGCCCCATACTGGGACCACGGGATTTCGTTGGGCAGGGACTGGACAATACGCGGATGCAAGCTGACCCTCTCTACCGAGGCGCTCAATCTCACCGGTACCAACTACGAAATTATCAAGTGCTACCCTATGCCCGGCAGGAACTTCCGCGTCAGTGTCAAAGTGTCCTTGCCGTAAGCCGGCAATGCGCCATCCTCGCTCTCCCGCTGATGGCCATCCCGTTCTTCCGCAAAGGCGGGAAGTAAAATGTTGAAGACGCTTGTAAAAGAATAGTAAACTTTCAACCTTGCGGATAAAATATCGCAAATTTTGTGGAATATTGCGGGAAAGTTCCCGAAATATTGGTGTGACCCATAAAAACAAAATCACCTTCCACGGTAGAAGGACGCAGAAGGTGGTGTGATGGGGTGACTTGTTATCGGGTCAAGGGAAACTTGAATCAAGCGACACAAAGATTCTTTTGTACATAATATTGTGAATTTGTGGAGCAGACTCCCGATTTTTCTATGAAATTCGGGAATCCCGGCAGTTTCCCTCCCGGAACCACTGCAGAAGATTTCCGGAAGCGTCCTCACTCCGAACCCATCAATGAGGTCATATCCAGCGTCTTTTTCAAGAGCGGGCTGATGGAAGCCTGGGGTCGCGGCATTCCAAACATTTTTGAGGAATGTAAAGCCGCAGGACTTCCGATGCCTGTGTTTGAGAGCATTCCCAACTTCGTTTGCCTGACCATCCGCTTCAAGAATCCGTTAAGGCCCTACTTGAGTGGTGAATTAAATGGGGCGTTAAATGGTGAATTAAATGATGAATTAAATGAGGTGTTAAAGAGTCTTCGCCCTGCTGTTAGGACGACCTACGAAATCATCAAGATGAATCCTGGAATACAGCGTAAGGTAATTATCGAACTGACAAAACTGGGGTCCTCCACCATAGACCGGCATCTGGCATTATTGACACAGAAGAATCTCATTGAACATAAAGATTCCAAGAAAACCGGAGGCTACCACATAAAGTAATGTCTTCCATCACTACCATCAGTTGATGGAACTGATGGTGGTCTTTTCCTTACCTAAATCGAACTGACTGTGAAGAAAACCATAAAGGAAAAGGTTACTCAATGTGTCTGCGGTTAAAATGCCGCAAATTTTATGGAATGTTGCGGGAAAGTTCCCGCAATATTTTTATATTTGTGCCGGATAAACTCCGCAACTTGTTATGCAAACACTTTATGAGCAGTTCAATTTGCTCCTGGAATTGACTCCGATGGATTTTTTCAGGGAGCAGCACAATACTATCAACTGGAATGTCCGAGTTCTTGGAATACTCGGACAAAAAGGTGTAGGAAAGTCAACCCTTCTTCTTCAGCACATCAAACTCAGCGGCAAAAAGGACGAATCTCTTTATGTTGTAGCTGACGACATATATTTCAGCGCACATACTCTGCTGGATACCGCCAAGGAGTTTTTCGCCAGAGGCGGCAAGTATCTGTATATTGACGAAATCCACAAATACGAACATTGGAGCCGGGAAATTAAGAATATCTATGACAGCCTCCCTTTGCTGAATGTTATTTATTCGGGGAGCTCATTGCTGGATTTGAAAGATGGTGGGGCAGATTTGAGCCGCCGTGTCATCGAATACCACCTTCCGGTCTGGTCGTTCAGGGAGTATCTTAATCTCCGCTGCGGCTGGTCTTTAAAACCGGCTACTATGGATGAAATCTTGAAGGGAGAAGTGGATTTTCCTTATGGCGCGGAGCGCCCTCTCAAATATTTTGACGAATATATGAAGATTGGCTGCTATCCTTTCTGCAAGGAGCCGGAATTTGAACCCCGACTTCGGCAAATCATCAATACAACGGTAGAGTTGGATATCCCCAAGTATGCAAAGATGACAATCGCCGCCACTCAGAAACTCAAAAAATTTATGTATTACATCTCCAGAAGCGTCCCAGTGACTATCAACTATTCCGGCATGGCGAGGGATTTGGGATTTGACCGTGATGACCTGCCCAAATACCTTGAGTACCTGGAAAAAGCCGAACTGGTTTCAGCATTGGGAATGAAAGCAAATGGGGATGCTATCCTCCGCAAGATGGACAAGTTATACTTGCATAATCCTAACATTGCCTATGTACTCTCCGGTGGAAAAGCAGATGTCGGGAACGCACGTGAGACAATATTTTTCTGCTGGACAAAAGAAAAATTCGACACACTCGAGTCTCCTATATCCGACTTTGAGATTGACGGTAAGACTTTTGAGCTTGGAGGGAGGAAGAAAGGAAAGAGGCAAATTGCCGATGCCAAGGAAGGATATGTAGTCAAGGACAATATTGAATATGTGTTCGATAACCAAATTCCTCTCTGGATGTTCGGATTTCTGTATTGAAACTTGGAGGAATCCTGATGGACCTCTTTCCCAAAAACCAAAATCACCTTCCACGGTAGGAGGCCGCAGAAGGCGGTGTGATGGGATGCAATTACCATAGTCAGAAGATCAAATCCTCCGGATTATGTTCTTTGGATGATAAAAACATTACATTATACACAGGAGCATAAGTAACATTATTGACGACTCTTATCTCCCTATCGTCATTAAGGACCAACGCAGACGACACATGATAGTCCGGCACTTTCATTAAATTATCCAAAGCGCTATGCTTCGTATAATCTTTACCGGACTTCACCTCCACTGGAAGGATGCTTATGGTATTATGGTCATCTATCAAGAAGTCCACCTCGCCCTTTGATCTGTTGTCATAGTAAAACAGCTTGTATCCATGAGAACCAAGTTCTTGAGCAACCGCATTCTCATATACAGATCCAAGATTAATACTTTTCATATCATTCAAAACTGGTCTGACATTATTGCCATAGAGAATCCCTGTCAGCAGGCCGACATCATTAAGGTATAGTTTGAGCAAATTCTTGGTTACCGACTCAGACAAAGGATACTTTGGATTTGATATAGCATATGTCGCATGGGTTATACCTGATGTAATCAAATACTCGAATTCTTCCTCATATCTACTATACCTATCACCCTTCTTGCCTTGTATTTCCTTTGCAATGATTCTCTTCTTCTGCTTCTCCATCTGCGAAGGAATCATTTCATATATTCTCCTGATATAGAGTTTCTTCTGACTGTTCTTCTCATACTTTGATGCATCCGCAGCATACATGGCGCGGATAGAGTCCTGAACCTCGCGAACTTTCATAATATTGTGGGTCTCCAGATACATATTGACTGCATCCGGCAAACCACCTACAAGTAAATACCTGCGGAAAAGGTCAATCATCTTATTGTGCTGCTCAAGTGAAAGACTTTCTTTCTTCTCAAACTTATCCTTCAACGTTGCTACTGCATCTGAGCCAACTCCATTCGCAATTATGAACTCCTCAAAATCCAACTGGAACATCTGCTTTACGATGACGCTACCGACAGGAATGGAAGTCGTGACATTCAGAGTCACTCCTAATAAACTGCCGGATGCGATGAAATGATATCTTTTATCTTCGCGAAGGAACTTAAGCATAGTCAGAAATTGAGGATACTCCTGAATCTCATCAAGAAATACAAGGGTGTCTTCATATGCGTTCAGTTGTTGACCTACCACCATTCCTAGTGTCAGGTAGAAGTCTTCTTTCTTGTGGATATTCTCAAATACTTTATCGCCCTCTTTATCTTCGGCAAAATTGATTTCCACATAATTTTTGTAGACTCTCTTTCCGACTGTCCTAATAATATATGACTTGCCAATCTGACGTGCTCCATCAAGGAGTAAAATCTTGTCAGAATTCGATCTCAAATGATCTTCAATATAGCTATCTATCTTCCTGTACAACATATCGCAACACTTTTCAATATATTTTGATAGCACAAATATACACTTTTCAAATAAAAAGCCTAAACAAAATATACACTTTTCAAAATGATTGAAATGATGCTGCGCCTCTATGGTTTACAAAATGGGTTATGTTTTCCTGATTATAATCACCTTCCAATTTACTCCTTTTTGAGTGCTTCGGCAGGGTTGGTCTTTGCGGAATGGAGGGTCTGCCAGAGAACGGACAGGAGGGAGATGATAAATGAAATAAAGGTTGCCAAGGCTATGTACCAGCCCCAGCCCGGGAGGGTGGTCAAGTCGAACCAAGCCTGTTTTGTCACCAGGTAAACCGTTATCGGAACAGCGACAACATCTGCTATCAAGGCTATTTTTAGGAAGGACCAAAGGGTGCGCTTTGTTTCGGTTATGATGGTACCACCGAACACTTTTCTCACCGCGGTCTCGTGGGTATTCTCTTCTGCGTAGTAGATGCTCATTCCGGTAAGGCCGAGTATGGCGATAAGTACAATCATCAAAGCGATACCGGTTATCACATTCCTAATGAACTCTATCTTCTGGAGGTCACGCTCAAGGATTTCGGTGAGATACATTGACTCGCGTCCAAAGTGTTTCGGGTCCACAACTTTGCCGCCACTTATCTTTTCATATGCGTCAGCTATGACCTGACGAGCTTTTGCGTGGTCGCCGTTTGTACGGATTATAAAGGCGAGGTTGTAGTCGTTTACATAATTTTTCGGGAAGGCATAAACAAATCCTACCGGTTTATCCTTAACTAATGACGGAATGCCATTCTCAGGATAATCATCAATGACGCCCAATATGTTGAACATACGATTCTCATCGGAATATGTTTCCTGCAGGAATTCACTCTTATCAAAGATTTCCTTGAATGATTTGGTCATCCAGATACCATATTGCTCATCTCTATACTTTTCGATTATATCGAACTTATAGATGTCAAAAGCTTCCGGTGTGCACATTAAATAATATGCAGGATAAGTTTGATTCCTATTTTCATCAAGCCATAGCACACTCGATTGGGCACTGAATACCGTCCTATTGGTATAATCAACAGCATCAATCTCGGGATTTTTAAGCAGTTCGCTTTGAAGTGCATCATAATGCGTGAAACAGTGCGACTCGGGCTCCAGTCTATCGCTCGGAAGCAGATAGAACAAATCCTCGTTGTCGCATCCGCTGTCGATATTAATCATATTATCATAAGCAACTTGCAGAATGATACTGAATGTGATAAAAGTGGTAGCCAGAACTGTTTGAATGCAGATAAAAACTTTATTAAGGACAATCTTCCTTTTGAAGCGGAATGTGCCTTTTGTCACATCAATAGCACTGAATCGGGACACATAGTAAGCCGGAATAAAGCCTGACAAAGCAGATGTCACAAGCATTATGGTCAGGACAGCTACGATTGTCAACGGCTCAAAAGAAATGTTGAATCTGCTGCCGAGTCCCTCGTAACCTTGAAGCAAATCGTTAATAAAAGGAAGGACAGCAACAGCTATGCATACTCCTATGATGGTGCAAAATACGGTTACAACAAAAGCCTCTTCGAAATAATGCATATATACAGCACTCTTCTGTGAACCCAAAAGATTCTTTGTGGCAACTTCCTTGGCTCTCTTTCCGGCCAGAGCTACGTTGAGATTGACATAGTTCATCAGCGCCATCAACAGCAGAAGTACGACGAGAATAACAATAATCTTGATTGTGAACTTTGTATTTACCGTAAAGTACTGATTGGCCTCGTCATATGTAATTTCATCATATCTGACCAACCGGCATTGTTCATCGACCAGACGCCCATTGATGGAGTTGACAAATCTTTCTTGATCGTCTTCTGGCCAATTCGCGCCTTGTGAAGCAAAAATTTCGTCAATATAACTTGCGCCCAATTGTTTATAGTAATTTACAGTCAGTTCCCTAACTTTTCTTTCAGCCTCATCTCTGTCGATTCCGTCCGTGAACTTTACCATTGTTACCATTCCGGAGAGCATCTCATTAAAGGGTAGTGACGGATTATTTACACCCCGTGACGACATAGACATTATCAGGTCTGCATATTTCAGCAGGCCGTCACCGAAATCCTTAAATACCGCGGTGATAAGGTATTCCCTATCCAACAATGTGACCTTTTTTCCTATTGGATTTTCTTCAGAATAATAGGTGTTGGCAAATGTCTCTGATATACCTACTTCTGAAGGCACTTTCAAGAAGCCGGCATCTCCTGTGATAAATTCCTGCGGAAAGAAATCAAAGAAATTATCTTCACACCAGTAGATTTTCGCATAGTCGACATTTGCGAGAGTGAAGTGTCCGGGATAAAGGAGCATTGAGCTGGTGGACTCTATCTCCGGGAGATTATCCGACAGGTGTTCTCCAAGAGCCCAAGTTGTGTGAAAGGAGCCTTGATAGCATACCGCAAAGATATCATCATACTCCGGATGCTCCCGTCCCATTTTGATTATGTTGACGAGCCAACTTGTGAGAATAATCACGCAAGCAAGGGACAGGCTCAAACCAATCACTTGGATGGCGGTATAACTTTTATTTCTGCTGATGAATCTTAGGTAGCTTTTCATATCACTCTTTCGTTATATTGCTATTGTTTCATTTTCGATTGGGCACAGTTGTTATTTAATCCAAAAAGTAATCAAGCCTTGCGCCAAAAGCATTAACTGGCTGTTATTCGGAAACTTACATTATACAGGAAAGTCTTCATATGTAAATATATTTTACACTGATGTAAAATTGCTTTACATATTGGAAAAGGATAATGCCCTATTCTATTTCATATGTATTTCCAAAAACGAAATCACCTTCCACAGTGGGATGCCGCATAAGGTGGTGTGACGGGGTGCAGCGTGGAAGGTGATTTTGCTCAGCGCCAGAGGGAGTTACGGCACCGACACGCAGGCAGGAGGGGAATCAGACCACCTCCCACAGCTGCTCCACGAGGGGACTGCGGAGGTATTTTGCAGCAATCTTGGGGGAGCATTTGCCGACATAGTAATGCATGGAGTCTTCGGCGCGCAGGGCTGCGAGCGCAGGCCTGACGCCTACTTCCGGAGAATTGGTGAACGGCCGGAAGAAAATGTCGGTAAGCGGGTCGAACCAGCGGTCCATCCTTATCATCTTGCTGTCCACTATGCCCGGGTCGGACACATTCACCCTGAACTGAGGATAGTGCTCTGCCAGTGCAATGGTCCAATAGAGCAGCGCCAGCTTGCTCTTTCCGTAAGTGCGGATTTGCCCGAAGTCCTTCCCGGAAGGAGCCAGCTCTTCAAGCCGCAGGGTGGAATATTTCAAAGAAAGGGAAACCATATTGACTATATGCGCCCCCGGCTCGAACTGCGGCAGCAGCAGGCGCGTAAGCAGCGCCGGCATAAAGAAATTGACAGTCATTGTCGTCTCCCGTCCGTCCTCAGCAAGGCTGAAACGGCGGCACATTGTCCCGGCATTGTTGAATATCCCCGCGATCGGGCGGCCGCCAAGAGCCTCCACAAAGCTGCGAACTCCCGCCTCGGATTCGAGGTCCAGACGCATCAGTTCAAGCTGCGCATCCGGCACGCAGGCGAGAATCTCGTCCATCACCTTGCGCCCGCGCTCAAGGTTGCGGCAGGCAAGAATCACCGGCACACCATTCTGTGCCAAGTCTTTAGCGGCGAGCCTGCCCATACTGCCGCTCGCACCTGTAACGATAATCGGAGCCATATCTTAAAAAATCTTCAGCCTGCGGATAAGACGCAGCATCCAGGTTGGAATCAGGGCTACCAGTACATTGAGGAGCTTGGTGTAGAAGCCCGGCGTGATTTGAGGCCGGCCGCGAAGTGCAGCACGGACCGCTTTGCGCGCAAGTCTCTCAGGAGGCATAATGTAGCCCACAAGCAGGCCCGCCTTCATCGCGGCCGGCCTGAGGTTGTACAGGGTAGTAGCGATTGCTCCCGGCCGCACGCAGGTCACGCCCACCCCCTTGTCCTTCAGTTCAACATAGGTCGAGCGGGAGAATAGCTGCAGAAAGCCTTTGGTGGAAGAATAGGTCGCCATCCTCTGGATACCGAAAAGGGATGTGACGCTGGACATATTGATAACGTGCCCGTGCCCGCGCTCCACCATATCTTTGGTGAAATAGTACTGAAGCATAGCAGGAGTGTGGACGTGAAGCATCAGAATCAGAGAATTGAACTGCTCCGAATCGTCGAGGAAATCCCTGTCGTGATACACCCCCGCATTATTGACCAGAAACTCCACTTCCAGCTGCCTTTCCTTGCACCAGCAGTAAAGCTGCTTTGCCGCCTCCTGAGTCCCGAGGTCCATAGTAACCGCCTCAACCTCAACCGGGTAGTCCTTCCTGATAATCTGCGCCTTCTCTTCAAGAGCCGGGCCCTCGTTGCTTACAATCACAAGATTGTAGCCGCGTGAAGCGAGCTCCCTTGCATAAGCGTAACCAATTCCGGAGCTGGCTCCGGTTACCAATGCATATCCGTTTATTTTTTCCATCCCCTGAGTGAATATCCTCCAAGCACGCCATAACCGCCGTCCACATTGCTGTACGCGAAGTTGGACGGAGCAAGGCCGAGCATAGAGAGCACATTGTTGTTCTTATTGTATTCGGCATTCAGATAGCCGTAGAGTCCTTCCGAAAGGGTATAAAGCAGAAGCATATAATCCTGGCCTTCCGATTCAATATAAGACACTTCTATGCTCAGATGCTTGTCTGAACCGACCTCCTTTCCATTGAATATGGCACCATCCAAGGCTTCACAATTATCCGAGAAGGGCAGGCGGACCTCCCTGAAATCCGGAGCCAAAGCCCCGAGCAGGGTTTCGTCAGAGCCGGGTTTTGAAAGCGGCATTGATGAAAGATTGACATAGTCTTTGTCCGTACGGATGACAGCCACTGCAAATTTGCTGTCTTCATCCAAGGACTCGTCAAACTCGATATCGTAAATGATATTCCCGTCAACCAGGCTTGAATCTGCGGAAAAGCCCAGCATCTGAGGAATGGATGTAAGCGCTGTAGCCACACCGGTTTCCTTGGTGGAAATGGTGAACTCCAGTTCATCCCCTTCGTGGTAATCCACCTCGCTTCGCCAGCCGAGCTTGCCTTCTTCGACAAGTCCGACCTCAGTGCCGTTGACTTTGAGGGACACATCTCTCAAAGTGTATTTGTGAGCGTCGCTGCGGGTTCCGCCAACGGACACTGCCTTATAGACATATATCGGAGAGCTGCTGAATGGACTGACCATACCTTGAAGGAACACTCTCGGGCTGGTGTCCTCAACTTTCACGTCAAACTCCTCCTCGCAGGAGCTGACAAGGCAGGCGGCTGCGAGCAGGGACAATATTGAGTATTTCTTTAGAATTTCCATAAATAACTGATAGACGGTACTATAGGTATCAAACCATAAGCGAGGCCCACCATCTTTCCATCCCTTTCTTCTATCATTCCGAACATAGGGTTGATGTGGCAGTAGGCGTTATATACACTGATATTGAAGGTGCGCTCCCCTCCCTTGCGGGTCTTGTGGTGCCAGTTGAAGCCGAGGTCCAGACGGTGGTAAGGCGGCAGGGTATAGTTGTTTGGAGAGCCGTAGATATCGTATTGCACTCCATTCTCACTGTCCCAGACATAAGCGCTTTTGCCTGTGAAACGGTTGCCCGAATGGAATATCCATCCTGCGTACAGTTCGAAGCGGCGGTTGAAGCGGTAGGAGCCGGTAAGGTTGATGCGGTGACGGTTGTCGTTGCGGTCCGGGTACCAGGTGTAATATGAATTCTCGAAGAAGCGCTCGCTCTTGGAAAGGGTGTAGTTGGCTCCGAGCTGGAGATTGCGCGTACGGTATTCGATGCTCAGCTCTGCTCCGTAGGCGCGCCCCTTGCCCTCGCTGAACACATCCTCCCAACGGTCAATCTGCGGGAGCATAGTGTTGACGCCAGTGTACTCATATATATTGGTCATCCGCTTGTAGAAGCACTCCACGTCGAGGCTGAGGTTTCGCGAGAACTTGTAAATGAAGCCAAGCACGCCCTGATCCGAGTGCATAGGCTTGATGAGGGCGGTAGAAGGCATCCAAAGGTTGGTAGGCAGGTCGAGATAGGTCGCCGCAACCTGATGGGAGAATTGGTTCATAGTGGACCAGGAGCCCTTCAGCGACAGGTTGTCGCTCAGGAATACGCGCGCAGCAACTCTCGGCTCAAGCCTCTCATACACCTTGCCCGACACGAAGAAAAGGGAATTGCGAAGGCCAAGGTTGAGCTTCGCCCTTTCGGAGAATGATATTTCATCCTCGAAATACAGGCCCAGCTCTCCCCCGCCGTAGGTCTTGGACTGCGCATCCTCCTCCTTGAGCAGGCTGAGTCCGTTGTAGATTATGTCCGTACTGGATGAACGGTCCGGGTCATAGGTATGCGCCACAAAGTCTCCACCGAAGCGCAGCGAATGGGACGGGAAGCGGTTCGAATAGAAATTGACGCTCGCGCCGGTATCGAAGACACGGGATCGGTTGTATTCGTCGAGCTTGATGCTCATACTTTCCTTGCCGCCCTGCTCATTTACCGTCTCTTCATACATATCGGTTATGAAACCCATATTGGAGGCATAGCGGGTATGGTAGAGCTGCGCATCCATCAGCAGGGTCTCCGTCCATTTCTTTTCCCACTTGAGGGTGCCGAGGGTATTGCCCCAACGCAGGTCGAAATCCATCGATGCGTCGCTTTTGCTTTGGGTCTCAGGGTCTTCTTCGGTTAGCAGCCTCATCATCGCATTGCCGAAGTCCTGACCATAATAGGCCGAAAAGACAAGTTTGCTTCCTTCGGAGAACTTATGGGTAAGCTTGAGGTTGAAATCACCGAAATCGTAGTGGGAAGATGCAGCCATTTCCTCATCCAAAGGATTGGTAATGAAAAGCATAGCTATACCCTTGACTATATCTGTCCAGGTTCGGCGCATTCCGAAATTGAGGGAAGTCCTGCCCTTGACGATGGGGCCGTCTATCTGGAAGCGTCCGTCCACCAGCCCCAGCGAAGCGCTGCCGTGCCAGCTGTCGAAGCCCCCTTCGTTCACGCTCACATCCACGACCGAGGACAGCCTGCCGCCGTAGCGCGCCGGGAAGCCACCCTTGTAGAAATCCACATTCTGCACCACATCGGTATTGAATGAGGAGAAGAGTCCTATCAGATGAGTCACCTGATACATAGGAACTCCGTCAATCAGGAAAAGATTGTCGGAACCGTCGCCTCCCCGCACATACAGGCCGCTCATAAGCTCCGTGCCGGAAGCGACTCCCGGCAGCTGCTGGAGTATGCGAATAAGGTCAGGGGTACCGAAGGTTGCATATCCCCTCGTAAGTACTTCAGGGGAGAGTCGGGTAAGGCTGGTCTGAGTCACCGCGGTGCGCTTCTGCTTGTCCGCCTCAACTATTGCTGCGTTGAGAGTATCGATATCCGGCATTGAAAGCTCCTCAAAAGTAGGCTGCTGTACTTTTCGCACCACCTTCTTTTTGACCTGCCGCTGCTCTGCCGTCCCGGCAATGGCGCTGAGCGGCAGAAGAGCAAGGCAAAGGAGCAATAATGTTCTATGCAAGAATCGCATCGGCAAGAGCTTCGAGTGCAGGGATATCGGAAGTCTTCAAAGCTCCCTTGATTGTCACGGAAGGCTCTACGATTGTAATATCCTTCATCTGTTCGAGAGCCGCCCTCATAGTGCGGGCGGCAGCTGGAGCCCAGGAGCCGTTCTCCACAAGGCCGACCTTCTTGCCCTGCCAGCACTTGTGGGCAAGGTGGGTAAGAAGCTGCTCCATCTTAGGGAATACTCCGCCTTCGTAGGTCGGAGCGGCAAATACTACGCGCCCATAACGGAAAGCATCCTCTATGCACTCGTGGAAGTCCTCCTCCGAAAGGTCAGCACAGGCAACTTTCGGGCAGCCCTTGGCTTGGAGAATTTCAACAAGCTTCTCTGCGGCCTTTGCGGTATTGCCGTGAAGGGAGCCGTAAACCACAAATACGCCTTCAGTCTCCACGCCGTAGCCGGTCCAAATCGTATAGAGACGCAGGGCCTCCGCGAGCAATTCGCCCTGAAGGATTGGTCCGTGAAGGGCGCAGACGGTCTCTATATCCAGCTTCTTTGCCTTTTCGAGGACGAGTTTTGCCGGGGCACCGTATTTGCCGACTATGTTGAAATAGTAGCGGCGGGCTTCGCAGGCCCAGTCTCCTTCGTCGGCATCATATACTCCGAACTTGCCGAAAGCATCAGCGCTGAAAAGCACCTTCTCGCCAGGCTCGTAGCTCATCATAACCTCCGGCCAGTGAACCATAGGCGCTGCGATGAAATGCAAGCTGTGGGAGCCGAGTTCGAGCACATCGCCCTCCTTGACCGCAAGGGTCTTGGCACTGAAATTCTCGAAATACAGAGGAAGCATAGCAAGCGCCTTTGCGGAAGCCACTACCGTAATCTCAGGATACTCTGCCACCGTTTCGGCAATGAGGGCGGCGTGGTCCGGCTCCATATGGTGCACAACAAGATAATCCGGAGTGCGTCCGCCAAGCTCAGCGTGAAGCCTGTCCTTCCACAACTGCGCTGTGCGCGCATCGGTAGTATCGAGTATGGCAACTTTTTGGTCAAGGATGAGATATGAGTTGTAGCACATTCCGTCAGGAAGCGCAAACTGGTTTTCGAAAAGCTTGATTCCGGCATCGTCAACACCAATGTAACGGATGGAATCTGAGATAAATTTATTCATATATATTGCGGTTTTATAGTTGTGCACAAATATAGTGAATATAGAGCAAGTCTATAACGAATCCAGGAAGGAATCCATAGCATATAGCGGAACGGTCTCCATCCAGGCGGATTTGGTATGGGCTTCAAACGAGGCGCGAATGCCCTGACGGCCCGGATTCGCTGCCATAAAAGTCTTGAGCGCTTTGGAATTGCCGTTCGGGCAGGCGTTCACCTCCACCGCGACTATTCTTGCCGATGTCTGGATTATATAGTCTATGGCAACAAGGGAGCCAGTCCTTGCGTAATAATAAACAGGAAAGTCCATAGACCTCAGTTTCTGAGAAATAAGTTGGCGCGGGAAAGCATCGTTGTAGCCGCCTGTCACAGCGCTTCCTAGCAGGATGTCTTGCGGCTCAACTCCGAGTTTTGCACCGAAAAGACCAAGGTCCAGAGGATAGAGTACAAAAGAATCTTCATCCCTATAATAATCCAGAGGTAGAGATGCTGTTGAGACCTTCTCGGTTTTGTAGAGCAGGCCTTTCTGGAGCAGCTGCCGGACGGCAGGCAGATAATCCTTGAAGCGCGCGGCCTTTTTGATATCGGCAAATATGAATTTATGGTTTTCCTGAGTCATCCTTGTATGGACGGCATCCCATACTTCCTTCTGCTTTCGTGAGAGATTGGTTTCAATAGCCTGAAGGATATGCGCGTGCATTTGGCGTATGGCAAAAGGCCCGAGTTCCCTGTTCTCGGCATAGGCTGCAACTACCGAAGGCATACCTCCACAGAAACAATACTGCTTAAGACAGTCCTCGAAAGTTGAGGATAGTGCGCGTATGCTGTCCCACTGCCTCATCTGCAGAAGTTCATAAAGATATTTCTGATCCAAAGACAGAAGAAACTCCGAGAAGTTCATCGGATGAAGGGTCAATTGGTCAAGGGAATCAAAAGGAATCTTTTCATATGAACCGTCGCCTTCGCAGAAAGTGCCGCAGGCTATAAGGTCGAGAGAAGGAGCATCCTCGCTGAAATCACGAAGGATTTCGACGGCATCGGGACAATATTGGATATCGTCAAGGATAAGCAGGGTCTCCCCGGGAGTGATGTCGCGACGGAAAAGAGTGGAAAGCATCCGCAACACTTTGGTGACCTCAGGCTGGTTGCGGAAGATGGACTTGAGTATGGGCTGGTCCAGGAAACTGAAGCGGGCAAACTTGACATATTCGTTTTTGCCAAACTCCTTGATGATATAAGTTTTTCCTACCATAGGAGCGCCGGTCAAAAGTAGTGGCCGGTGGTTTGTGTTACGCTTCCACTCAAGTAATTGCTTATAAATATCTCTTTGCATATGGCAATTTCTTTTCAAAGCGCAATTTACACTTTTTTAGGCATATTCCGAGAAATAATACACTTTTTTTGATGTGTTAAATTCATAAAATACCTCTTTATTTGGAGCATATTTCAAAAACGGACTGAGTTTTTAAATTTTTTGTTAAAGGAAAATTTTTATAATACTTTAAAAACTTACAAAACCAATTCGAGTGTAAAGCAAAATTCATACAAAGCTCAACCGAATTTATATAGTTTTTGATTATCAAAATCTGCAGTTTCTGGCTATATTGTATAATAACTTAACCTCGGACAACCAGCATACCATCTCAGTTCGTTACCATTGCTGCAACTGCATTCCAAAGCAGGCACAAATAGTATACTCAAAGATGTAACTGCTTTATTATGCGCTCATTTAACAAAAAAGTTACGGGAATTGCTACAAAAACTGGCATTTTAGACCTTAACCAGGGAATATTCGAGTCCGAAACGCTTGATTCCGGCGAGGAAATCCGGGGTAATATCCACTGCAAACTTCTTGGAAGCAAGCTCGACATTGCAATTGTTTCTCGTGTCGAAAAGCACTATGCTCAATGGAGTGCGTCCCTTGTTCTGACGCAGTAATTTTGTGAAATCAGTGCGGAACTCCGGCGTAATGGCATTGCCGTTAACGTGCACCTTGAAAGCCTTCAGACGGGACTCTGCGACAGTTCCGAGGGAGCATATTTCCAACACCCTCATCTGGAAATCCAGCTTTGCAGGTTTTGGGTCATCCTTTTTGCCGTAGAACTTATGCTTGATTTCCCCGGTAATATAGACAGGTTCGTGCAGCGAAGCCTTGGCCTTAAAGGCATCATAATCCTTTCCGTAGAAACTGAACTCATAGTGTCCGGAGAAATCCTCAACGGTAATTCTGCTATAAGGCTTGCCGGTGCGGGAAGTACCCTCGTCAACACCTACCACTATTCCGCCCAAGGCAATTTTTTCACCCTGCTGCGCATCAAAGCAGCTCTGCTCCCTGGCAGAAAGTTCTCCAAGACCACAATTGGTGAAATTCTCAATAGTGAAAGCATACTTGTCCAGAGGATGTGAGGACAGATACATTCCCACAATCTCTTTTTCCTTCTGCAGCAAGGCAAACTGGTCCTCGTATTCCGGGGCTTTAGGCATAGCAGGACGAACCGGCTTGAGTTCCTCGATATCGCCGAAAAGGGAAACACTATTGTCCAGTTTGTCATTCTTGTACAGGTCAGAGTAATGACAAAGCTCATCGATAAAGAGTTCGCCGTTCTCGCAAGGAGTAAAGAACTGGGTTCGCTTATAGCCGAATGAATCGAAAGCTCCGGCATAAATCAGAGATTCGAGCGCCCTTCTGTTGACAGCAGGATTGTTTTTAGGGTCACGGGCATTGAACAGCGCCATTCTCTCCACAAAATCCCATACATCGGTGTACAGACCGTTCTCTTCCCTCTCCCGCATAATGCCGGACACCACATTGGCTCCGAAGCCCTTCATACCGCCCAGACCGAAGCGTATGGCACCTTCCTTATTCACCTTAAATGTTCCCTTGGACTCGTTAATATCGGGATTCAGAACAGGCACCTTATGGATTTTGGCATCTGCCATTATCTTCTTGATTTCCTCCATATTGGAGAGGTTGCAGCTGAGGTTAGCAGCAAGGAACTCCGCAGTATAATGGCATTTCAGGTAGCCCGTCTGGTAGCTTACCCAGGCATAGCAGGTAGCGTGTGACTTGTTGAAAGCGTATTGGGCAAACTTCTCCCAGTCCTTCCAGATTTTGTCCAGCACCTTTTCGGGATGTCCGTTGGCCATTCCGCCTGCCATAAACTTGTCCTTCAGGGAATTCAGCACATCTATAAGCTTCTTTCCCATTGCCTTTCGCAAGGTGTCGGCCTGACCCTTGGTAAAGCCGGCGAGTTTTTGGGAGAGAAGCATCACCTGCTCCTGATAAACTGTGATTCCGTAGGTGTCGTTGAGGTATTCTTCCATCTCAGGAAGGTCGTACTCTATTGGCTTTATTCCCAGTTTTCGGTCAACAAAATCCGGGATATAGTCCATAGGGCCGGGCCTGTAGAGCGCATTCATCGCTATGAGGTCCTCAAAACGCTCAGGATGCAGTTTCTGGAGCCACTTCATCATGCCCGGAGATTCGAACTGGAACACCGCGGTAGTATCTCCGCGACTGTAGAGCTCGTATGTAGGAGCATCGTCGATAGGTATAGCCTCAATATCGATTTCCTTTCCCCAACGGTCACGGATGTTGTCCAGACACTCGTGAATGATGGAAAGGGTGTTGAGTCCGAGGAAGTCCATCTTGAGCATTCCGACACTTTCGATGTAATGGCCGTCTATCTGCGAAGTCCACACATCCTGGTCGGTTTCCTTATCCTTCGAAAGGCAAATTGGGATATGCTCGGTCAGGTTGGAAGGGCCGATGATGGTTGCGCAGGCGTGCTGTCCGACCTGCCGTATGCTTCCCTCCAGAGCCTTGGCGTATTTGAGTACTTCCTTATTGAGCTCGGAACCGTTTTCCAGCTCATTGATAAACTCCGGAACGAGCCTGTAGCAGTTCTCGAGCGTTATCTTGACATCAACATCCTCAAGGCCCTGCTGATATGTCTTTCCGTCGGTTTCAACGACCTTGAATCCGGGCTTGAGTTCATCCAGCTTCGGGTTGAACAGATACTGTTTGGTCTGTTTCTCGCTCAAGCGGTCAGGCACCATTCTGGTCAGACGGTTGGACTCTTCTATGGAGACTTTGGAAATGCGGGCAACATCCTTTATGGCGCTCTTTGCAGCCATAGTTCCGAAGGTAATCACTCGGGAAACGTGGTCTGCTCCGTATGTCTTTTCAACGTATTCATGCGCCGCCGTAAGATTTTCGAAATCCACATCGATATCCGGCATATTGATACGGTCGGGATTGAGGAAACGCTCGAACAGGAGCTGGTACTTGATAGGGTCGAGATTGGTGATTTTCAAGCAATAAGCCACCACCGAACCGGCTGCTGAGCCTCGTCCCGGACCCACAAGATAACCCATTGCGCGCGAAGCGCGGATATAGTCCGCAACGATAAGGAAGTAGTCCGGGAAGCCCATCTTGCAGATGGTCTTGAGCTCGAAATCTATGCGGTTGGACTGCTCCTCGTTAAGCTGTTCCCCATAACGCTCTTTTGCTCCCTCATAGGTCAGATGACAAAGGTACGCCACCGACTTGCAGAAATCCTCGCCACGGTATTCTCCGTTTGCGGAATACTCCCCTTCCTTGATGACGGTGCTGTATTTCCAAAGGTATTCGTCTATATTCTCAAGGAAGGCTGGGTCTATCTTGAATTTCGGAAGCACAGGGTCACGGTAGATGCTGTACGCATCAATCTTGGATGCCACCTCTATAGTGTTGGCAAGCGCTTCCGGATGGTCCGGGAAGAGCGCCATCATCTCCTCTTCGCTCTTGAAATACTCCTGCTGGGTGTAGCGCATCCTGTCCGGATCGTCAATGTTGCTATTCGTTGTAAGGCAGATAAGCCTGTCGTGCGCAGGACCGTCCTCCTTGCGCAGGAAATGCACGTCGTTGGTTGCGATAACCTTCACGCCCTTCTCCTCTGCGAGCCGGAAGATGGCTTCATTGACTATCTTCTGTTCGTTGTAAACCTCAAGGCTGAGTCCGGGCACCTCAGTCTTATGGAGCATTACCTCAAGGTAATAATCTTCTCCGAAAAGGTTCTTGAACCAATCGATTGCTTCACGCGCCTTGTCCAGATCGCCGTTCATTATGGCCTTAGGGACCTCTCCCGCAAGGCAGGCGGAGCTGCAGATAAGGTTCTCGTGATACTTCTGAATCACCTCGTGACTCACCCTCGGACGATAGTACATACCCTCGATGTGGGCAGTAGATACTATCTTCATCAGGTTCTTGTAGCCTTCATAGTTCTTGGCAAGCAGGATGAGGTGATTATAGCCCTTTTCCTTGATTTTATGGTCGAAGTGACGGGTCACATAGACCTCGCAACCTACAATGGGCTTGACAATGAAATTGCCGTCCGCGTCCTTGTTGGACTTGTCGTTCGCCACCTTGAAGAGTTCACCCAATGCATACAGATTGCCGTGGTCGGTAATTGCTACCGCCGGCATACCTAGTTCCCGGGCCCTTGCAAACAGCTTTTTGATGTTTGTGAGACCGTCAAGAATAGAATATTGGGTATGGAGGTGAAGGTGTACGAAACTCATTTGCGGAATATGTTTTGCCTACCAGCCCTGAGCCTTGACAGGAAGTTCCAAACCGTCAGGAGTGACGAGCACGGTTCCTGCCTCAGGAAGGGCGAGATGGCCGATTATGTCGAAAGTCGGGAAGTTCTTATGGAACTTCTCCATTTGAAGAATAGGGATTGTGAAGAGAAGGCGGAAATCGTCTCCCCCGTTCATTGCGGCAGAAACCGGATCAATATCCATTTCCTCGCCAAGCGAAAAGGTATTGCCCTCAAAAGGCAGCTTGTCGGCATAAACCTTTGCTCCGAGCGCACTGTCGCGGCTGAGGCGCAGCAGGGCGTCCGACAAGCCGTGCGAAACGGCATAGCCATAGGAAGGATAGATTTCCGCTTCTTCCAGAGCGCTGACTACGCCGTTGCTGAGTTCCGGCTTGAGATAGGAGCCTACGAGCATCTTGTACTGCTCAAGTGCATCGGAGGTTCTGGCGCCAGCATCGAAACGTACCTTCTCTCTTTCAAGCACCTGGAAACCCATATAGGCTGCTCCGAGGGCTCCTGAAACGCAAATCAGATCCATCGACTTGGCCTTTGAGCGCCTTGCCTGAGTCAGGGAAAGCGTTTCTCCAACGGCTGTAACGCTAATCGAGAGACCGTTGCGTGAAGGCTGCAGGTCAAGTGAGAGCTGACTGTAGCCGTACTCGCGTGCGGCGGATACAACTCCTGACCAAAGCTGCTTCACCTGCTCATAATCCAGCTTCGCGGAAACTCCGAGGCACAGCCGGAGCGTGCGTGGATGTGCCATTGAGGCAAATAATTCGGCGGTTGCTGCAAGCACGCTTTTGTACCCCAGATGCTTGAGAGGAAAATATACCAGGTTGAAATCAACTCCCTCAAGGAAGCAGCGGGAAACGTTGCAAACCGCCGATTTTGCAGCAGGAACGAAATGAAGTGGCTCTTCGAAAGGCTTGTAGCCGCTGCCTTCGAAGAGCTGCCTTATG
Organism: Candidatus Cryptobacteroides sp.; assembly: GCA_051869975.1. Taxonomy (GTDB): domain Bacteria; phylum Bacteroidota; class Bacteroidia; order Bacteroidales; family UBA932; genus Cryptobacteroides. The sequence goes on along the minus strand of JBJEBK010000020.1, from coordinate 23,965 downwards.
GCTTCCATCTTGCCGAGGGAAGCAAAAGTCTGCTGCTCAGCCATTAGAGATTGCGCAGGAGATTGTTCATATTCACCTTCTTGTCAATCAGTGAGTGAAGCTCGCTGATAGGTACGCGTACCTGCTCCATAGTGTCGCGGTCACGCACGGTGACGCAATGGTCATTGAGGGACTCGTGGTCAACCGTGATACAGAACGGAGTACCGATTGCATCCTGACGGCGGTAGCGTTTGCCAATGGAGTCCTTCTCCTCGTACTGGCAGTTGAAATCGAATTTGAGGTCCTGCATAATCTGCTGTGCAAGCTCCGGCAGACCGTCTTTCTTCACGAGCGGAAGCACTGCTGCCTTGACCGGTGCGAGAGGAGCAGGAATGCTGAGAACCACACGGGTCTCTCCGTTCTCCAAGGTTTCCTCTTTGTAGGAATGGCTGAGCACTGCCAGAACCATACGGTCCACTCCGATGGAGGTCTCGACTACATATGGAGTATAAGCCCTGTTCTCTTCAGGATCGAAGTATTCGATTTTCTTTCCGGAATACCTCTGGTGGTTGCCGAGGTCGAAATCTGTGCGGCTGTGTATACCTTCAAGCTCCTTGAAACCGAACGGGAAGCGGAACTCGATGTCGGTAGCTGCATTGGCGTAGTGAGCCAGTTTCTCGTGGTCGTGGAAACGGTAGTTCTCCGCTCCCATTCCGAGGTTGACGTGCCACTTCATACGGTTTTCCTTCCACTTTGCAAACCATTCGAGTTCGGTGCCGGGCTTAATGAAGAACTGCATCTCCATCTGCTCGAACTCCCTCATACGGAAGATAAACTGACGGGCTACAATCTCGTTGCGGAAAGCCTTGCCGATTTGCGCGATTCCGAAAGGAATCTTCATACGGCCTGTCTTCTGCACATTAAGATAGTTCACGAATATGCCCTGTGCGGTCTCGGGACGCAGATACAATGTGCTTGCTGCATCTGAAGTGCTTCCCATAGAGGTCTTGAACATAAGGTTAAACTGACGTACATCAGTCCAGTTGCAGGTGCCGCTGATTGGACATACGATACCGCAGTCCACGATAATCTGGCGGTACTCCGCAAGGTCGTTGTTCTGCTCTGCTGTCACATAGCGGTTGTGAACCTCGTCGTACTTGGCCTTCTCGCGCAGTACATTCGGATTGGTTGCGCGGAACTGAGCCTCGTCGAAGGCGTCACCGAACTTCTTGCGTCCTTTCTCAACCTCTTTGTTCATCTTATCCTCAATCTTGGAGAGATAATCCTCAATCAGCACGTCAGCGCGATATCTCTTCTTCGAATCCTTATTATCGATAAGCGGGTCGTTGAATGCGCTCACGTGACCGGAAGCCTCCCAAATCTTCGGATGCATAAAGATGCAGGAATCGATTCCAACGATATTCTCGTTGAGGCGGACCATAGCGTTCCACCAGTACTGTTTGATATTGTTCTTAAGTTCAGAACCCATCTGGCCGTAATCATAAACGGCACCGAGACCATCATAAATCTCGCTTGACGGGAAGATGAAACCGTACTCTTTGCAATGTGCAACAAGTACCTTGAAAAGTTCGTCCTGTGTCATAATATTGATTGTTTTTGTTTCCTGTTTTTGAAGGACTGCAAATTTACTCAAAATCAGTGAGAATTTCTTTCAATGGAAGCAGTACAAATTCTCTTTCTTTCATACGGGGATGCGGAACCTGCAGAACGGGGGTGTCAACCTTCTCATCCCCAATCAGCAGAATGTCTATATCTATAAGCCTGTTCTTGTAAATCCTGCGCCCTGCGCTATCCAGTCTTATACCTTCGTCCGTGCGTCCCAGCCTCCGTTCCGTCTCCTTACAGATTTGAAGAATGCTCAACGGCTCGAGATTCAACTCCCACATCGCAGCGGCATTGAGAAAAGCGGGACCATCGAAACCCTCAGCCTTTGTTTCAATAAGGCGGGACAGTCTTTTGCAAGACACACCGAAGGAGCTGTCAAGCATAGCTACGGCATCCCTGATATTCTTTTCCCTGTCTCCGAGATTGGACCCGAAAGCAAGATATACACTTCTAGTCCTCATCAAGGTCTATATCCATTCCAAGAGCAAGTTTGGCCTCATCCGAAAGCAGGCTCTGGTCCCAGGCAGGCTCAAACACAAGCTGGATTTCGCAGGAATTGATACCCGGAGTCAGTTCCACATTATGCTTCACTTCAGCCATTACCTCATCCGCCATAGGACAGTTAGGTGCCGTGAAGGTCATCACTATGCTGACATCGTGATTTTTGTTGATATTCAGTTCATAGATAAGTCCCAGGTCATAGATATTGACCTGAATCTCCGGGTCGTAAACCTGCTTGAGAGCAAGTACAACCGCATCGTAGAGAGGAGCGAGTTCTTTTACGTCCTCGGGAGTAAGTATATTGTCGGTTTCAGACATTTCTTTGTGCCAGATTTTTGATGGTTGAAATCATTGAGACCAGACCGTTTGCCCTGGTCGGGGAAAGATTTTCTTTGAGCCCTATCTTCTCGACGAAGGAGAAATCATCCCCTGCTATTTCCTCCGGCGTTCTGCCGGAATAAACACCGATAAGCAGTGAGATGATGCCCTTTGTGATGATGGCATCACTGTCGGCGGAGAAGAACAGCCTTCCGTCCTTTACTTCACAATCAAGCCAAACTCTTGATTGACAACCTTTTATGAGTCTATCTTCGGTTTTCTTTTCTTCCGGGAAATTGCCGAGGTTCTTTCCCAACTCGATAAGGTATTCGTACTTGTCAAGCCATTCGTCGTACATTGCGAAATCATCGACGACACTTTGTTTTGCTTCCTTTAAAGATTCCATTATACCAACATATTGATTGCTTTGTCGAGGCAAGCCAAGAAATACTCAGCCTCCTCCATTGTATTGTATGGGGCGAAGGATGCCCGGAGCATACCAGTCACTCCGTATCTGTGCATAAGAGGTTCCGCGCACATATGACCAGAACGCAGTGCTATTCCCATCTTGTCGAGAATAAGTGCAAGGTCCTCGTGGTGGGCTCCTTCTACCGTGAATGAGAATACGGGAATTTTTTGTGTCAAATCCTCCAAGGTACCATAAAGATGTATCTTAGAATTTGAGTTAAGTCTTTGATATACAAAACTTTTGACGGTTTCCGAGCAATTGGTCAACTCTTCATCCTTTCTAATTGTGTCAAGAAGTTCGATAGCAGGTTTGAGGGTGACAGCAGCATTGAAATTCGGGGTACCGGCTTCAAACTTATAAGGAAGGTCGGCAAAGGTAGTGCCTTCCCAACTTACTGTTCCTATCATCTCTCCACCTCCCATAAACGGAGGAAGAATGTCGAGCATCTCCTTGGACGCATAAAGAACGCCGGTGCCGGTAGCAGCATAAATCTTATGTCCAGAGAAAGCATAGAAATCACAACCTGTCTTCTGTACATCAACATCACAATGAACGATTCCCTGGGCACCATCGACAAGAACCTTTACTCCTCTGGCGTGAGCAATACGAGTTATCTGCTCTATAGGATTTACAAGACCGAGTACATTAGAGCAATGAGAAATACATACTATTCTGGTTCCGGTATTGATAAGGTCTTCAAGTTTATCAACCATCAGACGTCCGTCTTCATCAACAGGAAGAGGTATAACCTTCGCTCCTTTGCGGGAGCATAGAATCTGCCAAGGAACGAGATTGGAATGATGTTCAGACTCTCCAACTATCACCTCATCACCATCACCGATAAAAGCCTCGGCAAAGGAATAGGCAACAAGATTGATAGCTGCTGTAGCTCCTGATGTAAAAATCACATTTTCCTTTGAAGGAGCATTGATATATGCTCTCACGCTTTCTCTCGCCTGCTCATACAAATCAGTCGCTTCAGAAGCCAGACAATGGACCGCCCTGTGTATGTTTGCATTATGATAAAGAGATGCATCACTGAGAGCTTCAACCACCTTAAGAGGCCTTTGGGAAGTGGCTGCATTATCCAGATAGACGAGCTTCTTTCCATAAACGGAGCGCGTCAAAGCAGGAAATTGTATTCTTAATTCTTCTGGTTTCATACTGAATTGTTCCACGTGGAACAAGAAATTTACAACATCTTGAGTGCGGCCTTGATAAGGTCTTCAACTTTCGCATTAGGATTGGATTTAACGATAGCCTGAAGCGCCTTATTGATATTCGGTTTTGAGAATCCTAGCATCTGGAGAGCACTCGAAGCTTCTTCCATAGCTGCGTTCTTTTCGGCCGTAAAGAGAACTTCTGGAGACGCTCCCTCACCTTTTACAATCTTGTCTTTCAACTCCAATATCATCCTCTGCGCAGTTTTCAAACCAATTCCCTTTACACTCTTGATAACATTAACATTCTCCGAAAGGATGGCACTTCTAAACTCGTCAGCACTGAGTGAAGAAAGAATCATTCGCGCTGAATTCACTCCGACTCCGGATACTCCGATAATAGTCTGGAAAAGCGATCTTTCGTCTCTATTTGCAAATCCATAATACATTTCAACATCAGAATTATTCTGCAAATGATGATGTACATAGAGTTTTGCATCTTCTTTTCCCTCCAACTCAGCGTAGGTCTGAAGGGAAATTTCCATAGCATATCCTATTCCGTTGTTATCTATGACAACACGGGTTGGAGTAAGCTCTGCAATGTGTCCTGAAATATAGTCTATCATAATTATCTACCGAAATATACTAATAATACTGAAATATCTGCCGGTGAAACTCCGGAAATTCTGGAAGCCTGACCTATCGTTTGAGGTTTGTATCTTTCCAATTTCTGCCTGCATTCTATGGTCAAGCCGTTAATATTTGAAAAATCGAATTCTTCGGGAATAGAGAGAGATTCAAGTCTTTTCAATTTCTTTGCATTCTCGACTTCCCTATCGATATAACCCTTATACTTAATCGAGATTTCTGCAGATTCGATTTCGTGCTTAGTGTAATTTGTTCTACGTGGAACAATGTCCAGAATCTCACCCAAATCCACCTCTGGGCGCGTTGCAATGAAGGAAATCTTCTTTGACTCAGTAAGCAAAGCGGAACCCTTTGATTCAAGATAAGGATTAATCAAATCAGTCTTTACAGTAGTATGATCGCAGAAAGAAATCAATTCGTCAACAGCACTGTATTTCTTCAGAACAGCCTTGTATCTATCTTCAGAAGCCAAACCTATACCATAAGAAATAGGAGTAAGTCTTCTGTCAGCATTGTCCTGACGGAGAAGAATTCTATACTCTGCTCTGGAAGTGAACATTCGGTAAGGCTCATCAACACCCTTGGTAATCAAATCGTCTATAAGGACTCCAATATATGACTCATCACGACCAAGTATGAGAGGAGACTTCCCCGCTATCTTCAAAGCAGCGTTTATACCTGCCATAAGTCCTTGAGCACCAGCTTCTTCGTAACCGGTAGTACCATTAACCTGACCTGCAAGATAAAGACCTTCGATATCTTTAAGCTCAAGAGTAGCATTCAACTGGACAGGGTCAAAGTAATCATATTCTACAGCGTAAGCCGGTCGGTAAATCCTTGCCTTCTCCATACCTTTGATTTTGTGAAGTGCGGCAAGTTGGATATCTAGAGGAAGCGATGAAGAGAATCCCTGGAGATAATACTCTGTTTTGACAGCTCCTTCAGGTTCGAGAAAGAGTTGGTGTTCTGTCTTGTCTGGAAATACTCTCAACTTGTCTTCAATGCTCGGACAATAGCGCGGACCCTTGCCGGAAATCATTCCGGTAAAAAGAGGTGAATCATTGAAACCGGACCGAAGAGTATCGTGTACCTCTTCATTGGTGTGAAGTATGTAGCAAGGAAGCTGGACACTACCCTGCTTCTGCACCGCAGATTCTACATCGAGAAAAGAAAACCTTTCAGGAACCTCATCTCCATACTGAAGAGGAAGAGAGTCTGTATCGACTGAACGGATATCTATCCTTGGAGGAGTACCGGTCTTCATTCTTCCGGTAACAACCCCCATTGATTTCAACTGCTCGGTCAAACCATAAGATGAGGACTCCCCTATTCTTCCTCCAGTCAAAGTACTTCTGCCGACAAAAAGTTTTCCGTCAAGGAAGGTTCCGGCAGTCAAAACAACTGCTTGAGAATTAAAAATTTGACTATCTTCCGTACGAACTCCCGCGATTTTTTGATTCTCAAAGAGAAAAGAAACGGCGATTCCTTCGTAAATATCTATAAATGAATTACTTATGAGAATTTTATACCAATTCTGAGAAAAAGCAATTTTATCACACTGTGCCCTAGGACTCCACATTGCAGGTCCTTTGGAGCGGTTGAGCATACGGAACTGCAGAGTTGAAGCATCCGTAACCAAACCCATATATCCGCCAAGAGCGTCAATCTCCCGGACAATCTGTCCTTTTGCAATTCCGCCGATTGCAGGATTGCAGGACATTTTGGCAAAAGACAGAGCATCCATAGTAAGCAGCAGTACGGAAGCACCAAGATTCGAGGCAGCCATTGCCGCTTCGCATCCAGCGTGTCCCCCGCCGATTACTATAATGTCATATGCTTTTTTCATACGAGTTTCTTTCTCAAGTCGAGGTAATAATTCTCTTTCTCCCTCATCACCTTGATGTCATCTTCGCTATGGTCATCGTATCCGATGAGATGAAGCAGACCGTGTACTATCACCCTGTTCAACTCGTCATCAAACTCAGTTCCATAATAAACTGAATTTTCCCTGACAGAATCCACGCTGATGAAAAGATCTCCACTCAAAACCTTATTCACGCAATAATCGAAGGTAATGATATCTGTGAAATAGTCATGCTGAAGATACTTCATATTCACATCGAGTATATAATTGTCCGAACAGAAAATGATATTGATATCTCCGAGTCGGCGGATTTCACTCTCTGCAACCATCTTCAGCCATCTGTTATTCAATAACCTGTGCTTGAATTCAAACTTGGTATCTTCTTTGAAATATCTGACCATAAGCGTTAATTTGTACGCGCAAATTTACATCTATTCTATCGGATAATTGGATAAAATCCGAAAATTATTTAACTTTGGGGACAAATCGGAAATTAACAGAATAAAGATATGGAAGTTAAGAAATCAGAAAGAGCCAATCTTGAAAAGAAAAGATTGCTTTTCGTAGAGGTGGGACTCATACTCTCGCTGGCAATCGTGTACGGCGCATTCTCTTTCAGTACTAAGGAGAAGGCAGCGTCAGTGCTTGATGCAGGCCCACAGGAAACCATCGAGGAAGAAATCATTCCTATCACCCAGGAGACCCCTCCACCACCACCTGAAACCCCAAAGATTCCTGTTCTTTCCGAGCAGATTGACATCGTGGACGACGATATCAAGGTGGATGAAGTAATCATCAATACTGAGGACGAAGCTGACCTTGGAGTTGAGATTATGGACTATGTAGAAGGTGCAGAGGAAGAGGAAATCGAAGAGGAAGCCATTCCTTTTATGCTCGTTGAGCAGAAGCCTTCATTCCAGGGAGGAGATGCCAATGCATTCTCAAAATGGGTGAACTCAAGGCTTAACTATCCTGATGTAGCAAAGGAAAACGGCGTACAGGGACGTGTTATGCTTCAGTTTACTGTAGGTGCAGACGGCGTTGTAAGAGATGTCAAGGTACTCCGTGGAGTCGATCCTTCACTTGACAAGGAGGCTGTCAGAGTAGTTTCCATGTCTCCGAAGTGGACTCCTGGCAAGCAGAGAGACCGCAACGTAAAGGTTACCTACACCTTCCCTGTTATTTTCCAGCTCAGGTAAGGATACTGATTTTAAGAAATTGGATGAGGCCGTCCGCAAGGATGGCCTCTATTTGAATAGGATGGAGAAAGAAAGAGTAGAAAAAGCCGTATTTGTCGGTATTATCAGACCTAAAGACGACGAAAGGAAGGTCTATGAGTATCTGGACGAACTCCAGTTCCTTGCAGAGACTGCAGGAGCCGTGGGAGACAAAAAATTCGTGCAGAGGGTTGACCGTCCTGACAATGCAACCTATATACGCAGCGGAAAACTGGAAGAAATAGCCGCATACTGTGAAGAAAATGAAATAGAATATGTAATCTTTGATGACGAGCTGACCGGGATGCAGCAGCGCAACATAGAAAAGATAATTCAGAAAAGCGCTGTTATCGACAGGACGAGCCTTATTCTGGAAATCTTCGCCCAGAGGGCAAAGACTTCCTATGCTAAGATGCAGGTGGAACTTGCGAGATATAACTATATGCTCCCCCGCCTCGCCGGTATGTGGACCCACCTTGAGCGCCAACGCGGAGGCAGAGGTACACGCGGAGGAATGGGCGAGACTCAGATTGAGGTGGACAGGCGTATAGTAAAGGAAAGAATAGTGAAGCTTAAGGCAGACCTAGCTAAAGTTGACCGACAAATGGCAGTGCAGCGCAGCAACAGAGGCAGTATGGTGCGCCTTGCCCTTGTAGGCTATACAAATGTGGGAAAATCCACCCTTATGAACCTTCTTGCCAAGTCCGATGTATTTGCAGAAAACAAACTGTTCGCTACTCTTGACACTACCGTGAGAAAGGTCGTAATCGAGAATGTTCCATTCCTTTTGAGCGACACTGTAGGATTTATCCGCAAATTGCCTACGCAGCTCATTGAGGCCTTCAAAAGCACACTGGATGAGGTTAGAGAGGCAGATATACTTGTTCACGTTGTAGATATTTCCGCACCTGACTTTGAAGAGCAGATGCAGATAGTCGAGCAGACGCTTCGCGACATAGGCGCCGCCAACAAGCCTGTCTATGTTGTATTCAACAAGGTTGACGCCTATACCTGGGAAGAATATGATGAGTTCTCACTCGAACCTAAGCAGAAAATCAACCGCTCTCTTGCTGAACTGAAAAACAGCTGGATATCGAGCGAAAAAGCCCCTTGCATTTTCATCTCTGCCAAGGAGAAAGTGGGAATAGAAAAACTCCGCAACGACATCTACAAGATGGTTGCGGAGATTCATGCCGGGCGTTACCCGTTCAATAACTTTCTGTGGTAATCAGTCAGAGAATTTAGCCTTAAGATACTCCCTGTTGAGGCGGGCGATGTGCTCTACGGTAATACCCTTAGGGCACTCAAGTTCGCAGGCACGGGTGTTGGTACAACTTCCGAATCCGAGTTCATCCATTTTAGCAACCATAGCCTTAGCCCTTCTCTTTGCCTCAGGACGTCCCTGAGGAAGGAGTGCGAGAGAACTTACGCGTGCTGCAACAAAGAGCATTGCAGAGCCGTTTTTGCAGGTAGCAACACAAGCACCGCATCCTACGCAAGCGGCAGCATCCATACTCTCCTCTGCCTTGTCGTGAGGGATAAGAAGATTGTTGCCGTCCGGTGCTGAACCGGTGCGTACGGAGATGAATCCACCTGCCTGGAGAATCTTGTCGAATGCTCCGCGGTCAACAACGAGGTCTTTGATTACAGGGAATCCTGCACTTCTCCAAGGCTCTACAGTAATGGTAGCACCATCCTTGAAATGGCGCATAAAGAGCTGGCAGGTAGTCACATGGTCATCTGGTCCGTGTGCACGGCCGTCAATGTAGAGAGAGCACGCACCGCAAATACCCTCGCGGCAATCGTGGTCGAAAGAAACAGGACCGCTGCTCTGGCATCCCCTCTCAACAGCTACAGGGTCGGATCCTTCCCTGATGAGCTGCTCATTGAGGATATCAAGCATCTCGAGGAAGGAAGCGTCCTCCTCAATACCTGAAATATGGTAGGTCTCGAAATGTCCCTTTGCCTTGGCGTTCTTCTGACGCCATATCTTGAGATTGAATTCCATTTCGCTTAGTCTTTGTAGTTTCTGGTCTTAACTTCAATAAATTCGTAGTTCAGAGGCTCTTTGTGGAGTTCAGGTGTCTGACCTTCTCCCTTGTACTCCCAAGCGGCAACATACATAAAGTTCTTGTCGTCACGCTTAGCCTCACCCTCTTCAGTCTGGCTTTCCACACGGAAGTGTCCACCGCAGGACTCCTTTCTGTGAAGGGCATCATTAGCCATAAGTTTGCCGATTTCGAAGAAGTCTTCAAGACGGAGAGCCTTCTCGAGTTCCTGGTTGAACTCATACTGGCTTCCGGTAACCTTTACGGTCTCGTAGAACTTCTTCTGCAGCTCGTCAATCTCTACAAGAGCTTTCTTCAGACCCTGCTCGTCGCGTGCCATTCCGACATACTCCCACATAATGTGACCAAGCTGCTTGTGAATAGCATCCACAGGCTCTGTTCCGTTTACTGCAAAGAGTCGGTCTATCCTTGCCTGAACAGCCATTTCAGCCTCTGCGAACTCAGGAGTATTGACATCAGTCTTAGGCTCTGAGAACTTCTTTGAGAGGTAGTCACCGATTGTGACAGGAAGGATGAAATAACCGTCAGCAAGACCCTGCATAAGGGCAGATGCTCCAAGTCGGTTTCCACCGTGGTCGGAGAAGTTCGCCTCACCGATGGCATAGAGTCCAGGGATGGTTGTCTGAAGATCGTAATCAACCCAGATACCTCCCATAGTGTAGTGGATGGCAGGGTAAATCATCATAGGCTCCTCCCAAGGAGAAGAGTTGGTGATTTTCTCGTACATATCGAAGAGGTTGCCGTAACGCTCGGCAACTCTCTGATGTCCGAGACGGTTGATAGCCTCACTGAAGTCAAGGAATACAGCCTTTCCCGTCTCATTGACACCGAAGCCTGCATCGCACCTTTCCTTGGCTGCGCGTGAAGCCACATCACGTGGAACAAGGTTTCCGAAAGCAGGGTAGCGGCGCTCGAGATAGTAGTCGCGGTCTTCCTCAGGAATCTGTGAAGGCTTGATTTCGTGTTTGCGGAGCTTCAGCACATCCTCCATCTTCTTAGGTACCCAGATGCGTCCGTCGTTACGCAGGGACTCGGACATAAGGGTAAGCTTGCACTGCTGCTCACCGTGTACAGGAATACAGGTAGGATGAATCTGGGCAAAGCAAGGATTTGCGAAATATGCTCCCTTCTTGTAGCACTGAACGGCAGCTGAACCGTTGCTGTTCATAGCGTTGGTAGAAAGGAAATATGCATTGCCATAGCCTCCGGTAGCGATTACGACTGCGTGTGCACCGAATCTCTCGAGCTGTCCGGTCACGAGGTTGCGGGCGATGATACCCTTTGCCTCACCGTTAACGAGCACAAGGTCGAGCATCTCATATCTTGGATAACTCTTCACAGTACCTGCTGCAATCTGGCGGTTAAGGGCGGCGTATGCACCGAGAAGGAGCTGCTGTCCGGTTTGGCCTCTTGCATAGAAAGTACGGCTTACCTGCACACCACCGAAAGAACGGTTGGCAAGGTATCCGCCGTATTCACGTGCGAAAGGAACTCCCTGTGCAACGCACTGGTCGATGATAGCTGCGCTTACCTCGGCAAGACGGTAAACGTTGGCCTCGCGTGAGCGGTAGTCACCCCCCTTAATCGTATCGTAGAAGAGACGATAGATGGAGTCGTTGTCATTCTGGTAGTTCTTGGCAGCATTGATACCTCCCTGTGCAGCGATGGAGTGTGCACGGCGAGGGGAATCACTGATACAGAAAACCTTTACGTTGTATCCGAGCTCTCCGAGAGAAGCAGCTGCGGAAGCGCCACCGAGTCCGGTGCCGACTACAATGATTTCGAGCTTTCTTTTGTTGTTCGGGCTGACAAGATGGATTTCTGACTTGTGCTTGGTCCATTTTTCGGCAAGTGGTCCGTCAGGAATTTTTGAATTGAGTTTATCTGCCATTTTTATAACGAATTGATATTTGTTGTATTTCAGTTCTGGAACAATGTAGGGTCATCCCCCTGAGGCCGCCGTGCCGGATCTAACCCCAGATGCCTGTAGGACAAATCCGTTGCAATACGCCCCCTCTGGGTGCGCACTATGAAGCCCTCCTTTATGAGGAAAGGCTCATATACTTCCTCGAAAGTTCCCTGGTCCTCACCTATTGCAGTAGCAATGGTATTGGCCCCGACAGGACCTCCCTTGAAAGTATTGATTATGGTACTGAGTATTCTGTTGTCTATCGAGTCAAGACCGCGGGTATCAATTTTGAGTTTGTCAAGTGCATATTTTGATATACCGAGGTCTATACTGCCGTCTCCCATAACCTGGGCGAAGTCCCGGACTCTGCGCAGCAGTGCATTGGCAATACGCGGAGTACCGCGGCTGCGCATAGCAATCTCACGGGCAGCCTGATCATCTATCGAAACCTTAAGTATGCCTGCACTTCGCTTGACTATCTGCTTCAGGTCTTCCACATCATAGTACTCCAGTGCGCAGGTAATCCCGAACCTCGCCCGCAGAGGCGCGGTCAGAAGGCCGCTTCTGGTAGTGGCACCTACGAGAGTGAAAGGATTCAGGGATATGCGAACTGACCTGGCTCCCGGCCCCTTGTCTATCATAATGTCTATGACAAAGTCCTCCATTGCCGAATACAGATACTCCTCAACTTCAGGTGAGAGGCGATGGATTTCGTCGATAAAAAGCACATCTCCAGGTTCAAGGGAAGTAAGAAGTCCAGCCAAATCACCAGGCTTGTCGAGTACCGGACCTGAAGTAATCTTCAGATTGACTCCCATCTCATTTGCTATGATGTGCGCAAGCGTAGTCTTGCCCAGTCCAGGAGGCCCGTGGAAAAGGGTGTGGTCCAGAGACTCCCCTCTCATCTTGGCTGCTTCAATATAGACGTGGAGATTGGATACAATTTCCCTTTGACCGGTGAATGCACCCAGTTCCTGGGGACGGATAATTCCATCCAAATCCTTATCTTTGCAGTCGGTTGTTTTGCGAGGGTCAAATTCGCTCATTGCCACAGATTTTCTAAAATCATACAAATATAATCTATTTATTTCTTATTTGTTGTTTTATTTATTGATGTGGAAATGTGGAAAACTCAAAATCCCCGCTGAAACACAAAAGGTTACATAGACCTTAAACTTTTAATACAGTATTGGAAAACTTTTTGATATCTTGTTGAAAACCCTGCCTGCCGAGTTTTCCACAAGTTTATCAACAGGTTTTCCACCGCTTTATGAACACTGAATTGTTGATAAGTCCGGCTGCAAGCGAATGCTTGCGAAGCAGAATATCTCCGGGGAAGGAAGTATTCTGCCGTTCATTGTTTTTCTCCGCCCGTTGGTTTGTCTTTTTCAATTGCGCCAGGAAGGGAACCCATCTTATCGTACTTCCCGACAGGGAAAGTGCAGAATACTGCTGCAATGACCTTTATACTCTGATAGAAGGGGATAGGGTATTCTTTCTGCCGAATTCCGGAGCCGGAGTGGAAAAGAGCAACTACAAATCATCTTTGAGCATACAGAGAACAACGGCAGTAAGGCAACTGCTCGAACCTTCGGATGATTTAAAAGTTATAGTCACATTTCCTGAAGCTCTGGATGAACTCATTCCGGTCAGCACAGATATTGCGCGTGACAGTCTGAAGATAAGCACCGGTCAGGAGATATCCCACGAAGAAATCATCGCCAAACTCGGAACATCCGGATTCGATAGAGTGGATTTGGTATCCGCCCCGGGCCAGTTTGCGGTCAGGGGAAGCCTTATAGACTTCTTCTCATATTCCAATAATGAAGCCTACCGAGTTTCCTTCTGGGGTAACGAGATAGAGAAAATCAACATATTCGACTGCAATACCCAGCTTTCCAAAGAGGAGGTCAGAAGTGCCGAAATCATTTCCGACATAATATGCAGCCAAAACAAGGCTTCACAAAACATACTTGAGGCGTTGGACCAATCCGCAATACTCTGGCTGGACTCCTCCGATATGTATAAGGAAAGGGATTTCTTTCCTCTCACCCGAAGTTTCGGCAGGGTATATCTGGATGTACCTATCGAAAGGCAGGATGAACAGCAGGTGGTGTTCAATCTGGCCCCTCAGCCCGTATTCAACAAAAACTTCGAGTTGATAGTAGCCGATATACGCACCAAAATGGAAAGCGGCTACAGAGTCGTCATATTTTGCGAAAAGCAAGCTCAAAGCGACAGAATCCGATCTATTCTCGATGAAGAGAGATGTCCTCAGCCTGAATTCATTACAGGCAGCAGCATCCACAAGGGTTTCATAGACCACGAAAGCAAAACCTGCTGCTACACCGACCATGAAATCTTCGACCGCTTCCACAGGGTAGCCCTGCGCCGGACCGTAGAAAAGACAGAGCAGCTTACACTCAACGACCTTGCATCTTTCAATATAGGTGACTATGTGGTACATATAGACCACGGCATAGGAATATTCGGCGGCCTGGTAAGAATGAAAGACGACAAAGGCCGGATGAAGGAGGTTGTAAAACTGACCTACAAGGACGGCGATGTGGTATTTGTCTCAGTGCACGCTCTCAACAAAATATCCCGATACCGCCCTAAGGACGGAGAGGCTCCGCGCATCAACAAACTCGGTTCCAAGACCTGGGTAGCCCTCAAGACAGGTGCCAAGAGCAAAATCAAGGATATAGCGAAAGACCTTATCCAACTCTACGCCAAGCGCCGTGCAGCCAAGGGTTTTGCCTTTTCCGCCGATACATATCTTCAGGACGAACTCGAATCATCCTTTATGTATGAGGATACCCCCGATCAGGAAGAAACTACGCGTCTGGTCAAAAGGGATATGGAGGATACTTGTCCTATGGACCGCCTCGTCTGCGGCGATGTCGGTTTCGGCAAGACAGAAATCGCAGTAAGGGCAGCCTTCAAGGCAGTAACGGACGGAAAGCAGGTAGCAGTACTCGTTCCTACCACCATTCTCGCCCTGCAGCACTACAACACCTTCCGCGGCAGGCTCGAGAACTTCCCTTGCCGCATCGACTACCTCAGCCGTCTGCGCAGCGCAAAGGAAGTGAGCGCAATCAAGCAGGACCTCAAGAACGGAAAAATCGACATACTGATTGCTACCCACAAGGTTCTGGGGGCCGGCTTCGAATTCAAGGACCTGGGCCTGCTCATAATAGATGAGGAGCAGAAATTCGGTGTTGCGGCAAAAGAAAAGTTGCGCCAGCTGAAGACCAATATCGACACCTTGACCCTGACCGCAACCCCTATCCCGCGCACCTTGCAGTTCTCCCTGCTGGGAGCGCGTGACCTCAGCATCATATCCACCCCTCCGCCGAACAGAATTCCTGTTCAGACGGAAATCATTCTATTCGAAGAAAAAGAAATAAAGTCCATCATCGAATACGAGCTCAAGAGGGGAGGGCAGGTATTCTTTATGCACAACAGAGTTGAGGAGCTGCCCGGCATCGCCACCATACTCCAGCGCCTCGTGCCGGATATGCGCATATGCATAGCTCACGGCCAGATGCAGGCTAAAGACCTTGAAAACAGGATTCTGGACTTCATAGCGGGGGAGTATGACCTGCTTCTATGCACTTCCATCATAGAGAACGGTCTGGACGTACCCAACGCCAACACCATTATCATCAATCAGGCTCAGAACATAGGCCTGAGCGACCTGCACCAGCTGCGCGGCCGCGTGGGCCGAAGCAACAGGAAGGCCTTCTGCTACCTTATAGTACCTCCTCTTACTACCCTTACCGATGATGCACGCAAGAGGCTTAAGGCAATAGAAGAATTCTCCGACCTCGGCAGCGGCTTCAACATCTCTATGCAGGACCTCGACATACGCGGTGCGGGCAACCTGCTCGGTGCGGAGCAGAGCGGTTTCATAATGGATATGGGATATGAAACATATCAGAAAATCCTTACCGAAGCAATGGAAGAACTCGGAATGGAAACAGGACAGTCTGTTGCTTCACAGAAAACAAGCTTCGTAGTGGACTGCACGATAGAGACCGACCAGCCTGCAATGATTCCGGATGACTACCTCGACATCACCGCGGAGAAGATAAGAATCTACAAGCAACTAGACTCAATGTCTTCCGAAAAGGAAATAGACAGGCTCCGCAAGCAGCTTGAAGACCGCTTCGGAGAACCTCCTGCATCAGTGGACAACCTTTTCAATATCGTGAAGATAAGAAATATCGGCGCGTCATTGGGATTTGAGAAGATAATTATCAAAAACGGAATGTTCATACTATTCTTCATTACGAATCAAATGTCGCCATATTATAAGTCAAAACAGTTCTCAAGCGTGCTGGAAAGGGTTGCAGCGGACCAGAAATTTACCTTCAAACAAAGTGAAGGAAAGCTCAAACTTGTCACCCGGGGCATAGATTCTACATCTGCTGCCCTCGAAGCATTGAAGAAGTTGCAATAATTTGCTAAATTTGCGCGTTTACTTTGTAACTGAATGTCTGTACTTCTCATAGAGATTGGCAACACTGCCCTGAAGGCGGCTTGGGCTGACGGAAACTTGCTCCGTAAGACAATGCGCTATCAGGGTGAGAAGATTATGGACTATATCGCCACCCTTCTCGAAAAGGAAAAGCCGGATACATTGGTAATGGCTTCAGTGAGAGATATTTCTTCGGAAGACGAAGCCTGGATAGCCGGGCGCTGCGGTCAGCTGGTGCTGATAGACCGCAATCACACTGCAATGCTCAAAGCCTACGGTCTGCCTGATTATCTGACTCCGGACAGGGGAGCCTCGCTAATTGCGGTGAAGAATCTCTTCAGAAACAAAGATTGTGTGGTATTTGATTTCGGAACAACGATTTCCATAGATTTTCTTGCTGCTGACGGCACTTACGGAGGAGGCAATATTTCCCCAGGAAGCCGTACCAGATTCAAGGCCTTGAACCGCTATTCGCGCAACCTGCCTCTGGTCAATATGCCCAAGACGGACAAACAATGCGGTACTTCTCTTGTTTCCAGTATTGAAGCTGGAGTAATTTCAGGCATAAAGTTTGAAATTGACGGCTACATTGCATCAAAACCTGACAGCGTTGTAGTTTTTACAGGGGGAGATGCCAACTATTTTGCAAAACAAACCAGCAATTCCGTTTTTGTAGTGAACAACCTTGTTCTTATGGGACTTGCTGCCATAGCTGAAGATTATGACAGGTAAAAGATTATACAGAATGCTTCTTTGTGCGGTTTTGGCTGCGTGTGGCATTATCGCAAAGGCTGAAGATGGCGGGTCCTTCTCCGGATTCACTCCGTATTCAATGTTCGGACTCGGAACTCTATCCAACGGAGGTTCTGCATACAACAACACTATGGGAGGCGTCGGGATAGCATCCCGCAACAACCGTTTCATCAATTCTCTCAATCCAGCAGCAGTTACTGCAAGGGATACGCTTTCCTTTATGTCCGATGTATCCCTTTCACAGATGAACACCGTTTTCCGTCAGGGGTCTATGACTTCCGCGGCCAATGTGTTCAATATGAACGACTTCATACTGTCAACTCCGATAGCAGGCAAACTTGCCCTTATGGCTGGAGTGAAACCTTTCAGTTCCACCGGTTACAGCTACGGTTATTATGACTACACAGCGGAACTGGGAAGTATCGCAAATTCATATTCGGGGCAGGGAAGTGTATATCAGCTTTTTGTTGCTGCCGGATATCCTGTTTTCAAAGGAATGAGCATCGGTTTGGAATACATCCATTACTTCGGAAACATCAACAGGAATTATACCCAGACCATTGCGGATGAAGCAGCTCTCGGAATCAGTGAGTCTTCGGATATGTACCTTACTGCAAATACCGCAAAGGCAGGTCTTCAGTACGAATTCAAGGCTTCCGACAAAATGAAAGTCTGCCTTGGAGCAACATACAGAATGGGTGCCAAACTCTCAGGCTATCTTACTTCCACCAGCGGAGTCGGGGAGGCTTCGCAGACAACGGTAGTGGATACGCTCGGACTTAGGGCTAATCCACTCAAAATAGCTTCCGAGATGGGTTTCGGCGTAAGTATCAATTATCTTAACCGCATCAGGGCTGAAATCGACTACACCCGCTCAAACTGGACCGGTACCGGTTATGACGACGATATTTTTGTCGGAGGCGTGACGGAGTCCATCAGAGCCGGATTCGAAATCATTCCGAACCCTAACGAAATCAGGTATTACCACAGGCTCATTGCCTACAGGGCCGGAGTTTATGTAACCCGCGAAAACTACATAGTCAACGGCAGTCCGGTCATTTCCAGAGGAATTACCCTCGGAGCTACTCTTCCGGTTTACCGCTGGTACAACGGAATCTCTTTGGGAATAGACATCGGACAGAGAGGCTCTCTTCGCAATGACCTTATAAGAGAAACATATGTAGGATTCAATTTCGGAGTGAACCTCTTCGATATCTGGTTCCAGAAGTATCAATACGAATAATATTAAAGTGTTATATATGAAAAGACTAATTATTGCAATCGCATCAATCGCAATGATGCTGGGCTCAACAACTGCTTTTGCCCAGGGTAAGTATGGCGCAGACAGCGCAGAGTGTATCAAGTATCTCTCCTATTACAAGGAGTATTACAAGCAGAAGAGCTACAAGGAGGCTACTCCTAACTGGAGAAAGGCTTTCGAACTTTGCCCTCCTACTGCAAACCAGACTATGCTCGTCGACGGTGCTGCCCTTGTGCGCAAACTTATATCCGAAAACTCCAAGAACCCTGTTTACAAGAATCAGTTGATTGATACCCTTATGATGCTTCACGATATCCGTATCGAGAATTATCCTAAGTATGCAGTCACTGCCCGCAACAACAAGGGCCTGGATATGGCAAACTATATCAAGGATGACAACCAGAGACTCTACAACGGTCTGAATGAGATTATCGAGAGCAATACGGTGGATACCAAGCCGAGTCTGTATATCTTCAACCTCAGCGCAGCCATTGAGCTTTACAAAATCGGTCTCATCGATGAGGAAGAGGTTATCAATATCTACGAGAGAAATTCAGAACTTCTGGCTCTTGCTCCTGCAGAAAAGGAGAGCGAGAAGGAAATGAACGATAAAGTCAAGACCGACCTTGAGAACCTCTTCGTTTCCAGCAAGGTTGCGGACTGCGACAAACTTCAGGAACTCTTCGGTCCACGCTTCGCAGCTGACCCTCAGAATGCCGAGCTCGCTGCTAAGATTGTGAAGATTATGTCTTCAGCTGACGAGTGTCTTGACAATGAATTGTTTATCAATGCAGCTACTGCAGTTTATAATGCAAACCCTAACCCGGGAGCAGCACACACTCTCTTTGCTCTCTACTCTTCAACCGGCAAGGTTGACAAGGCTATCAGCTACCTCCACGAGGCTATCAACCATCCTGAGGTTACTCCAAGCGAGAAAGCGGAGTATCAGTATGAGCTTGCGGTTTACTCTTCAAAGGCCGGCCGTCAGGTTGCCGCTCTCGATGCTGCAAGAAGCGCTGCCGAGGGAACTGACGACAATATCCTGAAGGGCAAGTGCTATATGCTTATGGGTACCATTTGGGCAGGCGTACGCTGCGAAGGCAACGAGATTTCATCCCGCGCACAGTATTGGGTGGCTACCGACTACCTGGAGCGTGCACGCAAGGCTGACCCTAATCTCAGCGAAGAGGCAGGAACTATGATTATGAAATTCCGTCAGTACTATCCTGCTACTGCGGACGCCTTTATGTTCGACCTTCGTGACGGTCAGAGCTATGAGGTCAACTGCAACGGTTTCCATGCTACTACAACCGTAAGGACTCAGAAATAACCTTGTCTTCAACAATCCATAAGAATGCTAATATGGCAACCGCTCTTCTGGCGGTTGCCTTTGTCCTTGTTTCTTGTGGAAAGGGAAAGCTGCGCGAAGCAGATAAAATCGATCTTGACAGTACTCCGGTTCAGGTGGCACACGATATGTTTGCCGTCCAGACCCGTGACGGTCAGGTCCTGCAGAGGATGGAAGCTCCGCTGTTGGAGCGTTATTCCACAGATACCCTTGATTTCGAATTGTTTCCTGAAGGTATAAGTGTCTTTGCCTATACCCCTGAAGGCCTGCTTGAGACTATCATTACGGCAGATAAGGCAAGGCACATCACTTCAGCAAAGAAGTCCAAGGGAGAAAGTTGGGAGGCCTACGGCAATGTGGTAGTCCATAACGCCATCAAGCGCCAGACAATGGAAACGGATACCATCTACTGGGACCGCAAGAGCGAAGAAATCTATACCGACTGCTACGTAAAGCTGTTTTCCGACCAGGGTATGATGCAGGGCTACGGTATGCGCTCTGACGACAGAGCACGCAATGCAATTCTTCTCAAACCCTTCGACAGCTACGGATATTCCCAGGAAGACAGCACTAAAGTTGCAATAGATTCCGTCAACTTTATCGGACCTTTGCGCAAGTAAAGGAATTTTATTAACTTCGCAGCCCTATTGTGAAAATTTTAAATTATTAATTATATGGCAGTACTTCAAAAAATGCGCGAAAAATTCGGTGTCGTAATTTCCGTCATCATCGCGCTTTCTCTCCTGTACTTCATCGCCCCTATGGACGACCTGATGACTCTCTTCGGGAAGCCTCAGAATGTGGGTGAAATTGCAGGAACAGGAATTTCCTACGAGGATTTCCAGAATGAGCTGAACACATTCACCACCATCAACGAAATCACCACCGGTTCTTCCGCTCAGAACGAGCAGACCCAGAAGCAGATTCAGAATGCAGCCTGGCAGAGTCTTCTCGACAGGTATATGTTCTTCAAGAACTGCAATGCCGCCGGAATCCACGTGAGTGACGCAGAGGTTGCAGACCTCCTTGCAGGTGAGCACGTTTCTCCTGTTATTGCTCAGAACCCTCTCTTCTTTGATGAGAACGGTGTTTTCTCTGCAGACAGGGTTCGCGAAATCAACCGCATGGCAGAGGATGACGCTACCCTGAAGACCTATTGGAACTATCTCAAGAACACCATCCGCACACAGCAGTACTATTCAAAGTATGCGGCTCTCTTTACCCTTACCGCTCTTGAGAATCCTGTTACTCTTGCTGATGCCGTAGCTGTAGGAAACACCACCGCAGATATCGAGCTCGTAACCGTTCCTTACGGCTATACCCGCGACACCACCATTACCGTTTCCTCTTCCGAAATCAAGTCTTACTACAAGGCTCACGAGAAGGATTACAAGCAGACAGCAAGCCGCGACATAGAGTATGTAGTGTTTGAAGTCAAGCCTTCACAGAAGGATATTGCCCAGACCGAGAAGAGCATAAACGATGTGCTCGACGAGTTTGCCCAGACAGACAATATGAAGAGTTTTCTTCTCAAAAACTCCGACAGGAACTACTCCGAGTACTGGTATCGCAAGGGAGAACTCAAGACCGTTTGCCCTGAGGTTGACGATTTCGCTTTCTCCTCAGCAAAGGGAGTTTCTCCGGTTTACAAGAACGGAGACAGCTTCTTTGCAGCACGCGTGATGAAATCAGCCAATGTTCCTGATTCCGTTTATGTAAAGCACATCCTTTTCCAGGGCGCAGATGCAAAGAAAGAGGCTGAAGAAGTTCTTGCTCAGGTGATTAAGAAGCCTTCACAGTTCTCAACTCTCGCTGCAGAGCACTCTGCAGACAAGAATTCCGCTGCTGACGGTGAGCTCGGAAACATCGGTTGGATGACCCAGACCTATATGATTCCTGGTCTTGAGTCCGTGATTACCGCAAAGCCTGGTGTTCCGTATATCGTAAAGTCCCAGTACGGTACCCACATCGTTCTCGTTACCAAGACCACCAAGCCTGTTGCCAAGAAGCAGGTTGCAGTGCTTGAGAAGACCGTGCTTGCAAGCAAGGAAACATTCAACACCTTCTATGCTCAGGCCAACAAGTTCTCAACCATCGCCAACGGTACTTACGAGGGCTACCTCCGTGCAGTTGATTCCCTTGGCGTTTACTCACACAAGCAGAACAAAGTGCTTGAGAGCACTTCTACCTACGGTTCAATCGACCAGGCAAGGGAACTTACCCGCTGGGTGTTCGATGCCAAGAAGAACAAGGCTTCAAACGTGATTACCGTCAACAACAACTACTTCTTTGTAGCTGCTGTGAAGAATATCCACAAGGACGGCATCGCTCCTCTTGAGGATGTTGCCGCTATGATTCAGAACAAGCTTTATATCGACAAGCGCAACGAGAAGAAGACCGCAGAACTTGCTGCCCAGACAGCTGGTCTGAGTCTTGAGCAGATTGCAGAGAACCACAATGTTACGGTTTCCAACCGTGCCGACATTTCCTTCTCACCTACCAGTGCTGCTGCTGTTGAGCCTGCTCTTCTCGGAGCTATCTACAATGCACCTGTTGGAGAGGTTTGCGGTCCTGTAAAGGGAAATCAGGGAGTGTATATGTTCAAGGTTACAAGGCGTGACCAGGGTGCTTTCTTTACCGAGAGCGACGCCAAGAACTTCACTGCCCAGAAGGCCCAGTACAGCACACAGATGCTTATGCCGGTTATGGAAGAGGCAGCAGGTGTTGTTGACAACCGCGCACGCTACTTCTAGAATCTTTATGCCCTGCACGGGCATTCCACACAGAAAGCGCAAAAACACCCGGTGTTTTTTGCGCTTTCATCGTATTACAGCGACAGAAGAGCAATTTCGTATAGGAAAGCCCCCTCTGGTGTACGGAAACTTCATTGCATACGAAAATAAATATGTAAATTTGTCCGGTTACAGGACAATTGGGAGGTAATATGCTTTATCCTATAGGAATACAGAATTTCGAAAAAATCCGCAAAGATGGTTATGTCTATGTGGATAAGACGGACCTTGTTTACAAGTTGGCAAAAACGGGAGGATACTACTTTCTGAGCCGTCCCCGCCGTTTCGGGAAAAGTCTCCTGATTTCAACCCTTGAGGCCTACTTCAGCGGCAAGAAAGAGCTATTTGAGGGGCTGAAGATTGCCGATTTGGAAAAAGACTGGATTGAGTATCCTGTTCTTCGTATGGATTTCAGCGGAAGGAGTTATGATTCTCAGGAAGTCCTTCAAGAGGTTTTCGACGATTACCTGAGCCGCTGGGAGAAGATGTATGGTGTTGATAACAAATACACCGTACCCGGCATCCGTTTCAGTCAAGTAATAGAGGCCGCATACATCCAAACCGGCCAGAGGGTTGTCATCCTCATTGATGAATACGATAAGCCTATTATGGACAACCTGGGGAATGAAGATATCTCGGATATATTCCGGAATCAACTTCAAGGCTTTTACAGCGTAATGAAAGCCAAAGACGGTTTCATCCAATTAGGCTTCCTTACAGGTGTCACCAAGATTGGCAAATTATCCATCTTCAGCGGTCTCAATAATCTGAAGGATATCTCTATGGATGCCCGCTACACGGACATCTGCGGCATTTCCGAGAATAACCTGACTGAATATTTTAGTGAGAGTGTTAAGGAATTGGCAGAAGCCAATGACCTGACCGTCGAAGAGGCCTATAACCAGTTGGCTGAAATGTATGACGGATATCATTTTTGCGAAGATTCTACAGGCATTTACAATCCTTTCAGTGTGCTCAACACTCTGGACTCAAAGAGATTCAAAGAATACTGGTTCGAAACCGGAACTCCATCCTTCCTGGTTAAGGTAATGAAGGATACGGATTATGATGTCACACGGCTTTCTTTTGAGCAAGCAGACACCACCCTGTTGACAGACATAGACTCTGCCTTCAATAATCCCATACCGCTTCTTTACCAGAGCGGCTATCTGACCATCAAGGATTATGATAAGAAATTCGGCATTTACACTCTCGGGTTCCCAAACCAAGAAGTCAAGCACGGCTTCCTTTCATACCTTCTGAACTATTACACTTCCGCAAAAGGCTCCGGAAACCTGCTTATCCGCCAGATGAACAATGATCTCCTTTCGGGTCGGCCAAAGGACTTTATGAAGCGTATGGAATCCTTCTTTGCCAGGCAGAATTATCAGATTCAGGGTAATGCTGAGAAAGATTTCCAGTATGCTATGAGCATCATACTCCAACTCCTGTCCGACAGCATATCCATCCACTCGGAAGAGAGTACCTCCGATGGTAGGATTGATATTCTGGCAGAGACCCCGCTCTTTGTCTATATCATTGAGATTAAGGTTAATGCTTCAGCCGAG